>JBBCJU010000005.1:0-281982 GCA_037190145.1 Fimbriimonadaceae bacterium
ATGGGCGAGACGCCCATGCCACTTCTTCTTATTCCTTACCTTGCAGGTAGATGAATCCGCCGATGATGATAACACCCAGGAGAATAAGTCCAAGAACCTTCCAGAAAGAAATTGGCGCATCGCCTTTTACTTCGCCGGTTCGGGCATTTACCAAGAAGGAATATGTCTTGTCGCGGAACTTATAGGCGCCAAGCCAAACGGGCAGCAGAATATGCTTAAAGGTGATATCGTCGTATTGAGTTCTCTTATCGAGGATTCGCTGCTCATCACCACCGATATCCCAACGAATGCTGCTGTCAATCGTGGGTTGCATGATGCCTTTGGCGACATCAAATCCATCTTCCAAACCCGTTTTATAGCGAACGGTTCGGAATCCCGATAGATACATATCCTGGAAGGGAACTAGGCTGGGGAGGTCCCAGTTTTTAAGCGCTTGAGCATGCTTCTGGGGAACTGCATCAGTAGCGTTTACCAATACATCATCAAACTGATCAAAGACTGTCCCAGAGCAGGGATACCAGTCTGTCTCCCTCACTTGCCGAGTCTGCGTGTTGCCATTAGAATCTGTATAAGATTCCGTTCTATACCGGTGGATTCCACGCATTCCGCTATACCAAGTGGTGGTATTGGTGTCGTATGTCCAGTAAGGAATGTACATTCCTTGCAGACCACCCGTTTCTCTAGCAAATTTCTTCAGGTCGTTGGGAGCAAGCCAACATTTTTTAAGCCAGCCTTCATAAGCCGTTCGGGCTTCTTCCTTCTTGTATTTGAAGGGCAAAAGTGACTTAGGCCGAATCCGAACCTCGGCTGCCACAGCGATTATTGCGTGGGACCCACAAAAGGGACAAGTGTCAGACGTAGCATCTCCCCGCGCTGTGAACTCTGCGGCACACGCTGAGCACTTAACAGTTTGCTCTGCATCGGCTACAGACTCTGTCCGGGCTATCTCCAGGTAGGCATGGAAATCTAGTTCATGGATTTCCTCTGCTGACTGAGGAATCTCATTTTCAAATCCGCAATATTCGCATTTCAGAGAATGAGTTCCGGGGGCAAAGGCTAACTTTGCCCCACAGTTATGACACGGAAAGCGCTTTTCCGATGCGGTTGCTGCCGGTGGTACTTGACTCATTTACTGAGGAGGTAATGGGGGAGGGACGGATCCGAATACTGACTCAAGTTCTGCCACTTGTCCTGCCGCGGTCCAGGCTGCCATTCCGTTTTTCCAAACTAAGGAATCTCGTGTGAACTGCCCGCTGGAGGCTTGCTGAGACAACTGAGAAAGAGGGAAGGGTCCTGTCTGTGCACCGTTGACTGCCACGAAATAGGTAGCTTCGGCGGGTACCGGAGGAGGAGCGCCGGCTCCGCCACCCTGATTGGCCATGTTGTTTGCCATTTGACCAGCCATAGCAAATCCGATGCCTGCTCCCATAGCATCACCCATGGTGCCTCCACCTTGGCCAATGCCTTGCGCAGCTTGGTACTTCATGTAGTTGTCAAGATTTCCTACAGCACCCATGCTCGACCGCTTATCGATGGCTTCCTCAACCTCCGGTGGCAAGGAGATGTTCTCGATCAGCATCTGGTGCAGTTGAAGACCATACTCATCAACAGATGGTTGGACTTGCTCAACCAAGAAGTTGCCCATCTCGCCGTACTTACCCGCAAGGTCTAGTACAGGAATCTTTGCATTGCCTATAACATCGCTGAATCGGGAAACGATGACATTGCGAATCTGACCAACGATTTCGTCTTTAGTGAACTCGCCGTCAGTACCAACTACATTCTTCAGGAATGACGCGGCATCCTTAACCGAAATGGTGTAGGAACCAAATGCACGAACTCGGACGATGCCAAAGTCTTGATCGCGCATCATGATCGGGTTCATGGTGCCCCATTTCAGGTCGGTGAAGCGCTTCGTGTTGACGAAGTAAACCTCAGCAACGAATGGAGAGTTGAAACCATACTTCCAACCCTTGAGCGTGGACATGATCGGCATGTTCTCAGTGCTGAGGGTGTACATGCCTGGAGTGAAGACATCAGCAATCTGGCCTTCATTGACAAAAACCGCAACTTGAGACTCACGAACCGTGAGTTGCGCACCGTTCTTAATCTGGTTGCCGTATCGCTCGAAGCGATACACCATCGTGTCCTGAGTGTCATCAGTCCACTGGATGATGTCTATAAATTCGCCTTTAATCTTTTCCCACAAACTCATTGCCTTTGGTTTCTCCTTTGTCCGCTTGCGTGTTGCAAGTATACAGCGAACGGGCGGGTTGCGGGGAAGGTTGCAAAGACCTAGGTTTATGGATGCTTTGCGGCGGATTAGCGAAGAATGGGCTTGCCACAAGAATTGTTGTATAAGGCCTTTATCTATGAAGGCCCGATTTTCCTTCCTATAACCCAAATCTGAGCCATAATGAAAGGCAAGAATCACCGGTGATACTAGGCGCTCAACTCACTCGGCAAACCATTGCCGGACATACGATTGCGGAAACGCAGAGAACAAAGGTTCTCGCGCGAACGTTGTGGTTGATTCGTGCGACTACCGGATTCGTTTCACTTATCCAAGACGAAACGATTGCATACCAACTTCAGTGGCCTAATTAGGTTCACGTTGCCACCTTCATTGCAACGTTAAGCACTCAAGTGCCCCGACCCTCTTAGGAGGCCCCTTTTTTGAATCACCTGCAGCTTATAAGGCTCGGCCGGCGTGCTACCCAACCGGAGAGCCCAAATATTGGTATTGATGTTTATGACGAAGATGGAGATCTTCACCTGTGCGAGGCCAATCTGGATCTAGTTCGTCGGGTTTTGGAGGCTACCGATCACAATCTCGTGCGAATTCAGATTGGTGATGCTTCGGATGAAGAGATCGCGCTAGTTTGTGACTGGCCGTTTCATTGGCGATCTGGAAAAGTCTCGCTACAGCTTGTGTCGGCAGATGACGAAGTTGCAGCTTATGCGCGAATCTCTATGCCAAGTGCCTTAGCGGGTGCTTATCGTGCCGTAGATCCTTGGATTCACTTGCGAGGGAAAGCAAAAGATGTCGTTCAACCTGTCGACCTAGAAGAAACTCTGGCCGGGAAGTTAGCGATCTATGCCGCTGATCTTAGCGAATTTTCAAATTGTCGCCTCGTTTCCCCTCCAGGACAATGCTTGTTTGAGCGAGTGGGGCAGATGAAGGTGGCCGCCCATGCATAAAGTGGTTTTGGCGCCAGGACAAACCGACTTGAATCTACGACTACCTACGCACGTGGCGATCAAGTCGGTTATAGATCGCAGTCTGCGGCTTGTTCATCCATGCAATTGTCTTGAACCTTGGTCGACGATTGAACTTGAGGAATCTTGGCAAGATGGAAACTTGAGATTCTCAAACATCGAAGCTTGCTGTTTAGTCCGTGTACTACGGATTCAGGAGGCTTTACCGGGATACCGGAGAACTTTCACTCGAACAACCCGCCACGAAGCAGCATCCTAGAGCGGGAAAGGGGATCCTGCCTCCGAACTGTGGCGGAGGCAGGACAAATGAACTAACCTGGGACTGGCCAGGATTCGTTTAAGGTTTCGCTAATGGCACGAACCTGGTTTGCACCGTCGAGGTCCATCTCGTAGATGTCTACCAATCCATCTCGGAAAGAGCGGAACAGAATCTTGGTGCCATCCGCATTGAAGGTGGGTTGTCCGTCATCACCTGAGTTATTGGTCAACCGAACAGTGTCAGTGCCATCCCAATCCATGATGTAAATCTCATTGTTTCCATGCTTATTGGATTCATAAACGATGGATAGGCCGTCAGGGCTATAGCGTGCGTTGTAGCAGCTTTCGCCGGTAGGTGTGAGATAGGTTGGGCTAGAACTAGGGGCAGCATCCACCACGGTTACCTGGAACCACCCGGACATGTTTGTGGTCAGGACGAGGGTGTCTCCAGATCGACTCCAAGCCAAAGATGTGGGACCACCGGTTCCACCAGCATTGTAGATTGTCTGTCGATTTGATCCATCGATCTCTCCAAGAACAACATCGTTATCTAACTCAACGATTGCCAACTGGTTTCCATTGGGTGAAATCGCAATCAGTTTGGCATCCGAAATAATGAACTCATCAGAACCATCCCGATAGCGAACAACACCTTCATAAGATGTATCTGGATACTGGTGCATGACGGAGAAAATCTCGCCATCACTTGTTATGTTCAAGTTGGATACAGTTCCCGAAGCAAAGTTCAGAAGGGCATCTGTTAACCCGTTGGTACGGTTGTGTTCGTAAACCGTCCCGCCGTTTGGACTGTTCGGATTGAGGAAGAGATACCACTCCGAGTTGTTTGAGCTTCCTCCGCCTCCTCCACATCCGGAGAGTGCCATTGCGACACCAGCAATGAGGCCTGGTAAAAGTGCGGTTAGCTTCATATGCCCCTTATTGTATATGACAATAACCGTGAGGGAAACTTTTAGAGAGGTTTTTGCAAAATAAGGATAATAAAACGATGCGTCGTTGCATCCTTCTAGCAGTATTCACGTTCGTAACCGCTAGTGTTTGGGCTCAGGAAGCTTACATATCGCGGGATGGAACGTCTACTTCGCTTTGGATAACCGGAAAAGGTCAGATTCCCTTTGACGTCACAAAGGTTCAGCGCATGGAGTGGGATAAAACGGGGAAACGTTTGGCCATGATCCAAGTTGATGGTCTCCTGTTCTTAATGAACGTAGAGGGAGGCACTCGGGAGATTGCTAAAGGAGTGAAGGGTTTCCGATGGTCACCTTCTGGAGATGCAATTGCGTATGAATCCGATGGCAAGATTTGGATAGCTCAATCTAGCGAACCCGCAACGAGAGTCACGGAAGGCGAAGCGGTTGCGTGGTCACCCGATGGAGCAAGGATCGCTTACTCAAGCAAAGGCTCAATTTGGATATCTCTTGCAAATGGAAGCAGTGCAAGAAGAATCGCAAATGGAAGAAGCGCTAAAAGCATTGACTGGTCACAAGATGGCCGCCAACTGGTTTTTCAGGACAAGGGCCTTGCAAACAAGCCTGGTGGCATCTTTATTGTCGGCGCCAACCGTGTCGGTTTTCGAAAAATCGCAGAGGGAAAGGCAGAACGTGTGGCCTTCTCACCCGACGGAAGAAGGGTCTTGGTTGAGGAATCCGCTGGCACTCGTATTTATGACCTGGAGAAAAAGGGTGCCATCTTACTGGCTAAAGAAGGAAGTGATTGGCGCTGGATTGGCTCAAGGCATTTGGAGTCACTAGCGGGTGGAAATCCAGTTCAAGTCGAGTGGCCAAATGGAACGTTAAGCCCCCTACCTAAGCCCGATACTCTTCCGAGTGGAGTACCAGTGCTTTGGGCACACAGGTCGCAACTCATCATCTCCAATGATCTGCTAAACAAGGGTCCATTTGCAGATGCCGCAAAGCCCGTCCCAGATCAATTGAGAATCCAGGGTTTCGTGGAGTCAGTCGATCCTCTGAGCGGGCGATTTACATTGAGCGTGGGAACCACAATCAACCATAAGGGTTGGGAGACAAATCTGAGTCAAACCCTTTCTCAACCGCTTTTGGTGCCCGACAATGCCCGGGAGAACGATGGGAAGGGCAGATACAAGCCCCTTCGGGTGATGAATATTCGCCCGGACCAAGAAGTGTCAGTCATCGTGCGTGCTCCAAGCTTGAATCCAGCCAATGAACTAGAAGTAGCAGAGGTTTGGATTGGTGGTGACCAGATCGACACCACCGGCATCAGTGGAGTGGGGCCCAGACTACAAGGATTGCCGCTTGCCGGAGACGGTGTATCTCCCGAAAAGCCTGTCGTACCGCTTGTTTATCCAGTTGTAGGAAAGAATTCAGTTCAAGACTGGTGGTTAGCTTCTCGAGGGGGAGGCACTCGTCGGCACTTGGGACAGGACATCATGGCTCCCAAGATGACCCCAATGGTTGCTTGCTTTGATGGGATTGTTTACCTTGGACGAGGCGGTCGCAAAGGGCATTACACAATTTCGATCCGGGGTGATAACGGTTGGATTGCAAACTACTATCACGTAAACAACGATACGCCGGGAACGGATGACGGAATGGGGGGTGACCAGTACGCATTTGCCCCAGGTCTAGAAAGTGGCCAGAGAGTCTTTGCCGGTCAATTCATTGGCTATGTTGGAGATAGCGGGAATGCCGAATCGACGGCGCCTCATCTTCACTTTGAGCTGTGGGATCAAATCACTGGCGGGGTGATTAACGCGTATCCGTCCTTGATGGCGGCGACGCGCCTGGGCCAACCTTACGCTCAAATGGCGCTCCCCGAACTAAAGCCAAGAAAGGGAGAGCAGAGGATGGATGGGATTGTGCGCTTGGTGGATAAAAGTCGTCAAGTGGTGCAGATTGATATCACCGCGATCATGAAAAACGGGAAGCGGTTTGCTCAAACCGGAACAAAGAAGTTTTGGGTGAAACTGAGTTCGAAAACTCCAATGTTTGTTCGGGGCCATGAAGACCTGAAAGTTGGTTTTGAAGAAATCCGAGAAGGCTTAGAAATGACGATCATGCTGCCAGCAGCGCAGAAAGGGTCGAGTGTGTCACCCAGGCTTGCTGCCTTCGCGGTCGCAGGATAGGGTCTACGAACAAACCTTCAAAAATAAGGTTTAACGGGCATAAGTCTTCATTCGAGTAAAGCCATTTCCGGTAGACTTTCGCCTTGGAATGAAGGTCCTTGTTATCGGCTCCGGTCCCATCGTCATCGGTCAAGCAGCGGAGTTTGATTACGCAGGAACCCAAGCTTGTAAGAGCTTGAAGGAAGAGGGCCACGAAGTTGTCCTCATCAACTCCAATCCGGCCACTATCATGACCGACCCTGGCGTGGCGGATGCTCTTTACATAGAGCCTCTTAATACCGACTTCTGCGAGCGCGTCATAGCTCGAGAAAAGCCGGATGCTTTGCTCCCAACTCTCGGCGGACAAACCGGTCTCAATCTTGCCACCCAACTTCACGATGAGGGAATTCTTGAGAAATACAATGTGAAGCTATTGGGGACACCGCTCAGTGCGATTCGAAAAGCCGAGGATCGAGAGCAGTTTCGGGCTCTTATGAGAGAGATCAAGGAACCCGTTCCCGAGAGCTGGATCATCGAGACTCCAGAGCAGCTCGAAGAGATACTTGACGTCGTTCCTTACCCTTGTATCATTCGCCCCGCGTACACGCTTGGAGGAACTGGTGGCGGCATTGCCAATACCCGTGAAGAGCTATGGGAGACGGGACAAAAAGGTCTCAAGCTTTCTATGCGTTCCCAAATCATGGTGGAGCGATCTTTGCTCGGTTGGAAAGAGATCGAGTATGAAGTGATGCGAGACTCGGCAGGGAACTGCATTACGGTCTGCAACATGGAAAACTTTGACCCAATGGGCGTCCATACGGGCGATTCCATCGTTGTAGCGCCAAGCCAAACCATGAGCGACATCGAGTACCACATGATGCGTACCGCGTCGTTGAAAATCATCAACGCGCTTGGTATCGAAGGTGGCTGCAATGTGCAGATGTCCCTGAATCCCGACAGCTTCGATTACTACATTATCGAGGTAAATCCTCGTGTGTCACGTTCTTCCGCTCTGGCATCGAAGGCAACAGGCTATCCCATTGCCAGAGTAGCGGCCAAAATCGCTGTTGGTTTGACTCTGGATCAAATCGACAACCAAGTCACGGGTACGACCAAAGCTTGTTTTGAACCGGCCTTGGACTACTGCGTAGTCAAGATTCCTCGATGGCCATTCGACAAGTTTGCCTCTGGTGACCGAACGCTCTTTACTCAAATGAAAGCCACCGGCGAGGTCATGGCTATTGACCGAACATTCGAATCCGCGTTCATGAAAGCTATCCGCGGATTAGAGGTTAAGCAGAAAGATCTCCGACATCCAAAGTTTCAAGGGAGTGGGATGGGCGTTCCACCTAAAGTTTCCTCAACCGTCTCGGCTGAAATTCCTCCTATGCCTGATGACGAACTGGAATTCGCCATCCGCAAGCCAACAGATGAACGTCTATGGGCGATCGCTGAGGGACTTCGAAGAGGATGGGGAGTCGAGCGGGTGAATAAGATCAGCCGCGTGGATAAGTGGTTCTTAAGGAAGATGGAGACTTTGCTGGCGATTGAGTCTCGACTCTTGAATCTTTGTTTCTCTTCCGGAAAGTCAGAGGATGCTTCTACGCTGATCGAAGAAGCTTTTTTGATTGGTTTTCCTTCGCCCGCCATACGCTCCCTACTGCTGGATGCTTCTTCAGATGAGGAGTATCGTGCTCAAGTCAATAGTGAGATCGAACGCCAAAAGGTAATGCCCGTCTTCAAGATGGTGGATACCTGCGCTGGCGAGTTTGAGTCTCAAACGCCTTACTACTACGGGACATTTGAGCAAGAGGATGACGCCTTGCTTCTCAGTAAGTAAAAAGACAAACTATTAAAGCCATCCAGGTTGTCCTTGATGGCTTTCTGCAAAAGCATCTGTCGCAGACCTAAAGAGGGAACTATTAACCATAGGTTTACGAATTAAATCGTGATTATTCATTTTATGGAGAACACGATGAGAACATTTGTTGCGACCATTACTTTAAGTCTTTTGATTCTTTCCATGGCTGCGATGGCATCAGCTCAACGCATGATGGGCCCCACTCCGAGATACTTTTTACTATTCACTCCAAGCATTCAATCCGAGCTTAAACTTTCTGAGGCCCAAAAGAAGGCCGTTAAAGAAGCCGGTGGGGAATCCGTGAAAGAGGATGGCCAAGGAAGGCTCATGGTACGGATGGGGCCTGACTTCGATATGGACAGTATGCGGTCAAAACTCCAAAAGGCAATGACTCCAGCTCAGGAAAAGCGACTGAAAGAGATATGGATTCAACGTGAAGGAGCGCTAACCTTAACCGACTCCGAGATTGCTCGGGAAGTGAGCTTATCCGCTGATCAGAAGAAGAAGTCGGAGGAAATTGTTGAAGAGATGAGTGATGATCTTCGTGAGTTGATAACGGCTGAAGGCGGCAAGATCAAGGCCGAGGATACAAAGCGGATTCGAGGGAAAGCCAAGACAAAGCTGGAGGCTCTTCTCACCGCCCCGCAGAAAGCGAAGTTCAAAAGCATGCAAGGAAAACCTTTCTCCGTCAAGTAGCTTGCAACCTCGTTCCATGTTTCCGAGTAGTATTTGCTCGGAATGGGGGCCAGAAGTTTTGCAAAGGCAACTTGGATGCTTATCCTCTGGCTCAGTACATGTGTCGTACTGAGCCAGCAGAACGTCCATATTCTAGCTCGCCCCACTAGCGGCAATGTCTTGGACCTGGCTCAGATGCTGAGTCCCCAGGATATCGCTTCCATCAACCACATATCAGATGGTGCAAAGCGTCAAGCACAAGCTCCTATCGTTGTGGTGACAGTTCCTTCTCTTGCATCCGTAGGGGCCCACAATACCGAATGGTATGCGACAACTCTGTTCAATGCCTGGGCGATTGGTGATCGTCGCTCAAACCGTGGAGTCTTGCTTTTTGTCGCACAAGCTGATCGTAAAGCTCGCATCGAAATGGGAGCCGGTTGGGGATATACCCGTGATGCAGATTGTCAGAAGATCATGGATGGCTGGATCATCCCTGAATTCAAGAAAGGTAATTTTTCCAGCGGCATCATTCGAGGCGTACAAGCTTTAGATTCTCTGGTCAGAGACGGGAGAATTCCGCGCAAGCCGTGGCCTCCATGGGTCTTGCCAGTGATCGTCTTTTCCGTGATCTTCCTAATCCTGATGGCTATAAATATTGCGCGTCATGGAATGGATGGTTGGGCTGGCTCTTTTCTCAGATTGGTGGGAGAAATCCTCATGTCTCCTCCTAGAAGCAGATATTACAGCAGCGGCGGTAGCTGGAATGACGACAGTGGTGGCTGGGGCGGTGGAGGCGCAAGTGGATCATGGTAAAAGTTAGACGAAAACTTGTTGCCGCTCGAGCTGAGATAGAAGAAGCGATCGGAAAAGCCGAAAAAGGAACTTCTGCCGAATTAGTTGTAGTGGTCTGTAAGAGGGCTGGATTATATGGCCGCCAAGAATCCATTTTTGCCTTTATGGCCTCATTGATAACTTTAACGATCGCATGGTTGATTCTCCAAAAAGTGGAGAATCAACCATGGGGAGCTTCGCCAGCCGTGTCCTTTGGCTTAGGTTGGGTGCTGTTAACCCTTGTTCTGAGTTTTTGCTTCGCGCAGGTTTTGACTTGGCGATTTCCGAAAATTGCGAGCGCCTTTGTCTCCAAGGCAAAACTTCGCGCGAAAGCAGAACAGGCTGCAGCCTTTAGTTTTAACCACTACCGAGTTTCGAAGACAGAGCAAAGCACCGGTGTTCTCATCTTCATTGCTGAAGTGGAACAAACAGTAGTCGTGCTTGGAGACAATCAGGTCGCTAATGTCATCACGAAGAATCAGTGGGAAGATATTCGCGATGCGATTCTTGATGGTGTGAAATCAGAACACCCGGTGGAAGGTTTGTGTAATGGAATCAGGTTGGCGGGGGACCTTCTTAGGGCGAACCTTCCTGCAGGTTCCGAGGAATATAACGAACGCCCAAATCGAATCTACTTTCGTTAGTTTAGGTTCCTGGATGGGCCTGTATAGGACTGAGTGTGACTAAGTTCCAAATAGGCCGTCCATAATTCTATTGTGCTAGCCCTGATTGCTTCTTCAGTCATTGCTCTTTCCATGCCGCAAGATGTGCAGGCATTTAGAGATGCCTTTGCAATGCGCGCATCCGAATACCCAACCGAGAAAGTTGATCCAGCGATTGTGAAGTGCATGGATATCGCGATGACGGGATTGCGAAAAGGAGTGAAGGGGGCTAATGAGTCGCAAAAGATTCAGAGCATCTTGGACGGATACATCCGCGCGATTCAAGCCGAGGAAACATTTGCAACGGAGTACAGCTCCATTAGCGGTGCGATGTCATTTGGTGCGGGGCGAGTAGCCATCGGCGTAAGGATGGGTGCCGTGTCACGCTTGAAAGTGTTTAACGCAAGTACTGGCGCTGCGATCCCAGTTCCTAAGGCTCTAGATTGGAGCTATCGGTTTGAAGCGAAGCCTCAGTTTGCGCCCGGTGGATTGCTTATCGTAAACGGGCCGGGAATACAAGATGCCGGGGTTCGCTATGCGTACCGAATCCTATTCTTAAAGGGTGCGAACGGAAAATACGATATTCAGCAGGCCTTAAGAGGACTCTGGACTCTGGAAGATGAATCAGAAAGCCATCTCAGGGTCAATGGGTTGGTCGCCTCGGTAAATACGATAGAGCCTCCAAAAGCCTTTTTTACCGACAATGTGACTCGATTATTCATCAAGAACACGATCTATGAGTTGGATCAAATGCCGATGAAAGTTCGGATGACATCTAGTGGATCAAATGCGATCCGAGTTGTGGATGAGTGGATGTCGCAAGCAATGGCAAATCCTAAGACGGACCTGCAAAAGCAATTCGTCAATTCCTACGGGAAAGAGCGTCAAATGGTCGACTCGTTTTCTGAGAAGGTGATTTCGGATGACACCTATGAGGTTAATCTAGAGTTTGAGAAGACTTATACATTCATCGTGAAGAGCAAAGGCCTGAAGGAATCTGTGGAGTCTATGAAAATCGGAGGCGAATAGTGAGTGAATTCGTAACAGTAGCTCAAGTTGAAGCTATGTATCCCGATGAGTGGGTTCTTTTAGGTGATGTGAAATACGATCAAAAAAAACAAGTCGTTGGGGGAGTTATCCTTTTCCACGGACATAGCCGAGAGAAGATGTATCAGGAAGCTGTCAAGCTGAAACCTAAGCAGAGCGCCACGGTACCGCCTTCAAATATTGATTCTGATTCGGTGTTCATGTTTTGAAACTCCCCTATAAGCTTGGCTTGCCGTATATTCCGGTTCAAGTGTCTGTATCTGGTCTAGATAGTCGTGTTATTACACTTCAGCTTCTGCTGGATACTGGGGCTGCTCGAACCTTAGTATCGCCAACAACTTTGGAATTGCTTGGCTATAATCCAGCGTCTGCGGTTGATAGAGTCAGAATGACGACCGTAAGTGGAATCGAATATTCCCCTATGATTCAGGTACGACAAATCTCCGCATTGGGTCTCCATAGGGCTGACTTCGCTGTCGTGATGCACGCATTACCTGAAAACGCCCCTGTGGATGGCTTGTTAGGAATGGATTTCATTCAGGGCCATGTACTCACGATTGACACAATCGCCCACACTGTCGAACTAATCTAGTTCGTTTCATGCCACAATTGATCCTTGGAATGAAGCCCACCGTACTCGTCCTTGGCTCCGGCCCTATTCGTATTGGCCAGGGAATAGAGTTCGACTACTCATGTGTTCACTGCGTCTGGGCTCTTGAGAAGCTTGGATATCGAGCGATCATTGTCAACAATAATCCCGAGACCGTTTCCACAGACTTTGACACCGGCGACGGGCTCTACTTTGAACCCGTAACGCTTGAAGATGTTCTTGATGTCATTGCTCATGAACACCCGATTGGAGTTGTCTGCCAGTTTGGTGGGCAAACCGCAATCAATCTTGCCGAAGGGCTCCAAAAGAATGGCATTCAAGTTTTAGGGACATCTCCTGAGGCGATCGCCAAAGCTGAAGACCGTAAACAGTTTGATGCTCTTCTAGAGGATCTTCAGATTCCAAGGCCAAGAGGAAGAGCTGTCCACTCACTTGAAGAGGCTGCCGAAGTTGCTAGGGAAGTTGGATATCCGGTTCTAGTTCGTCCCAGCTTTGTCCTTGGCGGCCGAGCGATGGAGATTGTTTTCTCGGAAGATCACCTCCAGCGTTTTTATCAGGAGGCAGAAGATGCCAATCCTGGTCAACCTGTTTTGGTCGATAAGTACCTGCTGGGCAAAGAAGCGGAAGTCGATGTCATTAGCGATGGAGAGGACACACTTGTCCCGGGCATCATGGAGCACATTGAGCGCGCCGGAGTGCACAGTGGCGACTCCATGGCGGTTTATCCACCCGTTTCCCTATCGGTAGATGTACAAGCTCAAATGGTCACTAGTGCTTGTAAGATCGCGCGAGCTTTGGGTGTAAAGGGTCTCATGAACATACAATTTGTCCTCCAAGATGGCAAAGCATATGTTCTTGAGGTGAACCCCCGCGCTTCTCGGACAGTTCCATACCTTAGCAAGGTCACAGGTATTCCCATGGTTGATCTAGCGACCCGGTGCATGATGGGTGAAAAACTACAAGACCTAGGGTACGCAAGCGGACTCTGGGAACTTGAGCAACGACGCAACCTCGGGGCAAGCGAGCCTTGTGATCTTCCTGAGTTTGCCCAAGAATATGGCCTTAACGAAGCTGCGCTGGCTTTGGCTCCTGGTCGAATCTTGCCGGAGAGCGATTTCAGTAATGGCAGCGCCAAGATTGCAAAGCCATTTCTTTATGCTGTAAAAGCGCCTGTATTCAGTTTTCAAAAGCTAGGCCGTGTCGAACCATCCCTTGGCCCAGAGATGAAGTCTACGGGCGAAATTTTGGGTATCGACCGCACTTTTGAAGCTGCTTTGTATAAGGCGATGGTTGCCAGCCACATTAACTTTAAGGGGGATGGCTACGTTCTGATCACAGTGAAGGACGATGACAAAGCCACCGCCATTAACATCGCCAAAGGTTTACACCAATCAGGCCGGAAACTTGCTGCGACTCCTGGCACCGCGAAGACTTTACAAGATGCAGGCTTACAATGCCATGCCGTAAACAAAATTCAAGCTGGCTCGCCCAATATACTGGACCTCATTATGGGTGGGGAAGTCAGCCTGATGATCAATACACCCTCGCTCACCGAAACCAGTGAAAGCGAAGCGGCAAGAATTCGCCGAGCTTGTATTGAAACCGGCGTTCCTTGTGTGACCTCTATTGATACAGCTGAAGCGCTCATCCGTGCTCTAGATGTGTTTAGCGATCCGTCAAGGGCTAGCTGTCTTAGGCTGGAAGAGTATTTCCAGCCTGCTTAAGGCGCATGGCGTCCATCAAACAGGCTGAACTTTAGGGATCTAGGGAGGGGTTACTCCCCCTCCACCACCTTGGAAGAAGGACGGATCAAAGAAGGGAAGCTTCTTGAAAGCCGCTAGTCTCTCTTCAATCTTCTTCGCAAACTCCGAAGGGAGGTTGGAAACCTTTACGGCTGGAGCATTACCAGCTACCCGGTCATCATTCAGGGTCTTGTCCATGGTGACTCCTGGGGCAAAGAAAAACTTGAATTCGTAAACGCTTCTCTCGCCCAGCCGCACTTCATCAATGGTTGGCATAAACGAAGCCATTTGCTCCATTCCGGGCATGTCCTTAAACATCTTCAGCATCGCTAGCTCATCGGCGCCAAGGACGGCACTGCCAAACATGGCGCTGATGTTTCCGGTTGGCTTTGCTACCGTATCCTGGGTGAGCTTAAGCTGTACATAGCCATCATTGGTCAAACCGTTTGGCATTAGCTCAGTAGGCTCTGTTCGATAGTCTTTGCCCATTGCTCCGGCTAAAACTCCTCGCAGGAAGCTTGGCATTTCAAAAGTTGGCTTCTTCGCATTTGGGTCTTCAACTACAAGGGCGGTTTCTGGCCCAAATGTCATTTGGCGTAGGGCAGCTTGTTGAATCTGGCTTAACTGGCCGTAAGTGAGTCGACCACCATCCGCCATGTTTCGTTTCTGATTAGCAGATAGCCCACCATAGAATCGAAGCATATCCCAGCTCACCTGCCCTCCCATTCCTGATTGAATGGCATTGGGGGCAAAGATCATGAAGTAAGACATCGCCAAACTATCTTCCATTGGTGAGTTAGACCGTTGGGCGTAAACCGCCAAGTCATCCAATATTACGGATCCTTTAGCATCTACTGAGCGAAGAAACTGGCCGAGTGCCACTCGGTCAAGACGGTCACGTCTCGACTTCGCAGAGTTGACAGGCTTCACATAGACAAAGGGGCCATCGGTAGAGATAAAGACGGCATTCTTCACCGAATTTGAATAGGCGCTAGGCGTCATCCCTTCTGGCTTTGGCATATACATGCCCATCAATGTTTCCATTGCATCCGGCAAGCAAGCTACGAGTGGTTTGCCTTTTTGGGTTGCCAACGCAATGAGTGCCTCGGAGTGTGAAAAAGAAAGAGGATCGAATTGGTCTGGGTTGAGCAGCTTCATCTTCAACTCGTCACTCATCTTTCGAGTGCTGTTGGCCATGGTTGTTACGTTGCTCATCTCGGACAGCTCTTTGGTTGCATCGGAGAATACGATCGGTTTCTCACCGGCTGGAGCATTGGTTTGAGGCTTTGCTTTAGGAAGTCCATCTGGGCCAAACTCCATTTCCTCTAAATCGAGGGCCGAAAACATGCCTCCACCTGTAGAGAGCATCTGAGTTCCTCGGATCACAACTTGGCCTTTCTCATTGAAAACTTTTAGTTGAAGAGTTAAGCCACCCATAAGTTGTTGCCTTGAGACCACCAGGATGGCTTTGGACGGAGTGCCTTCAACGGGACCGTCTTCTGACTCATCAAAGTCCCCGAACATCTCGCGCATCCGCTTCATCTGCTCGTTTTCCTCAACGGGGTGTTGCGAACGTTCCTTCTGGCGTTCTGCTGCCTCTTTATTGTGCTCGGCTACCAATTGGCTAAGGATTTGGTTGTAGTTGCCTGCCAAGGGCTTTTGCATCCGGTTTGGATGGCTTGAATAAACCACTCGAGACTTTGCATCAATCGCCGAAAGGTTGGCGGCTCCTAAAGCATTGGCAAGGAGGATGATTGCTTTATTAGAAGCTCCCATTGCCATGTACTGCTCCATCATAAACTCTTCTTCATCATCTACTTTGGCTTTGGGGTCTCGCTTGGGTGGATTCAGAGCATCAACTCGTTGCTTCAGTTGCTTAGCCATTTCGGCAATGGCTTCAGAGCGCTCTTTTTGATCTTCCTGCCTTCTCTGAACCAAGTCGGCGACCAAAATCTCTCCGCCCTCCGTCGCTTCCCACTTCGCCGAACATGCTTTTGCGATTTGAGTTTTTAGATCGGCAAGCGGCACATCTTTCAATGCAAGAACTACGATTTCGCCTGCTACTTGAGGTGATGCCGTAAGTCGAATTCCTGCTTGCTTGGATATCTCAGCAAGGGCAACACCAACCGGAACTGCGACCGTTTTGAAGGTTATCTTTGGGTTGGGTGCAGCGGTCGGAACTTGGCTAAAGCTTAAGGCAGCTATCCCCAAGGCAAAAGCGAGGGCAAGGTTTTTTAGTTTCATGTTCAGCTTGTGAATAAGTTAACGAGCGGCTTATCGCTGTGGTTGCAATCTATGACGATAGCGTAACACTGATAGCCCCACAAATGTAATAGCGCCCAACATATCCAGTCCGATGTCCCAGAAAGACGCTGATCTATTAGTCGCAAATGCCTGGCTAAATTCATCGAAGCCAGCAGTGCTAAGCGCAAGGAGAAGTCCAAAGATAGATGACGTTCTCCAATCGAGTCGGGGGGATACCAAATGCAAAGCGACCAAAGCCAAAACACCGTAAAAGGTGAAATGAATGGTCTTGCGTACAACAAGGATCAATAGTTCGGCTTGCGATTGCCCCAAACTAAAGCTCTTCATCACATACTCCACCATCGGGCCCGCTCCGCCCTCAGGGCCGCTAAAGTGGATGATTGCCCAAGTCATCAGCAGGATTAGGAAAGAGGGGAGAAGGGGCAAACTATTTGCTGGATTCCGGTTACGGAATACAAACAGAACGGAACAAACCAACCCCAATATAAACATCAACGGAGGAAGGGGAACCCTGACTTTATTGATAGCCATGATGGGTAAGGGAGGTGCAGATAACATCCATAGCGCCATTCCCGTAGAGGCTAGGGTGCCGAATAGAAACCAGGCCGAAGGAGCTTTATTAAGGTTTGGATTTATAGAGAAAAGAAGACCTGCAAGGAGCAGATAGGCCAGCAAAACCCAAATGCCCGTGTAAAGGATGTTGAAGCCGACCGTTAAGATAAAGATTCCAAAGAATCCGAGTGCTACGCCAAGTACTCTTAAGATCACCCCCACCCAGCCATTGAACCCTATGAAACGGTAACATCGTAGGCATGCCGGTTCCAGATCCAAAGACCTTTGCACGTATTCTTCAGACTGCGCAAGAAAACGACTATGCCTTAGCTTCCATCAATGTGACTTCTACTAACACGATCAATGCGGCGCTTGCGGCATTTGTAGAAACCAAAACCGACGGAATTATCCAGTTCAGTACCGGTGGCGCTGAGCACGCGAGTGGTCCAGCGAAAGATATGGGACTTGGAGCGATCGCGATGGCAGAGTACGTTCATCGTGTAGCAGAAAATCTCCCGGTCTACGTTGCTCTCACAACCGATCACTGTGTTCCGGAGAAGGTAGATCGTTTTGTTCGACCTCTAGTCGCGGAATCCAAGCGAAGAGTTGATGCAGGATTGGCTCCTCTTTTCAATGGACACATGTTTGACGGATCTGAACTTCCTTTGGATAAGAACATGGAGACAGCAAAGGAGCTTCTAAGTCTGATGGCTCCGTTAGGAGTTGTTCTAGAGGTTGAGGCTGGTGTCGTGGGTGGTGAAGAAGACGGAATCGACAATACCCATGCAGCGGCTGAGAAGCTATACACGACTCCAGAAGACATGGTGTATGTCTACGAGTCGCTGAAAGATATTGGTCCATTCACGTTTGCTGCAACCTTCGGCAACGTTCATGGTGTTTACAAGCCCGGCAATGTAAAGCTTGATCCCAAGATTTTGCGAGACGGCCAAGCCGCTGTCGTTGCCAAATATGGCAATGATGCAAAGCTAAACCTAGTCTTCCATGGTGGTTCTGGAACGCCAATCGAAGAGATTCATGAGACGCTTCAGTACGGCATTGTAAAGATGAATGTAGACACGGATTGCCAATATTGGTTCTCACGCCCAATTGCAGATCACATGATGAAGAATTACGATGGTGTCTTACGTATTGATGGCGAGATGGGAGACAAGAAGGTGTATGACCCTCGCAGTTACCTGAAGAAAGCTGAGGCAAGTATGAAGCAGCGGGTTATTCAGGCCGCTCAAGACTTGAAATCTTTGGGCAAATCTATATACTCGTAGCGCAATGTACAGAGTAGAAGTCGGCGGAAACAACTATGTCGCTCAAGACTTGGCCACCCTTCAGCAATGGGTAAGGGAAGGCCGGGTCTTGGCAGACACCATCGTCTGGGTGGAAATGGAGAATGTCCAAAAGCCTGCGCGGCAGGTTACGGGGCTCGTGTTTGCGGAGCCTCACCAGCCCAACTTCTCTCAGCCTCCGGGATATGGGCAAGGGACCTATCTCCGTCAGAATTCACCCCCTCCTCCTAACCATCTTGTGTGGGCAATTTTGGCAACCATTCTTTGTTGTATGCCTTTGGGTGTGGTTTCGCTTATATTCGCTGCGCAAGTCGATAGCTTGCATGCGAGTGGCGAAACTGAGAAAGCGCTCAATGCATCCAACAAGGCCAAGACGTGGGCAATTGTATCGGTGTGTAGCGGTTTCGTGGTTTCCATCTTGTACATCGTTTTGATGGTTGCTGCGGGTGGCTTAAACTAAGGTCGCGTTCCTCGCGCTATCATCAAAGACATGGAGCTTCTCGCTGATTTAATTGGAAAGAAAGTGACGCTATTGACCGAGATGGGATCTGTAGAACGTCAAGAGATCGGAATTCTATTGGATGCCAAGGGGCATTGGGTCAAGGTTGGAAAGGAGAATGAGGAATACGTGTATTACAGCGTCTATCTCATTCGATCCATTAAACAGTTTGGAAAGTAGCTTCGTAGGTTTCTAGGAACCTATCATCCTAAAAGCGCCGACTTCTCAATTGGGCGGTAACCTATCACCGCCCCATGAGAATTCTCATTACCAACGACGACGGCATCCACGCGCCTGGCTTGATTCCTCTTGTTCGAGTGGCTCGCCAGTTTGGCGAAGTCAAAATAGTCGCTCCTGATAGCGAGCGCTCCGCCTGTGGACATTCTATGACCATGCGCGACCCTCTCCGAGTGACGAGCGTTGACTACGATGGATTAGAGGCTTACCACGTAAACGGCGTGCCTGTAGATTGCGTGAATGTGGGTTTGACCGTTGCATGGCCAGACGGTTGCGATCTAGTTTTGAGTGGGATCAATAATGGCCCCAATCTTGGATTCGATGTAACTTATTCTGGAACCGTTGCCGGAGCAATGGAAGGAACGATTAACGGAATCCGATCAATCGCGATGAGCATGGCCGTTTTCGTCACCGGAGCCCCCTACCACTTTGAGACGGGAGAGCATTGGCTGCGTGAAAACTGGGAATCTCTTGTCAACACGCCGCAGAAACCACTCACGTTCCTAAACATCAATGTCCCTGCAATTGACTTTCAGGAACTTAGGGGGATCAGAGTTTGTGGCATGGGGCAGCGAGTTTATAAAGATCGTGTCGAGTATCGAGAGGATCCTTGGGGACGGCCCTATTATTGGCAAGGAGGCGTGGTGGTGATGGATCCTGACACGCAGCCTGGAACCGATGTCGCGGCAGTTAGCGAGGGATTTGTGTCGATAACGCCGGTTAGTCTAGATTGGACAGATCATTCGCATGCCGAGGTTCTGAAGGCATCGTTGGCTCATCCGAGTCCAGGTTAGTTCAAGTCGCCTTCTGGTATCGAAGCAAATCTTCATGGCTGATGGCATCTTCAGGGACGGGAATGAATGCGAATCTACGTGTCTGTAAGAGATGGAAACCCATCATGGGCACCACCCGCCTAACGCTTTCGAACCTTAGCTTATAGCGCTTGATGGGGTCGGTCTGCGACTCAAAGAGAAAGGCATCTTCACCCAGAGCTAGAGTCGTTGGTTTTGACCAAACGATCGCACTTTTTCGGGTCAATAGGATTGAGCGGGCAAACACGGTCAGCGGCCAGGCCACAAGTATCGCCCCAAATGCTCTCGATGTTTGGTTTGGACCGAGAAAGGTTAAGCCAATGCCAAACAAAAGTGGGCCGATGAGAACAAACCAGAAAGTGCGAAGATAGTAAAACGCCGTTAATCTGGCAAGGGCCGTCCGACTGATTGTGTAAGGACTTGACTGGATCACGAGTTAGCCCCAGACTGAATTTTTGAGTGTGTGAGCTGAATGAGTCTTTGAAGCTCTCCTTCTGACAACCAACTTTTGCGAATCGGGAAAAACTGAGCGTTTGTGATATAGATCAGAAAGTGATTGGGGAGCAGGCTGGTCGCCGTAATGAAAGACCAAGGCGTGAATCCATGTAGGCCTTCTTCACCCCAGACTTCCACGCCATCGTCTCGAACCTCGAGGGTGCGCTTCCTCAGGATGTTTCGAAAGCTAGGTGACTGGCAAAGGCTTGGTAGCTTGCGGTACCGGTATGCGACGAGCATCAAGCCTAGAAGTGCCAAACCTACACCGATCTGGAGCGGAATGGATTTCAGAATGGAGCCTAATGCGAGTGCACTTACAACGGCGTATGTACCATACAACAAAGCTACTTTTCGCCAAGTTGTCACCCATGTGATCTGCACAAGCTCTTCAGAGGTTGTCTGATAGTCTTCGATTCGAATTGACTCCACGGGCAACTAGGATACGCCATACTCGAATTCTATGCTCAAAGTGGAGTCTAAAGCATCTGTTCTAAATTTGACCTTGAACCGTCCTGAGGTGCGTAATGCGATCAATGATGAACTCATTGCGGCCTTGACCAATGCCCTACACTCGATTCCGGCAGAAACCAGAGCCGTAGTCCTTCGGGGAGAGGGACAGGGCTTCTGTGCGGGTGGAGATTTAGATTGGATGCGAAAAGCCGCCGCTTACACGGAAGAGGAAAACTATCAAGATGCGATGAAACTGGCAGGACTCTTCAAGGCAATCACTGATTGTCCTGCGGTTGTCATTTCATTGGTCCATGGCGCTGCATTTGGAGGCGGATGTGGATTAGTCGCTGCTTCTGATATTGCCATTGCCTCACCCGATGCCAAGTTCTCCTTTAGTGAGGTGAAGCTGGGCCTCATTCCTGCAACTATTTCTCCATTTGTCATTGGAAAAATTGGGGCCGGCCATGCAAGAGCTTTGTTTACAACCGGAGAACCATTTGGTGCTGAACATGCTTTACGAATCGGTCTCGTCCATGAGGTTGCAGAGAACCTTGATGAAGCTGTAAATCGAAAGATCAAGAACATTCTTGCCTCAGGGCCGAGAGCGGTTTCCGGGGCAAAGCAACTGACTCTGGAGGATTTAAGCATTGAAGAAACTGCTCGCAGGTTAGCCAGAGCTAGAGCAGGAGATGAAGGGAAAGAAGGTGTTGCGGCGTTCCTAGAGAAGCGAAAAGCAAGCTTTGTGGAGGAATGGAGTGCCTAAATCTAAATTGCCAGGAATCCAAAAACTGCTCATTGCGAACCGTGGCGAAATCGCTGTCCGCATTATCCGAACCGCAAGGGAAATGGGGATTGCGACAGTTGCCGTTTACAGTGAAGCAGATGCTCGCTCGATGCACGTTCAATTAGCGGATGAATCTTTTCTCATAGGAGCCTCCGAACCTTCGGCGAGCTATCTGAACATGGACGCCTTGTTGCGCGTCGCGGAAGAAACCGGGGCTCAAGCCATTCATCCAGGATACGGTTTTTTAAGTGAGAGGTCCGAGTTTTCTCAAGCCTGTCGGGAGGCTGGGATTGCCTTTGTGGGTCCACCGCCAGAGGCGATGCGAAAGCTAGGAGCGAAGATTGAATCGAAGCAATTGGCCGTCACAGCGGGAGTTCCTATCACTCCTGGGTTCTTCGAGTCGAATGCCTCAGACGACCAGCTAAAGGCTGCTGCGCAACATATTGGGTATCCCGTGATGCTGAAGGCAAGTGCAGGTGGAGGCGGACGCGGTATGAGAGCCGTCGCGTCTGAAGATGAGTTTGATTCCGCTCTTCGTTTAGCTCGCGATGAAGCGGTGAAAGCGTTTGGCGATGGTGCGATGATGGTTGAGAAGCTCGTTGAGCAGCCTCGGCACATTGAAGTTCAGTTCCTCGCCGATAGTCACGGGAATGTGGCTTGCTTGTTTGAGAGAGAATGCTCTTTGCAAAGACGCCATCAGAAGTTGGTAGAGGAAGCTCCATCCCCCGTCCTTAATCGAAACTCTGAGCTGTGGGAGCCCCTACAGGCTGCCGTGAAGAGTTTGGTAACTCAAGCGGGTTACGTGGGCGCAGGCACAGCTGAATTCATATACAACCAAACGACTCAAGACTTTTATTTTCTTGAAGTCAACGCTCGCCTGCAAGTTGAGCACCCCGTTACTGAATCCATTGTTGGCCTCGACCTAGTGGAATGGCAGCTGAGAATTGCCGCCGGAGAGAAACTAGACCTTGCAGACGGATTGATACGGGGGGATAGAAACGCAATCCATGGACACGCCATTGAGATTCGGATTATCGCCGAAGATCCTGCTCAAGGCTTCATGCCATCTATAGGAAAGATTTTGGCTTGGGCAGAACCTAAGGGAATCGGAGTAAGAGTCGATACGGGTTTTGAATCTGGCAGTGAAATCAGCCGTTTCTATGATTCGATGTTGGCCAAGCTCATTGTCCACGCAGAGACAAGAGAGAAGGCGATTCATAAACTGCAATCCGCTCTGATGGATTTTCATATCTTAGGAGTGAAGACAAATATCGCCTACATGGCCGATGTAATCGCCCATCCCGGGTTTATTGATGGACAGTTCGACACAGGCTTTCTTGGAAGAGAGTTTAGTGAATGGAAAGTTTCGGATCAAATTCCTGCCGAGCTCTGGGAGATTGCTCAGGTTCCATTAGGTTCTGTTTCAGAAGAAAACCGCCTAGGTTCGCGGGAACTTACAGGAGCCTGGGCTCTTTCTGATGGGTTTAGAATCTATTCTGAAAAATAGATGGGACCTTGGGCGCAGTTGAGGTGTCCACGTTGCGTAGTTGTCTTCATAGCCTTCACTGGAAGGCTAGGAGGAACGCGCAATGCAAAACAAACTGCCTACGCTTCTGACATCTTTGGCCATCGGAATCACACTTGCTGGAGCGGCCTTGATGTTAATAGGCAGCGAAGTAAGCGCGAAACCGGCGGCACTGCTCAATGAACAGGTTGCAAGCCCAGTTGAAGCAGTTAACCCAAAGATCAAAGCGATATACGACAAGCTAAATCTTGGTGATAACAAAAATTCTGAAGCCTCTCAGCCTCTGCTTGATGAAACCCGTCAGTGCATGTTGGATGGTGAAATTCGATCTGGATCGGACTACGCCTGTGCATCCATGATCATGGTGAAAGGAAAGTCGCTAGAAGATAATTTGCTGGCCCACGACTTAGCCGTTTGTGCAATGGCACTTGGTAGTATTGAAGCCAAACCTGTAGTGGCTATGTCTCAAGATCGCATCTTGACGCTGTTAGGTGAAAAACAACGATTCGGCACACATACTAAATCTGGAAAGTTGTTGCCAACAGACACCTCCGTGCCAGATTCCCTGCGGTTTATTCTCGGTATACCGGCCCTTAGGGAAGTCAAGAATCGGGTCGCCAAGGGTGAGCCGACCATACTACCCAAGATGTTGCCGCCAAGACGAATGATGTTTGCAACGGAGAGAGTGGCACTTACAATCCCTGCTACAGAGTGAAAAAAGCTTAAGGTTCGGGGATGTTCTCGCCGAACCTTAAACATCATCCGCGGGCGCGGCCTCGCATCATTCCTGCCATATCAATCTTGAATGGTTTGCCTTGAATGGCTTTCCACTTAGTTCTTTGAGCCGGGGTCAAGGTTGCCTCCGCGTTTTTGGTGGTCTGGAGCTTGATTTGCTCTTGCTTCGCCATCATTTCTTGGAAGACCTTGCGCTGGGCCTCTGGAGTACTCGCCGTTGAGTTTCGCGGCATTGTCCGCCCCATGCTTTGATAGCTCTGTTGAAGTACATCACCAATCTTCTTTTCCTGAGCAGGCGTCAGGGCGAGTTCTTTACGGACATCGCTGCTCAACATGGCGCCAGCACCAATCTGTTGAATTGAGATTTGTCTCAAGCGTGTTTTTTGAGCGGGCGTGAGCATGGCGACGCACTCGGCTTGAGCCTTTTGCATATCTTTCATCCTCTTCTGGAATTCAGACATCATCTGCTCTTGGCTAGGTGGTTTTCCGTTAGCACTCTTTTGAGGTGTCATGGGACGCATAAACGTCGACATTTTGGCGTCAATTTTCTTCGTAGTCGCGGGGCTCAGTCCAAGCTCTTTCTGAACACCTGGCATCATGAGGAAGCTTCCCCCAGCTTCTAGGGTTGAAAACTGACCTGGTCGAATAGTGGGTTGGCGTTGGGCAAGCGCCGAACCGACCAGACAAAGAATTGCAGCAGTAAGACTAACAACACGTCTCATGCGACTACCTTATCACAATTGCGTTGTCATGGCACACTCCCGGTAATCTGCAATGGAAGGAGAACAATATGGACGTTTTTGACTTAATAGAGTACGCAAAGAAGCAAATCAAACCTTTAAACCCAGACCGGTGGGTGGCCAAGTCTCACTCCGGTAAAGAGATCAAGGTCACTGGGCATTCCGTTGGAATTGATATTTCGCGTGGCCCTTGGATCAAGTTTGTAATTGAAGAGGATGGCAAGGAGTTAGAGGTTCAAGGTTACGAATCTTGGAATGGGACTGACCGAATAAAGTTTGGCGCGAAAGGGAAGATGAAGGAGTGCGAAGAAGATCGCATCATGTTCACAGGAGCTGCGGACTTAGCAGGTAAGTCCATTAACATCATCGTTCGTCTCACATTTGAACAAGGTGAGTTGCCCTATGTTTATCGGTTCGAAGGAAAAACAACCTGAGAAGAAGTATTGGCGGTGGCTTATTCTCACCGCCTTCTTTGCTTTATCGGTCGCTACTCTCGTCGTGTTTTTGACTTCGGGGCAAAGTGATCGTTACTCTTTCCTGGATAAAGCGATCCGGCTACAAAATGAAGATCGTAGCTTTGGCAGCAACGCTAATCAGGACTTCTTGGATCAAGTAAAGAGGAACTATCGATTGGATGAACATCCAGCGGTAACTATAGATAAAGCAGGGAAAGAGCTAACACCCCTAGGGTTCACCATGAAGCAACTTAACAAGCACAATGCTTCATTTTATAAGGGTGGAGAATCGCTAGACGTTGGCTACAATTTTCGAGGTCGCTACACAACGGTGAAGCACACAATTCTTCCTACTTCAAACCTAATCACTCGCATTGCCAATTGGTTTGGATTTCAGCCTCATTAATAGCTCCCGATATACCTAAGGCCTCCTAAAATCTGTTCCGACAATCTGGGTTCGTAAGTTATACTTATTAGCCCTCAAGCAGCGCCGCTTGAAGGACACACGGAAACCTGGTCCTAATGGCAGCGGCCTACGATATTAGTCACGAATGGGAAGAGCCCGATCAACTCCACGAGTTGCTCGAGCATATTCGTCGTGACCGCCACGAAGCCGATATCAAAAAGATTCGGTACGCTTACTTCATCGCCGAGAAAGCTCACGCCGGTCAACAAAGATCCAGCGGTGAGCCTTATATCCTTCATCCCTTGGCGGTTGCTCACATTCTTGCCGACCTGCGGATGGACGATGAAACAATCTGCGCAGGGTTACTTCACGATGTCATTGAAGATAACCCCGAGTACACAGACGAGTTCATCACCAAGCACTTTGGGGAAGATGTCACCAACCTCGTAGAAGGGGTCACCAAGCTTAAGTTTCGCGCAGTATCTGAGATGTCCGAGCGTCAGAAGGCTGCGGCGGAGGCAACTCGAGCTGGAGAAAGTCTTCGGAAAATGCTGCTTGCGATGGCCAGCGATTTCCGAGTCATGGTCATTAAGCTGGCAGATCGTTTGCACAATATGCAAACTCTAGATGCCTTACCACCCGCAAAACGGACTCGTATCGCCAATGAAACTCTTGATGTCTTTGCCCCCTTGGCCGCGAGGTTGGGAATGTGGCAGATCAAGTGGCAACTTGAGGATTTAGCTTTTAAGAACCTGCATCCGAATGAGTTTCAGCAGGTGAGCGACCTTGTCTCGAAAACCCGCGGTCAAAGAGAAGAAGAGTTGCGGGAAGCGATCGTGCAGCTCAAGGATCGAGCTGAAAAGAAAGGTTTAACAATCCTGGATGTGCGAGGCCGTCCCAAACACCTTTACTCCATTTTTAACAAGATGGTGAAGCAGGGTGTGCCGTTTGAGGAGATTTATGACCTGCTTGCCCTTCGCATTATCGTTGAACACACGTCCGAGTGCTACGTTGCGTTAGGGATTGTTCACGACCTGTGGATTCCCATCGCCGGTTTGTTTTACGACTATATTGGCAATCCCAAGTCCAATGGTTACCAGTCTTTGCATACCAAGGTCGTAGGGCCACAAGGTGGTCCGCTCGAAGTTCAGATCCGTACGATGGAAATGCACCAAGTCGCAGAGTTTGGTGTGGCCGCTCACTGGACTTATAAGGAAGGGAAGGCCTCGCTGGATGAGACAAAACGTCTGAAGAATTTGCGTGAGCAGCTTTTTGACTGGTCGAGCGATGCCCGTATGTCGTCGGACTTCCTTCGCTCGGTTTCAACAGACCTTTTTAGTGAGCAGGTTTTTGTATTTACTCCAAAGGGAGATGTTATTGACTTGCCGCAGGGATCTACGCCGGTGGACTTTGCCTTTCGCGTTCACACTCAGCTTGGGATGACGTTGGTTGGAGCGAAGGTGAACGGATCCATGGTGCCCCTCAACACTATCCTTAAAAATGGCGATGTTATTGAGCTAATCACGCGATCAAACGCTTCGCCAAGTACGGACTGGCTGAAGTTTACAAAGTCTGCTCATACGAGAAACAAGCTTCGAGCTCATTTCCGAAAGGTAAGCAAAAACGATGATGCTTCTCGGGGGCGAGACATGCTTGAGAAGGAGCTTCGCTCTGTCGGCCTAGATCCTAAGCAGTTCTTGGGAGACGAGAAGCTGACCGCTCTTGCCGCGCAGATTACAGGCTGTGAAACCGGAGTCGATGTCTTAGCTCGTGTTGGTTTGGGCCTTACATCGGTTCATAGCGTCGTAGCGAAGATTCGGGGGACCGTACAGGAGTCTCCGAGCCCAGATCGTATAGAAGTTAATCGGACCAAGGAAGGGAAGATCACGCTGGTTACCAGCGGGATTGACAACGTCATGGTCAACCGGGCCAAGTGTTGCAGTCCGATCCCCGGAGATGAGGTGGTTGGTTATGTCACCCGAGGGCGTGGGATCATGCTGCATCGTAGAGTGTGCCCAAATGCCATGAGCTATCTGACGAATGAACCAGAGCGGCTCCTAAACTATGATTGGCCGCCTGATGGAAGTCAATATGCGGTGACGGTTAAGATTATCTCTGTGAATCGTCAAGGGCTTCTCATGGACGTGAGTACGATTTTTGGCGAAGCAAAGACGAATGTATCGGCAGCCAAAATCAAGACCCTGCCGAACCATACGGCCGAGATTGAGGTTACGATCGATGTGACTGATACTCAACAGTTGCAGCATGTAATGACGAAGATCAGCAACTTTACAGATGTCATTTCGATCTTGCGTATGTTTGGCCGGACTGCGGCAAAGTAACATCAAGTCATGCTCACTTCTTTACTTGCCGGGATGGTTGCCGCCAAAGGTTTACTTGTGGTGGATATGTTGGCCATTGCGAGGCTTGAGAATGGTCGATGGAGCAACCTCTCTCCCAAGGCTAACGATCCAATTTCAAAGTTATCAACTATCCCGTTTGCTGACCTTGGACTTACCAAAGCAAAAGGGAAGATCACCATTCCCAAGTTTGAGCTTCAACTTGATGTCGCTGAGGGTTGGTTTGCGGTTAAAGAAGAATGGTCGAGCCGTGTCCTTTGGGCTGGAAGCCCTGTGAAGTTTCCTGTAGCTCAAACTCTCTCCCCTAAATCTAAAACTTATATTGATGTAGTGCAGGCGTATCTGAACGGACTTAAGCTCAGAGGGACGAAGGCTAAGATAAACAAGATTGTCTCTGTAGATTTAGATGGCGATGGTGTTAAGGAGATCGTCATGGAAGCGGCTCCACTGGCCGATATGGTGCCTCGCACCATGGAGAATGGGGCAAAGACGGATTACACATCGATTCTTATTCGCTATGTAAAGGCGGGTAAACCAGCACTTGCCGTGATTGACCACCATGACACACGTGCTACAGGAGTTCTAGGTTCGGCCGACGAGCTTAGAGCCATCGTAGACTTTGATGGAGATGGGAAATTCGAGATTATCTGTTCTTCTGACTACTACGAAGGGCAGTCTGCAGCCGTTTATAGCTTCCGCAGGGGAGTTGTAAAAAAGCTTGTAGAGTATGGTGCTGGGGTCTAAATTCCTTTTACCGACATCTTTAGCCCGTAGACAGAAGTTCCGGCGGTGATGAAGAGTAACTGGCGATCTTTACCTCCGAACGTGACATTAGCTGTCCAACCTTGAGGAACGTCAATCTGCTCGACTTGCTTTCCGGTTTTGTCGAAAACCGTCACTCCTTTGCCCGTGAGATAGAGGTTGCCTTCTCTGTCAAGCGTCATCCCGTCTGATCCCATGGAGCAAAACAGAGTTTTGTTGGTAAGGTTGCCATCCTTTCTGATCTCGTACCGGTAGGTTTTGCCGGCCCCGATGTCTGCGACGTAGAGAAGCTTTCCATCCGGGCTACCAATGATGCCGTTTGGTTTAGTGAGGTCAGTTGCTACAGGATTGAGTTTTCCGTCTTTTACGAGATAGACATATTCCCCGGGTTGTTGGCGGTCTTTCTCCCTTGTCCAATAAGGTCTAGCGTAAAGGGGATCTGTGAAATACAAGGTTTTATTGGGGTGCACCCATACATCGTTTGGACCATTGAGAAGTTTGCCTTGAAACTCCTTCAGCAGCACGGTCACCTTCTTGTCCACACTGATTGACCAGAGTTCGTTTTTATCATCGGCGCAAGCGATCAGATTGCCGTTTGTATCGAAATAGAGTCCGTTGCTTCGACCGGATGGCTTCATCCACTCAACAATTTGGCCATCTGTGGACCACTTCATAATTCGGTCATTAGGCTGGTCTGTGAAAAAGACATTTCCATGACGATCTGCTGCCGGCCCTTCGGTGAAGATGTAGCCATCACCCAACTTCTCCAGCTTGGCACCGGGAGAAATGATGGATGAAGGCATACAAATCGCGGCTACAATGACGGAAAGCATAAATCTACTATGACCTCTTTGAAGCCAAGCTTGCCATAAACTGCTCAGCGTGTTTGATTTCGGGACGATCTCGGTCAGCCGTCTTCCAAGCATTCAGAAAAACGTTGTAGTTCTTCTCTGCGTCAGCTTTACGGCCTGCCGCTTCGTGTGCTTTCGCGACACCAAATAGCAACCATCCGCTGTTTGGTCGTTCGATGAGGCCCTCTCGATATGCGGCGATCGCTTTGTCAAACTGTCCTGCTTGAGTTAAGACGTTTCCGAGAGATTCGTGAGGAATCTGGATCAGCAACACAGGTTCATCGTATTCAATCGATTTGAAAGCTTTGATGGATTCTCGGAGGCATGCTTCTGCTTCCGCAATCTTTCCTTGTGCGGCGAGGACAAGTCCTTCACTTTCCAGCACAACTGTTTTTACAAGCCGCGAGTAAGTCGCTCCCCATCTTGGAGATTCTGTTTTTTCGATCCCTTTCTTAGCTTCGCTTAGTTTCTCAATCGCAGCAGGTAAGTTTTTTTGCTCAATATCTGCTCGGGCAAGATAGGCGTTCTTCATAGCCAGGGCCATGGGGTCAGTGCGCCGGGAGTCAAAAGCATTTGCCCAATCGCCAACTCGCGAGGCGATATCCATACGGGTTTGTCCGGCGATTTTAGACATGGCTATGGCTTCATCGATTCTTCCTAGCTCCAGAATGTTCATCGTAAGAAACGTCACATTGTGGTGGTACTGCCAGATCGCTTGCGAAGGAGGAACGTTGAGCTTTTGTGCCAAAGCTTCATCCATTTCCTTTGCTCGACTGAAGGCCTGATGGGCATCCAAGTATCGCCCCACCCTGTTATAGATATGTCCTGCCATGTGAACCATGTGAGGACTTCCTTTGGCAATGACTCTGATGTCATCCGCGGCTTTCTCGGCTCGTTTTGGCGAGTAGGGCTCGCATGCGTGAATCCAGTAGTGCATGGCTCCAGCGTTTTTTGGACTCCGCTTAATGATGGGTTCCACTAGCTTGACAACGAATTCTAAATCTTGCCGAGGATCTCCATTGGGAAGGTAACCGACATTCATACAAAGCTGGGTTCTTATTCCTGCCCACAGCAAGCTAGGCTCATCTAGCTTTGGATGCTTTACCAGAACCTCTTGCATGGCTTTCTCGAACTCGCTACCCCGATCATCTCGCCTGAGTGAGCGTAGCCGGAAAGCTCTAATCAGGTCTTGTTCAGCAGAACTGGCAGTATCTATGTTCGCAATCGCTTGTTTAATGGCGTATTCAGCTTCGGCAGTAAAATATGCTTGAGCAAACCAGGGTTGAGTCAGCGCGATATTGAGGCCACACCAAGCGATCGCGCTGGTGGGATCTTCCTTTGTAGCATCACGGAAAGAGCGTATTGCCTCATTAGGCCAAAAGCAGTGGATCAAGGCAAAACCTTGTTGGATAAGCGCCTTGGCTTTTTGGTTTTGCGTTGAAATGGGCATATCGGTTGAGCCCACGTCGGGAAGGATCGTGCCAGATGGATATGCTGTGATGCTGGTTTGAGGCGGAGGAACGCATTTTTGACCGAGTGAGATTGAGGTCAAAAGGAGGCATACACCTAGCAGAAGAGTCTTCATTGACACCCTCATTGTAAAAGAAAACCAGGTATGAGACAAGTGAACCGGCTGGCTTACTTGCCTCCCGTTGTGCTGATACCTTGGATGAACGTCTTCTGGGCAAAGAAGAAGAGAACGATGATGGGAATAGTGAAAAGGGTAGCGGCGGCCATGAGCTGAGCGTATTGTCCACCGTACAACGAAACAAACTGCTGCAGACCATAGGCAAGCGGATACTTGGCGGTATCGTTCACATATAGAAGAGGACCAAGGAAGTCGTTCCAGGTTCCAATGAACTCGAAGAGCGCGCAAGTTGCGAGTGCCGGTTTTGAGAGGGGAATAACAAGTCTTGAGAAGATCGTCCATTCGCTGGCACCATCTACTTGAGCCGCTTCTGACATCTCTGCCGGAAGCGTGCGAAAGAACTGAGTTAGAAGAAAGACGTAGTAAGCGGATGAGCAAAAGGCGGGGACGATAAGGGGAAGGTACGTCCCGTACCAACCGAGTGACCTGAAAATGCTGAAGACGGGGATCATCGTCACTTGACCCGGAAGGGCCATTGTGGCGATCATGAGCATGAATAGGATGTTCTTTCCGGCGAACTGAGTTTTGGCGAACCCATAGGCAACCAAGGCGCTAGAAGCGACTGCACCAATAACCGTGAAAAGGCATAGAAAGACAGTGTTTCGAAGGTAGACCATGAATGGCACTGTCTGTAGTGCATCTGGGTAATTCTTGGGCACCATTGGGCTTGGAATGAGCATGGAGACATTGAAGCCTCCACTGCTTGGAGCAAATATTTGTTCCGAGCCTTTGAGCGAAGTTGAAACCATCCAAAGCATCGGGAGCAGGGCAGGGATGGATAACAAAGTGAGCGCGATATACACACCCGTTTTGTTCAGCAAACTGATCTTGGTTCCCTCAGTCTTCATATCCGAGTGCCTTCCGCTTTGCAATCTCTTTCTTGATATCTGCTTCCAAATCGATCAATGCCTGTTCAGGAGTTTTTTGGCCACGGACCGCTTGGTCTTCAGCTCGTCCTACTTGATCATTCAGGAATTGAAGATATGGGACAGCCGACATAGGGGTGCAATTGGGGCTTGAGAGAATATCAATGAAGGTTTGGTATTGCTTATTATCATTAAGCCAAGCCTGATAGTTTGGAGAATTTACGACTTCTGGAGTTAAGGGCAACCAGCCTCCCATGTTATAGAACTTAGCGGCGCGATTTGGGTTTTCTAGACCTGACCAGAATTTTACAAACTCCCACGCACCTTCCTTCTGCTTGGCAGACGAAGGGATGATCATAAAGTTGCCGCTAACATTTCCTCCTAACGGCGTTCCACCTTCACGCGGAGGGGGCACTGGGTAGACACGGTAGTCCATATCCGGGCGAAACTTCCTAAGTTCCTCAACACGCCACATACCATCGAAAGTGATGGTTAGATCCCCATCCATGAATGGCCACGTAGCGGTTCCAGCTCCAGTGTTAAGGCCAGCCTGAAAGCGGTTAACGCGCTCATAGCCAAGGCGCTTTCGCATCTCGACAATCATCTTGAGCGCTTTCAGATTTTGAGGGGTATTGATGACGAGACTGCCATCCTCTTTGACAAAGAAACCGCCCCCAAAAGAGCGAGATGTGAAGTCTAAACTGTGGGCCTGGAAGCCAAGGTGAGTGATGTTGCCGTTCTTGTCAAACTTGGTCAATTTCATTCCGAGTTCAACTAGATCTTCGTACGTCTTTGGAAAGTCCTTATCTGGATCAAGTCCTGCTTCACGGAATAGCTTGGCGTTGACATATAAGCCGTAAACATCTGATCCGATCGTAACTCCATAGACTTTCCCTTTGTACATGCCACTTTGCCGAACGTTCGGAAATGCATCTTCAAAATAAGTCTTACGCTCTTCTGGTGTCATGAGCATTTCGAGGTCGGATAAGAAGTTGTTAGCCGCAAGATTAGGGATGGCACCATTCCAGATGGACATGACATCGGGTGGATCGCCACCAATAACTCCCATGATGAACTTTGCGTCTGATCCACCTGAAGGAGTGCTGAGGGGGATAACTTCGTACTTGTCCTGGCTTTCATTAAAGGCGTCAACAATCTTGTTGACTTGGACTTCCCAATCAGCCTGCCATCGATGCCAGAAACGTACAGGAATTCGGTCTGGATACTTCTGCTTAGAAGATTGCCCTGTTGCAAGGATGATGCTTACGGCAACAAGAGCAAGGATCCACCCTACCCACAGTTTCAGTTGTTTAGCCGCCATAGTGCACCCACTTCTTTTGGGTCCTAAACACCAGGGCTGTTAACAAGACTATGACAAGGAACAGAATCCACGCCATAGCGCTGGCGTAGCCCATGTCTAGATACACCCATGCCCTCTTGTAAAGGTAAAGCGAGTAAAAGTGGGTGCTATCTTCTGGCCCACCGTTTGGCGTCATGACAAAGGCTTGCGTGAAGTACTGGAAAGCACCGATGATCCCCATCACCAAGTTAAAGAAGATGACCGGAGTTAGCATTGGCAAAGTGATTCGCCGCATCTTTTGAAAGGCGTTAGCGCCGTCAATGGTTGCCGCTTCGTACAAGTAACTGGGGATATCTTTAAGGCCGGCAAGGTAGATAACCATGCTTCCCCCAACACCCCATAGTCCCATGAAAATAAGGCTGTGAAGAGCCCACTTCGCATCATTAAGCCAAGCAGGACCGGTGATCCCAAACACTGCAAGCAACTGATTGATCAGGCCAATTTTGGGGTTAAGCAGCCAAATGAAAAGCACGCTTGAAGCAACCGTTGGCACGATGGAAGGCAAATAGAAGATTGTCCGAAAAACGGTGATCCCTTTTACATTTGCATTGAGGAGGAGGGCAAGGATTACCCCACCGATGATTGCGAGTGGAACCGAAATCACTGCAAACTTTATGGTCACCCAAGCTGATTTCCAGAACAGTGGGTCGTCGGTCAGCAACATATTGTAGTTTGCTAGGCCAACCCACTTTGGCTCAGTCACAATATTGTAACGAGTAAAGGAAAGGTAGATACTCCGAATGAAGGGGTAAGCGGTGAAAACTAGGAACCCAATCAGCCAAGGACTGATAAATAGGTATCCAACGAGGTTCTGTTTTAGCTTTTGGCGCCCGGTAACCGTCATGCCTTGCTACCTATCTTACGCCATCGCCTAAAGCTTGGCTAAAGGCGATGGCGTAATCTAACAAATGATAGACCTAGTTGGTGCGAATATCGCGCAACCACTTCACATGGCCGTCTAGGAAGAGGCGGTTTCTTCCCCCCGCATGAACGGCTTTTCCGCGAACTTCAGGAGGAGTTGTGGCAATGGTGCCAGGGAAGTATGGATCCACTGCTAGTTCTACATCGGCAATCCCATTTGGTGATCCAACCTGCGGATTGTTTGCGGCTTGTAAATCGGTCACGGCTTGATCGCCCGTCTTACCCCACAGATTATCAAGGGGGATCGGGTTGTCTATACGATCAAATCTCCAAAGCCAATATGTTGTCTTTTTGACTTCAGGAAGGATAGAGGATGCTTGTCTTACTTGAAGCGTGTTCGCAAAGATTCCCGAAGCACTCGGACATATCCACATATCGTCATTACGAGTATAGGGTTGAAGGGTATAAGCAGCCCACCCAGCCCGAGGATCACTTGTTGGCCAGTTTGTCCATGGACGGTATCCATCTGGTAGCGATGATTTAAGGTCTCGGCGATCTGGTAGCCGATCATCGTAGTCTGTTCCGTAGATGACAAAAGCAGTACCGATCTGCCGCATGTTACTCAGGCAAGCTGTCTTCTTTGCCGCCTCCTTTGCCTGAGAAAAGACTGGGAACAGGATTGCCGCCAGAATTGCGATGATTGCAATGACGACGAGTAGTTCAATCAAAGTGAATGCCCGCACCACTCGATTGTATACGTTTACTACGATGTCGTTGTAGCCAATCGATCTCCCGAAATGATCCGTAATGGCGGCGAATTGGACGGAGCTTCGATCACGGCGGATGTGTAGGTGACCTTCGAGGCAACATACAAATCGATCAAGCTTTCCAGATTCATGAGATAACTGATGGGCAAGAGGAATAGGAATCGCGAATTTGGAACACCCTGCTCTTGACCAATAATCTTTCGGAACTGGGCTGTGACTTCTCTTCTTTGATCACCAAGCCGTTCGATTGCGGACTTAGCGGGACCTACAAAAGCTTCGTAATCGGCACCAAAAGCTTTTCGATGAAGAATGACTTGCTGGATAACACTTTGAATCTGCTTGAGCGTGTTAATTGAAACACCTTCTAAGTGCCCTCGGTTAGGTAAGTAAGATTTAGCGGCCCGATGTTCAAAAGTTTTTGCATACGCCAGCCCTTTAATCATTAACTCTCGTTGCGGTGCAGTTAAATCTTGTGAATCTAGCAACCAAGAAGGAAGTAATTGGCGGACAAGGTTTGCAAATGTTAGATCTGGCAAAACCTCAGTCTTATTGGCTTCTGTGATGATTCGCTCTTCAGTTATCTCTAAATCAGTTCTAAAATGTTTAACCATTAAGTTCCGGACAACACTAGAAGGCAAGCATTCCATTACTCTATAACTTAAAGAGGTAGGCATAGAAACGCTGCCATATTGGATAGGTGAAACATCCTGACCATTAAAGAAAGTTTTACTTAATGATCGCGCCACAAAGAAACTACCAGCATTGGGGTCTAGATAAGCTTTTGAAAATGGCTCGGCATCAACATTAAACATCGCCCATCGTGCTGCACAGTCAAGCTTCCATGCAAGCTTGCCTCTTAACTCAGAAAAGGCGACCGAACTGTTTTGAAGACAACGTTGACATAGAACTTCAATCCCATCGTTGCTTACTTGCCCAATCTGAGTACCGTCTATGTATCCGCATGTTGGACAAACAGCCCAGAACAGCTTCTCTGGCTGATATCCCGGAAAACTAGAAGATAGGAACTGTCGAATCTCATTTTGTTGAGTTAGTACTTGCTGAACATAAGGCGCATAAAGTCCTCTCTGATAGATTCTTGAAACACTAACGATATTAGGATGACAATCTAATTTCGCCAGTCGATCCTTGAATTGATTCTCAAAATGCTGAGTCCATGACAAGCTTGGGTCGAAAGGTGAACGGATATCGCATGCAGGCTTTCCACAATACGGTTCATATCTTGCAACAAGATCAGCATCCTTTAATACGGCAACCCTAAGTTGTCGAAAATTTAGAGGATCCACATCGTCGTTAAAACAGAAGAAGTGGACAATATGCCCTTCAGCTTTTAGAGCCTTTACTAATTCATCTGCAACAAGGAACTCTCGTAGATTTCGCTCATCCCCTAAATAGGAACAAGTAACTCCAGTAGCAACGGTAATGGTGTGCTTGTCCTTAAACCGTTCTACATACCCTCGAATAAGATTCTGTTCACTCACCCTGACTAACAGTATCGTATATTGGGTAGGTGAATGTAAGTACACTCACCAGTAACTTTGCGAGATTTGCGGCAGAAGTAACAAAAACACTATGCAACTTTCCGCAAAGGCTCTTCTAATAGAATCTTAACAAGTCCACGTTTTTCACATGCAGTTATAAATGCTTGTGCCATTGTCGGATCAAATTGAGTACCGATATTGGCTTTTATCTCTTCAATAGCAATACTAAATTCCATTCCTTTCCTATACGGTCGATCTGTTGTCATAGCACTAAAAGCATCAGCAACTGCTAAAAGCCGCCCCATAAAGGGTATTGCTTCTCCGCTTAGCTGGTCTGGGTAGCCATTTCCGTCCCATCGCTCATGGTGGGATCGAACCGCATCCAAGATGCTTTCCATACCAGGGATTCCACCCACAATCAGTTCTCCCAAGCGCGGGTGACGCTTCATGTTTTCAAACTCTTCTGGAGTTAGTCGACCAGGCTTTCTTAAGATTTCGTCTGGTACGCCAATCTTGCCTACATCGTGAAGAAGTCCACCCATGCGTAAGGTTCTCATGGTTTCTTCAGAGAGGCCAAGTTCTTCGGCCATCCACAATGCATACTCCGTTACATCTTCAGAGTGCTTTCGTGTGTAGCGATCTTTATTGTCAACGGCTGTGATAAGCGCATCGAGAACGCTGAACGAGGCTTCTGCACGTAACTCCAGATTTGTACGCTGTGATTCACTAGTGAATACAATTCCGTCATCAGAGTTTTTCGCTTGGTAGAGGTTGGAGTCAGCCATAGTCAAGAGTTCGTGTCGACTATGGCCATCCTCAGGGAAGCAGGCAATACCGAAACTCAGCGAGATGGGAACAGTTCGATCATCCGAAGCCCGGCAGAACCCCTCGCTATGTAATCGCGTTCTCACACGAGTGGCAAGCATGTGAGCTCGTTCCGCAGAGGCGTCGGGAAGCACAACCATGAACTCATCTCCCCCGTAACGTGCGACAAGCATCTTTGTATCACACTCATCGTTCAGAACCTTTGCAACCTTCTTTAGAACTTGATCTCCAGTCACATGTCCATATGTGTCGTTGAAGAGCTTGAAGTTGTTTAGATCAACCATCATGATCGCTAAAGTGCGATCAGCCTCTTTCACTTCGCCAAACATGCGATCTAGACGTTGGTGGACAGCTCGGTGGTTTAGCAGGTTTGTGACGGAGTCGTGGTCAGCAGCAGCCAAAGCGTCTGCATGTTGACGGGCATGTTCGAGAGCAGTACCGATTTCAATACCAACACTCTCAAGCAGCTCTTCATCGCCCGGGGCAAATGTGCCGTTTTCTCGAAGCACTCCGATCATTCCAATCTGACGGTTCTGCCAAGTTAGAGGAGCGCGAAGACAATTCCAGACGCTTGACGAATCTATGCGGACTAAGACTGATTCGACGGATCCCTTTAGCGGCATATCTTCTAAAGCTTTGTTTAAGAACTCATTGTCTGAGATTCCGTCAAGTGTGCGAAGATACGGCCTTGGAGCTACTCCTGGTCCATTATCTTTGTATAGCCAGACTGCAACCGCAGTGGCGTCCAGAGCAATCCGAGTATGGTGGGTTGCTTCATGCAAAACTTCGCTAAAGTTCAACGTGTTATTGATTCCACGAGTCAACTTTTGAAGGGCTGAAAGCTGGCCCGTTCTTTGATCAACCAATGACTCCAGGTTCTCATTCATGTTCGCCATTTGTCGTGATAGGGAGACATTCTCTGCAAGCATGAGCATTTGTCGAACGAGGATAAGGAGGAAGACCAGAATGGCCTCCATATACACGGAGGAAGAAATCTTCCTGTCTCGCATAAAGTCGTCAACGACTACAATGCCTAACGCTGCCACAACACAAAGGTAAGGCGCAATCACGCGGATCATGCTGCCAGCATTTCGCAATTGTCGACTGATCAAGCGCTCATCCTGGACTCTGACTTGCTTTGGCCACCAGAGTGCGGTCACAGCGCTAAAGCCAACCATCATATAGCCGAACGACCATCCCCAGTCTGCCCAAGATCCAGTTTGGTAAGTCTCGATCAGGTTCATGTATTGGAAGTTGCCATCCGCAAGAGAGATCATCGTCAAGCCTGCACCGATGAAGGCGATGGAGCGTCGAATTGAACTTTGTCGGCTACAACTCTTTAAGGCAACCGTTGCGATAAAGATGGCAAGGAAGTCGCCAATTGGATAGCTTGCACTAATGAGCTTGTTCAGGAGCGAACTTTCAGTATCCGCTACCCACATTTTCTCAATCAGGAAGTACCAAGCCAAGATAGCCAAGCTGGCTACGGTGATGGCACTATCGAGGAAAAGACGAGCTCTACCGGCAATGTGTTGGCTGTACAGCAACATGCACACACCCAGTAGAAGGAAAGGATAAGAGCCCAGATATCCTACGTCGGCCCAGCCCGGGAACGGTACTTCTTGGCCGAGGATGCTCTCGATGACGGTCCAAGTGATCTGTCCTCCGGTGAAAGACAGACAACCTAAACCAATAAACAGCCACGCTCGTTTCTGAGACCGACTTTCGTGTCGCCCCTTCGCCCAGTGTGCAAAGCAGCAAAGGGTTGCCCATAGAGGGGCAATGATTTGGTAGGTGTTCTGAAAATTCTGATAGAACGCCTTTGAACCTGGACGAAACACAATCATCGCGATAAACACGATCGCGTAGATGGCCGCCGAGACCATAGTCGTCTTTTGCAAGACATTGCAATGACGCCAAAATGAAGCAATACGGACAAATCCTCTTCCCATAGGAGATCACCTGTAAGAGGTACCAGCCGCACCTCTTACAGGGTCTCATTCCACATTTGCCAGAAAAACCAACACTCATCAAATGAATCGCTTGAAGGATTTTCAGATATGCTCACCTTGGGAAGAAGGGAATGGGGATTATTTTTGGATTATCAGCAGCCTTATGTTGGGGGCTAGGTGATTTCGCAATCACTACTCTTGCTCGTTATGTAGGCTCGGCGCGCTGCTTGCTCTACATACAGCTTTTTTCACTTGCTTCGTGGATATGCCTTTTGGCCGTCTTTCCTCACAAGGCAGAGGCAGGTATCAATCCATGGCTGTTGGCTGGGCTCGCGGGTGTCTTCCACGTTGTTGGGCTGGCCATGACCTATCGAGCCTTTGAGATAGGAACTCTATCCTTTGTATCCCCCATCGCTTCTAGTTTCGCGGTGGTCACCACATTACTTTTTGTCATCGCGGGGGATTCGCCTCCGGTTATGGCCTTGGTAGGAATTGTGTTATTGACGTTTGGCATCATTGTGGTCACAAGATCTACAGCTTCAGATGGTCCCGTCACCTTGAAGGGGGTGCCAGAGGCCGTCATGAGTGCCCTTGGCTTCGGGGTCATGTTTTGGTTGATCTATGCCTATGTGAAAGCTCCATTAGGAGATGTGTATCCTCTCATCTTGCTGAAGCTAATGGCAACGTCCTTTGCAATGGCATATGTTGCAAGATCTCCAAAGCCTGAACCGGCCAAGTTACCACCCATCGGCAAGTTGGTTGGGATTGCCTTTGTCGCTGCACTGTGTGATACCTTGGCTTGGGTGAGTTATCTTTTTGGGTTTAAGGAAAATCACGGTGCCGTGGTAACCGCCCTCGCATCCCTGTTCAGTGTTGTTACCATTGTTCTAGCAGGAATTTTTCTTCGTGAGCGCCTAAACAAGCTGCAATGGGTTGGAGTGATCGTTATCCTTGGCGGAATCTTGTTAGTGAGTTTGCCGGCATGAACACCCCTGCGATTGGCGGCTATTGGGAGAAATCTAGCTTCATCTGGGGAGAAAGTGCAGGGAAGGGGGAGATAGCGCAAGCTATGTCTCCACTAGGATTTCCCGTGCAGTCCATTCGTTTACTAGATGAATCTGAGATAAGTAGCGTGTTCCAATACCAAGGGCCTATAAAGGTCACCGACGTATCCGCCCCAATTCTAAGACTAAGACAACTCTTGCATGAGCAAAAGGATTTCTTGGCGAGTGAACTAAGAGTGTCTATGGGATTTGTTTCGGCAGATTGTGACGAGATGATCGAAGGTTGTATCTCGTTGCTAGATCGGTTTTCAACGACTCCATCAAGTGAAGACAGTTATGCACATCAAGGTAGAAAAATAGGTGTATCGGATGTGCCGAGAGGAACCATTGCGGCAGTTCTTCCTCAAAATGCAGCCTTCTACATGGGGTTGATTGTTTATCTAAATGCAATCTGTTCAGGCAATCGAGTCATATTAAGGACGCCTTCTGGTTCTTACCGCCTTATGGCGATCTTTGGTGAACTCCTGAGTAAGGCTGGGTTTAATCCAAAAAGTTACTGCATCGTGGCGTGTGATGCCAAGGCATTCATCAATGAGTGCCAATCTGCCACCCATCCTATTTTGATCCACTATTTCGGAAGCTCTCAACGGGCGGGTGATCTATTGGCGACTACGTTCAACTCTGGACATGATTGCTTGATTGATGGAGAAGGGAATACGTGGGCCTACATTGATGAGGACCAAAATCCAGATCACATTGCCGAGGTTGTTTGGCGTGGAGCTGTGCGATACAATGGGCAAACCTGCACATCAATAAACGGCGTTGTGGTTCACCCAAACATTGCCTCTGACTTTCGGAAAGCCATCCTAGGTCGAGTTGCCTCCACAGACTACGGAATCGACGAAACTGCCGATGTAGGCCCCCTGTTTGGTGAGCGACAAGTGGAGTCGATTGAAGCTTTGGCCAAGCTGAGCAAGGGAAGAATCAGTCGCAGAGGAGCTTCCCACAAAAATGTAGCTTCTCCGTTACTAGTGGAAGATCCGGACGAAGATTCTGAGATAGTTGGTTCTGGGTTGTTCGGTCCAGCATTGTGGGTTCGGGAGGGAAGGTGGAGTGACTTTGTCCAGCTTTGGAGGAAGAACCGATACCCGCTTTGCGCCAGCGTTTTTACAGATTCGGATTTGATTCAAGCGGAAGCAGTTCATTTGCCAAGTTTAGCTAGGCTAGTGCTTAACGGGGATCCAAGTCTAGAAGACCCCTTAGAACCGTGGGGTGCTTACGGTAGATGTGGATCAAATAGGGTTAGCGATTGGCCAACTAAATATCAGCGCCAGGTTCAGGTTGATCGACCGGAATAAGCTAAATTTTTCGCAGCAAAGAGGCCCCGGTGTCTGTTGTGAGCTTGGACCAATCAGAGCTAAATTGTAGCTTCGTAGTTTCAAACTTGTTTGAGTCTGCTACAGGAGAGCCATCTAGCTCAGTGGGGTTTAGGTTCAGCGTGGATTCGTGAATGGTAGCCGTACCTTTCACCACAGATCGAAACTTGCCGCCTCGAAAGACCATTTGAAACCGACCGTCTTTGCTGAGGCTTACAGTAAGCTCGGCTTGTTCCACTTTTCCAGACCAGGTGCCAGCCTCTAGTTTAGCTGTGACGGCTGGTTTGGAAGCCTCAGGCACATCAACCTTTCGAGAGCCACATCCGAATAGTGCTACTCCCACCAGGCACAGAAAAGCCCAGTAACCTCCCCGAAACATGAACATAGGGTACCGCATTCAGATGTGATGCACTATATCAAAAGAATAGGTGGGTTGCGCGATGTATATGCGCAACCCACCTGCTAGAGGTTAACCTTTCTTGCCTTCCTTCGAATCTGGCACAGGATGTCCTTTGCCATTTGGTTCTCCAAGACCTGAAGTAAGAGCGTTCAATGAACCTCCCTTTAGACCAATTTCTTCCATCAGAGAGTCTACGAGTGGAGCCTGTCCTCGATATCGAAGGGCACTGCTTACCAGTTGATCCGCCAAGCTGGCATCTCCTCCGCTGCCATTGGTTTGGCCATGGGAAACGCCTCCACCACCTAGGCCTTCCACTTGAATGATCTTGATGCCATCGATCTGCTCCATTGGCTTTACGCTCTCGCGGATGATGTTTGGCAGATTCTCAATGAGAATACGCTTGATCTTGGCCTCAAGAACTGTGGCATTGATTACGTTCTCCGCCTCATTGATGGCTTTCTTACCAACCGCTTCTACTTCGTAGACCTTCTCCTGAGCTTCAGCTCGGACCTTCTCTGCGTCAGCGGCAGCAATTGCGCCAATCCGAGCCTTCTGAGCTTCCGCTTCCGCCGCGATGGTGAGAGCAGCGGCGCGGTCTTCACTGGCTTTCTTCTCGGCTTGAGCGGCTACCGTGATGCGAATTGCATCTCGTTCCGCCTCTTCACTTGCTAAGACCAGTTCAATAGTCTTTCGGCGCTCAGCGATTTCCTTCTCACGAACCGTGATAACACGTTCGTCCGCTTGTACAGCTTCGGCACGAGCCGTCGCCGCGAGGGCTTCCGCTTCAGACTTTGCCCGGGATTTTTCAGCAATGGCAATCGCCTTTTCTTGATCTGCAAGCTCAATTGCCTTCAGCTTTTCGATCTCGGCGGCTTCAATCGCTTTCTGTCGGAGAACATCGAGCTCTTTGATTTGCTGCTCATTCGCAATTCGGTCACCCTCAATTTGTCGTTGGGACAGAATCTCTGATTGCTGGACCTGTTGGCTAGCGACAATCTGTGCTTGCTTGGCTTCCTGCTCTCGAGCGGCTTGCTCTCGGGCAATTTCCGCTGCTTGAGAAGCTTTGCGAATGGCGATTTCTCGCTCTTGTTCAAGCTTGGCGTATTGCTCTTCGCGTGTAAGTTGTAGAGACTTCTGTTCAGCCTCTAGGTTCTTCATCTGAATTTGAATGCGCGTCTCTTGCTCAATGTCATTACGCTGTTTTCGTTTGGCTTCAATGGTTTCGGTAATCTTGGCCAAACCTTGTGCGTCGAACGCGTTTTGCGGATTGAAGAAGTCGATGCTTGTTTGGTTTAGACTTGTGAGCGAGACAGATTCAAGCTCAAGACCGTTCTTTAGAATGTCTTCAGAAACGGTGGTTTGGACTCTTTGCACAAAGTTAACCCGTTGTTCGTGGAGCTCCTCCATCGTCATTTCAGCCGCAACGGCTCGGAGAGCGTCAACGAACTTACCTTCAACCAATTCTTTCAGGAGAACCGGTTCCATGGTCCGGTGTCCCAAGGTTTGAGCGGCGTCAGCAATCGCTTCTTCGGTAGGCTTTACGCGTACGTAAAACTCTGCCTGAACATCAACTCGAACACGGTCCTTTGTGATCAAGCTAGATTCACCACCCCTTGAAACTTCAAGGCGTAGGGTATTCATGTTCACTCGAATGATGTCTTGAAAGACGGGCAGACAGATGGTGCCGCCATTCATGACCACTTTTTGACCTCCAAAACCAGTTCGAACAAAGGACACTTCTTTGGAGGCTCGGCGATAAAGCCTAGACAAGATTAGGCTAAGTACAAGAATGCCGACAATAATCGCGCCACCGATAAAGCCGAGCATTTGGAGATTGTTAGGATTGGGCATTATTACTTGGGTGACGGTTTTCCGTCGACAGGGGAATCGCCCCGAACGAGAGGAGAGCTTCCACGCTATCCTCAATGACTAAAAACTTATGGCCAGTCTTTTCAACCAGCATCACCGATTGGCCTGTCTGATACTCGACTCCATCTTGGATCGGCTCGACCATGACATAGTGGGTTAATCCATGCTTATCTCGAACCTTTGCCTGAGTCGGATGACCTTGACGAGTGCTTCCAAGCGTAATGGTTGCCGAATGCCCAACTAGACTTTCAGTTGATATTGCGGATGTTTCATCTTTCAAGACAGTTCGCTTTGCAAGACCACCAATCAAGTGGACAATCGCAAACCCCACAATTAGAGCAATAGGCACGGCGCCAATTAGAGGAAGGGGTCTACCTATAGAGTTCAGGCTTACCCACTGAGTGACTACTCCTCCCAAACCAAAACCTAACAGCATCAAGATAAAAAGAATCAGAACGGGAACTTGCCCTACGTGCAACCAGCCCAAGAGGTTTTCTCCGAAACTGATGTGACCGTCATGATTTAGATCAAGATCAAAGCTAGAATCATGATCCAATCCAGGAATGGCCGAATCCACCACATGGGAAAGGGCAAACCCCAATAGCATCGTTACAACCTCTAGAACCGCGATCCCTGCCATCACTAAGAGTGCGATGGTAAAAGGCTGGTTCGGTGGGGCCGCAAGAAAATCGATCATTAGGTTATTGATTGTTCAGTTCGACATGTACTACAGAAATCCTCTATATGAGGTTGCGTATCTTTGCACTGAAACGTTAGTTATCTTGCTTCGTCGTATCGCGTGGAGGGGGAAGCTATTCTGGTTTAGGCGCGATCTCTTCGATAATGCCCTGGCAAGCGGCTTCGAGCATATCGGCTACATCTTCAAAGTCGCGAGTGTTTCCATAGTAGGGGTCTGGAACAATGTCGTCTATCGCATCCGGATCAAAGGAACGCGCTAATCTGACCTTTTCGGGAATAGCTCCTCGCCAGCGCGTCACATTTGCATAGTTTTGGTGGTCCATGACCACAATCAGATCAAAATCTTCAAAGTCAGACGTCCGAAACTGTCGAGCCCGCATCGTCATGTCACACCCGCGCTTGGTGCCAACGTTTTGTGCTCTCTGATCTGGCAGATCGCCAATGTGATAGTCGCCCGTGCCGGCGGAATCTACGTTAATATTCAAGCCGCGTTCTTCCATCATACGTCGCAGAATGCCTTCACCAAGTGGGCTTCGACAAATGTTTCCGAGGCAAACAAAGAGAACGCTAGTCACAGGCTCCAGGGTACTCAACTTCCGCTATCAACAAAAAAGGCTCATCCGCTTTTGGATGAGCCTTCTGCATATTTCCTTCAGCCAACTAGGTTGGATTTGGCGTGATGGTAAAGCCTTGAGAACTTAGCTCTTGACCGATATGGCGAAGTTTCTTCATAGCTCTAAGTTCAATTTGTCGAACACGCTCTCGGGTGACGTTAAGTTCCGAACCAACCTCTTCAAGGGTGCGCGATCGACCATCATCCAGACCGAATCGAAGACGAACTACATCGCGCTCTCGGGAGGTTAATCGTCCAAGAATGCCGTCGATCTCTTCGCGTCGAATCAGTGACCAGGTCACGTCACCAGGAGTTGGCATGTTGGTGCTCTGGACAAAGTCTCCAATAGAGGAGTTGTCCTTCTCACCAACTGGTGTCTCCAAAGAGATTGGCTCTACTGCTACGCGCATCATTTCTCGGACACGGTCAACAGATAGGCCAACTTCACGGCTGATCTCCTCTTCAGTAGCTTCGCGTTGAAGCTCCTGCTGGAGGCGGGACGCCGTTTTCACGACCTTGTTGATCAACTCAGCGACATAGACTGGGATTCGAATGGTTCGACCTTGGTTGATGATTGCACGAGCGATCGCTCGGCGAATCCACCAAGTTGCGTAAGTTGAGAAGCGGAAGCCTTTTGACCAGTCAAACTTCTCAACGGCGCGAATCAAACCAAGGTTGCCCTCTTGAATCAAGTCTGCAAGAGGAATACCGCGAGCGTTGTATTTCTTCGCGATACTCACAACCAAGCGGAGATTGCTTTCAATCAGGTGGCGCTTTGCTTCGATGCCCTCATTCTCGATACGTCGAATGATGAGGGGAGTCAGCTCTTTGGGTTTGCCCATATGAGCAAGCTCACTGCGCTGAAGCAGTCGAAGTAACTCGGCAGTCTTGCCTTTATCAGCAAGTTCCTTCGCCATTACGCGAACTGCGAGGTGAACTTCTTGCTCTGGAGTTAGGAGGGAAGCGCGCCGGGTTTGGCGCATCCACATTTCCAGTTCCTCAGAATCATCAGGAACCTTATTTTCCTCTTCACCCTCGGCTTCATCTTCCTCCGCCTCGTTTAAGGCCAACAAATCATCTTCTGCTGGCTCGGCGTTGGGATCATCCAGAAGGGGGTTGGCGCTGGCTTCCGCGAAGGAGTGTCTCCCCGGTGTACGCACTGTAATGGCGCGTCCTCGTCGCGGCGGTGTTGCTAACCCGTTTTCTGCTGGCATAACTGCTATTTGTAACCTCCGAGTTCCCGTGGGAACTCACTCATCGTTGGCCTAGCGAACCCATTCTTTCACCGTCGAACAACTAGGATTCTCAAAACCGATATTCAAAACTATAAAGCTATTGCTATAAGGCCAAAACCCAAAGCATCAAGCACAGTAACACAATGACCAACCGTTGTCAAGAAAGAAAGATTCCCGGGTATGGTCAGGACCTTCCTCAACTTGTCGCAGGTTTTGTGCCAACTGATCTAATAGACGGTGGTCTTGGCGCAATCCGTTGCAACTTCGTCCAACATCTACATCATTGTACGAAGCTTTTCGACGGCTTTACGCAATTCCTTCGCTAAGTTTGTCGCCGCCTCTTCGGTATTGTACTTTCCGAAGCTAATGCGAATCGTTCCCCGGATCCATTCCATGGGTATCCCAAGCGCGGTCAAAACATGGCTTGGCTCTGTGGAATGCGAACTACACGCAGCCCCACTACTAATGGAATAACCCGCTCGATCTAACTCAACAACCAGAGTTTCTCCCTCCACGCCGAGGAAGCTCAAGCTCACTATGTAGGGGGACGAGTTGGCAGGAGAGTTAAGTTGTACATCGCTTGTTTTTTCTAACTCCCTTAGGACCAAAGCCCTGAGGCCTTCAGCGTGCCGCCGATTGTCGTCGGCTTCCTGCAATGCGATGGCGGCTGCCGCCCCCATGCCAACTATGCCAGGAACGTTTAGTGTTCCGGCCCGTAGACCGTTTTCTTGCTCACCTCCATGTACCCAAGTGGCAGGTATACACATCTTCGAATAAAGAGCTCCAACTCCTTTGGGGCCATAGAATTTATGAGAACTAAACGAAGCGAAGTAACTTCGTTCCATTTTCGGCAGGTCAACTTTGCCAACGGATTGAGTTAGGTCGCGCAATAGAGAAAAAGCCATCCCTCCCTGTGTGTCATGTACTTGCAGGTCACGTGGAAGGTCAATAATTGCCCCGGTCTCATTGTTGACGTGCATTACAGCAGCACAGGATGTAACTTTTGTGGGAGGTTGAAGTGTGTACCCGTCGTTTCCCAAGACTTCACCCTTGAAGTACCTGTTTGTTTCCCAAACAGAACTATGCTCAAACGGCGAAACAGCCAAGGGTGTGCCAAGAGCCAGTATCCAATTGTTAGCTTCGGTAGCGCCGGACGTAAAGGTAATCCATCCTGGTTCTTCTTCACCCAACAATGCAGCGACTCTTTCGCGCGCCAATTCTACAGCTGCTCTGGCTCTCTGTCCTGGCTCGTGAATTGAGTTTGCATTGCCAAACGCCTCCGAAAAGTAGGGAAGCATTTCTTGGATGACTCTAGGATCAACCGGTGTCGTCGCTGCGTTGTCAAAGTATCGCTCGATCATTGATTACTCCAAACAACAATGCGAACGTTAATGGAAGCATCTAGACTATCAAGAGTTTCCTGGATAAGTCGTTGACTTTTTTGGGCTGAGAATGAACCGGAACCTGCCCCGATAAGGGGAATGGCCAGGCTTTTCAAACCTTCGATTTCTGCGAGTTTAACGGCGTTGATGACTGATTGCCGAATAGATTGCTCACTGGCTCGCCAGAGGTCATTTATTCCTGCTACGTGGATGATTCGGCGGTAGGGAAGATTGCCTGCAGAACTACTGACAGCTTGTCCTAGCTGAAGTCTTTTGAACTTAGCGACTTGTTTAAAAGGCTCAATGCCTCCTCGTCGCTTAATCGCCCCTGAAACACCTTGGGGGAGAAGAAGCCACCATGGAATCGTGTTTCGATTCCATGGATTAACAATGGCTTCAACCGGCTGGTCAAGGAGATCGCCTGAAACGATCTCGTACTTCATTCTAGACACCAGCGGTAACTTTTGAGAGCGCCTCTTGAATAAGTCGAGGAACATCGCTCGTTCGGTCAGCGACAGAAGCACCTGCGGCCAGGAATGCATCCACCTTTGATTGAGCGGTTCCGGTGTTTCCTGAAACGATCGCACCGGCGTGGCCCATTCGCTTTCCAGGAGGTGCCGTTCGACCAGAGATAAAGCCAACGACTGGCTTGCTCATTTTCTTAATGAACTCACAGGCCGCTTCCTCGTCGGATCCACCAATCTCACCAATCATCACAACTGCGGTTGTTGCCGGATCGGCTTCAAACATCTCAAGGACTTCAATAAATCGAGTTCCTGGGACGGGGTCTCCACCGATGCCAACACAGGTGGTTTGTCCTAGATCGGCGCGAGTAAGCTCCCAAACAATTTCATAGGTTAAGGTGCCGCTTCGGCTAACCATTCCAATTGGGCCTGGCTTAAAAATGTGTCCAGGCATGATTCCCATCTTGCACTCGCCCGGAGTGATAATGCCAGCGCAGTTTCCTCCCAGAAGTCGAGAGTTACCGTTTGATCGAACCTTGTTGACGATCTTCACAGAATCTAGTATGGGAACGCCCTCTGTGATGAGAGTGATAAAGGGAACACCTGCACTTTCGCTCTCCAATACTGCATCCGCAGCAAAGGGTGCGGGAACAAAAATGAGGGAAGCGTTTGCACCCGTCTTGTCAACCGCCTCTTCCACTGTATCGAAGATCGGAACGCCAAGGTGAGTCGTTCCTCCCTTTCCGGGGGTGACACCAGCCACAACCTGAGTACCGTACTCAATCATCTGCTGGGCGTGGAATCCGCCTTCTCGGCCGGTCATTCCACTAATAACAACCTTGGTGTTCTTATCGACGAGGATGGACATCGCGATCTAGTTTACCGATTCGTGATGCGTGGTTGAGGACTCGGGCATAAACTTCATGATGAAGCCCAATAGGCTCCCACCAGGCTTCATCTAGATTGCGACTAAGGAAGCAAGACGGAGTCAGCGATGGATTGGATTGCCTTCACTGTGGCTGCCGAGGGTTTTTTCCAGGTTTTCCCTGCCCAATCTGGCTTGTCCCAGTACGGGGCACCCCACCTCCCCGCTATGTCATAAGGCTTTCCGCTCACTTTCTCCCCAAAGATGGCTCGAAAGTGAATGCACGCCACAAAGTACTTACCGAGCGGGTTTAAGTGAATATTGTCGTCGAACAACTGTCTGGAGTTTGTGATGCCCGGAATCTTTCCGGCACCAATAGCATCATCTAAAACGGCAAGGCCGGACGCTGCCGGAATCAGCTTCATGGGAACCTGGCCAGGATTGGCTCGATTTACATCAGCTACAACCTGATTCCATTTCGGTCGATCAGCCGTCAAGCGTGGTCGCCATTTCAGCTCTCTAGAGGGACTGGCCTTATCGTATTCACTCCTCTGCGGTGTCCCACTTGTAATATCGTGCCAAGGCTCGTAGTAGAACACTCGTACCTTTGGATTCTTGCTACGTGCAAATCGAAGGAATCTCCCGGCGTAGTCGGCGCTTTCTTTTAAGCTGTCTGGCTCCCCCCGTGGCACACTATCAATCATGACCACGACATTCGTGTTCGACGTGATGATCTTGTCATAGACTCCACGGAACGAAGGCTCTTGGTCAGATTTGCGCGTCGGTTCGTCCCAATGCCATCGAAGAGGGGACCCTGGAATGAATTGCTCCTTAAACTTAAATCTTGGCCCCGCTATCGCCATCACCATATCTGGAATATCACTTGTCAAGCTATGGCCAATGTAAACCGCATTGACCGTGGATGTTTGGGCAAGAAGCAAGCAAAGGCTGAGCATGGTCTTGATGTTACGTCAAACACTGGCGTGGTGCGGATAAAATTTAGAGGATGAAGATTGCGACCTTCAATGCGGCCTCTATTAGAGCTCGACTGCCTATGACTTTGGAGTGGCTGGCGGAGAATGAGCCCGATATCTTGGCAGTACAGGAGACCAAGGTTGAGGATGATAAGTTTCCTCGGTCCGATTTTGAAGACTTGGGCTACCACGTTGCTGTTCATGGTCAAAAGAGTTGGAATGGAGTTTGCCTGCTTAGCCGCTCGCCCATGAGCAATATGCGAATTGGTTTTGAGGATGACTTGATGCCAACTGACGCAAGAATCATTTCGGCAGAGATTGATGGTATTCAGGTGGTCAACACCTATGTGCCCAATGGGAACACGGTTGGTAGTGAGAAGTGGGCATACAAGATGACCTGGCTTGAGCGGTTCGCTCGGCTTCTTCGTGAACGCTATCGACCCGATGATCCAGTGATTTGGCTCGGCGATATCAATATTGCGCGTCACCCTATCGATGTGTTTGACTCTGCCAAGGTCTTCGGAGGGGTTGGACACCACCCTGATGAGTTTTCGAGATTGGATTCAATTCTTGACTTTGGGTTGTCCGATATGTTTCGAAAGTTCAACCAGGATGCAGGGCAGTTCACATTCTGGGATTTTGTTGTTCCAAATGGTTTCAAGCGAAACATCGGATGGCGTATTGACCACATCTACGCACCGCCTTCGCTAGCAGAGCGCTGTACAGACTGCTGGATTGATCGGGATGCTCGAACTATGGAGCGACCAAGTGACCATACGTTTGTAGTTGCGGAGTTCGACGTTTAGTCAATGAGAGCCATTGTTCAGCGTGTTTCCTCGGCGGCAGTTGGGGTTGGAGACCGACTCGTTTGCCAGATGGGTATCGGGCTTGTCTTGCTAGTAGGTGTTCATAAGGAAGACACGGTTGAGGACGCGAGAAAGCTGGCCGACCGAGTTGTGGGCATGCGTGTCTTTAATGATTCTGACGGCAAGATCAACTTGGCATTATCCGCGGTGGAAGGAGAAGTGTTAGCGGTATCAAACTTTACGGTCTACGGCGATGTTAGCCAACGGAGGCCTAGTTTTAGCACCTCAGCAGGCTACGAGAAGGGGTTAGAGCTGTTCGATACCTTTGTCGCGGAGCTACGAAAACTGGGGGTCATCGTCCACACCGGAGAGTTTGGAGCAGAGATGAGAGTGGCTATCTGCAATGAAGGGCCTGTAACCTTAGTGGTAGATACACGCTAGGGGAAAAGTCCCTTTAGACCTAGACCTCTTGCGATTGAACGTTAAAGCCGACCTTTAAGGAAAGGGGTTAAGGTAACATCCGCCTTACCCAAATCCATCTTCGGAGATTTAATTTTGAGTTCCCCCTCAGGTTCGGTCACGGCAGATAAGCCCAAATCTGTGGACAAAAGCGTCCAGGCCTCTGCGTCGTCGAAACTTACTAAAGACGAATGTCTTGAACTTTTCCGCCAACTGTATCTTGCACGCTACTTTGATGTCCGCTTAATCAAAGAAAAACGGCGAGGACGTCTCACCGGTACTCTTTACTCTTCTCACAACCAAGAAGCCGTTCTTGTCGGCTCGTTGTTTGGTTTGCAGTCCAAAGACTGGATCAGTCCGATCCACCGCGATATGCCAGCCTTCTTCTTGAAGGATCTTCGGGCCGGTTGGGACAATGACGACCGCATGGGAATGACCATTGAAGAAGTTTGCTGCCAGGTTTGGGGCAAAGTTGGGTCACCAGGAAGAGCCAGAGACAACTGGTCTCACATTGGCAAGAAATCCAAGAACATCATTCATTCCACTTCCATGCTTGCGGGCACTATTCCGGCTGCAGCAGGTGTAGTTCTGGCAGACCGTTTGAATGGTGGCGATGCGGTTGCCATGACGTTCAATGGTGAGGGGTCAACGGCACAGGGAATCTTCCATGAAGCCATCAACTTTGCGGCTGTTCACAAGCTCCCTGTTGTAACCATTATTGAAAACAATCAGTGGGCCTATGGCACGCCAACTCATCTTGAATATTCATTGCCAGACTTTGCTAGAAGGGCAGATGGATACGGCATCCCCGGCTTGGTTGCGGACGGACAAGATGTGTTCGACGTATATGACAAGGTCATGAAGGCCGTCGAGTATGCGCGGGCTGGCAAAGGGCCAAGTATCGTCGAGTGCAAGACATTCAGAGCCTATGGCCATGGTGACCACGATGATGACCGCGCAGCCAAGTATCGTGATCCCAAGGAAGTTGAACGAGGCAGAGCGCGTGATCCTATAGCGGTTTGCCGAAAACGCCTGATCGACATGGGTTACCTGACCGATGAAGAAGCAACCGCTTTCCAGGCTGAAGGTAAGCATGCAGCAGAGGCTAGCGACGAAGACTTTCCACCCGAAGTCGTGGCTTACCTCAAGCGAGGCGTAGAGTACGCCATGAAATCGCCGGTCCCGGATGCGGCTGAAGGCGCAATGTGGGTGTTCAAGGAAAACTAATGGCTGTAGCAACTGCAACAGAAGCGCCCATCGCGCTAAAGAAGAATTACCTAACTGGCATCAAAGAGGCTCTTTACGAAGAGATGTCCATCAACCCAGACATGATTTGTATGGGTGAAGACATTGGCATTTTGGGTGGAGCATTTGGTGTGACTGATGGTTTGCAGAAAGAGTTTGGAGCGGAGCGAGTGCTCGACATGCCTATCTCAGAAGCAGCTATTGTTGGAACCGCCGTCGGTGCTGCTCTGAATGGCAAAACTTGCGTAGTAGAGATGCAGTTTATTGACTTCATCTCGTGTGGTTTTGACCAGATTGTCAACATGATGGCGACTTACCACTATCGAACGGCGGGTGAAGTGAACTTGCCCGTAGTTGTTCGTGGTCCAGCCGGAGCCTATGGTGGAGGTGCTCTTTACCACAGCCAGATGAATGAAGCTTGGTTTGCTCATTCTCCAGGTCTGAAGGTTGTTTGCCCCTCTACTCCATACGATGCGAAGGGAATGATGAAGTCCGCTCTTCGTGATGGCAACCCAGTTCTCTTCTACGAAATTAAGCAGCTGTATCGAGAGCGAAAGATTGAGGAAGAGCTTCCCATGGAAGACTACACGGTCCCGTTTGGCCAAGCTGCCGTTCGACGAGAAGGGAAGGACCTCACATTTGTCACCTACGGGCAGAATGTTTATCACTGTTTGGATGCAGCCGATAAGCTGGCGGAAGAAGGGGTCTCAGCTGAGGTCATTGACATTCGGTCTTTGGTTCCTCTGGATGAAGATACAATCCTTGAATCCCTTGCCAAAACCAATCGAGTGGTAGTCGTGAATGAAGCACCTATGACTTGTGGTTTCGCTGGAGAGATCGTTGCTAGAATCAGCGACATTGGCTTCGAATACCTGGATGCTCCTCCGGTACGTGTTACTCGAATGGACACACCGGTCCCCTGGGCAAAGCCACTAGAGCTGCACGTGTTGCCATCGGTTGAAAAGCTCATCGCCGCTGCCCAGCGCGTAGTTCGTTTCTAGAACCTTGCTAGAAAAGAGTCCTTGAGGGAAGTACCTCAAGGACTCTTTTTATTTCACCACATAGCCCGAGTAGCACGCATCTTCTTCCCGTCTGGTGGTGGAAGTTTTTCTATGGCATCGTCGTAATTGACTACGTATTGCCACCAATTGTTGTAAAAGCCCTGGTAGTGACTTGTGTTCTTGGGTAAATGATCTAGCCACCATCGCATAAAGTTGAGATGATAGTCAGGTCCACCCCAAGTTTCACTATTGATCGGGGTTTTCTTGCCGGTAAGCCGGGGGTAGTTCTTCCAATCCGCCGCTCCGCTCATCACTGTCTTTTTTTGCGCGTAGTCATAGCCGCTTTCTGCATTAGGTCCCCCATGAACATTCCCAACCTGAGCATCATCAGGGAACTCCTTGGCTTGCTTTGTGAATCTGTTCCAGGGGTTATTAGGTGTTCGTTTATGATCCCAAATCCCCTTTCCAATCGTTAGGGAAAGGATGCCTTCAGCTCTGTGCCCGAAACTATGGATGGCTTCAGCTTCTCCGCGCTCATAGTTATAACCCATGACCCAGACCGTCTTCTTCTGCTCAGGAATATCATACGGGCGATAGAACCAAGGATTGTCGGTCGGATAGAAAACTTCGTCACGTGGAATCTTCATGGCGTACTCATCCCAGCCAAAGTAAGGGGCTCCCCATAGCCAAACTTCCTGGATACCCTCCTTAGCAATCCGCTCCGTAAGTTTGTGTTTCTTAAAAATAGCGGCATAGCTTACGGCATCGGCTTTATGCGCTAATTCGCGGTTATCCCACATTCTCAGAAATGACTCTTCCGTATAGTTGAAGCCGTCTCGTTTCACTGGGAACTCATTGACAGTTATGTGATCAACAACTTGATACTTCGCAAAGCCACCGCTGGCTTCATCGATGTAACGCACTAAGTTTGGGGTCATCTTCTTCGGATCATGCCACTTCATGTACTCCCGAAGAGTTTGGTTATTCTTGGAATTCAAAATCGGATCATAGGTGATAACCAATACCTTTATATTGACCGACGTTTGAGGAGCGGAAGCGAGGGCCGCAAAGATCAATGTCGAAACCATGACAACTCTAATGTGCCCGAAAGAAAAGCCTATCGTTCTTGTGTCGCCTAGGTTGAAGAATATAGACCAGCTACCTGCGTTGCTGGTCTAGTTAAGTAGCTAAACGGCTTCGCCGAGATAGGCTGCAATCACTTTGGGGTCATTCCGTATATGATCGGGCCGTCCGTAGGCAATCTCTTCGCCATGGTCTAGAACCACTATCTTCTCACAAAGCCCCATGACGAACTTCATGTCATGCTCAATAAGCAGAACTGTCATCTTAAACTCGTCGCGAATATGACGAACATCTTCCATCAGTTCTACTTTTTCTTGAGGGTTCATGCCCGCAGCAGGCTCGTCCAAAAGGAGTAGATCTGGTTCTGTTGCCATCGCGCGAGCTATCTCAAGCCGGCGTTGTTTACCATAAGGTAAATCTTTACTTCGAACATCCGCCACATCATCCAGACTGACGACTTTCAAAAGCTCTAAAGCTTTCTGGCGATACTTTTCAGTCTCCTTTATGATGGATGGCAGGTAAGTGAGAGCGCTCCCTAAACCTACCTGCTGTCGAAGGAAGCCTCCAACAACTACATTTTCCAGGACAGACAACGATCCGAAAAGCCTTATGTTTTGAAAAGTACGGCAAATGCCTAGATCCGCAATTTTATGAGGTGGTTGACCAGCAATCGGCTTGCCTTTAAAAGTGATGGACCCGCTCGTAGGCGTATAGACACCAGTAATGAGATTGAAGCAGGTGGTTTTTCCCGCGCCGTTTGGACCAATAAGTCCAAAGAGATCACCCTGTTCCAGATCAAAGCTGACCTTATTTACGGCGATGAGACCACCAAACCGAATCGTAGCTTCTCGCAAACTAAGAATGCTCACTTCGCTGAAATCTCCTTATTTGGAGTGTTCATCCCAAACATCTTCCCAAACGCGCTCCAAGACCATTCATGGTGTCCAAGGATGCCTTGCGGACGCACGATCATAATAACAATGAGGGATATGGCAAAAAGCGCCCATCGAAGATCACTGGGTGTATAAGTGGTTTTACTCAGGTTGTCCTCGATAAGAGGAATCTTGTGCAGTACCGCAGATATAGGGAACTTGATGGCAACAACCACGCCAAGTAAAAGTAAGAAATAGCCAAATCCAGGCAAAGAAGCTTTACCCTTGGTAAACAAGAGCGATATCAAGGTGAACAGCGCTAAGAGGATGAAAACTCCTTTAATCACCGGAGAAACACTCGATTGAAAATTCTTGAACGCAGCAAAGGCTAGTACAAGGCAGAATACATAGCCCAGGACGGTCATCACGGAGGACCAACCTTTTGAACTAGTAAAGGATTGCTTCTTGATGACATTCGCGAGAACGACCGCTATGATCGTGCCTAATACGATTCCCATCAAGTCGATAGCAGATATCGGCGGGAAGCGACGAAGTGCTTCCGGAACAATAGAAAGCGCAAAACCGGCTATTGCGGCTCCAGTAATGCTGCCCATTCCACCAATAACAACCATTGCCACGATGAGGAAGCTTTGGGCCATGGATCCATCATCAGGAGCAACCGTATTGTTAAAGTGCGCAAACAGAACTCCGGCGGCACCGGCTAGTGATGCACCCAGAACAAACGCAGCTACCTTAATCCGAGTGGTGTTCACACCAACCGCGGATGCGGCTAATTCATCTTCACGGGTGGAAAGAAAGGCCAACCCATGAATGGTTTTTAGAAGGTTTCGGCTCAGAGCAATGGTGATGACTAGAAGGAGACCTACATGCCAGAACTGCGTAATCTTTTCTCCGACTTTAAGCTGGTAGCTACCACCAAGATCCAGTCCAAAGAACGCCTGTTTACCCCCGTCTTGGTTGTTGATGAAAATCCTAACAATCTCACCAAATCCCATCGTGACAATGGCCAAATAGTCGCCCTTTAGTCGAAGGGATGGGAGGCCTACCACAATGCCAGCAATACCGGCAACGATGGCGCCAAACACAACCGCAATCAGAAGCCAAACCTGAGGGGGAAGTCCCACTTGATCAAATTTGTCTGCTGTCAGTTTGCCGCCGGCATAAGCGCCTACCACATAGAACGCGGCATGCCCCATCGAAAACTGTCCGGTAATGCCATTGATGATGTTCAGGCTGACGGCCAGCGTTGCCATGAACAATCCCAATGTAAGGATTCTAATGTCGTAGTTGTTGAGCTGAGGAATGATAAACAGCTGAACAGCGAACAGCCCGAGGAATGTTGCGATTAAGCTGACAAAGCGAACGCTCCAGAATTTAGAGGAGCTATAGGGTGCGGTAATGGCAGCCATCAGACCTTCTCCACCGTGCTTCCAAACAATCCGCTTGGCTTAATCAAAAGGATAACAATTAACAACACGAAGGCGACCGCATCTTTGTAACCGCCATAGCCTAGCCATACGATGAGAGTTTCCATGACCCCCATGATCAGACCACCCACAACGGCACCAGGAATATTTCCAATGCCTCCGAGGACAGCGGCAACAAAAGCTTTAACACCGGGAACAAGGCCATAGAATGGATCAAGGGGCGTTCCAATCGCGGTTGCATTCATCATTCCCCCGGCTCCGGCTAGTGCTGAGCCAATACCAAAGGTGATTGCGACCACTCGATTTACGTTTATTCCCATCAGCGAAGCCGCACCAAAGTCATGGGAAACCGCGCGCATTGCTCGTCCAGTCTTTGTATGCGTCACAAAGAACCAGAGGCCAGCCATCAACACGAGAGTGACACCCAGCACGGTGAGCTGACTTCCATCCAGCGTAATCCCACCGATATTGATAGGCTTACTAAAAACGTTTACATCTTGCGAGATCGAAGGCTTCGGAGAGGTTTTGAAGAAGAATTTCCCTCCGTACTCGATAAAAAGCGAGACGCCAATAGCGGTAATCAAGACTGCGATTTTGGGTGCAGTTCTCAACGGACGATAAGCTAAGCGCTCGACACTGAGCCCCAAGATTGCACAGCCGACCATCGAGATTATCAGCATGACAAACAGGAGCACGTAAGGGTTCATCGAGTTTCGATCGAACCATTGCATGGAAGTGTAGTAAGCCAAATAGGCTCCTACCATGTAGACATCGCCATGCGCGAAGTTAATAAAGCGAAGCACACCATACACCATCGTGTAACCCAGTGCGATAAGTGCGTAAACCGCACCCAGTTGGATACCGATGACAAGTTGCTGCGGTAATAGATCCCAGTTCAAATTAAGATTGCAACCTCATGTTAAGGGAAAACAAAGTCGACGCGGGTCATCATTGACCCGCGTCGGTTTCGAGTTTTAGAGTTTAGCCCTTGAACTCGAAGAATGGAATCTGTTTGACCGGTACAAACCCGGTTTTTTCGACTTTTAGAACGAGAGCAGGCTTTTGAGCGTTTCCATCAGGACCGATCGTGATGTTTCCAGAAACACCCTTAAAGTCTTTGATCTTGGAAATGGCGCTAATTAGAGATTTGCTGGTGAGTTCAGGATCGTTCTTCAACGCTTCGAAACAGACCTTAGCTGCATCATAAGTTAGGGCAGCCATTGCTGTTCCTGCATCAGTGCCGAACTTCTTCTTGTAGTTATCTACGAAGTCCTTAACTTCTTGTCGATCCTCAGAAATGTGATAGTGGTTTGCAAAGTAACCACCCACGATTCCTTCTCCGCCAGAATCAAGCAAATCCTTGCTATCCCAACCGTCGCCACCGAGCATCGGAACATTTAGACCCAAAGACTGTCGTTGTCGAGCAATTGGACCAACCTCAGTGAAGTAGCCGGAGCAGAAAAGACCGTCAGGATTCTTTGCCTTGATATTGGCTAGCTGAGCCTTGAAGTCGATGTTTCCAGACTCATAGTTTTCTTCGGCTACGATTTCTCCGCCCAAGCTCTTAAAGGCTTTAACAAATACTTCGGACAGGCCTGTAGAGTAGGGAAGCTTTCGGTCGGTTAAAACCGCCATCTTCTTTAGCTTCAAATCTTCATAGGCGTACTTCGCCATGGCTGCACCTTGGAAATCATCGGTGTAGCACACTCGGAAGGTAGAACCGCCCTGTTGGGTTACGTCAATTCGCGTTGCGCCAACGGCAATGAGAGGAACTGCATTCTCTTGGCAAACCTGGGCTGCCGGAAGCGTGATTCCACTGGCAACTTCGCCAAGAACCGCCACGACTTTATCTTCACCGACAAGCTTCTCAGTGGCTGACTTTCCACCTTCCGCTTTTGAGCCTGTATCCTCAATGATCAGCTCAATTTTCTTTCCATTGATGCCGCCCGCTGCATTGATTTCTTCGACGGCAAGCTTGGCTCCATTTTCGGAGTCTTTGCCCCAAGGTTGTTGCTCTCCATTCAAGCTGGCGATGAGGCCAATCTTGATGGTATCGCCCTCAACCTTATTGCCCTCGGCATCGGGCGTTTCGCGACCAACGAGTTCGCTACCGCCGCTAGAGTTGCTTGTACTGCCCGAGTCGGAACCCTTGGGCGTACAACCAGCAAAGCCGATCATACAAACGGCTAAAGCGCTGAGTAAAAGGGATTTTTTCATGAATACTTCCACCAAATCTGTTGAGTCCACCAGAAGAGAAAGGCACACTCCTAGTAGTGGAGCAAGTATACAGAAATCCCTTAACGTTCGCTACGTACTTTAGACAGGCTAGTCAGCGTAGATGTTGAGTTGAGGTCCAGAGTCATCTAGTAACAGCAAGGTTCTAACGCTCCCAGATGGAATAGTCAAGGCTACTGCACTACCTACCACTGTCTTGGTTCCTGTTCGGGTGAGAATGAGCTGCTTCTGAAGTCCAGCCACTAAATCCACATAGCCCGAGGCCTGTTGAAAATTGATGTTAGTGATAACTGGAGTCGCATCCGCCAATTCTCCATCTGGATCGAGATAGTAAAGATCTACGGATCCAATATTGCGATCAACATGGACTAGACGAGCCTTGGCATTAGCTCCAGTAGGCGCAGAGGCATTATCAAGCAGCGCGATTATCCCGACGGTGCTGGCGCTTGTCTGGTGAGGGATGATGCTATACACCCCATTGACTCCAGCTTCAAGGTTTCCAGAAGCAATCGTAGTTGTGGTTCCAGACTGCCTGATGCCAAGAGCAAGTGAAGCTGCCGGCTGACTGCTATACACTGCACCTTCCCCGTTTCCTAAACCAAGCGCAACCACATTGAAGTCAGTAAACACGTCAATGGATGAAGGATTTGAAACGGCACTGATGGCTCGCACCTGGGCAATTCCTCTGTTTGTTACCGAACCTCCGCAACCGAAAGCAGCAATGGCCATGACAACGGTTAGTAAGTATCTAGCTCTCATTTTTGGTAAGTGTATCTCTATCTATATGAAGTGACAGGTCCGGCAATTGGTTCGCCCAACTAGATGTTCTTAACTTCTACGGGCCGATTTGGAAGGTTTCCCAATATTGGTTGATATCGTGACGCGAAACGCTTTAAATCAACGTCACAATAAGATGCTGATTAACAGCAACTCTCCATGTCTCGCCCATTTTGTCACCTGCATAACCACACTGAATACAGCCTCTTGGATGGAGCAAACCGTATTCCACAGATGGTTGCGACTGCCAAGAACATGGGGATGGAAGCCCTTGCCATATCGGACCATGGCGTCATGTTTGGCGTTATGGAGTTTTACTTCGAGTGCAAGAAAAAGGGCATCAAGCCTATTCTTGGGGTTGAGGCCTATGTAGCTCCGGGAGGTTTCGAGAAAAAGGGAAGGGGGGAAGAGAAAGACAGTTTCCACTTGCTCCTCCATGCGAGAAATTTAGAGGGCTACCGAAACCTATGCAAACTTTCGAGCATCGCGGCACTAAGAGGCTACTACTATCGCCCTAGGATTGACCACGAACTGCTTCGACAACACTCGGCCGGACTGATCGGCACCAGTGCCTGCCTTGGTTCTGAGGTTTGTCAGGAACTGCTGAAGGGCAACTATGATCGAGCGCAGTACATCGCCGGAATGTATTCCGAGATGTTTGGTGAAGGAAACTATTTTATTGAACTTCAAGACCATCGCTTGCCAGAGCAAGCCGCGATCCGCCCTCACCTCATCCAAATTGCCCGCGATTTAAAGCTGCCACTCATTGCAACCAATGATGCGCACTATCTTTGCAAGTCTGATGCGGAATCACATGATGTTCTTTTATGCATCCAAATGGGCGAACTGGTTGCGAATAAGAACCGAATGAAGTTCGAGACCGATGAGTTTTACTTGAAGTCTCCGGACGAAATGGCGGCTCTCTTCCCCGATGTCCCAGAAGCCATTGAGAACACGATGATGGTGGCGGAGATGTGCAACGTTGAGTTAGATAAACAACGAGCTCCCATGCCACAACCCGATGTTCCTGATGGCAAGGACAATTTTGACTACCTACGAGAGCTAGCTGTTGACGGCCTTAAGGCGCGTGTCAAAGATCCTGAGGCTTCGATCGAGAGGCTAAATTACGAGCTCGATGTCATCCAAAGAACGGGTTTCGGTGACTATTTCTTGTTGGTTCGAGAGTTTGCAAACGCTACTCGAGATCGAGGGATTTTCTATGGCGTCCGAGGCTCGGCGGCCGGGTCTCTAGTTTCATACTGCGTTGGAATCACCGACGTCGATCCGGTGGAATACGATCTCACCTTTGAGCGTTTCTTGAACCCAGAGCGAATCTCCATGCCAGATATTGACATGGACTTTGAGGACGCTCGACGTGATGAAGTCATTCAATACGTCAATGAGCGATTCGGTCAAGACCACGTTGCGCAGATCATCACATTTGGAACACTTGGTGCGAAAGCAGCCATCAAGGACGCCGGTCGAGTTTTGGGCTACACCCCCCAAGAAACGGACAGGCTTTGTAAGGCGATACCGACTCTTCCGGGCTGGAGTATCGACCGAGCGATCAAAGAGGTTGCCGAGTTTCGAGATATGGTCAACGGCGACCCTCGGGTTGCTTCTCTTATCGAAACCGCAAAGTCAGTGGAAGGAATCTCCCGTCATGCCGGTGTACATGCCGCAGGCGTAGTCATCTCCCGAGATCCCCTAGTTGACTATGTGCCGCTATTCAAGGGCAATGATGGGCAACCTGTTACCGCCTTTGAGATGGGCATCTTGGAGAAGATTGGCCTTCTCAAGATGGACTTTCTTGGACTCTCCAACCTTACTGTTTTAGCCCGCTCCCTGAACAACATTCGACAGACTCAAGGTTTGGAACTAGATGTCCTGAAGTTTCCTGAGGGAGACGAGAAGACTTACGAAATGCTTGCCCGGGGAGAAACAACGGGGGTTTTCCAACTTGAAGGCGGCGGCATGACACGTTGGGTAACTCAACTCAAACCCAATAGCATTCGTGAACTTGCGGCGATGGTTGCCCTTTATCGCCCAGGTCCGATGGAGCACATTCCGCGGTTCATCGATACAAAGTTCGAAAAAGTACAGGCAGAGTATCTCGACGAACGTATGCGTCCGATCTTGGAAGAGACATACGGAATCATCGTCTACCAAGACCAGGTTTTGAAGCTTGTTCAAGCCATTGCCGGATTCACCCTCGGTAAAGCCGACATCTTGCGTCGTGCGATGGGAAAGAAAGATGCCCAGGCCATGGCGGAGATGAAAACCGAGTTTATGGCTGGCACGGACCAGCACGGCATTGCTGCTGTCAATGCCGAAAAAATTTGGGAAATGCTGTTGCCTTTTGCCGGATATGCGTTTAACAAGGCGCACGCGGTCTGCTACAGCATCCTGGCCTACCAAACGGCATATCTTAAAGCAAACTATCCGGTCGAATACATGGCGGCGCTATTAGCCGTATATCGTGCGAAAGAGGATCGGGTCATTGCCTTTATCGAAGAGTGTCGCAGAAAGAAGATTTCGGTTCTACAACCCGATGTAAATCGGTCCGGTATGGACTTCGAAATTGAGGAAGGACATTCGATTCGCTTTGGCCTCGCCGCGATAAAGGGGGTAGGAACCGGTGTTGTAGATGGAATATTGGCGGAGCGTAATGAAAATGGAGCCTTTACCCATCTCTTCGAGTTTGCTGACCGAGTTAGAAGTCGGAGCCTAAACAAGACATCTCTTGAGTCCCTCATCAAGGCCGGGGCACTTGATAGCATAGATTCCAACCGAACAAAGCTGTTGAACATGGTGGAAGCGGCATTGATGTTTGCCGACAACAATAACCGCAATCGCTTAGCAGGACAAGACTCTCTGTTCGGCGAGGCCGAAGAGGGAACAACCGCGATCAGCTATCCCATTCTTCCCGATGTCGAAATGGAATCCCGTTCCGACCGTTTGGCCATGGAGAAAGAGGTCATGGGCATTTATGTGTCTGACCACCCTTTACGTGGTCATGAATCTACTCTGCGAACCGTTAGCACCCATACTTGTGAAGACATTCAGGAGCTTGAAGATGGACAATTTGTAAAGTTGGCTGGAGTTATTGCGAGCTTGAGGACGATCGTTACTAAGCAATCAGGCAAGCGGATGGCTACGCTTACTTTAGAAGACTTCAGTGGACAGTCAGGATTGATCGTTTTTCCCGCTACCTTCGACAAGCTCCGAGAACTTTTGGTCAAGGATACGGTTGTTCAGATATCTGGCTTTGTGATGCATCGTGAAATGCGGGGCGAGAAGTCTGTAGAAATCAGAGTTGAAGACTTAAAGCCGGTGCAAGCCACGATGGAGTTTGATCGTGCAAACCAAACGAACGCCCAGGGATTAGTCCAAATCTCAATCAAGCGAGCGACGCCCAGCCAACTCGTACAACTCAAACAGATCATTGACGAAAACCCAGGTAGCTATGAAGTAACCATTGAGGTTCTGAGTGATGATTCCGCACCGGCTATTCCGCTGATTCAGCATGTGAAACCCTCTTCTGAATTTCGTGCCCAAGTTGAAAAACAAGTTGTCAATGCAAAGATTAAAATCCAAGACTGGAGCACGGCTACAGGTCTGAACTAACTCAAACGTCCCAACAACGGGCATAATCTACTATCGCCGTGAGGCATCCGAGAATCCTAGACGTCTAACAAATTCATGAGATCATTGTTGCTACCCTTAGTCCTTGCAGTGGCGGCATCCGCACATTCGCAAGCAGATCCTTTTGATTACCACTGCGCAGATGTGATTCTGCTCCAAGCGAAGCCTGTTCAAACCGAACTCAAAATCACCGAAGCACAACGGGGCAAGATGAATGATGCGGCGGCAACACATCGCACTCGTTTAACCACATACGAGGCCCAGCAGAAAGCGGCTCGCACCAAGGATACGCAACAACAGACCGCGACTAAGTTAAAGAGCTACTTTGATGAGTTGAAGAAAGGGGTTTTCACAGCCCTCAACGGTACACAGCTGAAGAGACTGCGAGAGATCACTTTACAGCGTGCTGGCCTTCTGGCGCTTCTGGATGATGTCGTAGCAAAGAAGATTGGGTTGGCTGGGGCAAATTACCAAAAGTTCCGCACAACCTTCTCCGACGGCGCCAAGCAAGCGGGAGAAATTGAGCGCACTTCTCTAAAGCCCATTTTCGACAAGTATGAAGCTCGAATGAAAGCCGCTAAAACCTCTGAGGATCGCAAGAAAGTAGAAGACCAAATGCGACCCGAATTGGAAGCGGAAGGGAAGAAGATTGGCCCCAAGATTCAGGCTCTCCAGAACGAAACTCAAAAGAAACTTTTGGCGCTCCTAAGTCAAACGCAGAAGAATGCTTGGCAGGCTTTGTTAGGTAAGCCGTTCAATCCTCAAGGTTAGTCATGAAGCGTCTGTCAGTCCTTGTATGTCTCGTCGTGTCAAGTTTTTGTCTAGCGCAGCTCTATCCTTCAAAAACGGGCTTGCTGGGTAGCATGGCCTTACGCCTCGCTGATCCAGTTTTCAAAACTGAGTTGAAGATTTCCGAAGTGCAGACACAAAAGATTGGCGAACACTTTAAGGTTCTACAAGCCGCGCAGGAACGATCCAGCGAAGAGGCATCGAAAGCCAAACCAGATCAGTATGAGGCTATTCAGAAACGCCTGGAAAAGGTTGAGCTAGATTCAGCAAACAAGATCATTTCCGTGCTTTCAAAGCACCAGAAGGGAAGGCTTATGGAGATAGCCCTCCAAGATGCCGGTCCATTTGCTCTACGAAATGCGGACGTTGCTCGGAAGATTGGTCTCAGTAATGAGCAACGCATTAAGATCAATGCTGTAGCCGCAAAAACAATCGCCACCCTGGATGAGATTCACGCAAAAATGGGATCACAACTTGAGGCCGCACCTCCTGGAAAGGCAGGAGATGCCAAACGAGCGGCCATTGTGAAATCATACGAGCCTCGACTGAAGGAGATAGAGAAAACATCTGAGGCACAAGTGCTGGCAACTTTGACTCCGGCTCAGCTTAAGAATTGGAAAACGGCACTGGGGATCGCTTTTAACCAAAGGTCATGAGAATTCTTTTTACCGTCTTCTGCCTAGCCTTGACGCTTCTTAGTCTTGGGCAAGACAAGAAAGAAACCCATGGCAAAACCCACGCTCACATCCTCAACATGGGATTTGATAAGTGGTATGAGTTCTACACCAAGAAGGAAGGTGAGACTACGCATGGAATGTCTCAGGCCTGCTACATTTATGCTCGTAGCTTGAAGTGGAGGAACCAGGGCCTTGAGGCAAAAGCCAACCCACATTTGCGCCAACAGGTTAAGGAGTTGCGAAGTCACTTCTCCAAACTTGGTGAGTCAGCGGTCACTCTGTTTAGTACCTTGTCGGGAGGAGGCACAATGTGGCTTCTAACCTACGCTACCGACGCAATGGATCAAGAGAAAACTCTTTATGCCTTGCTTAATGGGAAGGTTAAGCCTGCGAAAGCAAGGGTTGTTTCTGATGTCACTAAGGAGATTGATTCCTTATCGAAGGCAATCGCGACGGCACCAGAATCGACATGGCGAGAACCTAGCTCAAAAGCCAATGCAAATCGGCAACTGAAGATTGTTCAGGTGGCTTGGCAGGACATCCTTGCGATCGCAAAGAAGCTTGATCGGAAAAAGTCTGATCATGTTCTTGCTTATTGTGCCACTGTGCTTCAAGCCTCTGTACAGGATGTACGCTAGAAAAAGAACACGAGCGCGGTAAGATTTAGGTTCATTGAGCGCAATACAAACCAAGTTTAGACAACTTGCCGAGAAGGGCGAGAAGGCCCTTGTTCTATTTATAACCGCTGGTGACCAGCCCTTAGAAGAACTTCCCAAGATTCTAGAGACTCTAGTCGAAGGGGGAGCCGATCTTATCGAGGTAGGAGTCCCCTTTAGCGACCCCTTTGGAGAAGGTCCAACGATTCAGGCATCTAGTCAGAGATCCCTAGATCGGGGAACGACGCCCGAAGATATCCTGAACGCCATTGCACGTTTTGACTCTCCAATTCCCATCGTCACCATGGGCTACTACAACACTTACTTACGACTTGGTCTTGAGTCCATTGCAAGCAAGTCAGCTCAGAGTGGAGTCGTGGGTGCGATTATTAGCGATCTTGTGCCAGACGAGGGAGATGACTGGGGCAAGGCAGCCCTGGAGAACGGTCTGGATACGATTTACCTAGTTGCCCCGACTAGTACAGATCAGAGAATTGATGAGGTGTGCAACCGAACTACAGGCTTTGTATACGCTGTATCCAGAACGGGTGTAACCGGTACTCAGACAGATGCTCCTATCGAAGTATCAAGCCTTGTAGAAAGAGTCAAATCTCGGACTGATCTTCCCGTGTGTGTTGGGTTCGGTATATCCACTCCGGAACATGTAAGAATGGTCTGCCAGGTGGCAGATGGGGCGGTAGTGGGAAGCTATCTTGTTGATCTATTGCATAAAGAATGGCCTCAAGGAAGGGCAAAAATCCTTGAGGCCATCAAGTCGCTTAAAGAAGCTACTCGCTAAAACGGAAACTGAGCATTCAGAATCGCAGGGAAGAAGTCTTCTGGAACGTACAAGGTTCCTTCATGGACTCTGGGGGCTGCGGAGAGCGTGATGATCTTGCCGTCCACTACGGCATTTTCATCAGCCATCGTCGCCACGGTCGTGTTTCCATTCAACTCCACCGTTGCTTGTTTCTGCGAGTTGTCCCAGACGACTTTGCCATTCATCTGCTCAATGGCGGATCGCAGTGCAACATATTTCTTTCCTTCGATTTCTAAAACATTGGACATCTAAACTCCTGCCTAGCGGCTTCGCTAGTTGTTAGAATTATACGGCTAGCTAACCGTAATTTGGTTGTCCACAGTATAGTCGTCGCCAGCTTGGGTCTTGGCAATAGTCTCAGCCGTTTCCTTTGACTTGGCATCCTTAGCGACACCTTTAAGCGTGATTGTTTTATCAATGGTATCTACGTTGAGACCATCAATGACCACATCGTTGGCTGCGCTTATTGCTGATTTAATTTTCCCTGTCAACATAGCGTTTGAAGCGACGCTTCCTGCCTCATCTGTAGTCTTCGAAATTGCATCGCCAGTATGATCTGCAGCTTTGCTCATGTCGTCCTTTGCTTCCTGAGAGCAGCCGATCAATCCTAAACCAAGAATTGCACCAACGAGTAAGTTTGTATTTTTCATTACCTACCTCCTGTCCTAAGACATTTCTTGAACTGCAAGCGACGTAAGGCGGTTCCATCTAGACCTATGAAAAGGCCCGACCGGAACTGTCGGGCCTTTTCATATGGGACTAGCTTGTTTTACTTTTCAGCCAGAAGCTTCTCAATCTCAGCTCTGAACTTTGTGAAGATGGCAGGACTGTATCCAATCTCAATGGAGTGAACCTGACCTTTGCGGTCAACAACGGTGACGTGAGGAATTCCACTAACTCCATAGGCCTCGAAGTTGGAACGCTCTCCAAACAAAATCGGCCACTCTAGCTTAAATTCTTTGATGAAATCAGCCATCTTGGCAAATTCAGCATCTCTGGATAAGTTGCGCTCTTGGCCATAGTAACCGTAATAAGTGGTAACACCGAGCACCTCTAGACCTTGACCTTTCAGTTCGCTGTACATCTTTGTCATGTCTGGGTAGCTGGCCTTACATGGACCGCACCAGTGGGCAAAGAAATCGATGATAACTACTTTGCCTTTTAAGGCTTCAAGTCCCTTGAAGTCACCGTAGAGTCTTTCAACGGTTAATGCTGGAGCAACGGCTCCGATCATCTCCATCTGCTTAATGCTGGAATTTGCTCGTCGGGCAACCGAACTTGAAGGATCGATGTTACCAACGAAGTCCTTTAGAATCTTGAGAGCCTCAGGCTTTCTCCCGGCACCCTGTAAGAGTTCAGATTTCTTCTCAGCAATGGAGAATTTCACCGCTTGTTCTTGCAAGATCGAATTTTGCTCAAAGGTCGCCAAGCGTTCTGCATCCGGCTTTGGCGCGGTTGCAGGAGGATTTTGTTGTTCGCGAGCTTTCGCAAGTTCTAGAGATCGTTGTGCATTGGCTTTATGATCTTCCGCAGGCAGTTTAGCTGCAACGCTCTCAAGAATCTTAATGGCTGCATCTACCCCTTGGCTCTTGGCAATCGTGTCCGCATAGGCACCGGTCGTTCTAGAAACAAGAGTGCGTGCGCCGAGTGCGTCCACAGGCTTAATCTCTTTTAGAGTCATGGCGACCATATCTGCTTCACCCAGGGTGTTGCAGCTATTCACCATTAGGGATTGAGCCGCAAACTTATCGGCTGGATTCGGATTCGTAGCGAGAAACTTGTGGCAAAGATTGCAGACATCTTTGTAGCGACCCGCTAGTTCAAATACTTTCGCCCAGTCGAAAGCATCTTTGGCCTCAACTTTCTCAGGATCTACACCCTTGATTGCCTCCTCGGCCTTGGCCTTCACTCCTTCGCTTAGGACAGAGGCGTTGATTGGCTTATTTGCCTGTCGTGCTTCTTGAAGCAGCTGGGACCGATACTGTTGAATCTGCGTGAGAATTTCTTTCGGACTAGACTGTGCAAAAGCAGATGCGCTTACGATCGCAAGTGCACAAAGTGCTGTTCGCACAATATGGGTGACCTTAACCATGATGAAAACATTTTAACAAAGTTTTCTTGTGGCATTGAACAAACCAACGGCTTAACTAAACGGATAGCAGCAGAATCTATAAATTCTCAAACTATTCTATGGGCCACTTGCTCAAATGCCGATCATTCCAATTTCGAACATCACCGGTCGCTCTTGCTTCTTCAAGCAGATCCATGTCCAATTCAGCTAATGCTATGTCTTCCTGATCAAACCACGTTTCTGCCAAGACGCCGTTGGGAGGGAACTGGTGAACCGGTGGTGCCAAAATGGCGCTTGAACCTGAAGTCTCGGTGACGGGCTCTCTTCCTAAATCTCCAACAAGAGATGAGTGAACGACAAAATTCTGATTTTCCACGGCGCGGGCGTGGCAGCTATACCGAACCCGGTGAAAGCCATGGTTGGTTTCTGTGTATGCCGGAACGCAGTGGATGGTCACCCCTTCTTCAGCCAGGGCTCGCCCTGCCTCTGGAAATTCCGAGTCATAACAAATGGTTACGCCTAGGCGACGGTCCGGAATCTTGACCAGAGTGCTACCTGTCTGAAGTCCCCAAACCTCTTTTTCATACTGAGTGAGATTATTCTTCTCGCTTATAACTAGTCCGAGAGAAGGATGCCCAACTGCGCAGGCATTCACAATCCCCTTCGGCGTTTCCCTGAAATGAGATCCTCCGACCAATACCAATCCACTATTCTCAGAAATACGCTGTATCCAGTCCTCTATAGATTGGCTGAATTGAGCTAGGTAGCGAGGAACCTTTGTCTCGGCTAAATCTGGCTCCAGGTGAAGAAGCTCAAGCACCATCAGCTCTGGGACAACGATGATTGCCGCCCCGGCGGTATGAGCCCGTTCTACAAGGTCATAAAAGTGGCTGAAAAATTCGCCATCGCTTTTAATCTCGCGCAACTTCCAATTGACAGCTGCAACTTTAATCTTCACGGTTGCCACTCCATCAATGCAGCCGCATTACCAGATTCCGAATCCTCCATGTAGTCGTGTATCACTCCTACATAGGTTAACCCATAACGCAATAGGGGCGTGGCCGTACGGTCAATCACCTTCTGAGAAGCAACGAGAGACGCGTATTCCTCAACGGACACATTCTGTATAGTTTCAGCATATGTTAGGTAGTCAGGAAGGCGACAAGCAGTGCCAAAACGAACTAGCCCAAGTTTGCGCACCGCCTCAAATCGTAAGTTGTACAAAGAACGCCCCAAACCTTTACCCCTATATTCGGGATGCACACTGATGTCCAGCCCGTACAAAGTATTGCCATCCTGACAAAAGGTTTCTAGGAATGCGCCACCCACGGTTTCATCCCAATTTTGATGACCTTGCCACTTGGACTCAGAAATCCTAGTAGAACTGGCGCTGGCAACTACACGATCACTATCCATCGCCACAAACTGCCCATCGGGAAAGAGAGACATGTGACGTAGTAGGTGTTCCGATGCCCACAGAAGTTCCTCAGGAAATGGGTGTGGAAAGCAAGCTCGTTGAAGAGAAACGACACCCTCCACATCTTCCTCCCTCATTTGGCGAAAGACAAGACTCACAATCTGAAACCAAGAATATCCAAGATTCGGTCTAGGTCATCGTCGGAGTAAAACTGGATCGTCAACTCACCGCCAATCTCAGACTTACGAATCTTTGTAGAAGCTCCAAAGAATGTGGACAGAGCTTCTTCTAAAGCGGCATTATTGGGATCAGAAACTCCAGGACTGAATTGCGGCGCCTTGGCAGCCTTTTGAGTAGGGCGTGTCGCAGATTTGGCTCGTTTCTCAACATCTTTGACGGTGAGTCCTTTTTCAACCACTTGGTCAAAGACAGCGATCATATGGGTTTCATTGTCAAAACCTAATAGAGCCCTTGCATGCGCTTCCGTAATGTTGCCCTCAAACACTGCATTTTGAATTCTGGTGGGAAGTTTAAGTAGCCTTAACGTATTGGTGATCGCCACTCGCGACTTTCCAACCTTGGTAGCAACTTGATCTTGGGTCAGGTCAAATTCATCAATCAGTTGCCGATACGCTCTCGCGCACTCCATGGCATTGATGTCTTCCCGTTGAATATTTTCGATCAGGGCTAACTCTAAGGAGGTTTGATTGGTCGCGGATCGGATCGTGATCGGCACCGTGGTGCGCCCAGCCAATTTGGAAGCTCTTAGGCGACGTTCCCCCGCAATCAACTCATATTTACTCGCTCCGGCAGGCCGAACCAGAAGAGGTTGGATGACTCCATGCTCCCGTATAGATGCAGCTAAGTCTTGAAGTGCTGCTTCGGAGAAGACGCGTCGAGGTTGTCGGGGATTTGGGACAATCGACTCTATGGGAACCTCAGACTCGTTATCAACAGGAGTCTTCACGAGGTCTTCAGCTACCAAGTGGCTAAGGCCCCTTCCTATACCGCGCCGCATACAAACCTCTCTGCAAAACTGTTCCGCACAGAAAGATTATGGCGCAGGCCACAGATAAATAAAAAAATGCCTCCGTCACTGCGACGGAGGCGATGAGGTAGCTTTGTTTTGCCTTTCTAACCTTGCAGCAGTTGTAGAACTTGCTGAGGTTGCTTGTTTGCTTGCGCCAGAACGGACATGCCGCTCTGTTGTAGGATTTGGAATCGTGTGTATTCGGTGATCTCAAGCGCCATGTCTGCATCGCGAATTTGGCTTTCGCTAGATGTAAGATTTTCCTTTGCAACTCCTAGAGATCGAGCGGTCGACTCAAGGAAGTTCTTTTGGAACGACCCCAATTCACCGCGTTGTTGAGCAAGTTGCGTGATTGCCGCATCAATGATCTTCATTGCGTCCGAAGCACCCTGTTGAGTGGTGACATCCAGGCTAGCAATCGACCCGTTTTGAACAGCTCCGGTGCCCAGATTTTGAGCAAAGACGGTTGGCATAGAGAAGGCAACTGATTGGTTGGCGAAGGCTCCAATTTGGAATCGGACGCTTCCGGCCGTTAAAACTCCAACCTGGGTCGCGGCGGAAATACTGTTGTTGCCGTTTTCGTTTATGACGATGGCGTTTCCGTCTCGATCTGTAAGCCTTAGACCTGATTCTTGGGGACCTTGTCCGCCGGTAAATGGAATCGTTTGGACTCCATTGTCAGTGGTGACCGAAACATTGAAGACTGCATTGATTCCTTGAGAAGATGCAGACGCCGCATTGTGAAGGACGCCTGAGGGATCGAAGAAATCAATTCGATGTTGAGATCCATAGGTGCCCTGGTTTAGGGTGATTCCAAAGGGTCCTGATCCTGTAATCTGAGCCGTCACTCCGGTAGTAGCGCTCATCTCGTTAATCTTGGCGCTCAAGCTTGCCACGGTTTCAGTGCCATTGCTATTGAACGAGTAGCCGTTGATCACAAATGAACCAGCGGTAGATACGACAGTGTTGGTACTGGCAAATGTGTTGCCAAGCGCAATCGATGCTCGCGATCCTTGAGTTACCCGGTTAATCGTAATTGGGCCATTAGAAACGCTATCCCCGTTAAAGGTGCCGCCCATATAGATGCTATCTACATTTGCAGTCGAGGTTACGTTCGCAAGGGCTCCAGCAGTTCCGTTCAGAAGTTTCTTGGAACCAAACTGAGTTTGTTCCGCAATACGATTGATAGACTGAATCGTAGATCGGATTTGAGTTTGGTTAGCCTGAAGAACCGCAGCATCAGCAACTGCAGTGTTTGCCGAGCTAACGGCGAGGCCTCGAATATCGCGAAGGAGTTTTTGGACTTCATCAAGCGCGGCTTCTGCCGTCTTGGACATGTTAATCGCATCCTGAGAGTTGCGAATTGCTTGGTCCAAACCCTTGATTTGGGCACGCATGCCTTCACTGATGATCAAACCTGCTGGATCATCGGCGGCGCTGTTGATCCGCAGACCCGAGCTAAGCCGACTGATGGAACCCTGCATGTCAACGTTTGTTCGTGACAAATTCGACAGGGCATTCATTGCCGGAATGTTGGTATTGATTCTCAGACTCACTGATAGAACTCCTTGACCTTGACTGTCTCCTTTGTTATCGGAAGATTTTTCAAAATCCCATAATTTTTATGTGAAAACTTCGAGAAAACATGGAATAAGGTTCTGTTTAGGTTCAAAGTTCAATGGATTTTCCATGTTGCGGCCAGATAGCGAGGGTGGTTTGCGCAATGCTTTACGCACATTCGTGTTCATTCACTAGGTCCAAAATGGAGGAAAGACCCTATGAAATTCGACGATTGCTCGCTTATTGGGGATGGTACTGGAGACCTCTAGAGGTAACCGAGGTCACCTGCGAAAGAGTGGGATACTTGCGATACAGTTGGCTAAAACCTATAGCGGGCCAGTTTGATCGAACTCAAAAAACTCCAAGCTAGTGCTAACCCATTAACTTATTCAGAAGTGCTGCTAAGCGGTACCCAGCATAGGCAACTCGCTTGGCCGATACATCCTCACACTGTCGAATATAGTCTGCCGATGGCACTTCATTTTCCTTGAGGTCATACACATATCGCTTAGCAACATCGGCGCTCTCTTGAGCCCAGGCTTGAGGATCTAGGTTGTTTACGTTATCCAAATTCAGTTGCGCGTAGCGAGCCTTGATGGAGTTCGCAATTCGAATGATCGTCGCCTTCCCGTCCGTCGTTAATGGTCTGGTCGTCGGACGGAAGAGGTTGCCTCCCATGTCCCAAAGGGCATGAAGGTTGGTAGGTGGAGGCTCAAGTTCTTTGTGTCGATCTATGGGAAGTACCTTGAAGTCGTTGCCGCCGCGATCTCCATCAGGATGTTCATCTGAATCACGCGCAACCGCATGAAGGGGTTGGTGGACATCACCCACGAAGTGGATTAGGAACCTAAGCGCTTCGGCGCGATCCTTGGGTGAGCGCTTCTTATCCCTCAACACATCTGAAAAGCGATTGATGGCATACACCACATTTTGGTCTGTGGGTTTATTGTTTGTTTCCTTGCCGTCAGTTCGGAAGTGAATGTTGATGTAGTGCCAAGGTGCACTTTCCCTTGATTTGAAATCATCGGCCCAGCAAGCTGCGGTAAGGAAATTGTCTGTCTTCGGCTCAGATTCATGCTTAAGGAGCCACTCACACTCCGTCAATACTCTTGGAGAGAGTGACTGCCGCGCAATCTCCGCGATAACCATATGCCCCCCATCGTGCCAAGCATGGGCAGAAACGGTGAATGTGAGCGCTGCTACAACACTTGAAACTTTGAACTTGATCATTTAGTTACTCTGCAGAATGGGTTTGGGCAAGCTCCATTTTGGATTGATTCCAAAGTTCATCCCATTCACCAGCCGAAAGTTCGGAAAGAGGTTTGGGACTGTTTTGTTCCATTAACTGATACCGGGCACAAAACCGATTAAGCATCTGTCGCAGAGCCTCCTCTGGTTCAACTTTTGCCCAGCGAGCAATATTAACAACCGTGAATAAGAGATCGCCAACTTCTGACTCGATTTCTTGGGGATTACCACCTGCAAGAGCTTCCTTCAACTCACATTCTTCCTCGTGCATCTTGTCAAACACGCCATCAATGGACTCCCATTCGAATCCAGAGCGTGCTGCTCTCTTGCTGACTTGATAGGCTCGGAGCAGGGAAGCCATCCCTTTGGGAATCCCTGCAAGAATAGATTCGGGTTCCACTCCCTTCTCAAGTCTTTTGATCTGATCCCAATTTTTTAGAACTTCATCTGCATCCGCAACCGAGAGATCGCCAAAAACATGGGGATGGCGTCGCACCAGTTTATCGGCAATACTCTTAGCCACCTCATCGATTCCCCAATTGGAATCTCGTTGTTCAATCTGACTATGCATGAGAGGCTGGAGCAAGAGATCGCCTAGCTCTTCTTGTAGCTTCTCTATACTTCCGGAATCAACCGCGTCGAGGACCTCGTAAGCTTCTTCGATCAGATACTTCTTGAGACTTTCGTGAGTTTGTTCAATATCCCATGGACACCCACCGGGCCCCAACAACCGATCTACGATGTACACCAAATCATAGAAGTGGCCAGTACGCTCAGGAACGAGCAATGTTCCGTCAATCAGGTCGCCTGATCTCAGAGGCTTCACATCTATCCCAGCTTCAATTAGCAATTGATAGGAATAGTGTTCAGGGTGAGAATGAAAGAAGGCACCGTCCATATTCTGGACGGTGCCCACTGGATCAAGACCAAGCTTGACAACACGAACCAAAGCTTAGTTGCCCGCTCCTCTCAGCGCTATATCTTTCTTATAGGCTTCCATAAAACGCACATAAGCATCGGCAAAGGTTTTATCTTTAATGTCGATATTAGCCTTGGCTCGCAAATCTTGCATCTCCTTGGCGACATTGTTCCTGATTGCCCCTTTATCCAGAAGCAAGCGTTTTCGAATATCTCTCTTCAGTTTGGGAGTCAAGGGCATTTTTGACTCCGGCGTTGCTCCCTGAAGGAGGAACTTGAACTTACGATCTCCACCCGTCAGCCACTGAGTAGTCTGACCAATCTTAATCTTGTCAATTTCGGCACGGATGGGAGCACCCAAAGCGGAGAAGTTAATGTTGCCCATCTCACCGCCAACACTCTTTGTGATGTCTTCGCTATGCGCCTTTGCAACATCGGCAAATTTTTTCCCGGCTTTGAGCTCGGCATCCACTTTCTGGGACGTATCTGCGTCGGAAACTACGATTACAGAAAGCTGGACTCGGCGAGGAATCGTGTACATCGCTCCCTGAGTCTTATAATGATTTTCAACCTCTTGGTCAGTAACGTTGACACCCGTCGTTGAAATCTTGAATTGAGCTAACTGGAGCCTAACCTGATACCGTAAATCGGCTTCGGATCGACCCGAGTTCAACCAATTCTCCAAGAACTTTGGATCGTCCTCAATACGCAGTTTCATCTCGTTCTCAATCTCAGGCTCAGTGGGTGAAACGCCCTTATTCTTTGCCAGTTGTAGAACGAGACGCTCAGTGATCATGGTCTCGATCGTTAAGAATCCTGGGGGGAACTGAGCAATGCCACTGCCGAGAGGTCTACCGACTCCATCTAGGAACTCCATTCGATGGTAGTACTCAGCTCCTTTGATCTCTTCGCCGTTTATCACCACGACGGTTTTGTTGTTGTCAACCTGGGCCGATGCCAGGGATGCTACGGCCAAGGCCAGAACAATCAGCGTCTTCTTCAAATGCTTTCCTCCGATGCTATGGGTTACAGACGAATCAGGCGGGCAATCGGTCCGCCTGACATTCTTATTTGGGACTACTTGCCAATTTTAGATCGTATTTCAGGAATGGCTACGTAGAGATCAGCGACCAAACCAAGATCAGCCGACTCAAAAATCGGTGCATCTGGGTCCTTGTTGATAGCTACGATAACCTTGGAGTCCTTAATTCCCGCCATATGCTGCGTGGAACCAGAAACTCCGGCAGCTATATAAAGATCTGGGGCCACGATTTTGCCTGTCTGCCCAACCTGCAACTCGTTTGGAGCAATGCCCGAATCCACGGCAGCACGCGTTGCACCAACCGCACCGCCCAATGCATCAGCGAACCCACCGATGACCTGCTCAAAGGTCGCGGCATCCTTTAGCGGACGTCCTCCGCTCACTACAACCTTAGCTTGGCTTAGGTCTGGGCGACTGCCTCCGCGACTGGTTGAGCCTGTTCTCACTGCTAGAGCGGTTCCTTCAACACTAAAAGAAGATGTGCTGGACGTTCCTTGTCGATCCACTTTCGGGAATCCTGCCGGACGTACTGTGAGCACAACGGGAGAGGACAACACTTCAACCGTCGCAATAATGGAACCTGCGACAACTGGTCGCTTGAAGACGGTTGGCGACTCTACTTCAATGACATCGGTAACCATTGCGGCATCCATATGCCCCGCAAGTCTTGCCAATAAATCTTTACTGGCCATGTTAGACACTGCGGCGATGTGACTGTAATCGGCAGATAGAGGCTTGATCGCTTTTGCAAAGCCATCAGCAGGCATTACATCAGCACTAGTACCCTGATAAACCGTTTCTGCTCCAAGGTCCAAAGAAGCTTGACCGTCTAGTGATAAGAGGTCATAAGCTAGACCTAGTTTTTGCGCAAACCCTGCCAACTGTTCAGCTTCATGCCCTTGAAACGCGATAAGAAGTAGTTTAGACATTACAGCACACCTCGATCTTTTAGAGCTGCGACCAGTTCATCGACACTTCCCACCTTTTTGCCTGCGGCTCTTGGCGCAGGTGCTTCGAGATTTATAACTCGAGTTTTCGGAGCCGGAGAGGTTTTGGCCGTACGCTTCTCAAGCGGCTTGCTACGGGCCTTGATGATGCCAGGCAGGGCAATGTATCTAGGTTCATTCAAGCGAAGATCAGTTGTGATTACCGCAGGTAAAGGTAGTTGTAGTGTTTCCTCGCCGCTGTCCGTTTCACGCGTTACAGTAGCTTGTCCCGAACCTAACTCCACTTTCGCTGCGAACGTAGCCTGAGGCCAATCTAGCTTTGCGGCAAGCATTTGGGCGGCTTGGTTGCAGTCATCATCGGTAGCTTGCTTGCCCATCATGATTACATCGGGTTGAAGCTCTTTTGCAAGCTCGGCAAGCTCTCCTGCCACACCGGGTGAATCGAAAGATGTGGAAGTTTCGAGAAGAATCGCACGATCAGCACCGATCGCAAGGGCTTTTCTAAGCTGCTCTTCACACTCAGCGCCGCCAATAGAAACCACTGTTATTTCCACGGATGGGTTCTTTTCTTTTTGACGGACAGCTTCCTCAACCGCGATTTCATCAAACGGATTGATCTCGAACTTCAAACCTGTGGTATCGATACCGGATCCATCAGGCAATGGACGCACCTTTGCGTAAGGGTCAACGACCCGCTTAACTGGGACAAGAATCTTCATTGAATTGTTAACTCGCCATCACAACCGTTCTCCGGTCACGATCTTGTAATAGGTTACTAGATGGAACATCGGGCTTTCTCGATACCCGGTCGTTCGTCGGTTGCGATATAAAAAAGTCAGTTTGGGCAATTGCTGGCCCAAACTGACTGATTCAGCCCACTAGTTTCTGAGAGGCTTGTTTGTTTCCACCATGTGATGGACTCTTGCCTGGCTCAGGGCTTTTTTGCAAAGATCAATAAACTCAGATCGTTCTAGCCTCAACGCATCTTCAAACGATTGAGCTTTGGCAAAGATGGTCCGAATTTTGTCTCCGATTGTCTTGTCATGATCACTGATCAAGCCTTGCTTGCGGCTTTCTTCAATCTCACGATCAATCATGCCCGAGAGTGGTCCCTCTGGTGTATGCCAGGTGGGTCGATTAGAAGGATCACCAATAAGGGCCAGTCGCTTTGCTTCAGATAGCAAGCGGTCTGGGTGATAAATGGTGACGTCTGTTTGTCGCAAGAACCCCAGACTTCGGGCATGATCTGCACTGGAAGAGATAATGCCTTCCGTCAATGTCTTTCCGACTTCAGCAAGGCGTTTTGCTGAATGCTGGTTATAGACGCGCATTAAAGCCGTCCCTCTGCCTCCTGGAATCAGTCCGACTTTTGATTCCGGCAGGCCTATGGAAGATTCTGCGCTCGCCAATATCTTTGCGCAAGACAAGGCGATTTCTAGACCAGCCCCAAGGCAATGACCATATATAGCCGCCACACAGTTTGTCTTTTCCAAGGCGGTGCCTAAGTTCTGCAACTCAATTAGGGCTGTGTCAATGGATTCGAAGTCGCCTCGATCAATAGCCTCATCAAAGAACTTAAGGTCAAATCCGGCGCTAAAGGACTTGGCTTCACTGGTAAGCACAAAAGATGGGTTCGGGCTGGAATCCAAAAAGGCCCTTAAATCTTTGACAAGCTGAGGCGTGATCACTCCCATCTTGGTTTTTATAGCGACGGCAGCAATGCCGTCCCCAAGGTCGCGGATGTTATACGTATCCGTTCCACCAATGATCGGAAAGTCTGCGAGTGTCGCAAATTCTGGTTCCGGCTTAAGTGGGGAATAGGTTCCATCGAACATCAACTGCTTCCCGGACTCAAAGAACCGCTGTGACCCAATTCCCAACTTATCTGGTCCGATTGCGTCGATCATTTCAAACGGTCCCATCTGCCAGCCAAAGCCCCACTTCATCACTCGGTCGAAATCTTGTACAGAGTGACTAATGGATTCTTTGAGGTAGTTCGCATATTGAAGAGTTGGTACAAGATGTTCTCGTAAAAATTCTCCTACCTCGTCCCTCTTTTGCAAGGCACCCGAAACTCGATCGCCTAATGGAAGGGAATTCAGCTCTGTAATTGAAGGGAGTTCTGGTTCTTGGCGTTGGTTGTAGGCGAAAGTTTGTAGGTTCAGGGCAAGAAGCTCTTTACCTTCCTTGCGGTAGTAGCCTTGACGAGCTTTTTCGCCAATCCAACCTTTTGCTAAGAGAGCTTCCATCGATTTTGGAGTCTCGAAATTGTCCATGTGAGGATCGCTCGGACAGCGAGAAACAAGGTTTTGTGCAATGTCTCTCATGATATCAAGCCCAACAATATCATTTAGCCGGAAACTTGCACTTCGAGGCCGACCCAAAAAAGGACCGGTAATGGCATCCACCTGCTCAATAGAAAGGTGGAGCTTTTCTGCAACATGAACGGCGTGGTACATCGCCCACATCCCAAATCGATTGGCAATAAAGCCGGGTGTGTCTTTTGCCACCACTACGCGCCGTGCGACCTTCGATTCTAAAAACCGGATCATCGCTTGAACCGCGTCTGCCTCAGTGAAATCAGTGGGAATCAGCTCCAACAATTTCAAGTAACGGGGCGGATTAAAGAAGTGCGTCCCCATAAAACGGCGACGAAATGATTCGCTACGCCCTTCGGCAAGCAATGCAATCTCCAGACCGCTTGTGTTGGTAGAAATCATTGCATCGGGCCGGATAAGCGGCTCAATGTCTTGGAAAAGATTTCGCTTGACATCAAGTTTTTCTACAATCGCTTCGCAAACCCAATCTGCGCGAGAGATAATCTCCGTTCCTTCACGTAGTCCTGAGACCTCAATTGCATTAGCTCGTTCTGGAACGTAGAAGTGGGGTGGCTTGGAATTTTTTGCACGGGTTAATCCTTCGGTTGCCGACTCCCGAGTGACATCCAAGAGACTTACTTGGAACCCAAGATTTGCAAGGTGAGCTGCGATTCCGGCTCCCATAGTCCCTGCGCCGATGACGCAAACTCGTTGCGTGGAGATCCAGTTGTCATAATTGCTCATACAAGATAACTTCCAAGTAGGTTAAATTTGGCGGGAAGGATACCAGCCCAGACAAGGTTCAAAAGCAAATGCAACCTCTTGCCTGATTTGCCCGTCAGAATTACCCGAGATATACTAACAAGTCACATTTTAAAACATGCGAACATTTGAGGTGAAAGAACATAGCAGGATTTAGAAGACCACCACGCCCAGAGCCCGGTCCAGAGATCAATCAACGAGTCTTGAAATACCGTGACGTCCGGCTTATTGGGTCGGAAGGTCAACAGCTCGGCATTGTGCAGAGTCGACAAGCCCTACAGATGGCCCGAGAAGAAGGGTTGGACTTAGTGCTTGTTTCGGCCACAGCTCAGCCCCCCGTGTGCAGGATCATTGACTACGGGAAGCACAAATACCTAGAAGGTAAACAAGGCAAAGATAAGAAGAGCAAACAGCAAGAACTTAAGGGTATAAAGATTAGCCCGCGGATTGCTGAACATGATCTCGGGTTCCTTGTCAAGAATGCTTTGAAGTTCTTGGAGGAAGGTCACAAAGTTAAAGTGACCTGTATGTTCAAGGCAAGGGAAATCACTCACCCTGAGCTAGGGCGACAAAAGCTCGAAAAATTCGCCGATATGGTGAAGGAAGTCGGGTCAGTCGAAAGAACGCCTTCGCTTGACGGGAGAATGATGATCATGATTCTGAATCCCAAGCCGCAAACAGGAAATAAGAAGAATGCCAAAGCTGAAAACAAACAAGACGGCAGCAAAGAGGTTCAAGATCTCAGGGACGGGCAAGATTCTGCGCCGCAAGTCGCACAACAATCACCAGTTCCTGCACAAGAAAGCGAGCCGCAAGCGTCGGCTTGAGGGCGAACCCGAAATCTTTAGAGGCGAGAGGAAGCGCGTAAAGCGACTTCTCGTTCTGTAAAGACGGGTTTTGTGTTTTGCGGAGTTATAGACTCCGCAAAACACCGGTCACAAGTCAAGTCAACTCTACCGCTACCGACATTAAGTCCGGGACCCGGTCGACCAAAAAAGGAGCAATAAAATATGGCACGTGTTAAACGTGGCTTAATGCGCCACAAGCGCCACAAGAAAATTATCAAGAAGGCCTCTGGTTATTGGGGTCGTAAGAAGAACGTCTTCAGCCGAGCTCATGAGCAGGTAATGAAGGCGGGGCAGTACGCCTTCCGAGACCGAAGAGCCAAAAAGCGAGATTTCCGCAGACTCTGGATTGCTCGTATTTCGGCTGCATGCACTGATTCGGATATCAAGTACAGCCAATTAATCAATGGTCTCACTAAAGCTGGAATTCAAGTGAACCGAAAGATGCTAAGTGAGCTTGCTATTGCCGACGCTGATGCGTTCAAGGCTGTGGTGGCTCAAGCTAAAGCAGCTTTGGCCTAACCAAGAAATTCACAAAGCCTCCAATCCGCTAAGTCTGGGTTGGAGGCTTTTCTGTTTTAATCCCCACCCATATCGGTAGCAAGTAACCGAGAAAGTAAAATGACGGCGCAACGTTGCACCCCTACTCAATGACTGAGAATCTAACTATGCTATTTCAAACAAACCCTGAGGAATCCTCGTTTCTCCAAACCGTCCGCCAGTTCGTTGCGGAAGAAGTGCTACCAAATACTCGCGAGTGGGAGCGCAATACGCAATTCCCGGATGACATCTGGCCACGTCTTGGGCAACTCGGCCTTCTTTCAATGACCTTGCCAAAGGAGATGGGAGGCAAAGGCTACTCTTGCCGAACATATGTGGAGGCCGTAAAGGAAGTTGCGAAGGGTGATCCTGCGCTTTCCATGAACATTGCGGCCATAAATGCTCTATGCGTTGCCCATTTCGTAGAGTTCGCGACTGAGGAGCAAAGAGCAAAATATCTCCCAGGAATTATTGAAGGTCGCATTAAATTAGCCTGGGGGCTTACCGAGCCTGATGCTGGTTCTGATGCTAGAAGGGTTCAAACAAAGGCCGAACCACTAACCGATGAGCCAGGCTTTTACAAGCTAAACGGCCGAAAGATGTTTATCACGAACGCGGGCAAAGCTGATCTGATCATCATGATCGCTCGCACCTCTGAGAAAGAACTCAGTGCTTTCTTTGTTGAGACTGACCAACCCGGCTTTCAAAACGTCGAGCGAATCCACACTGTCGGTGTATCCGCATCTTGGACAACCGCGTTTGATCTAGTAGACGCAAAAGGCTGGCATACACCCTGCACCTTTGAACAGGCTATAGGACTTCTATATCGCGGTCGACTAGGAATTGCCGGAATGGCATTAGGAATTGCCGAAAAGGCGTTTGAACTCACAGTTGAGTATTCCAAGCAACGTGAACAGTTCAATAGACGTCTTTGTGATATGCAGTCGGTTCAAAACATGATTGCCGACAGCGCAATGGAGCTTGAAGCATCGAGACTTCTTCTTGCTCAAGGAGCCGCTCTGTACGATGCGGGCAAGCCAGTAGTAACCGAAGCTTCCTTTGCGAAGCTGTATGCGAGCGAAACCGCAAATCGAGTGACAAACCGAGCCATACAAATTCACGGTGGTAGGGGAATGACTCCTCAATTCCTAGTTGAAAAGTTGTGGAGAGATGCCAAGCTGACAGAAATTGGCGAAGGCTGTAGTGAAATTCAGCGTCTTGTAATTGCCAAGCAAGTTCTGAAGTAAGTAAGAGTAAGATACATAGGGTCCCATAGGGCCATTCGTAAGGAGATGGGAATGATTTTAACGGCTATTTTTGCCGCGATGACCGTAAGTGCTGCACCTCAAGAGGTGCAGCTTGCAAGAACTTATAAACTCGGTGAAAAGCTGACTTATCAAATTAAGTCCAATTTATCTAGCCAACGCAAGCAACGGGGCCTGCAAACTTGGATTCCTGAAGACTTGGATTTAAACTATCAGTTCACAACTGAGGTGAAAGCACTCAAGGCAGATGGCATTGCCGATGTTCACTACCAGCGGCCTACAATGACGGTTATAACCGGCGAGACTTTTGAAAGCCCTCAGAAGACGGACATTGAAAAGGTGAAGATGAATTACCTACTCACCATGTCGCCTGCCAATGAAGTCATCAACATTAAGGATTTAAACCCACCCGCCAAGCCCAAAGCAGGAGGTTCTGCAAAGACTGCATTTGCACGGCTTAGTTCTGCAGAATATAAACGACTTCAGATTCCGTTTATCGGGCAGTTTATATCTGAAGTTCATCGTCTTGCGTTGTTCGCAGGCAGCTTTGAAAGTGCTTTAGATTTGGCTCCCCGTCTCCCATTTGATAAGTTGAAGGTGGGTGATTCTTGGAAGCGAACCGTTGGGTATACGCCACAAAAGTTAAAAGGGAAGGACGGCAAAACCGTTAACCAACGGCTTGACTACACCTTTACTTATAAAGGATTAATGACCTCCAATGGCAAGAAAGTGTATAGAGTGTCCGGAGAATGCGGACTAGATACAAACCTTGCGGACTACATTAATCAGCTTTATGAAATGCGACCCGATGAGACTGGGTTGAAATCTATCCCACTAAAGTTTAAGTCCAATATTGAATTTGACCTAGAACCCTCTACCGGAAGAACCGTTCAAGCTGTCGCAACATCAGAGGGTGGGTTCCAGATTGTTCTTACAGATCTTCCCAACGATCCTGTTGAAGAAGAAACTTTTAAGGGAAGAACAAACCTTAAACTTGTTGGACAAACTACCGTCAAACCCGCCGCAAAGCCAACTGCGAAGCCAGCGTCAAAGAAGACAACTGGTAAGACTGGTAAAGGTACCAGGTAAACTCTGCGGTATTGATGACAAGATTGACGGTGTATTTGTAATCGTCAACTCTTGTCATATAATTAATACGGATACCGCTGGGAGCACGGTCTCTAGTAGATGAGGGCATAAGGTCATCAACAGATCTTGTGAATGATATGTGCGGTCGAGACGTGAAGTAGTATCGGTTAAAAAAACATTTACGGGACTATGTATAACGGCAGTTGCTTGTATTGCCGCTGTACTTTATGTATCTCGGCCTCCAGATGAGATAGATATCCCCTGGATAATTCTCCCGTTACTCGCGTTACTTGCGGAGTTTCTTCCCGTGGAGCTTTCTAGACGGGGTGTTAGGGTTACTTTCACACTACCGTTCGTTGCTGGGGTTGCGGTTGCGAAAGGGCCAGCCTTAGCGATCTCAGTCGATATGTTGGTGACACTGGTTGCGGGATACGCCATGATCCGCCGAAGACGTACTAGCTCGGCAAACATGTGGCTCGGGATCAATGTCTTTGTCGGAGCCATTAGCTCTTCCGTAGGCTCTTTATTCTTCCTTCTTGCGGGCGGGCATCCCATTAGCTCTTTTAGTGAAAGACCCCCGGATTGGATGCCGGCCATCCATGCCGTTGCCTTCATGCTGGGCTACGGAATCGTCAACTTTCTGTTGGTCACATACCTTGACTGGCGAGCCAGTGGACGCGTCTGGTCCGAGAATCTAGCCAGCACATTTAAGCTGTCTGCGAAAAGCTTTGTCCTTTACACGGTGGTCGGCATGGCGGTCGCAGTTTTGGTAGGAGGCAAGTACTACTACATCGTGCCGGTCACCATGCTCCCAGTCTTAGCCTTGCGCACGGCCTTGCAGTATCAAGCAAAGATGCACGAGCATTACTACGAGACGATAACCGCCTTAACGCTCATGCTTCAACGTGCCCACCCCTACACGCATGGGCACCTAGAGCGCGTTGCCAAGACAGCCGAAGAAGTCGCAAGACGGTTGGGCTTATCGGGCCGAAGATCACGCATGGTTCGTGAAGCAGCAGTTCTTCACGATATTGGCAAGATAGCTGTAGATGAGGCGCTTCTGGATAAGCCAGGCCGTCTCACAGATGAAGAAATGGATCATGTACGCAAGCATGCCGAATGGGGAGCAGAGATTCTGGAGCCTGTTCGAGGGTTTAAGGAAATGCTCCCGTGGATAAGACACCATCATGAGCGACCAGATGGTCGCGGTTATCCAAGCGGTCTGCAAGATCGCGACATTCCCATTGAAAGCAAGATAATTGCCGTTGTCGACGCTTATGATGCAATGACGGGATCGGAGATTCCAGGGGCTAAGCGTACATATCGTGATTCTATGTCGGTAGAGCAAGCCTTGGAAGAGCTTTCACAGTGCGCAGGCACTCAGTTCGACCCCGCCGTTGTCAGTGCGTTTAGAAATGTAGTGATGGAGGGTCGATATTGACTTTTAGCAATGCGGCCGTCGGAGTTTTGGTTTTCTCCGGAGTCACCACGATCTGGCTGATTTATTACGTCAAGGTGTATTTGCCTCGCCAGATTGAACAGCGGTTTCTGGAATCGATGAAGGCGTTTAGCCGCGCTATTGAACTGAGATTTCCAATCTATTCAGGCAAGGTCGATGAGGTTATTGACCACGCAAAAATGCTAGGTCGTCGATTTGGATGTACTCGAACCGAGTTGCATGAACTTGAGTTGGCTGCCTATCTTCGAGACATTGGTTGTTGCGCCATTCCGTACCAGCCATACAACAAAAAACCAAGTGAAGATTGGTCGGATGCGGAGCTAAAGGTCTATAGCAAGCATCCAGATGTGGGTGGCGCGATGTTAGAGTTAGTCCCATCGTTGCGGCACGTCGCTGAAGTTGTCCGGTGGCACCACGCTCGTTTTGATGGAAAAGATTCAATTGGCGCTCCCATAGGTCAAGACATTCCGCTGAATGCTCGCATCCTAAAAGTAGTTATCGATTACGCATGGCGCTCTCATGAAGAAGGAGAAGGGACGGCTGCAAGGTTGATTCAGGCCGGTGCAGGTTCAGAATATTGTCCAGAAGTAGTCCGAGAGTTGTTTCAAGTGCTAACATCCTCTCGTGTCAAAGAGCCCGAGCACAGCCTTGTCGGATCCTAAACGCTGGGGCCTCCCACTCATCGTTTTTACTCTCGCCTTAGCCCTGAGATTGCTAGGGATAGGTTGGGGACTGCCCAATCAAGTTCACCAAGAGAGCTACCACCCGGATGAACCCGTTGTATGGGTTTATTCCCAAGCCATAGAGCCCACAAAGCTAAAGTTCACCCCTGGCTTCTATAACTACGGCACGCTTTATCTCACCACGTTGAAAGTGGCATCAGATGTCGTCGCGGGTTACTCTGGCGGTGGAGTAAATCCAGAGAAGCCAGATGAAGCTTGGACTTTTATTGGGAAAGCTCACTTAGCTGGTCGGATCATCAGTGCACTTGCCGGCTCAGCAATGGCGTTACTGGTATTTCTCATCCTTCGTAGATTCACCAACGATCTTGGCGCGATGTTTGGCGGACTTATGATCGCCTTTGCTCCGGCTCATGTGGTGCATTCCAGATTTCAAACCGTCGACATTTTAGCGGCCTTTCTTCTTACGGTAAGCGCCTTCTATGCTTTGAAGTTGATTCCTTCCGATCGCTTCGAAGAGAAGCTACCCGATATCAAGTTGGCGGTCCTTAGCGGTTTGTTTGCAGGGCTTAGCGCAGGAACCAAATACACCGGCATTCTTTGCATCCTCACGTTTGTAGTGATTGCTTTTGGTGTACGAAGAGAATCATGGCTAAAGCTTTCAGCTCTTGCGGTAGGCGTTAGCATCCTTTCATTTCTCATTGCGACTCCTGGAATCCTTCTTGAGACAAAAGCCTTCATGGATGGATTCTTCTATGAGACACGCCACGTAAAGGAAGGACATGGTCTGGTCTTCGAGGGCACAACCTCTGGCTTCATTTACCACATTGCCAATCTACTGTTTGGTATTGGAACCCTGATGACGTTGTTGGGTTTTGCCGGAATTTTTGGCGGAGCCGCAAAAAAGAATTGGTGGGCCATCGGCTTGCTAGCCTTTCTAGTTCCGTACTACCTCATCATCGCCGGGGCAGAAGTGAAATTCATTCGCTACACGTTCCCTCTATTTCTTGGCCTCGCTGTAGGCTTCGGATGGTTCGTTGGCAAAGCTCGTGAGAAAGGAGGGAAGTGGCATGCCGTAGTTGGATTGGCGATTCTCGGCCTCGGTGGACTCGTTGGAGGTGGACTTCAATCTTCTATCCAATTCAGCACGATGATGGCTACTTCCGATCCTCGAGAAGATGCGGGCAGATACTTGAAGGAGAAGGCAACCTCAGTTGGGATAGTTGCCGACCCCTGGTTCTATTCAGCATCTGTGCATCCTGAACTGGGACGGAGACTTGTCTATGGTCCAGGAATGCCGTTTGTAGGCAACTCACCCTATGGCCGGACCATAGATGCCCGAACGAATGCCTTTACTGCGCCAAAGGTAGATCGCTATGTGCCGCTAGATGGGGAAGGACAAAGAGACTTGTCTCAGCGTATGGATTGGGATGAACGGCTCATCACCGAATCTAAGCCCGAATACATCGTTTTCAGTTCCTTTGAGTCTGAGGGATTGGCTAGAATTGCCAAGTTGTCAAATCCATCCCCCGTTGGTAAAGATACTTCTGAGCGGGCAAGAACCTTCATGGAAAAACTGAAGGCTGACTATGAGTTTGATAAACAGTTTGGGCCAAACAAAGAGATCGTACATGACATGCTCTACGTACAGCCAACGGTGTGGGTGTGGAAGCGAAAAGCTCCCTAGTTGAGCCCATTGAGTGGTTTCTGGACTTCCTTCAAATCGAGAAGGGAGCCAGTATGCACACGGTTGCGGCTTACAAAAACGACCTTGGCCAAACTGCCAAGTACTTTGAGAAAATTGGTTTAGGTAATTGGCAACAACTAGAAGAAATTCAGATTGTTCAGTTTGAGTCGGCATTGGCGGTTGACATATCACAAGCCACAGCTCAAAGACGTCTCAGCTCACTTCGTTCCTTTTTGAAGTTCCTCAAACGCAGGAACATCGGTCCCAATACCGACCTTCCAAGCACCGGAGGATACCGAAAGAAGAAAGTGCTTCCCAAGGCTCTAAGCCTGGATCAGATGCTAAAGATGCTAGACAGCGCGGACGCAAGCAACGCCGCTGGACTCCGAGATCGTGCTCTGATGGAAGTTGTTTATGGAGCGGGTCTCAGAGTTTCAGAAGCCGTTCAACTGGCAATGGATGAGTTGGACCTAGAAAATGGAGCACTGCGGATCACGGGGAAAAGAGGGAAGACAAGATGGGTTCCCGTTCCGGAAGTAACGCTTAGCTGGGTGCGTCGCTATTTAGCGTCATCTCGTCCAGAGCTAGTCAAGAAAGCATCTCGCCTTGTCTTTCTTTCCGATCGTGGCTTGCCGTTACTACGCCAGACGGTTTACAAGAAGATGGAAGCCTACTCCAAGAGGGCTGGAATTGAAGAGAACGTGAGTCCTCACACTTTGCGCCACACTTATGCAGTTCATCTTCTAAAAGGTGGGGCCGACCTAAGGGCCGTACAAGAGCTTCTTGGACACGAGTCTATTGCCACAACTCAGGTGTACACACATCTAGACACGGATGAAGTCAGAAAGCGGTACCGATCCGCACATCCACGCGCCTAACTCCCAAGTTCTACAGAGGCGAAACAATCAAGATCAAAGCCATCGCTTTCACCCCGTGCAAGTCGGGTACTGGCTGCCAACCCAATCATCGCCGCATTATCGGTACACATGGAGAGCGGTGGAGTCACAAACTCAATTCCTACTCGGTCGCAAGCTTCGGCCAGCCGCTCGCGTAGTGGAACATTTGCCGCCACTCCACCTACCAGTGTCAATGCACGAGAACCGAGCGAATCGCAAGCGCGGATGGCACGCTCCGTTAAAACGGACACAATTGTTTCTTGCATACTTGCCGCCGCATCGGGGACGCTAATCCCTTCTCCTTCGGTTTGAACTAGCCTTAGCATCGCGGTTTTTAAGCCGCTAAAAGAAAAATCTATGGTTTGTCCATGAAGACCCTTGGGCAAGGTGTATCTTTTTGGATTCCCGTGAACGGCTGCATCTTGTATGGCTTTCCCTCCCGGATACCCGAGTCCAAGCAACCTTGCTCCTTTATCAAATGCCTCACCGGCTGCATCGTCGCGAGTCTGCCCAACAATCCGATAATGTCCAAAACCCTCCACTTGAACCAACTCTGTGTGCCCACCCGACACAATGAGGCAGGTATGAGGGAAGGGAAGATTGGGCTTTACGGCAAGGGTGCTTAATAAGTGTCCTTCCAGGTGGTGAATACCGATCAAGGGAATCTGTCTTGCAAAGGCAAGGGCTTTCGCAGCCGAAACGCCAACACTCAGCGCTCCTATCAATCCCGGACGATTGGTCACCGCAACGGCAGCAATGTCGTTGAGTTCTAGGGATGCTGTCGTTAATGCATCCTCAATCACCGGAAGAATGGCCTCTACATGGGCTCTAGCCGCTGCCTCTGGCACCACGCCTCCCCACTTCTGATGCAGATCAATCTGACTAGATACTGAGTTCGCCAGAACCTGAGTGCCCAGCACAATTGCGGCGCTGGTTTCGTCACAGCTGGTTTCGATAGCTAAGATGGGGTGGGGGAAGAATGACATTTGTAAAACGAAACTTCAGTATCCCTCTCCTGCTTCCTTTGATGCAGGTCAAAGGGACTGACTGGATCAGGGAAGATAAGGCGGTTCCCACTTCTCTAAATGATGAAGCCACATCACCAAGGCGTCTTCCTGGTTGTCTGGGTAATAGCTCCTTCTCCGAGCGGCGGTAATGTAACCCAAGCCTTCGTAAAGTTTAATCGCAGGTTCATTACCAGCCCGGACCTCCAGAGTTGAACAAGACATATTTCTCTCTTTTGCCTTGGTTAGCAACTCGATCATCATCCTCTTTCCAATGCCTTTGCGCTGATGGTTGGGTGATACGGCGACCGTCGTGATGTGCGTTTCGTCTATGACCATCCAGAACCCTCCGTAGCCTACAACTTCACCATCTAGTAGTGCCGTTAGGAAAACTCCCTGGGGGTGTGTCAATTCATTTCGAAAGCTCTTTTCGGACCACGGAGCCGTATTGACCACCCGCTCAATCTCGAGAATTGGGCTGATGTGCGACTCTTCCAATGGCACAAAGCGTAGCGTCTTCAAAGGTGGGTTAGCCTCCGAGATAGGCTTCCTTAACTTTCGGATTGCTGAGCAAGTTCTGACCGGTGTCGCTTAAAACGATCACTCCGGTTTCAAGTACATAGGCACGATGTGCAATCTCTAGCGCTCGGTTTGCATTTTGTTCAACCAGCAAAACCGTCGTTCCATCCTTATTGAGATCCAGAGCAATTCTAAAAATCTCAGCCACCAGGTTTGGAGCAAGTCCAAGAGAGGGTTCATCCAACAAGAGAAGCTTGGGCCGAGACATTAAGGCTCGTCCAATCGCCAACATTTGCTGCTCGCCGCCGCTTAACGTGCCAGAGTTCTGCTTAAAACGTTCGCGGAGTCGCGGGAACCTATCCATAGCGGCATCCATGTCTTTTTGAATCTCCGCATCGTTACGAATATAAGCACCCAACATCAGGTTCTCTTGAACCGTCATGTTCGTGAAAATTCGGCGTCCTTCAGGAGATTGACTGATACCTAGCTTCACAATGTCATCGGAAGCCATATCTGATATCTCCTTGCCCAAGAACTGAATAGAACCGGATTTGGGGCGTAGAAGGCCACTGATCGTTCTCAATAAGGTGCTTTTGCCCGCACCGTTAGAACCAATAATCGAAACAATCTCACCTTGCTCAACCTTGATTGAGACGTCATTCAGCGCCTGAATTGCGCCGTAAAACACATTGATGCCATTAATCTCAAGCATGGGACCCAACGATTCTAGCGCATTTGGGTCAAATCACGTAAGGGAAGGGGATTCACTCTGTGCTTACTCACTAAGTCAAACCTCACGTAACCTACCAAATCAAACCCTCAGCCTAGGTAATTTGTACAGGTAAGCCGAAGATACGAAAGGTATGCCGATGCGAAACCCCAAGTTCACCCACACCATCGAAGTCGTTTGGGATCTCCCCGAACCCATCCGCGCGTTAAAGAAACTGGCGATGAATTTTCGCTGGTCTTGGCATCACGAAACCCGTGATCTATTCCGTTCCATAGACAAGGATCTCTGGGATCTCAGTCATCACAACCCGATAGAATTCCTTTATTCCATCGATCGGGAACGTTTGGCCAGACTCGCCACCGACTCTGTTTTCTTGGCAAAGCTAAAGGCGTGCGAAAAAGATCTGGACGATTACTTAGCGGCAGAAACATGGTATTCACGGCAACAGAATCGTATCGAGGGTGAGCGATTCGCCTATTTCTGCGCTGAATTTGGAGTTTCCGAAGGTCTTCCCATCTACTCAGGCGGACTTGGAATCCTTGCGGGAGACCACCTTAAAGCTGCCAGTGATCTGGGATTACCGTTAGTGGGTGTCGGCCTACTCTATGCCCGAGGCTACTTCCGCCAGCAATTGAATCCGGACGGCTGGCAGCAAGAGATTTATCCCCAATACGACTTCTATGGCATGCCGCTAACGCTCATCAAGAACGAAAACAATGCTCCGCTCCGAGTAGAAGTTGAGTTCCCTGATCGAACAGTGAATTGCCAGATTTGGAGAGCAGATATCGGACGAATCTCGCTCTATCTTCTAGACAGCAACGTGTTGGAAAATGCTCCCACCGATCAAGGCATTACCGATACGCTCTATGGTGGCGATGAGGAGATGCGAATCCGCCAAGAGATGATCTTGGGAATTGGTGGCATGAGAGCCTTGAAAGCACTGGGAATCTCGCCGACCGTCTGCCACATGAATGAAGGGCACGCTGCATTTCTTTCCATTGAGAGGATTCGACAGTTCATGCTTGATCACGGCTGCGATTTCAAAACTGCTCGCCAAGTCATTGTTAATGGCAATGTTTTCACCACCCACACTCCTGTACCCGCCGGATTTGACCTCTTTACGAAGGATCTTCTAGAGCGCTATCTAGGAAAGCTAGTGGCCTCTTCCAGTCTTAACTTTGATGAGTTCCTCAGACTTGGAAGAATTGATCCCGAGAACCAAGGGGAAGCTTTCAATATGGCGGTTCTAGCCATGGAGAACGCGAACTATGTCAATGGCGTTTCCAAGCTCCATGCTGAGGTGACGCGATCTATGTTCCACTCGCGTTGGCCAGATTATCCCGAGAGTGAAGTACCGATTGATGCCGTTACTAACGGTATTCACACCCTCACCTGGATTTCTCGTAGATCCACTGAACTCTTCGATGAGTATCTAGGATCGACCTGGCGCGATGATGCTGGCAATCCTCAGGCGTGGGCAGGTGTCGAAGACATTCCTGATCATGAACTTTGGGCCGTTCGTGAGAACCAGAGAGGCGACCTCATACGCTTTGTCCGCAAGCGTTTGCAAAACGACATGGCCAAGAGGAACGCTGCGGTTCCTGACTTCCAACTCATGGGTGGAATCTTGGATCCCCGCATCCTCACAATCGGTTTTGCTCGACGGTTTGCAACCTATAAACGCGCAACGCTGATGCTGAGTGATCGGCAGAAGCTACTTGAACTGCTAAACCACGCAGAACGCCCCATTCAGATTGTGATTGCCGGAAAGAGTCACCCTCGCGATGATGGCGGAAAGAAACTCATCCAAGAACTTGTCCGGTTCGTAAATTACGAAGGTGGTCGGCACCGAATGGTCTTCATTGAAGACTACGACATGGAAGTTGGCCGAGCCTTGGTTCAAGGTGTCGATGTATGGCTGAACAATCCTCGACGTCCAATGGAAGCAAGCGGAACCAGCGGAATGAAAGTGGTGCCGAATGGTGGCTTGAATTGTTCCATCCTCGACGGATGGTGGGATGAAGGCTATGACCCTGGGGTCGGTTTTGCGATTGGTGATAGGAATGATTTCCCAGATCAGGGGCAGCAAGACTGGTTGGACAGTCAATCCCTGTATGGCTTGATTGAGTCAGAGATTGCTCCTAAGTTCTACCACCGACCAGACAATGGATTGCCGACGGGATGGATTCAAATGATGCGCAAGTCGATCAAGAATCTCGCGCCGATGTTCTCAACCGGAAGAATGGTTCAGGAGTACGCCGAGAAATTCTACTTACCATCGTCGGAGGCTTACGCCAAGATGCAGTCAAACGACCTTGCTCAGGCTAAGTCTGCTCTTGATTGGCGTTCGCGCGTTCGAGGGGCTTGGAATGAGGTGCGCATTTTGGGGTCATCTAACGATACGGGAGCCAAAGTTGATTTGGGTCAACCATTCACGGTTAGCGCAAACGTCGTATTGGGTTCCTTGAAGCCGGAAGATGTAAAGGTACAAGCGCTTGTGGGTCGAATGGGTGCCAACCGAGAATTGGTGGACTTCACGCCGATCAATCTCAGTCCAGTTGGCCAAGAAGGAGAATCTACAAAGTACGAAGGCCAAGTTCAGCTATCTGAACCTGGCCATCGAGGCTACACCATCCGGGTTATTCCAAGCCACGATGATGTAAGCGTTCCTAGCGAATTGAATCTAGTTCGCTGGCAATAGATTAGTAGCGGCCACCGCCGCCACGACCGCCGCGACCACCTCGGTCGCGGCCGCCTCCGCCACCACCGCCGTATCCGCCTCTATCACGGTCGCCATAGCCACCGCCTCCTCCGCCGCCGTAGCCTCCGCCACCACCGCTGTAGCCGCCACGGTCTCGGCCTCCGCCACCACCATAGCCTCCACCTCCGCCACCTGGCGTCTTGGGTCGAGCTTCATTTACGGTGAGCTTGCGTCCACCCATTTCGGCGTCATGCTTTTCGCTAATGGCCGTATCAAGCATCTCTTCGTCGATGTCAACAAATCCAAAGCCTCGCCCTTCTACAATCCGGGCTTTGCTGGCGTTATAGGCGCTAAAGAAGTCTAGGAGATCACTCTCTGAAGCCGAATAGGGAAGGTTCCCTACATATAGAGTTTTAGTAGCCATTTATGTCCTTGCCCGGGCAAAAGCCCGAAGCGTCAGTCCGGTTTGTATTCAGCCAGGCAATACGGACGTGCGAAAGGCAAGGCGCGAATCTTTCCGAAACGCGAGCATTATACCAACGGGTTTTAATTCTTCCAAGAACTTATTTCAAGCGAAGAATAAAGGGGCTTGAAGAGCGATCAATTGTGAGGCTGGAGTAGTCTGAAATTTGAATGTCTGCTTCCTCCGCAGCTTCTTCAGAAAGGCCCACGACTCTCATGCCAGCGCCCTTCGCAGAACGCACTCCGGCTAAGGTGTCCTCGAAGGCAATAATGTCGCTCGGTGGAATCCCAAGTCTTGCGGCCCCAGTCAAGAATGCCTCTGGATCGGGTTTTCCTCTTGATATTTCTTCTGCCGTGACAAAGATATCTGGCGGCTGAATCCCTCCGGCTTTTATCCTGGGATAGGCGATTGGGCGACTTCCCGAAGTCACAATGCCCCAAGGAATATCTTGAATCTGTTTGATGAATTCGAGGGCTCCTGGCATAGGAACAACACCTTCTGTATCGGTAGCCTCCAAGTGTTCTAGCCTTGAAAACGCCGCTTGTTGGTCAAGGTGGGGAGCCAACCGAGCAATGGAATCAACTGCACGCCGCCCATGTATCTGAGGAACGATAACATCTGGGTCGAGACCAAACTCAATGGACCAAGTCCGCCAAGCTCGATCTACTGCGGGAAGGGAATTGACTAGCGTTCCATCCAAGTCAAAAAGAAGCCCACGAAAAGGGAAGGAACTCAAACTGCTAGAACTCTCCCTCGTTTCAAATGCATGATCCAAGTCTACCATTGGGCTCTTTCTGGTCCCAAAGGTTGACTATCCAGGTAATCATGCCGAAAATGGAGAGGTAGGGACCGGCTTGCCCGGGTACCCTAAGCTGTCTGGGGATACGATCATTGCGTAAGTTTCATTGCATTCTTGTTCTACTTTTCTTCGTATGCGGCATTGCTTCCGCGTCGGTGGTGACATCGAACGGCGGTAGCGTTCTGATATACGGAGTGCGTGTTCTCACACTGCGTTCAACTGTGGGTAGCCTTTCCCCCCAAAGCCGAGCGAGCATCCTTGCCACCAATATTGATAAAACCGGAAAGACGGGCGATGTCAAAGTAAAGAAGGTAGGCAAAGACTTTCAGATTCTCGTAGAAGATCGACTTGTGCTTACAGTTACCGCACAAGAGGCAAAGCTAAACGCCAGCACACCTCAATCGTTGGCGACACAATGGGCCGCAAATATTCGCAAAGCGCTTTCTACCCCTCCACTTTGGGTAGAAACCCAACCGCTTCGAATTCCCCTTGGTTCTAACCGGGTGATCTTGGCAAGCGGAACCCAGTTTGCTAATGCGAGGATCGAGAGTAGAGATCCTGATGTCTTAAAAGTCGGCAGAGTCGCCAATGGGGTGGCTTACAAGGCCATCGGTTTTGGGCGGACTGAAGTCGTGGTGACGGCGGGCAATATTGTGCGAACCGTACCGGTTGCCGTTATGCCAATGGGAGCCAACCTTCCAAAAAACCTTGTTGCGATTGTGAGTGGTTCACCCGCGACCATAGACACGGTGGAAGGGGCTATTGAAAGTGCGATTCGAACCCAGTTGGGAGCCGACCCGAAAGCCGAACTGAAAATCCAGTTTCCAAAAGGCACCCAAGTGATGCCCGGGGAATCTCGCCGTTATACGGCTCAGGTTCGCGCTGTTGGTCCGGATGTATTGCCAGCGGAAGGTCCGGTCTTTGTAACGGTGAAGAACATGGCGCTCGGAAAGAAGACGGAGAGCGAGCTTTGGTATTGCAATGAACCAGAGAACTTGAAGAAGCCTGGGCTTCTCTTTGCTGCACCACTTCGACCTGAAACGCCGAGCCGGATGCTCTACCATCACATCAACATGATGCCCAACCCGCTGTTAGTAATGGTGGAGGCAATCAATGATTCAGATCAACCAGCCCGGTTGATGGTGATCCCTGGTGACAGCAAGCCCGATAAGAATCCTGTTCTAGCCGGAGTGCAGGCTGCCGATCAGTTTATGAAGGGATGGGCGATGAGTAGCGGGGAAGTCATTGAGATCCCCGCGAAGAGCCGGTTGCCGATCGCCATGCGAAGAATTGCTCATGGGCAGACCATGAGCGGTCTTTGCTATCTGCGGCTATTGGATGAAGGGCCAGATCAAGTGACCATTCGCACAGAAGCCAAAACCCCATTTCAGATGGATTCCAAGTGGGTTGCAGCCAGCCAAAGCGGAACCCCTTGGCGGCACGTTGGCGCGCAATTGATGAACAAGTTGGATCGCGATCCTGTATTGCCATCAATTCATATCTATCCCAATCCATATAAGGAAGAGAATGGGATCTATCAAGTGGGCGGACGTCACGCTTTCTTCCGTATTGGAGAAAGACCGATTCAACGAGCGGATAAGTTGGACAAGCTCAGCGGCAACTTTGGCGTGACTTACACGATCAAGGCGACGGTTGAAAACCCGACTTCTGCGCCGGGTGATGTTGAGGTGGTCTTTGAAGCAAGCGCCGGCTACAGCGGAGCGCTCTTCTTTGTGAATGGCCAATACATCAAAACACCATTGCTCCAGCCGAAAGGGGAGGCTCAAATTGCGAGATTCACCCTTGAACCTGGGGGAAGCCGAAATCTTTCGATCATTACGGTGCCGTTGTCTGGAAGTAGCTACCCCGCTACCCTGACGATTCGTCCCTTCGACACCACGACCCAGGCCAGCCGCACCAATCGTTCAAAATAGAGGCATGGAGCCCTCATTCCGTCAGATCGCGGAGCTGTTTAACGTTGTTGACCTGGAAGGTGATTCTGATGTTAAGCAGCTTAAGAATGCCGCCAAAGGAAAAACTGCGGTTGAGAGTGAAGACCTCGGCAAGTTACGTCTGAGCGAAGGGGACTATCAGAACGCCATCCGGCATTTCAAAGATGCCATGTCTCAACGAGACACAAGCGATGTCAATCTGCTTGTTGACTTGGCTGGAGCCTACGACTATGGCGATTTAGAGTTACAAGCATTTCGGCAGTATCGCCGGGCTTTGAAAGCACAGCAAGATTCTTCTGAATCTCTGCTGGGTCTTTCTGATGTTCTGAGAAGATCCGGGCGATTCCGTGATTCCGTTGGCGAACTTGAGAAAGCCATTAAGCTGGAACCAGGAAATGCCTACTACCACATCAAGCTTGCTGAAGCATTGAGAGAGATGGGCGAACCTTCCAAGGCATTGAAAGCGGCTCAGTACGCTGTCGTAGTTGCCCCAGAAGAGTCTTTCTATCATTACTGGATTGGAGACCTGCAACTACAGCTCAAGCAATATGAAGAAGCCTTACAGTCCTTCCGGGCTGCTATTGAGCTTTCGCCAGGAGACGACCACTTGTACCTTCGAGCTTCGGTAGCGTTCTGGAAAACGAATCGCAAAGCAGAAGCGATCAAAGCCATTCGGTTGGCGTCCGATTTGGATGTAGAGAAACACGTGTACGCAGGCATGCTAGAAGCTCTGCTAAGAGCAGATGGTCAGACCGTGGAAGCAGAGATGGAGCTTGAACGAGCCGAAAAAATGGACCGGTATGATCGTGACGTGGTGAACCGAGCCTTGGCTGAGATGGGGATTCAGGATTACGATCCTCTCACCGGCTAGCCCTTACTGCCTCCAACCAAGTCCTCCATTTTTCGATTTGGAATAAACGATGCTAGAACCATCGTCGCCACCGCAAAGATCAAGACACACCAGAAAGCGAGATTAAGGCCGTGGGCAAGCGCATTTACTACAAGTTCCTGATTAGCTAAACCGGAAGACGTACGCCCCCCTTCCAAAAGCTGCCTGACGGCTTCCGTATCTACGGGTGTGTCTTTGGAAAAGGAGTGCAACCCATAGTTGAGAAGGCTGCCTAGCACTACGGCTCCAAGAGTTTGACCAAGCGTCCTGGAAAAAACATTGGCGGCCGTCGCGCTTCCTCTTTGCTGCCAAGACACACTCCCTTGAATCATGATAATGCAGGTCACTATCATGAACCCCATCCCGAATCCGATGATGAAGGAACCTAATCCGGCAATGAGAGGGCTGGATTGCGGTGTGAGGAAGGGAAGAAAGCTGGCTCCTATCACCAATAGAACGCTGCCAATTCGGAGAGTGGTCTGTAAAGAAACCTTGCGATACATTTTCCTTGCCACCACGGCTGCAATTGGCCACCCGACTGCCGTCATGGTCAGCGTAAGTCCGGCTATGGTTGCCGAATACCCCATGACCCCTTGAACATAAACAGCCAAGTAAGAGGTGACGCCAGTGAGCGCCATGCCTGCGACTAAGGATGTGGCGTTGGAGGATGAAATCAAACGATCTCGCCACAGGCTCAAATCCAGCATCGGCTCACTCGCACGGCGTTCTTGCCAGAAGAACGCAGGGACACAAAAGATAAAAACTCCCAGCGTGATCCAAATCACAAGCGGATTAGCGCCATCTTGCCCTATCTCAGTGAGTGCAATGAGAAGGCAACTGATTCCCAAAGCAAAAAGGGTTGAGCCAAGAACGTCCAGCGAGTGTTTTTTATGTTCGACTTTCTCATGAAGGAATCTGGAGAGCATGATGATGGTTGCAATCCCAAACGGAATATTGATCCAGAACACCCAGGGCCACGAGAGCTTCTCAACAATAATGCCGCCAATTAAAGGGCCAATGACGGCTGAGATTCCCCACACACTCGAGAGATAGCCTTGAATGCTGGCCCGCTCTTCGGGGGAATACAGGTCTGCGACAATGGTCATCGCCACCGGCTGCATCGCTCCTGCTCCCAATCCTTGCATCAACCTAAATGCAATCAGGCCGATCATGTTGGTAGCGAATCCGCATAGGATGGAGCCGATGAGAAAAACGATGATCCCAAAGATGATGACGGGGCGCCGACCATACAGATCGGCCAGTTTGCCAAAAAGAACCGTCGTCGCTGTCTGAGCAAGAAGGAATCCCGCAAACACCCAGCTATACAACGAGAATCCGCCCAGTCGACCTACGATGTCTGGCATTGCCGTCGCAACGATGGTTGCCTCAATGGCGATCATAAACATCGCCAAAATGACACTCACCAGAACCAGAGATCGATGGGTTGAGGTTTCGGACATTAGCTGACTAGAGCATGGCATGAGTGCCCTAGGCTAGATTAGGTCGAATGCCCTTCGAGAAGCCGTTCTTTACGAATAGATGAACGATGATTCCGCGAAGCGGATACAATTTTGAGCCGTGACGTACGAGGAGGCACTAGCCTACATCGCTTCATTAGAAACCCGAGGCTGGCGACTTGGTTTAGACCGAATGCAAGAGTTTGCTCGGCGACTTGACCTGGCTGGCTCTTTGGGCGAACCTGGAGGTCCGCAGTTCATTCATGTTGCCGGTACCAACGGCAAAGGTTCAGTGACTGCATATCTCCAATCTATGCTGATTGAATCGGGCTATTCTACGGGTTCTTTTTTTAGCCCCTATGTCTACGATCCCCGCGAAAGAATTCAGCTAGGGCGCAGGCTTATTCCAAAACGCATTTTTGCTTTGCTGACGGAATGGATCAAACCCTTCGGCGAATCGATGTCGGAGACTGAATTTGAAGGAATCACTGAGTTTGAATTCAAAACGGCGATGGGTTTTCAGTTTTGGAAGGAAGCTGAAGCAGAGTGGGTCGCTCTAGAGGTTGGGCTTGGAGGTCGACTAGATTCGACCAATATCATCACACCTCGATGTTCAGTGATCGTCAGCATTGGCAAAGATCACACTCACATTTTGGGTTCAGAGTATTCCCAGATCGCGGAGGAAAAGGCAGGCATCATCAAGCCTGGTGTTCCGGTAATCGTCGGACAAATGCCAGCGGAAGCCGAGCAGAAAATTCTTGAGGTTGCCGCTCAAAATGGCTCAGAGGCGTGGGTTTTTGGCCGGGATGTGATTTTAGACGGTGATACGGTTAAAACGCCGCAGAGACGCCATGAGGGCCTCACGCCGGGTATTGCTGGCACCATGCAAGCGCACAACATGGCGCTGGCGGCAGCAGCAATGGACGCATCTGGAGCAACCCGAACGTTAGGCGGATTGCAGCGAGGAGCCAAGGATGCGTGTATCCCCGGAAGAATCCAGCGCGTAAGAAGGGAAGACCGGGAATGGCTGCTTGATGGAGCCCATAACCAGGAGTCCGCAAAGGTCTTGGCAGATTCTATGCGGCAAGCGGGGGATGCCGATCGTAAGGTTGTGTTGATCTCCGGCATGGTTAAGGGGCACGCGGCACAGCCTATGTACTCAGAGCTAAAGAGCTTGGTCCATACCGCGATCTTCACTCCGATCGAATTCCACAGAGCCGTAGAGCCAAATGATCTGAATCAGGAAGTTGGCAGTCTGTTTTCGGAAAGTGAGGTCGCTCAGTCGGTAGATCAAGCGATCCATCGGGCTATTGAAGTCACACGTCCAAGTGATCTCATCCTGGTGACCGGAAGTTTTTATCTGGTAGGGGAGATTGGCCGAGCCCTGTCGCTTGTGAAAGAAGAATCCTAAAAGACTGCAAGCTAGTTGCTTGCAGTCCTTGCGATTAGGAGCGGAAAGTACAGTCGATCACAACATCCTTGATCTCTGGCTTTGTTCTCAGAATCTTTCCGATCTTCTCGATTTCAGAGCGTAAGTCAGTGATATTGGCGGTCTGCATCGCTCGCAATGAACCTCGGATGTAGCAAACACCGTGCATCACTCGCAAGTCAGCTTGGGTCGTATCGATTCCGCGTCGGCTCAGCTCTGAGCGGGCATGTTTAGTTCCACGAACGTCATCTTGGTTCGACATCTTACAGGCAGTGTAGCTGGCTCAACTGCCTGGTGTAAAGAGAAAGGGGCTCGATGTACATACATCGAACCCCTTTTGACTTGACTAAGAAAATGACTAGGAGCCTTTCTCCGAATCTTCTGGATCATCAACCGTGATCCGCATTTGTGGCTTCGCAGCTTCTACAGCTGCTGGAGCGGCCGACGATGGGACTGGTCCCTCCGCGGCGCCTGCCTTCTGAAGTTCAGAAGAAAGCGATCCCTTCTTAGAAACATAGATCGCAACTCCAACTGCACCTACGGAAACCAAGGTAATGACGACCAAGGTTGCAGTTCCAAACGGCATGATGACGTAAGGAGCGATCAACAACGCAACCAGGTTCATAACCTTGATCAGCGGGTTGAGGGCCGGACCAGCCGTATCCTTGAATGGATCGCCAACGGTGTCGCAAACAACACCGGCCTTGTGAGCCTCGGTGCCTTTGCCTCCATAGAGACCATCTTCAATCAGCTTCTTCGCGTTATCCCACATACCGCCAGAGTTCGCGAGAAGAACTGCCATGAGCTGGCCAGAGGCAATGGTTCCCGCAAGGAAACCGCCCAAAGCCTGAGCACCGGTCAGGTTATACATCTCACCACCGATTGGGGTTGGGATCTTACCGATGGAGAATCCAAAGGCTACGGCAACAGGAAGCGCAATCGCTAGGATTCCGGGGCCAAGAAGTTCCTTCTGAGCCGCTGAAGTTACGATCGCCACACAAGCGCCGTAATCGGGCTTGCTGGTTCCAGCCATGATGCCTGGATCGTTTCGGAATTGTCGTCGAACTTCATTGATCAATTGGAAGGAAGCTCGTCCAACCGCGTTGATCGTGGAAGCAGAGAACAGATAAGGAGCGGCTGCACCAATCAAGAATCCAAGGAAGATCTCGGGGAGGTCAATTCGAATTCCGATAGAGGATAGCTTGGCTCCATCTAGGTAGGAGTGGAACAAGGCAACCGCCGCAACTACAGCCGTGGCAATGGCAAAGCCCTTGGTGAGTGCTTTGGTTGTGTTTCCAGCAGCGTCCAATCGTTGAACAGCCTTGCTACCGTACTCATTATCATGTCCATCGCCGGACATTTCATAGACGCCTTGCGCGTTATCTGAAATGGGTCCGAACGTATCCATCGCCAAAACGTAACCGGTGGTAGTCAAAAGACCAAGACCCACGAGAGCTACACCGTAGAAGCTAAGGATATATCCGCCGTAATCAGCCGGTGGGAAGAAAAAGAGCGGTGCAATGAGCGCCACAACGATTCCAAACACCATGAAGACGCTTGATTCTGCAGCGTAGGCAAAGCCCTGAATGATCATCGGAGCTGGGCCAGCGCTGGAAACGCCTGCCACTTCCTTAACCGGCTTCTTATGAGTGGACACATAGTAGTCGGTAAGAGCTTCGATGATGAACGCCATGATAAGACCAAAGGCGATGGCAGCGAAGAACATGTACCAGGGCACAGTTGTCTTCTCAACCGTCATCAACTGACCATTCTCCTGAGGAGGCATTTTGGTCATTGGGTCGGTCTTCATCTTGCCGTAGAGTTCCTTCATCGTTGCTGCTGTCTCTCGGTAGAAACCGAGGCCAGAAGCTTGAGTGAAGGCGGTTATCTTGGCGTCGACGCCGATGCGGATGTCACCGTTATCCTTCGCAAAAAGAATCGGAGTCTTGGGTTCACCCACAATCTCCTGCTTCATGGATGGATTGGCATTGTCAGTCAAAGACTTCTTGAACTCTTCAATGTTGCCAGTCAATCGGAATGTACTGGCTTCTACGGAAGGAGTGGGACCACCTTGAGAGATGGTTTGCTTGACTTCGACAACCTTATAATCCTTGAAAGCATCCTTAAGGCTTACGAACTCAGGTTCAGTTGCCGTTAGGGATTCCTTCATCACCGCATAGTTGAGAACTGGGCTCTCAGACGTCGCGGTGTCAATGATCTTGAAGCCCTCTTCAGGCTTGATCGTTTCAATTTGTTCGTTTGTGATCTGCCGAACCGCACCGAGCACTTGCTGCTCAGTCATCGGATTCAGCTTTAGCTGCTTGAAGACTTCGGTGGCTTTCAGGTCATCATCAGAGACCGCATAGTCCTTAATCTTCTTCTCAGCCGCGATCTTATTGATTTCGGACTTGAGCGCAACCAGGTCGCCCTTCACCATTTCCACGCCTGAGATAAGGCGAGAGGTTTGGATTGGGTTACCAGCGCCACCCATCATGAAGTAGGCAAGGACCGCCGTTGCGATACCAGCAACACCAGCCGACCAGTAGAAGCCACTTCGGATTCGCTTGAGTGGGTCTGAATCAATATCATCAGAGCCCTTCACCATGAAGATGCCGATAACGGAGGCGATAATGCCAACGCCTCGTGCCATCAAGGCGAACAGGATCAGCTTCATCCAAGTGGACTGATCAAAAATAGATGCCGTAGCTGCGCCGAGTACGATGGCTGCAACTAGAGTTACTTCGTAAGATTCGAAGACGTCTGCAGCCATACCGGCACAGTCGCCCACGTTATCGCCCACGTTATCCGCAATGGTTGCTGGGTTGCGAGGATCATCCTCAGGAATACCTGCCTCAACCTTACCAACCAGGTCAGCGCCTACGTCTGCGGCCTTCGTGAAGATGCCTCCACCAACGCGCATGAACAAGGCTGCCAAGGAACCACCAAAGCCAAAGCCAACCAGCAAAAGCATTGCTTGGCTGCCTCCGAAGAGCAGTAGGATGGTTGCACCGAGCAAGCCCATACCGACGGTAATCAAACCGGCGACAGCGCCACTACGGAATGCGATTTCTAGAGAAGCCTTGTAGCTAGTGAGAGCCGCATGTGCGGTTCGCATGTTTCCATCAACCGCAGTGCGCATTCCCCAATACCCTGCAATGTACGAAGCGGCAACACCGCCCACAAATGCGAGGGGAACGAGGAAATTCTTCTCGAACATGAAGAAGAGGCCTACGCCCAAGATAAGGACGAAGACGGCCATCAGCTTAACTTGCTGTTTTAGGTAAGCAAGCGCACCCTCTCGGATCGCGTTGCCAACCGACTGCATGTTTTGGCTGCCGGGAGACTTCTTAAGAATCGCGCCACGAAGCAGAAAAGCGCCAATAACGGTGAGAACGCCAATGATCAGCGATAGGTATAGAACCATCTTATCGCCGTCAGTGAAGTTCAACCGGATATTGGCCTCTGTCGAGGACGCAAACGAAACGGTTGGTAGGAGTAACGCGGCAAAAGTCGCCAATATGGCAACTAGAGCCCGCGGCGATGCGGCGAATTGTGCCTTGCGCATCGCTTCCTGAAGTAACTTCATCGGTGAGTTAAACCTCCTGAATCTGTGCGCTTCCATGCCATCTGGCACTTGGCCGCCATCAATAACTGCGAAAGGATACCCCTTGTAGGGTCCACAAAGGTTCCAACAACCGTGAGAAGATCGCTAAAACATTAACCTAAAGCTACGAATTGGCATGAAGCACCATGGCGGCTAAGTTGAGTGCTCAGCATTTCCGCCTTTCTACGAGGAATCCCCGTTAGTAAAGTGCAGGGAAGTTCCTCAAGCATCTGCTTCACTTGGTTTCGATTCAGGGCAAGGGAGTGTTGCAGATCATTGACCAATTCTTCACTGGCATGATCAAAAGCAACGAGCCTGAGTTCATAGGTTTTGTCATCATCAACCACGGCGAACCGGCTGTGCCCCATTTGTCCATCTGCACGTGAAATTGGGATTTCATGGTTACACTCTTCACAGAGTAGGCCGATGGTTTTTTCGCTATAGTAATTCAGCGCGTTGCAGTAGCCACAGCGCACTTGAGTGACCGAGATGGCTTTCCCATCCACAACTGGAATCATTCTCAGGCAGTTTCTACAAGAAACATCGCGATCTGGTTCTGCCAGCAAACTGACCTTAGAGTCGCAATAAGGACAAACAATATTGAAGCTTGTCACTTTACGAGCCAGGTAGACACTATAGACTGCGTAAGCAAGCGCCGCAGTGCCACCAGCCATCAAAAGTACGGCAAGGACTGTGAACATTCCGCTTCCACGGAAAATGTACAGGACTAACCCAATGGCAAAGAGAAGAATTCCTCCGATTCCCGCCATTACGGCTCTTTCGGAGTGGACTTCTACGACGTCCGAACTTCTTTGTACTGTCGGCATTTACCAAGACCCCCGGTGCTTTTGCTGATCACAGTATAGCAATCGGATTTCAAAACGCCAAGAAGTGCTTTTGTATAGAGTGATATTTACGTGAAAACGCTAGAATGCCAGTATCTTAGCCACCGAGTCTGCGGGGCGGTTCTCCGGTACCCCCAATCGGCGTACCACTATCGATAGCGGGGACGATGATGATAGAGCCATCACCCTGGTCAAAAGCAGTGAATCCGTACCGCATACCAAGATCTTTTAACATCTCAGAAGTAGTAGTTTCAACATAGTCAATGCTAATCTGCTGGTCTTCAAATCCAGGCGCAACATCGACCCGGTAACCCGCCATTTCACCAATCATCTTTAAGGCGGCGGTCAGGGAGGTGTTGCTTAACTTCAAAGTCTTCAGTTGCTCGCCACTTTGTGCAGGGTTTGGATTCACGGGCGGATTCATAGGGGGTGGAGTTGTAATATTTGGCACCGGTGTGGGGTTGGTATACACAGTGGTATTCGGATTTTCAATCGGCTTTGTAACAACCGGCTCAACTACAGGCAACTTAGTGGGAGGCGTATTGACCATCTTGGTCACCGAATAGGAAGCCATAAGTAGTGCTGCAAAAGCGATGCCTCCAACCACCCACATGCCTTTAGGAGATGAAACCTTTGGTTCTCCACGCAATCGGAAATCCGGAATTCGGGCATCAGGAACATGGGTTGATTTGGCCCCTTTCAGTTCACTCACCATTCGACGTCGTTTAGAAAGTTCAGAAGCGAACTCAGGGAAACGAGATTCAAAATCTTGAATCGCCTTCTGATCGTTGCTCTCTGCAACCATCCACATCAACCGTTCCACATCTTGAGGCATCCGCGCTTTCATTGTTCGGCCTCATACACCGCTCGAAAACGCTCTCGAGCCCGATACAAACGAGTTTTTGCAGCATTTACATTGCAACCAATGCTGTCGGCAATCTCGTTCAAATTTAGATCTTCCCAGTAAAAAAGCGTCAATAAGGCTCTATCTTGGGGAGCAAGCTTGGCAAGGGTGGTCTGCACCTTTGGATCCATGTCCTCAGCTTCTACCGGGGCTTCTTTGGACATCGCCTCCGTTAACTCAAGGGGCTTGTTGCGGAATCGGTGCTTTCTTGCTTCCTGAATACTTCGGTTAACGGCAATTCGGAAAAGCCATGTACTGAATTTCGATCGACGGTCAAACCGTTTAAGGTGTCGGTAAACCAGCGTGAAAATTTCTTGAACCGCGTCGGCAGCTTCGTCTGAGTCAATAAGGACTCCGCGAGCAATAGCAAACACCTTATCGTAGTATTTGCGATAGATAAGTTCAAAGGTCGATTCATCACCCGCCAAGAAACGATCCACGAGAAGAATGTCCTCGTCGAAATGCTCTGGTTTAGATTTATCAATTACCGCTGACAACAATGAACCCTTAGACGCGACCGATGGTAGCGTCGTTACTTACTTGGACGTTTGATTTGGGACCATGTGTGTTGGACACCATCAGGGTCCTTCGTTCGAACTCTCCTGGCAGCTTAGAAAGAACGTATATATTCAGGCCGCCTAAAAGTAACACAACCAGCCCCACCGCCACCGCGAGTCGGTTTTTCGCGACATTCAACAAGGAGATCGCAACCCCGATGCCGATCACTCCGATAGCAGGGAATAGATAGCGCGCTTGGCCTTGGAAGTACTGAGCGTTGAATCTAAGGAAAAGGACTCCCACGATGAGCAGAAAGGCAGATAGAAGAATATGCATTCGCTTCTGTTCAGACCACTCAACCTTCCTAAGGGCGATTGCCCAACCCGCAGTGATGAGCACTCCGATGGCAAGCAACACTCTATAAAACGCATTTGGGTTTCGGGGTGAAGTGAAAGGAACTCCTTGCTCGTTCAGGAAGATATCCATGTAGCCAAAAACTCCAAAGAAGCTACGAGCTGTCCACCAGCCAACCCAATCCACCCAATAGGCTTGATTTCCACTCTTGCCCCCGCCCTGAGCCTCTGCAACTTGCGTCATCAATTCTCGACTGGGTGAGTTTACGAATGCTTTGTTGAAAGCGCTGATTGCCAGAGGGTCACCGTACAGAGATTGGTTACGAGCAAGCCAAGGCGTGCAAACCAGGAGCAATGTGATGGTCGCAATAGCAATTTGCTTGGGTGCTGGCTTGTTCGGGCCAAGGAAGAGGGCGAGCAAAAGAATTGGGAGTAGCCCAACCGCAGTGGTTTTTGTAATGACAGCTAATCCGGTCCCAATCCCCACCGCAACAGCTACTTTTGTAGACCAACCTTCCTGACACCCTTTGGCGATGAAGGCTAGAACCCAAGTGCATAGACAGTAGAGTAGTGGATCATTGCTGATCGCCCCGCTCAAGGCGACATTCATCGGCAACAACGCAACGAAAGATGCCGCAACCAGACCTACATCCTCACGGCGAAACGCCCACAGGCCAAGGAAGAATGCACCCATGACGGTGGCTGCTCCGATAAGCGCGTTAGGAAAGCGAACTTTGAGGCCTTGACCTGGATCGTTCAGATCCGCGCCGGTTATCTTTGACCATCCAATATGGAGGATATAAAACAGGGGAGGCTGGTGAGCTTGGTAATTCTCGCCCAAGTTGGGATCTTGGGGATCCAGAACGGGAAAGCCTTTACCATCTAATAGGTGAATCACATAGTTGACGTGTTGTCGCTCATCGGGCGCCCCTACATCGGGAACCCTTTGGGGCGCCCCTGTACTAGGGTCTCGCTGACCGAGAAGGATTCCTGCACTACGGTAGGGAGTAATGTTGGCGTAGATACACGCTAGAACCAGGTGAAGAACTGCACAGGCAGCCGCAATTGTGAGAGCCGTTTTACGCGTCATAAGAAAGTGACAGATGAGTAATAAACTCTAGATTCCAGGGAACCTGATATGCAGGTGATTCCTATCTTGGAAGAAGGTACCCGCTCTTACTCTCACTTCAACTCTTTTCACACTGGCTGGTTTCTGTATTTTTGCAGTTTGGGCTATTATTAACAAAATCCATTCGATTCACCTCAGGAGAAACAGATGAGAAGGGCAATTGTTTTATTCGGGGTCGCAGCGCTTGCGGCCGTTATCTTCGCTCAAGGCCAGGGCTCTCAGCTTTTGGCAAACTTCAATAAAGCACTCGGGGATGCAAAGTCGCTTAGTACAAGTTACAAAGTTCAGCCTCTGGGTGGCTCTCCCGTTGAGGTTTCAGTTGAGCTTGCTAAGCCAAACATGGCTAAGATCGATACTCCCAGCGAGCTGATCGTAGCTGATGGAACAACGATCACAACTTACAACAAAGCCGAAAAGGCTTTCTACAAAAAGCCTCAAACCGCCGATGATTTGAAATCACTTTTCCGATCCGACGATCTTGGACTATGGGCTGGTTTCTTTAACTCAAAGACCATTGCCGGTTCGGCCAGCGCTAAAGCGTTAGGCGTAAAGAACCGCAAGGGAATGAAGCTAAACGTTGTTGAAGCTGCGGCAGATGCCAAAGGCCGAAAGATGGTCACGTTCTATCTAAACGATCAGGACAATGTCGTTCGCCAGGCTGAGATCGTGATTAACGATCAGGGTGTGAAGGATACGACCGTTATCGACACCAAGACACTTGTGTTGAATGGTGAAGTCGGAAAAGATTTGTTCGCCTTCAATCCTCCATCCGGAGCCAAGGAAGTTTCTTGGGAAGAGTTGAACTCCGCCAAGTGGGTTTACAACCTAGAAGAAGCAAAGGCTCTTGCGGCAAAGACCGGCAAGAAAATCTTTGTTGACTTCATGGCAACTTGGTGCGGCCCATGCAAGATGCTTGACCGCGATGTATTCCAAAAAGAAGATTGGAAGAAGATGGCCAAGTATGTAGTCTTCTGCAAGATCGATGTTGATGAGCAACCATCTGTATCTCAGGCCTATCAGGTAACCGCAATGCCAACTCAAATGGTATTGAATGCTGATGGATCTGTCGTTGCTTCCACCGTTGGCTATGGTGGCCCAGCCGCGTTCTACAAGTTCTTGAACGGCGCTTTGGGACTCTAAAGAGAACGTCACCTAATGCGGGCTCCGGCATCTAGCCGGAGCCCGCCTCTTTTTGGTAAGGTGATGGTAGTGTTCCGTCGTTACAAAACGATGAGAGCATTTGTTCGACCTAAAGCTGGGACCTATGCCGGATTCTGCTGGGTAGGTTAGAGTTAGGTGAAACTAGAGGAGGAGCCACACGTCAGACGTTCAGATCAGGAAAGATCGGAGAATAGCGTGGCAGCATCAGGCACTTTGTCAGCAATTGGACCGTCCATTACAGGGCGGATGGAACTGGATACAGACGCCGCCTTAGTCAGGCGAGCTAGAGAAGGGGAGTACAGCGCCTTTGAAACTTTGTTTGAGCGCTATCGAACTCTCGTATTCCGTTTCGCCTACCAAATGGTTCCTCGTAGAGACGATGCCGAAGACATCGTACAAGAAGCATTTGTTCGTGCCTACCAAAATTTAGATAAGTATCGAGACGAAGCTAAGTTTACAACTTGGCTTTTGAGGATCGTTACAAACCTTTGCACCGACCAAGCAAGAATGTCCACGCGTCGGCAAGCACTGGAACAACAGGAAGCCACTGGATCACTAGTTTGGATGACCGTAGGCGATTGGGATGATCCTGTGCAAAATTTGGAAGAGGATCGGCGTAAGCAGGCATTGAGGAGAGCATTAGCGGCTCTTCCCACTCACCACCGATCAGTGATTGTTTTAAGAGATATTGAGGAAAGAGAATATACGGAGATTGCCGGAATTCTCGGTTGTACGGTTGGCGGAGCAAAACTGAGAGTCCTCAGAGCACGCCGCGCATTAAAGGATAGGATTGCCCCCCTCCTTGGTGACGATAAATGAGAAAGAAATTCGAAGAAGAACTAGCGATGTTGGCATTTGGCGATGTGGACGCTGAATCGGCTCGACGCTTGGAGCTTCAGACCCAAGCCGACCCTGAAGCGTCAGAGACGTTCCAGACCTACTGTCGGATGAAGGATGAACTGCGGTCACTGTGTGATGATGTTCCGGCAGATCAGCTTTCTAAGGAGCGACTTAGAGAAGCCATTCTGACCCGAGGTTTAAGAGAGCATAAACCTGCACCTCGGTTTGGGTGGTTGTGGATGCCTGCAGCCGCAGCAGTCTTGGCCTTTTCATTCGTCGCCTTAAAAGGACGAATTCCTATTGGGGCCGCTACTACGGGACCGGTGGTTTTAGATTATTCGGACGGAAAGATGCCAGCGATGCCAGGAGTTGGGGTAACTCGACCTGAGATCGGTAGCGCAGTTGCCGCAAATCCAATTCGCACTAAGGTTGTGGTTGAGAAACCGTCCACGACGGTTGCTATGAACACTGATCGTGGACAGCGAAACCGACGTGAAGGATATGTCTTGCCTGAGGATCGAACCTCAGATGGTTCAGCACGACTGATGTCAGCTTCAGTTGATCTGATGGCCGATGCGGGATTAAACCGAGGCGAATCTCATAGCAGTGCACTTAGCTTTGATTCGGATATATCCACCAAGAAAGCCATTGAAGAAAAGCCACAGCACGCGTTTAGCAACAGAGATCAAATGGCAATGCGCGGGGCACCAGCTCCTGAAACTCCGGCTTCATCGCCAAAGATTGTTTTGATTCAATCGGAAACGGATGCCAACACAGGCACACTTAGAGCTACGGAGGTAGAAAGCACCGCAAATGTTGTGGTCGGCGGCTAGTCTGATTTTAACGGTTGCGTGCGCAGATCTCACGGATCTGACAGAACGCGAACTGCGAGCTTGGAAGAAGGTCGAGCCTTCGGTCATCTACTTAATGGATGGTCAGCGGGTTCGCGGCTCTGCGGCTCTGATCTCTAGAGAAGGGCTGTTTATCACACACGCGACTTCTGTGACGGGGAAGGCACCGACTGGCCGAAAGAGCGATGGATCTTCCATCAAACTCCAATGGGTGTCGATGGATGATCCAACGCAGTTTGTTTTGCTGAAAGCAGAAGATTGGTCTTCTGGCGCAGAAGTCGTTTCTATCTCAACAACTAAGTCAGAAAGAGAAGGCCTGCTCGCTTTGACGCCAACGGGACCTGCCCGAGCTGAGCGCGCCAAAGATATTTACGGCATCGTAAATCCCTCAAAGAGAATGATGCCGATGACTGAGGTTTTTCTGGAGAACAACCTGCCGACTATGGGCGGCAGCCTCCTGATCAATATGGATGGGAAGTTGGTTGGAGCGCTGAACGCAGCACTCGGCCTTTCGCCCTCTCAAAACGTGCAGCGAAACCGCTCTAACGAGCTTGTTGGAGGCGGCACTAAAGCGGTGTCTCCGATTGTGAACAATCAGTATGGGCCGGGAATTTTAGGCTCAGCCTATACAATTGGACCTAAGGTTTTGAATCGGGTTATAGAAGGATTTCTTTCACCCGATCACGTCGTGAAGCATCCTGCCATTGGAATTTTCTGCCGAGATGCAACTCCTCAAGGCGCATTGATCGACAGCGTCACCAAAGGGTCACCCGCTGAGAAAGCAGGCCTCATGAAGGGCGATGTCATCACAACCATCAACAACGATGCAGTGCGAGATCAGATGGATTTCGCGAGACTTATGGCTGACCAAGATGTGGGCGATACCTTGAAAATCTGGATTACCCGAAATGGTCTTCGGCAACTGGTTTCAGTTGTAGTGGGAAGCTAGGTTCTATAGAACCTAGCTTCTTGGTCTTTGTCTTTATGGTAAGAACTTGACTACCGTTTTGATTCAGCGATATATCAAACAGTTAAGAAATCTTTCACATGCCACTTGACTCTTCGTCCATTGAACTCTTCGATCTTAGGCTGAAACAGAAGATCAATGGTGCTTCCTGGCAGAGACTCTGCAAATCGGCTTCCTAGGTTGAAACCTACCGCCTGAACAGCCTGTCCACTAGCTGCACGCAAGGACAGTTGGACATGGGTTGGGTTTCGAGTTGGATTGATGCCCGCTAGGTTCATGCCTCTACAAACCAGGATTGGCTCTGGATTGGACTCTCCAAACGGTTCCAGCCTCGCAATCTGCTCCATAGTTTCCATTGTTAATTCGCTGCCTTCAATCTCGAGATCAGCTTGGTAAGCCATGACAAAGTCTTCTGGAGTCAGAACGCTGTCGGCGTATTCGTTCAACAGATGCTCAACTCGTTCAAAATCACTGGCGGCAAAGGAGCAGCCTGCAGCCATCGCGTGACCACCGCCCTCAATAAAATCGGGATAAGCACGAATGGCATCCACCACGCTGAAATTGGGGATTGACCGAGCTGAGCCTTTACATAGTCCACGAGCCTCGTCAACGATGAAGCAGAATGAAGGGCGGTTGTAACGTTCAACGAGCCTTCCTGCTACTAAGCCTACAATTCCTGCGTGCCATTCAGGGTGAGCAACCGCAATGACCGATCGCTCGTAAAGCCGCTTTTCTTCGACCATTTCCACAGCTTGGTCGATCATGCGCTGCTGTTCATCCCTACGGTCTAGGTTGAATTGTTCAATCTCGTTTGCAAGCTTCTGAGCCGTAAGTAAATCTTTTTCGAGCAAAAGTCGGAGAGCGAGACCTGAGTCATCCATACGTCCAACGGCATTTAGCCTCGGCGCAAGCTTAAATCCGATATCGTAAGTTCGGAGGGCGCCTTTGATTCCAGACAGTTCTTTGAGCGCGCTCAGGCCTATTTTTTGGGTGTCTGCAAGCCTTTCCAATCCAAATTTTGCGATGATTCGATTTTCGTCGTGGAGTGGCATAACGTCGGCAACGGTTCCGAGGGCAGCCAGATCTAGGAAAGCTCGATAAAACTTATCTACTGGATGTTTTAAGTCTCGGGCAAGGCCTGCGCAAAGTTTGAATACCACGCCAGCCCCACTCAATTCGCTAAACGGATACTGACTATCTTTGCGATGGGGATTGACGACGGCATGGGCTTCCGGAAGAGTGTCTCCTATACTGTGGTGATCTGTCACGACAACCCGCATCCCTACGGCTTTGGCAGCCTCTACACGGTCATGGGCGCTAATCCCACAGTCACAGGTCAGAAAGAGCTTAGCCCCCATCTCCTTGGCAATATCGACCGCGCTATGGTTGATGCCATACCCTTCCTTCATGCGGTGGGGAACGTGAGTGTGGACGTTGGCTCCGATTGACTTTAGGAAACGGTGAAGTGTGGCCGCACTTGTGACTCCATCCACGTCATAGTCGCCATGAACAAAGATCAAGTCCTTCCGTTCAATGGCCCCTAAAATCTCGTCCCGCGCTTCTGCATAGTCCGGAAGTAGGGAAGGGTTGTGCAAGTGATCCAGCGATGGGTTTAAGAATCTATCAGCGACTTCTGGCGTGGAGAAGCCCCTTTGCACAAGAAGTGCCGCTACTATGCCTGGAATGCCCAATTCGCGGCAAAGGTTAGCCTCAGCAATGGGGTCGCGATCAATTTGAACCCAACGTGCAGGGGCCAGGGAAGGAGGCATATGATTAAGGACGTTTCAAAAGGAGGATTTGAAACTTGATTCTATGGAATGAGAAGGAAGCCTAGGCACCGATCCATCGGCACCTAGGAAAGCCACGAAAGGCTAAAGTTTTTCTACTTGAGTGAAGTCCAGCTCTACCGGAGTATCGCGGCCAAAGATGTTGATGAGAACCTTAAGTTTCTCCTTCTCGGCGTTGACTTCTTCGATCTTTCCAGAGAAGTCGCTGAAAGGACCTTCGATAACGCGGATGGCATCGCTCTTGTTCCAAGAAACCTTGGGAGCCTCTTTGCTGGACTCGAGATTCGACATGATGCGCCGAACTTCGTACTCTTCCAGAGGTACTGGCTTGTTACCGCTTTGTACAAATCCAGTGACGCCACTTGTGGACTTCACCAATTTGTAAGCCTCATCAGATAGAGACATCTGAACCAAGATGTATCCTGGGAAGACCTTGCGATCCATCTCGTATCGCTTACCGTTTCGAGTGGTCATCTCTCGCTCCGTCGGGATCAAGATTTCAAAAAGGTCAAGGTTCCAAAGGCCTTCGACTTGTGCTCGGCGTGTGAGAACGTCTTTAACTTTGTTCTCGTGGCCGGCAATAGTATGGACGGCATACCAGGAACGTGGCACCTATATGTTCCCCTTCGTAATCAAATTCACCAGGGTCTCGAAAACCTTACCCATGCCCGTTAGAATAGCGACGCATAGTAAAGTAACACCCATCACAACGCCAGTGAGGCGATTTGTCTCCTTCTTTGTGGGCCAGTTGACCTTCTTCATTTCTCGGCCAACTTCCTTAAAGAAGCCTTTCACGCCACGGCGCGATTTTGGAAGTGGGACACCGCCGCCGCTTCCACCTTCACCTGCACCCGTACCAGTAGTTCCTGTAGACATATACGTTCAAGCCCGCTCTCATTTGAGGGGGATGTTAAATATTACCTCTATCTAGAGCTCAGGCCCAATGAAAAGTAGGGCAATAGCGAGTAAATATCGTCATTCTTGCCACAATTCTGCCAATAGGGTTGCGGTTAAAGATAATTCGCGCTACATTACATTTTGCGTCCTGTTGTGGCTTGGGGGAGACTCACAGGAAATAAGTGGCTGCAACTATGACTACAAATGGACCCTATAGTGAACTAGAGTATCTAATCTTGGCGATGGTTGGCGACAACATAAGTTCTGGTTATGCAATGCGAAAAGAGATGAACCGAATGCGCGGAGGACGCTGGAGCGCAGAGAGTGGATCAGTCTATCGAGTACTGAGGAGACTAGAGCAAGACGGCCTTCTAAAAGAAGCACGTAGAGTTGGTGTACCGAACAGGGAACGTACAGAGTATGAACTCACCACTCCTGGCCAATCTCTTCTACAAAGTTGGATGACATTTCCCCCCGATCGGGCAGAGATGGCCTTTATTGTTGACCCGATTCGCACCAGAGCTTATTTTTTAGCAAGGTTGAAACCCGTTGATCAAACTCGAGTGGTCAAGACCTGGCTGCAAGAGAGTAAAGGGTTTATTCAGGATTTACAGAGAGATCTGCAAGCGGCTGCCGCAAATGAGGATCCGATACGCCATCTGGCTCAACAGAACCTCTTGTTTTTGGCTGAGGCTCGCCACGAGTGGCTGAGGAAATTTCTTACGACTCTCAAAAACAGAAGTGTCGCCAAAACCGACATGGCGGTTGTTGACGACACTTCCTCAACGACTACTTCGAAATCTTGAGAATCTTATATTGCTTCTTGCCGTCGGGGGTGTCAAAAGTGACCTTGTCTCCGGCGGCATGGCCCATCAAAGCCGTACCCATTGGTGATTCATTGCTTACGAGATCACGATTCGGATCCGCTTCAATGCTTGTGAGAATCCTGATCTCAAAATCATCTTTAAACTCAACATCTTCGACGACAACTTTTGAACCAATCCCTACGTAGTCCGTTGGGATCATGGAATCTTCCAGGATCGTTGCGTTTCCGAAAATGGTCTTTAGCTCAGCGACGCGATTCTCGACCATTGCCTGCTCAAACTTCACTTCATCAAGTTCACTATTGTCTTCGCTGAACTCTCCGTGCTGTTGGCTCTCTCGGATTCTGTCTGCTATTTCAGGGCGCTTCACCGTAGTGAGGTGCTCAAGTTCCTCTTGCAGAGCCTTGTGGCCTTCGGGCGTGAGGAGATATCCTCCATGATGTTCCTGCATTGGTTGAGTTTCGTTCATTTGGGTCTCGCCTTATAAGATTGAGCAGGGATTATAGCCCTTCTCGCGTTGCCGCGACTGCTGTTTCCCTGTAAAGAACGTACAGAATGCCTATGAAGTTCTGACAAATTTCTGTAACTGACTTACTTATGCCCACTTTTGCTAATTTCTTGAGGCAAACGACTCAAATACTTCTCGGGTAGAGTTTCGAGCGATGAGGTTTGCGTGGATCGTAGTCGTTGCCTTTGTGACGATGATTGCAACAAAAGCCGTGGCTCAGGCGGAGGATTTGTTTCGCACGCTGCGACCAGATCTTATCATCGGCATTAGTCGAGATCCCAATGGGTCGGGTGCTGATCTTTTGGAGTTTCGAACAATTGATCCAAAGTATCCGCCAGAGCAACTTCGAGATCAGATTTTAGAGCTTGGTAAGTTGATGAACTCCGAGCCTCGCGGGTTGGTAGTGGCTCGATCTTCTATTTCGAGTGGGATGTCAACCATTAAGGCAACCTGCGCAATCGATAACATTATTGATCGTAGCCAGCCTCGGTATCACTTAAAGCAGATCGCCCAAGCTTTTGCCGGGTATGCCGAACCTCACGCCGTAAAAGGGCTTTCAATTCAATTTTTGAATGAAAAGCCCCGAAAAGAAACTCTTCTCGACTTTGGCGGGCCAAATGATGCGGTTCAGGTTCAAGGATCTTTTGATCCAACCTTTAGCGCGGTTGAGTATCGGATAAAAATTAACATCCAGGATGCTAAGCAGATAGAAATTCCCGAGGCAGGCGAACAAAAGCCGATTCCCGCTCCGTCCTCAGACGCGAAGGGTGGTCCTGATTGGATGGTATGGGGACTTGTATTTATTGCTGCCATTGCGGTTGGCGCGTTGGTATACTCCCTCCTCACAAACACCAAAGTGCAGAAGGGAAGGAAGAGATAGTTTTTAGGTCGCAAAAATGATTGACATCACCAAGGTTACGCTTCGCCAGCTTGTGGAGATTGGCTACGACGAGAGAGCTTCTGACGTCTGCGTGAAGGCCGATGCTCGGCCTACAATGCGGCAGTTTAGTACGTTTAGGCCCATGCCCGGAGAATTTCCGATTGTGGGTGCAGAACAAGCTGAACGCATGATCCGCGAGGTCATGACCGACAAGCAAATTGAAAAGTTTGAGCGGGTCATGGAAATGGACCTTGCGTTTGAAGTAGAAGGCAAATGCCGTATCCGTGCGAATATTTATATGCAGCGCGGAACGTGGGCTATCGTCATGCGAATTATTCCGCTGAAGATTCTCACGATTGAAGAGTTAGGCCTTCCTCCAGTTCTACGTGAGCTTTGTAAGCACCGTCTCGGTTTGATTCTCGTTACTGGTCCTACGGGTTCCGGTAAGTCAACTTCGCTTGCCGCGATGATTGACGTTATCAATGAAAGCCGTGCGGCACACATCGTTACGATCGAAGACCCACTTGAGTTTGTTCACCAAGACAAGACGGCTTACATCAGTCAACGTGAAGTTCACATTGACACCTTAGAGTTCCAACCAGCGCTTCGTGCCGTACTTCGTGAAGCTCCAGACATCATTCTAGTTGGTGAAATGCGCGACCAAGAAACCATGCACTCAGCGATGCAAGCTGGTGAAACGGGTCACTTGGTCTTCTCCACGGTTCACACGTCTTCGGCCTACGAAACGATGGACCGTATCATCAACATGTTCCCGCCGCACGAGAAGCACTTCCTTTGCCAACGTATGGCCGGTTCACTTCGAGCGATCATCGCGCAGAAGCTTGTTCCTCGCGCTGATGGAAATGGGCGTGTTGTTGCAAATGAAATCTTGATTTGTACGCCAACAGTCACTAAACTGATTGAGGACGGTCACTTTACAGACCTATACCACGCCATGAACGAGGGCGCTTTCTGGGGAATGCAAACCATGAACCAGAGTCTTGTTCGATACGTGAAGGCGGGCATCATCACTGAGGAAGTTGCACTGCAAAACGCAGGGTTGGCTTCTGAACTAAAACAAATGCTCCGCCGCTAGGAGGAGCATTATGGGCGTCAGCATTGACGCATTGTTGCGGGAGTTGGTTGATAAAGATGCCAGCGACCTGCATTTGAAATGTGGCGAACCGCCAATTATGCGGATTCGTGGGGACCTGCACCGGGCGAACTATCCGGTGCTGAGTCCCGACGAGCATCACAATCTGCTCTTGAGCATCTTGAACGAAGAGCGGCGTGAGAAACTCGATTCCTTCAAAGAGGTTGATCTCTCTTACCATGTTCCCGGCATCAGCCGATTCCGCGTGAACATGTACTGGCAGAGGGGAAATCCTGGCGCGGTGTTCCGTGTCATCCCGTTTAAGATTCGAACCCTTGATGAGCTGCAAATGCCTCCGGTATGCAAGCAGCTTGCTCTGCTCCCTCGTGGCTTGATCTTAGTCACGGGCCCAACCGGTTCTGGAAAGTCCACATCGCTAGCAGCGATGATCAACCATATCAACCTCAATAAGAAATCCCACATCATGACGGTGGAAGATCCCATTGAGTATGTTCATGAGGACAGGGTTTCCATTGTCAATCAACGCGAGTTGGGCACGGATACTCACAGTTTCTCGGATGCACTGAAGCACGTGATGCGTCAAAATCCAGATGTCATTCTGGTTGGCGAGATGCGAGACTTGGAAACAATCCAACTTGCAATTACCGCTGCAGAGACGGGGCACTTGGTTTTCTCCACTTTGCATACCGTAGATGCGGCCCAAACGATTGACCGCATAGTAGATGTCTTCTCACCAGAGCAACAGGCGCAGATAAGGACTCAGCTTAGCGTCACGCTTCAAGCGGTCATTTCTCAAACGCTCTTACCCACTAAAGACAACTCGTCTCGAGTAGCGGCATTTGAAGTGATGACGGCTACCCCTGCCATTCGAACTCTCGTCCGAGAAGGGAAGACTCACCAGTTGTATCTTGATATTCAAACGGGCGCGCATTTGGGGATGCAAACATTGGACGGAAGTCTGCTCAACCTACTGAAAGACGGGAAGATTGATTACGATCATGCCTTAGCGAAGTGCTCCAATGTGCAGGACTTTATCAGACGCGCTACTAATATGGGCTTAGTGGAGGCAAACCATGCAACGAATCAATGATCTTCTCAAGCGCTGCGTCGATATGGATGGTTCAGACCTGCACTTTAAGTGTGATACGGGCAAGGTCTATTGCCGAGTCCATGGGGATCTCATTCATTTGGAAGACGAACCGTTCTTTAGTGACACCGAGTTTCGAGAGCAGCTTGCATCCATTTTGCGTCCTGACCAAATGGTGCGGTTCGACAAGCAGCTTGAGTTGGATTTTGCCCATGAGGTGCCAGGAGTAAGCCGGTTCCGTGGCAACGCGTATCAACAACGTGGCCACCTACAAGCAGCCTTTCGGGTCATTCCGTATCACATCAACAACATGGAGGATCTGCAGCTGCCTCCGGCTTGCTATGACTTCATCCAGCGCCCTAGGGGGCTGGTGTTGGTTACAGGGCCAGCAGGGTCCGGAAAATCCACATCGCTAGCCGCCATGATTGATCGGATCAATCGCACTCATAAGTCTCATATCATGACCGTGGAAGACCCGATTGAGTTTGTCCACGAGAATCAACTTGCATTGATCAACCAGCGTGAGTTGGAGGTGGACACACTCTCCTTCGCGAATGCGCTGAAATACGTCTTGCGACAAGACCCAGATGTGATTCTGGTGGGCGAGATGCGAGACCTGGAGACGATTCACCTGGCGATAACCGCGGCCGAAACAGGGCACCTTGTTTTTGCGACTTTACACACGGTAGATGCCGTTCAAACTGTGGACCGCATTGTGGATGTCTTCCCGACACATCAACAGCAACAAGTGAGGATGCAGCTCTCGGTGAATTTGGTGGGCGTTGTATCCCAAACATTGGTTAAGCGAAGTGATGGACGAGGTAGAGCAGCCGCGTTTGAGGTGTTAGTTGCGTCAGGAGCGGTGAGGAACCTGATTCGGGAGAACAAAACCTACCAGATTGCCTCTCTCATCCAGACGGGCGGGCGACAAAAGATGCAAACCCTTGACCAATCCTTGACTAAGTTAGTCGATATGGGAATTGTATCGAAAGAGGATGCCCGCGCTCGAGCTAAAGATCCGGGTGAGTTTGATCGACTCATCGAGTCAACGGATCAACCCGTCCACGCCAGTTCACCAAACGTAGGCACTACTAACCAGCCTCCGGCAAGTGGTGTTCGTGGTCAGCCCAATCGTCCGGGCTATCGTCGTGAGTAGATTCTGGATGTGGAGTGCAGGTGCTATCTGCATCTGTGCTCCACAGGTACTCTAGGATCGTGTCCATTGATCCTGCGCTCTTTCAAGAGAACGAACGCACTGCCCCTGCTTCTGATCTGCGACAATTTGCTCAAGTCGGCTCCTTGGCCTGTGAACACGGAGGATTTTTGCCCGAAGTCATCATTGCCTATGAGACTTGGGGCACGCTGAATTCTCAGAAAGATAATGCGATCCTTGTTTGCCATGCTCTGAGCGGCGATTCGCATGCAATCGGGTGGTGGGAGCGGATGATTGGCCCAGACAAGCCGATTGACACGAACGAGTTTTTTGTCATCGGTACAAATGCGCTGGGTGGGTGCCAAGGAACAACCGGACCAGCCTCTATCTCCGAAGATGGCAAACCTTATCGAACGAGATTCCCAATGATTTCGGTCGGCGATATGGTGGAAGTGCAATCCCGATTGATTGACCAACTGAATATAGAGCAACTCCACGGAGTGGCTGGAGGCAGTATGGGCGGGATGCAAGTATTGGAGTGGACGGTTCGCAAACCCGCGCGTGTAAAAAAGGCGTTTGTTACCGCAAGCAGTGCATCACATAACGCAATGCAGATTGGATTTAACGAAGCTGGACGCCAAGCCATCATGCGCGACCCCCGGTGGAACGGAGGGATGTATGAGGAAGGCTCGGAGCCAGACGGTGGCCTAGCCGTGGCAAGGATGATTGGTCACCTATCTTTCCTTAGCGAGCAGGCATTCGAAGCCAAGTTTGGTCGAGAGCTTCAATCAAAGTCCAAGGCGGATTATCATCTCGCCACTGACTTTCAGGTTGAAAGTTATCTGAATTATCAAGGGGACAAGTTTACGAAGAGGTTTGATGCGAACTCGCTTCTTTACTTGACCAAGGCGATTGACTATTACCAGTTAAGTTCCTTTGAACCTGCCGAAGCGGATTTTCTCTTTGCGAGTTTTACAACTGATTGGCTATATCCAACCCACCAAAGTGAGACGCTTTTGAAAATGGCGCAAGAAGTGGGCCTACGAGCGGAACACAAATTGATCGACTTGCCTTACGGACATGATGCTTTCCTTCTTGACGGAGAAATCCAAGGAGAACACGTCCGAAACTTCTTTGCGTAGTGTGATCATGTCGTCAGAAACTCAGCACATCGTCGTGTTCAGTGTTTTAGAAGGGAAGTATTGCGTAGCCCGCCTGAAGCCAGATTCCCCAATTCCTGCTTTTCCCGCTTGTGAGGGACTTTTTAGCATCACCAGAACCAGCGACGAGGTTTCTGTGGTTTGTGAAGAGACACTAGCTCCAGAGGGATCATCGGTTGAGCGCAATTGGCGAGCACTCAAAGTTCAAGGGCCGCTTGAATTCTCTTTGAAAGGAGTTTTGGCTAGCCTCCTTGTACCTTTGGCAGAAGCGGGGGTCAGCGTGTTTGCGGTTTCGACTTACGATACGGACTACCTACTAGTCCCTCAGTATCACCTGGCGACCACTCTGCAAACATTGGAACTGGCCGGACATCGATTAACGCCTTGATATCCCAGCTAAGACTTAACTGGGATATCTCGATAAAAGCTACTTGTACTCCACCAAATATTCTGCTTCAGCGTCAAAGAGCTTGTAAGTCATCTCCTTGATCTCCGCTGGACAGCAAACTGCTGCAGAAAGCGGATCCAGCATAAGGGCTTGTGCAGCCATTTCCTTGGAACGGTTTAAGATTGCTTCCACGCCCATGTCAAACATATGCATGTTTGAAGCGCAGATCGCTGCCATTTGGCGCGGAAGTCTTCCGTACCGAATGGGTTGCACGCGATTGTGATTGATGAGACATGCAACTTCAACGCATCCATCTTGAGGAAGATTTTCTATGCAACCGTTGTTCGCCACATTGCCGTGAATAACAATCGGTTGGTTCTTTTCGACCGATTCGATGATCCAAGCACCATACTCCCATGATCGTTCTGTCTTGGCTTCTTCCTCGCCTCTAAACAGTCGTTCACGGTATTCATCCTGATTCTTTCGCCACGTTGGCCAGTTGTTGGCATAGAAGCTTTCTTCACCTCGGTAGCCTGTATCGGTGTATTTATCAAGGAGCTCTTTGCGCTTGCGATAGTAGGGAAGATATTCGCTTAAGTGACCACTGGACTCAGTGATGAATGCTCCAAAGTGAAGCATCATATCGGTTCTCACAGGATCTGCCTTAGAAAATTCGCTTTCGCGATCCTTGGCTTGCTCCATCAATGTTGGATAAAGAGACTGTCCATCGGGGCCGTTAAACTCCGTGAACCAAGCCAGGTGGTTTATGCCAGCACACTTCCACTGGACTTTCTCATACTCCACTCCGGCGTATCCCGCAAGCATATTTGAAGTGCCTTGAACCGAGTGGCAAAGACCCACCACTTCCATAGAACTGGACCTCTGTGCAGCCAGACACATCATATTCATAGGATTGGTGTAATTCAGCACCAACGCCTTTGGACACAGTCTTTCAGCATCCTTTAGGATATCAAGCCACACCGGAATAGTGCGGAGACTCTTAAAAAGTCCACCAGGGCCAATCGTGTCGCCGATGTTCTGGCTGATTCCGTATTCCAAGGGGATATCGTTGTCGAAGCGAACGCACTCAATCCCGCTGACTTCAATGGAGTTGACAATGTAGTCAGTCCCAGGAAGCATTTCCAAACGGTCGGTACTTGCCTTGAGGGTCCATTTTTTATCTTCGCCAGTTGCTTCCAGAACCTTGGCCATCAACTTCCGGCTTAGTTCTAGTCGATTCGCGTCGATATCTACCAGGCGGAGTTCACCACCCAAAGATCCGGGGATCAAAACAACATCTCTAAGAATGCTATTTGTAAATCCACTTCCAGCGCCAATCATTGTTACATTGATCTTTCTTGGCATCAAACCGGGTAAACCGATTCGTGCATCTTGTTTGGTGTGTTCGATATGTCCTTGGGTCTCAACGGCCATAGGGAGAAGTTAGCACACACAGAAACGGAGATGTTCTTTGGATAACTGGATATGATATGAAACCGACGGTAGGGCATTATCCGTCGTATATCCTGAAGGGATAAAATCATACTCGCATTGCACTGATGCTTGTGGATAATGGTTATTGAGCATGGCAAACCTTGGTTCAACTGGTTCCGATAGTAAGGTCATCTTATTGATTGAAGACAATATTGATGATGAAAGGCTAACCTTACGCGCACTTCGTCGTAACAACATCATGAATGAGGTTGTTGTTGCTTGTGATGGTCAAGAAGCGATTGACTACCTATTTGGTTCAGGTAGCTACGCTGGTCGCGACATGAACGTGATGCCAGCCGTAGTCATGCTTGACCTGAAACTTCCGCGTCTGAGTGGCCTTGAGGTACTCACGCGCATTCGCAACGATGCTCGGACAAAGAGACTGCCGGTTGTAGTTCTCACATCATCGGAAGATGAGCAGCAGATTGAGCAGGCTTATGCATCCGGAGCGAATTCATTTATTCAGAAGCCTACAGATCCTGCTGAGTTTTCTGAGATGGTTCTACAGTTGGCGATGTATTGGTTGCTACTTAACCGAACCACCCCACATCGCTTGATGGCTTAGCTTTGAATTTTCGAATTTTCTTCAAGTTAGGTTTCAGTGGCAAAAGCTGGCTGAATCAATTGCTTGATGCAATAACCTGCTTGAAAAGCTCCTCAACGTCACGGATTTCATCACCAAAGGTCCCTGTAGACCCTTGCATTCCCAGATTCCCCGTGTCATACTTTCAGACCTCACGCGGGTGTAGCTCAGTGGTTAGAGCGCCGGCCTGTCACGCCGGAGGCCGCGGGTTCAAGTCCCGTCATCCGCGCCATAAAAAATCTAAAACCCACCGTGCCGCGGTAGCTCAGTCGGTAGAGCATAGCACTGAAAATGCTAGGGTCGCCGGTTCAAATCCGGCCTGCGGCACCATTCGCTTTCTATTAGCAATCATCTTCGTTGGGGTTGGATTTTGCTCTTCATTCGCTCAAGATTTGACTCTTCGGCCTTTTGACCGGATTCGAGTTTCTTCAACTGGAGTAAGTGGTCCTAGTGGAGAATTCTCTCTCGGTGAAGATGGCGCTGTTTGGCTGGGAACTCGATTTCCGATCTACCTCGCCGGACGATCTCTTGAAGATGCGGCAAACGAACTGCAAACCTCAGTCGGTCCCAGAGCAGGGCAGGTAGGCATCGAATTGCTCGGGCAGAGAGAAGGACAAGTGACATTTCGAGGAGCTGTTCGCCTGAGCGGCTCTGTGAGCCTTCGTAGCCCTCGGACCCTATCCGAAGTCCTCCAAGTGGCTGAACCTACCGATGCGGCCGATTTAGAGGGCATTATCGTGGTTTCTGCGCTCGGCAAGACCTTTCGAATAAACAGCGAAACCGAAGGAGCCTTCAGCCTTCGCTCTGGCGACCAAATTTTGGTTCCTCAGCTAAGTGTGCCAAATGAGATTCTTGTACTTGGTGCAGTCAAGAAACCTGGAGCTGTGCCATTTACTCGTGGTTTAACCCTTGAATCAGCGGTTGGAGCTGCCGGAGGACTAACTGGCCACGCCATTATTGGCCAAATCTCGGTTCTCCGTGGGGATGATCCGGTTGCTGGCGCCGCTTGGACGGACACAGGCCGCAAGATTCTCCTGAAAAGAGGCGATGTAGTCCGCGTTGTCAGTGATGAGAATGGTCGATACGTCAGCGTTCATGGTGAAGTGAAGAATGTAGGGCTGGTACCTTTTAGACCAGGAATGACTTTGCTGGAAGTGCTTGAATCGGCAGGCGGGACGAAACTTGGTGCAGGTCTAGATCAAGTTGAGATTAGGAAGGTTTTTGGAGGTCGCGGGAGAGTGAGAAAATTTGATCTGAACAAGATCAAAAAGGGTTCACCCAATGATCCAAAGCTAGAGGCCGCAGATATTGTTTATGTTCCACCCTTTGTCTTCAAAGAAATAAAACCCGCCAACACAGGTTTTCGGCCGGTGGTACCTCCTAGATGAGTCGGTGGGACAGTACGCAAGGTCGGCCAGAACCTATTCGCGCTCTAAACCGTATTCCGGAAATTGAGAATGGCGAGCCTTTGGTCGATATCCGTGAATACGCTCCAAAGCTAAGAATTGCGAGACCTCACGTGATTCCTTATGTGCGAGAGACCGTCGCTAAGATGGTTCACGAGGCATCACTAAAGATTGAAGCGCCCTACACGCTTGGACTCGTTGAAGGTTGGCGACCCATTGAACGTCAGCAGAGAATCTTTGACTTCGTTTGGGAGTCAGCGAAGGAAGCCTTTCCCAATCGAGATCACACTGCCTTACGCCGCACTGTATGTCGGTGGGTGGCTCCTACTGATCAGAAAGCTCCTCCTGGGCACTGCACCGGCGCAGCCGTAGATGTTTGGCTTTTAGATGAAGAAGGCAATGAGGTCGATGTTTGGTCACCCTATACGCGTCATCAAGCGGCTCGTACCTTTACGCTTGGAATCGATGCCGAGATTTGGAAACGGCGCATGATGCTTTATGAGGCCATGATGTCGGTTGGCTTCTCAAACTGTCGCGATGAATGGTGGCACTACAGTTTTGGCGACGCAGGTTGGGCAGTTCGACTCGAACAGCCAACCTGTTTTTATGGACTAGTAAAGCTAACTCCAGAGCTTTACGCTGATCTGGAGCTATTATCGGTTGAAGCCATGCGGGATCGAAAGAATCCCTTTCTAAGCTAACCCTTCTTGATCGTTACCTGCGAGAAGTCAATGGGATCTGGAGGAATGATTCCGTTTGGTCGGAACGTGCCGGGATACAAGAGGATTGTGTCAATCGCCAAGTCTGCACCTTGAGGAGCATCCACAGCGAGACGAATCTTGTTGGTGCCTGGCACCACTCGTGTTGTCCCAAGTCGGTACCACTGGTAACCATCTCCATATGCAGATAAACCTTCACCTTGAATAGTGAGGAGTTGTCCTCCTACGGTCAAACTGACGTATTGTCGAGTTTGGGCTGGAACCTTCGCGGCTACCCATACTTCCAGCTCTTCATCAGATCGCCCTAAGAATGTGTAGTTTGCATAGTACGCCTGAGCATATGCTTCGAGCGAGGATTTAAGATTGAGTACTCGGCCGCTTGAGGAACCTGGGGTGTCTAGCACCTCGCTAAAATTCTGATCCTTGGAGACTTCAGCCTCTAGCCAAGTGTAGTCAGCAAACTGCGCACCAAGACGCCAGTACCATTGACGCATCATTGGGAAGCTACCCCCGGGATTTACATCCAAGCCAGAAAGGGCGTCGCTAAAGCCGTAGCGAGCTTCTATAAAGTCAAGTTTGCGCTGCTCTGAGATTTTCATCAAAGCCGCAAAGCGGGCGATGGTTTCTTGTACTGCAGGTTCTGGAACCGGAATATCGTCTGTTCCATACACCAGGAGGGGAACATTACCAATCGTAACTTCAACTCCTCCCTTCACATTCTTGGGATTTACTTCGGTGCCATCCACTGCGCTAAACGTGAGTTGTTTAGCTTTATTTGTGCGGAGCTTTACCCGCACCGGCTGAGTAGTAGACCAAATTGCAAAGAAGCTATTAGCGCCGTCTGAGAGGCGATATCCCGCAAATTGAGTGCCTAGATCCACTCGATTACCGCTCTGAGGAGTGGGGAGCCACCAACTCCCGCCCGGTAAGCGTTGTGCGGTGGCTGGGTTGAGAGCATTCTCCGGGAAGTAGATCGCCTTGGATGCGTAGGCAGGCAGGGAAGTATCGTTGGCTTTAGCCGCTGCAATGGCGGCAAGTAGCTTCATTTGGTCAGGAGAAGACGTTCGCCCAAACCACCCACGCATTCCCAATGCGCCTAAATCATCAATAAGCCCTTGCCATTGGCCAGGATCACTGGTCAAATCTACTTCGGTAGCTAACAACCAGCCTGGGGTTTTCCATCGATAAATAGTGCTGACCGCTCGGCTTGCTGATTCAATCTGTTGGGTCGGGCTCTGGCCCACAACTCGCGCGCCGACTCCATCCACTGCAATGGCTTCACCTTCATAAGCAGGCGCCCAGCCACTCCATTCTTGAACTACAGGAACATCTGTTGCTTGGCGAATCGCAGCGGTAAGTCTTTGGTAGCGGCGAGCTCCGGCAGAGGCAACCACGTCTCGCAGGTCTTTCCAAATGGCTGACCGGCGCATATCAACGGGCACCAACAAATCGTTACTGGGATCCCAAACTTGTGGAATACCCTTTGATCCCGCCCACAAAGGACATAGTCGTGCCAGATCGTCGAAGGTTTTAAACTGGTTTGCTGATAACGACCAAGCTCGAATGGCGACATCCACATTTCGATACTTCTTCTCAAGGTAAGTACGAAGCTCGTATCGGAAATAAGGATTATTGGGCACAAACCTCATTTCATTTCTAGCCAGGGTAAATGTACGCCCTAAGGGATTGACCAGCCCACGAAAACCAGGTCCAGGAGCGTGATTCTTAAGAGATGTAACAATGGTATCTCGGTGCTCATCCATTGCTTCCCATAGATCTGGCTGTTCGGTGCTTCTCATCTCTGGATAGATTAAGAGCACGTGGTCCAAGTCGTTGAGCGGACGTACATCCATGCTCAACTTTCCGTTCTCCAGAGTTCGACGAGAGATTCGCTCTACGTTATTATCACGCTTGGTAATCAATACCGTGAGTACGCTGGAGGCTCCGGGAATCGTAGCTTCGATGCGGCGAGCTTCGGTGATACCGGAAATGCTATACGCTTGAGGCTCGATGGCATATCCTCTTGCCATTGGAGCCAGAGAACTCACCTCAATCAGGTACCGCATGGAATTCTCTTCCAAAGTTTTGACAGCAGCATCCCAACCGGTTCCCGAAGCGGGAAGCTCAACTAAAAGGTCTTGAATACCAGCGGCCTTTGCCGCATGAATACCGGCAGGTTGACCATCTACTCGAATGCCGACCGGCAAGTAGGGTTTTCCGCCCCAGATCAGCGTTTTTGCAGCGTTAACGGACCAAGCCACGGGCTGTCCCTTTGCCGGTTCATAGATGCCGTCTGACTTCTGAGCTTGGGCCAAGCTGGCCGCAAGAAGGATTCCAAGAGCCGTGATACGCACGTTGGCAAGATACCCGTTCACATGTTGATGACCGCCTATCAAAGTGATTCCGTTCGATGGCGGCGGGTACCCTTCGAATGTGAGCGCAACTCTTTCAACAGATATTCAGACTCTCTGCATCAATGCGATTCGCGGCCTCTCGATCGATGGTGTTCAAAAAGCGAACAGTGGCCACCCTGGAATGCCAATGGGTTGCGCGCCTATGGCTTACACGCTCTGGACAAAGCATCTTAAGCATAACCCCAAGAACCCATCTTGGTTTGATCGAGATCGATTCATTTTGTCGGCGGGGCATGGCTCGATGCTCATCTATTCCTTGCTGTATCTCACCGGTTACGATCTTGGGCTGGAAGATTTAAAGCAATTTCGACAACTGAACAGCAGAACACCCGGACATCCTGAGAATCACTTGACCCCAGGTGTGGAAATGGCAACCGGACCTTTAGGACAAGGACTTGCAACAGCCGTGGGATTTGCGATTGCGGAAAAATTCCTCGCAGCTACTTACAACAAACCTGATCATGAGATCATCAGCCACTTCACCTATGGGATTTGCTCTGATGGCGATCTCATGGAAGGAATTACCGCCGAGGCCGCTTCCTTGGCTGGGCACTTGAAGCTTGGCAAGCTGATCTTTCTTTACGACGATAACAAGATTTCTATCGATGGCTCAACAGAGATTACGTTCACTGAGGATGTGGAAGCCAGATTTAAAGCCTATGGATGGCACACTAAGCGAATCGATGGGATGAGCGTTGAGGAAGTTAATCAAGCTCTTATCGAAGCCAAAGCAGACGACCGCCCGTCCTTGATCCTTGCACGAACTACCATCGGATTTGGGTCGCCCAATAAAGCTGGAACCTCAAAAGTCCACGGCTCTCCCCTTGGCCCAGATGAAGTCAAGTTGACCAAAGAAGCATTGGGCATTCCCCTAGAGCCTGACTTCTATGTGGCAGAAGAGGCGTTAAGTGAGTATCGATCGGCAATTGAGAAGGGAAGTGTCGAAGAGCAAGATTGGGAGAGTAGGTTCTCCGCTTATGCACAGGTATATCCAGCAGAAGCGAAGACGTTGCAAGATGCGATTGATGGCAATCTAGGTTCCGATTGGATCAATGCACTTCCAACAATCTCAGACACGATCGCGACGCGGAAATCAGGGGAAGTCGTTTTGAACGCAATTCAGGACTACCTGCCAACTTTGATTGGCGGTGCTGCTGACCTTGTAGAAAGCACATTCACCCACCAAAAGAACTCTTCGGATTTTCAACCTGAGACCCCAGCTGGAAAGAATATCAACTTTGGCATTCGCGAGCATGCTATGGTTGCCGCAGCCAATGGGATTACGTTACACGGAGCCACTCGCGGCTTTGGTAGTTCCTTCTTTATCTTTACCGACTACTGCCGGCCATCCATGCGGCTAGCTGCTTTGATGGAGTGTCCAACCATTTTGGTGTTCACTCATGACTCCATCGGAGTTGGTGAAGATGGTCCCACTCACCAACCGGTAGAACACATTGCCTCATTCCGAGCCATGCCGAACTTCAATTTGATTCGTCCTTGTGATGGCAACGAGACATCGGCGGCTTGGAAGGTGGCCTTAGAGTCCCAAAAGACTCCGACCTTGTTGGTTTTAAGCAGGCAAAACCTTCCGGCACTAACCTCGGAGGATGTGAAAAATCACCCATTAGAAAAGGGAGCTTATGTTCTGAGGGAAGCAAGTAGCGGAAGCCCTGCGATTATTCTTATCGGAACCGGCAGTGAGGTTCAACATTGCGTAAAGGCTGCAGAGGTACTTGAGGCTGAAGGTATTTCTACCCGGGTGGTTTCTATGCCAAGTTGGTTCTTGTTTGAGAAGCAAGACTTGCCCTATCAAGCCTCGGTACTTCCAAAGGGAATACCGACTCTTAGCGTCGAAGCAGGTAGCACTTTTGGGTGGACGAAATATGCGACGGCCAGCATTGGAATAGATCGCTTCGGTCTCTCTGCTCCCGGTGGAACTGCCATGTCTGAGCTTGGCTTTACGCCTGAGAATGTCGTTCTACGGGCAAAAGCTATATTGGGCTAAGGGTCTTGGGTAGCAGGGTCTGCTACCCAACCAGTACCTTAAGGACGCCAACCTTGCCAAATGCCCATTCCGTTTTGTGGATTGCGCAGATATGTAGTCCGATTGTTTATCCTAAACCAATAGGCCGGAATGACGTTGGAGTAGGGATCGAGGCGATAGTTTCCGCTTCCAGCGACAGTGATATTTGAACCCGGGTTAAAAACAAATCCCTGCGGTTGAAAGAACCATTGCGGTCCAAGATCGATGGTGATGTTTCCGCTTGGTGTGTTTAGGACTAGACCGGCGTAGCGATTATCCCCCTCGCCAAAAATCCGATAGCCTTCCAGTGTGCCGGTGATCTCAAAAACATTCGGGTCTGTACCAAGATTAGCGGATGCAACTGGATCCGCAATGTCCCAATAGGGAGCTCCGTTGATCCGACGGAGAGCGAGAACGCTTTTACCTGACTGAACAAGCTTGGCCAAAATGACGCCACGCCCATCCACCATCACTTTTGATCCTGTTACTTGAATCTTGGCTTTTGGCTTAATCTTAGTGACTTGCTGATCTACGAACCAAGCTGGCCCAAGGTCAACTACCGCGGTTCCTCCCCCCTTATTGTTCTTTACCAATAGCGTCACCCCGGTATCCATATTCGACATTGGCTTCACTCGTTGAACCCCGGTAACCACTCCCGAAAAGGTTATTTGACTACGCTGATTGTAAAGGCGGTTGTATGGAGAATTGTATGCGTAGCCTCCCATGCGATTGACCACAACAGTCTGAGCTGAACTAATGGCAGCCGATGCTAACGCAACAGTGATTATCCAAATCTTCATTTCATAACTCCCTTTGTATCTAGTAGACGATGCCTGTGAATGCATGGGCGAAGGATCGGGAAGCTAGAGTGTGGACATTTGCAGAATAGCGACCTAGCTTTAGTGGTTAAGCGCAATGGACTCGGGTAAATAACTCCAGTTCCATGAGTGTTCAAAAAATTATCCTTGCGACAGCTTTTCTAAGCACGATCTGCTTTGCGCAGCCACTTCCAAAGGCGGACATACCCTTGGAAAGGTACTACCAGTACCCGCTCCTAAATGGTAGAAGCCCAGCAGCACCCGTGATGTCACCTGACGGCAAACGCATTGTGTTTGGATGGAACCAAACTGGAGAGCGAAGACTGGATGTGTGGGTCCTAGATTTTCCTTCCGGGGCAAAACGCCGCATCGTAGAAGCTTCAAAGATTTACGATCTGCCTCGGCAAGACGACACTCGGACAGAACAAGAGAAAAAGGAAGCTGAATTATATGATGGCGGGCCAGGAGGATTCCAATGGTCTCCAGATAGCCAAGAAATCTTGTTTAGCTACAAGGGTAGAACATGGACTGTAAAGCCAAATGGCACCGACATGTTGCCCTTGTTTGATGGAAATACCGGAGCACGAAGCTTTCAATTTAGCCCGGATGGAAACTGGCTTGCTTATCAAGTTGGACAAAACGTTTTTCGAATGGATAGGAAAACGGGAAGAACCAAGCAGTTAACATTTATTAGTAGGCCCAACACCAGTATCGACAGTTTTGATTGGGCACCAGACTCTAAAAACCTACTGATCTCCTGGTCAGATAGCAGCAAGCTTGGCCGTCACGTAATGATGGACTTCAGTAAGGATAAGGCTGAGGTTGTCAATATCCAGCGCATGTGGAACGGCGACCTTTCGCAAGACAACCAAGTTGGGGTTGTATCTGCCGATGGAGGGATCATCCGTTGGGTTAGTGGCTTGCCACGCTATTTATGGATAAAAGAGGCAGTGTGGAGTCCAGACAGTAAGCGAATTGCGCTTGCTTGGCAGAAAGATGACTTTCAGGAATTCACGATCTCTGTGGTCGATGCGGCAAGCCTAAAGAAAGAAGATATCTACAAGGAAAAGGCTCCCAAGAATTATATCAATGATTGGCAGCCGCTCACCTGGACCCGTGATTCCAGCAAAATTCTGTTCGGAACGGATTTGATGGGTGGTCAGTTTAGTTATCGTTCTATCTACAGAATGGATGCAGATGGAAAAAACATCGTGCCTGTTTACAAGAAGAGTCATGATGTGGGAGCCATGCTTCGGCCCAAGAACAGTGACCGCCTGGTTCTAGTCACTGCCGGAAGAAGTCCACTAAAGACCGAGATTACGGTTGTTGAACCAGATGGAAAACTCACCGTGCATGTGGTGATGCAAGATGGATATTCATCACCCAAAAACTTTAACTGGGCAGACGGACCCCTTGTTAGTGATGATGGTCTAGCAATTGCCACCATGGCTAGTAATCGAACCATCAATAGCGAGCTGTACGCGGTTGAACCCCAAGCAAAGCGATTGACGGAGAGTCAATTGCCTGAGTTCAAGAAAATCTCGTGGGCAGATTATCGTGAAGTGTCGTTCCCTGGTCCAGATGGCAAGATGATTCACGGAACCCTGATCACCAAGCCAGGCCTCGACTTAACGAAAAAACATCCTGCTTTGTTGAGCAACATCTACGCTGACTCGGGGAAGATGGCCTGGAGTGGCTACTTTGAGAACTATGCGGCGATTGAGTTGGGAATGGTGGTTCTTTGCGTAGATTTTCGTTCCAGCTGGGGATATGGCGGTGAATTCAATAGTGGCTACTACCGCCAGATGGGGATTATTGATACGGATGAAGCTATTGCGGCGAAGAAGTATCTGGTTGATCTGGGCTATGTGAAGCCTAACCGCGTTGGCATTTGGGGTTGGAGCTACGGCGGCTACCTCACATGCATGGCCTTATTGACGAAACCAGGCGTGTTCGACACAGGCGTAGCCGTTGCAAGCGTTACCGATTGGAAAACTTACAACGAATGGTACACCCGCAGACGCATCGGCATGGTGAAGGATGACAAGGATAAGTTCTTTGAGAAATCTTCCCCAATCACTTATGCAGATGGCCTGAAAGATAATCTGCTATTGGTTCACGGGATGCTGGACGATAATGTCCTTTACCAAGACACTGCTCGGTTGATACAACGACTCATTGACAATGGCCGCTACTTCGATATGCTGGCTTATCCAAGAGACGATCATAGCATCGGGAAAGACACCAGCCGACCGCACGTCATGGCTTCAATCATGTCCTATCTCTACAATAAATTGAGTCGTCCTTAGGCTATATGAGGGTCTTGTTGATTTCGCATTCGGCGGCTCTCTACGGAGCCCAGCGATCTCTGTATGATCTTGCCGTTGGGCTTCGTGCCCTGCGGGTTGAAGTTATGGCTACGGCTCCTGAACGGGGGCCCCTAACCGACTTGCTTAACCGTTCCGGGATTGCAACAAGGATTTTGCCGTGCAGAAATTGGGTGCATTCTAGGACAAGCTATCACTGGATGAGGAAGTTCTTGATTGCCAAGAACCAAGCAAAAAAGGCATCACGTTGGATTGCGGACGATCGATTTGACATTGTCCATACGAATTCAGTGGTAACGCCAGTTGGAGCAATGGCCGCAAAGCGAGCAGGCTTGCCCCATGTTTGGCACGTGCGGGAAGGCATGCCCCCGAAGGCGGGCTTCTTCTACCTTGGGTTTGATCGGGTTCGTCAATTGATTGAGGACACGACCTTTAAGATGGTTGGTATATCCAAACACTCTTGCGAAGGGATGCGAACATTCTGCCCGGATGAAAAAATCAAACTCATTTACAATGGTCCACTTGAAGCAGATCAGGCCAGAGAGCCACTATCCGAGAGGTCGTTTGGAGACAAGATTCAAGTGCTTTGTGTTGGACGGGCAAGCGTTGCCAAAGGTCATGACGTAGTTGCTCGTGCAGTAGCACGTCTTCGGCGACAAGGGCACGACGCCACATTAACCATCGCGGGAGACATTCCAACTGACTTTCACCGCGAACTAGATTCAATCCTGCCAGAAGGGCTGATTACACCCGGGTATTTAGCTGATCCAACTTCTCTATACAAAAGCCACAATGTGCTTGCCATGGCATCTCAGCGAGAGGCTTTCGGAAGAGTTACGGTTGAGGCTATGTCCCATGGTTGCGTCGTTATAGGAAGCGATTCTGGTGCAACGCCCGAGATCATAGAGCATGGGGTATCTGGTCTTCTCTTCGCGGCTGGAAATGAAGTCGCGCTAGCTGATGAGATTCTGTCCCTAAAAGCTAAGCCTTCCTTATATAAATCAATTCGCGAAGAAGGACGAGGCCAAGTCTTCAATCGTTTCACACGTGATAGGTACGCTCGAGAAGTGAATGACATCTATCGTGAGGTGGTAAGAACTGTCTGATCTTCTCAAGGTGATGTTCTGCTCCGCAACCGGAAAGGAACGGTACGGAGAGATGGCCATGGGCTTGGGCCGTTCACTTAGCTTGATTGGTGACGAAACACAACGGGTGATCGTTACGGACCTTGAAGGATTCGACTGGAAGCGATACTTTGACTATGTTTTCAAGCCGAAAACTCCGAGATCGGCTCTTGATAAGCTTCTAGCTTTTGATTACCTGGACGCAAAATCCGTTTATTCTTTGGATGTGGATTGTCTTGCCTTCAAAAGGCTTGCTCCTGTTTTTACTTATTGCGAAGGAAAGACGTTCGCCGTGCAGGGAGAATGGCAAACTGAAGGGAAGTGGCATGGCGCGGAAGTGAAGGAAGTTCTTGCTGCTAAGAATCTGTCGCAGCTTCCAAAATTCAATGGCGGTGCACTTTACTATGAGTCGAATCCAGATTTTGAAACTCTCTTAACCGCCATGAAGAAACAGGAGGAAAGCTATGCTTCCTCTGGTTTTGGCGATTTCCGAGGAAAAGCATCAGAGGAGGTATGTGTAGCTCTAGGCATGATGGAAACCGGAATCGGAGAAGTTATTCCAGACGACACAAACTTCATGAACACCGGCTCTGGAATGATTGGCAAACTCCGCATGGATGTGCGTAGAAACCAATGTTCATTTCTTTCTCGAAAATCACACGTCCGCTATGTTGAACCATTTGTATTCCACGCTAGCGAGTATGCAAATTTCTCAATCTATTGGCGACAGCTAGAGTTTCTAAAGAAGCTAGAGCAATATGAAGATCGAACACGCCCTGGATATAGGTCAAGATGGTTTAAGCTACGCCGTTCCATAGAGCGTAGATACCTGAAGCTCAAGGGCACTCTATCTTGAAGAGAATCATCTATACGGTAGCCACTGGTGCCGATAAATACGGCGAAATGGCAATGGGACTCGGTCGCTCGCTCAGCTTAATCGAAGATGAGACAGAGAGAGTCGTGGTTACAGATAATCCACGTTTTGATTGGGAGCGATACTTTCACAAAGTCGTGGCTCCAATTGATGATGGAACGAAAAGTCCTTACTTCGCGAAGTTCACGGCATTAGAGACTACTGACGCGGATGAAGTTCTCTTTATTGATGCTGACTGTCTTGTTTTCAAGAAATTGGCACCCATCTTTGAACTGGGAAGAGGATCAGGAACAGCGCTCGCAGGAAGAGCCGTCAAGGATGGAGTTTGGTATGAGGCCTCGATTACCGACATATGTAAAAAGCTTGGTGTCACAGAATTCCCAAGATTTAACACGGGAGTGGTCTTTTACGAGCGGACGGATGCAGGCAAGAGAGTTATAGAGGAAACACGTCAAGCCTTGTCGAGATACGATGAATTCGGCTTTGAAAAACTTCGAGGTAAGCCTTCGGACGAACCTTGTTTAGCGATAGCCATGGCGAAGACAGGGGTTGGTCGAGTTCTCCCTTTAAGCCTTGGGCTGAACGAATCTGGCGTCGGATTGATAGGAAAGCTCCATATTGATGTGATGACCGGAATATGCCGTTTCGTTACTGGGAACCCCCATGTTCGCTTGGTGGAGCCATATGTATTTCATGCCCATTATTTTGCCAAGTTGAATGTTTACTGGCGAGAGTTGGAAAAGCTAAAGAGGCTGGAGAAGCATTTTGATGAGCGAGGTCCAAGATACATGAGTCGTAGTCTCCGCCTGAGAAGGTCCTTCGAAAAGCGATTCCTAAAATACAGGGGCAAGCTCTAGGCGTTCCTGATTTCAAGGTGCAAGCAGGTATCCTGCCTAGCCGATGAGTAAAAGAATCGTCTATACCGTGGCCCGAGGCAAACCCAAGTTTGCTGAGATGGCGATGGGGCTTGGGCGGTCTTTACGTTTAGTCGGAGATACTCATAAACGGGTGATCGTTACCGATATTGAAGGTTACGATTGGCATCGCTACTTTGATGTCGTTCTTCCGGTGCAGGGACAAAGAAGTGCGCTGGATAAACTCACCGCGCTAGAAAGAACCGATGCCGATGAAGTTCTTGCGATCGACGTCGACATGTTGGCGTTTAAGCGACTCGACCCCATCTTTGAATACTGCAGCGGTCATTCTTTCGCAGTTCAAGGCCATTGGGAGACACAAGGGGTATTCCATGGGTTGCCCGTCGAGGAAATCTTTAAGAAGTACAGCATTGAACGCATGCCCAGATTCAACGGAGGGATGGCCTACTACGAGAGGAAACCAGATTACACGGAGTTTCTGACGGAAATGCGAGAGGTTGAAAAGAATTACGATTCTTACGGATTTGATCCGTTTGTGCGCGGACAGCATGCTTCAGAAGAAGTTTGCATGCTCCTTGCAATGATAAAACTGAATCGCTACGAACACTTGATTCCTCAAGAGAAACAGTTTCAACACAGTGCTGCGGGACTTGTAGGCAAGCTCTACCTAAATGTATTGAAGAATGAATGTCGCTACGTTTCTCGGCAGCGATACTGCGAGTTCTATGAACCCATTCTGTTCCATGCTTGGCGATACAAAGACTTCTTAGTTTATTGGCGACAACTTGATAACCTGAAAAAACTAGAGGCCTTTGAAGACAAACACCCAACGCTCTATATGTCGCGTTGGGTGAAGTTAAGCCGCTCTATTCAGCGGCGAATCCTAAAGTTCAGAGGCTTAGCCTAAGCCTCAACAGCTTCTGGCTCAACATCAGCAACCGGAGCGGCTTTCTTTGCCGGTGCCTTCTTCTTAGCACCCGCGGCACCCATCTCGATACCGACTGCGCCCTCGGTGAAGCTAGCCTTGATCTTGATGCGTCGGCTTAGCTCGGTGTCACTCACGGTTGACCAGTTCACTCGATCTAGAGTCCACTGCCACAGAATATCGATCCCGGAGTAAACAAACTCGACGCCATCTTGAAGGATGTCGCTGAGCTTGGTTTTCAGTTCATCTCGACCGGATAAGATTCTTTCGCCAGCAGCAAGATTGGGCATCAAGCCCACGGTAACAACAACGGGCTCTTCCTCAACAACCGTTTTGGCTGTTTTCTTAGGAGCTGTATTGTCAATTCCTTCCTGTACCATCTGCAACTGACCAACCATCGCTTTGGTAAGTCGGTCATAGTCCTCAGGACATTGATATTGCTCACCATCGTAGATGGCGATTGCATGGCGTCCCGTGAGGGATAGAGCACTAGCGATCAGCGCTGCATCAGCAGGCTTTAGCTTAGGGTTTGTCTTTTTGATCTGATCGAGTGCAGTTTCCAGCTTAGTGAGATGGCAGGTAATCAAACGGGGGAACTCCTAAGGCGCAAGACTCCGTATGCGCCATAATAAACTAGTTTACCCTTTTGGGGAGGAATACGAAACGTGATCAAACGATTGTCAGGCTGGATAGGGATAATGGCCATTTTCTCGGCCATAGTAGGGTGCGCGGGGCAGAACAATACAAACTCTGCGCTTGATAATCCCGCAGCGCGAGATTTCACCCCTAGTAACGGTTCTGGCAGAACCAATACCGGAAAGCAATTGCTTGTTGGAGTTGTTTTTGATCGGGGTGGCCTTGGAGATAAGTCCTTCAACGACAGCGCCTATACCGGTATCAAGCGAGCGATCAAAGATTTTGGTATCCAAGAAAAACATATTGAATCCAAGCTTGAGAAAGATTTTGAAACCAACCTCGGTGCGATGGCTGACGCCGGATGCGATATTGTTTTCGCCATTGGTATTACTCAGCAGAAAGCGCTTGAAGCCGTAGCTCCAAAGTATCCCAATGTAAAGTTTGCCATCGTGGATGCAAGCGTGACTGCCCCGAATGTGAGATCTCTACTCTTTACAGAGCAAGAAGGAAGTTTCCTTGCCGGTTACTTAGCTGGCCTTACTACCAAAACCAAGAAGATTGGATTTGTTGGTGGAATGGAAATCCCCCTTATAAAGAAGTTCCAAACGGGCTTTGAGGCTGGAATCAAAACGGCTAACCCTGAAGTTGAATTCCTTCCGGCTAAATACACCGGAGACTGGGATAGTCAAGATAAAGGCAAAGTATCTGCAAACATCCTCTATTCCTCTGGGGCCGATATTGTCTACCATGCCGCTGGCAGGGCAGGCCTTGGCGTTATTGCCGCAGCCAAAGAGCAAGGAAAGTTTGCAATTGGTGTTGACAGCGATCAGGATGAGGTTGAGAAAGGTTTTGTACTCACCAGCATGATCAAGCGAGTGGATGAAGCGGTTTACCAAACAATCGGCGACCTAACTCAAGACAAGTTTTCCGCTGGCAGTAAGGTTTACGATTTGAAAGCAGGTGGAGTTGGTCTGAGTGAAATGAAGTTCACGAAAGAGAAAATCGGCAAAGAGAATCTTGAGAAAGTGAAGGAGATCAGTGCCAAGATCGTGAAAGGCGATATCAAGGTGCCTGCAAACTCCGAAGAGCTCACCAAGTTCCTCGCAAAGAAGTAGTTGTAAAAGAAGAGCGGGCTGAGTTATCAAACTCAGCCCGCTTTTCATAAGAAAACGCTTTGCGTCTTGCTAGCTAGTTGCCTACACCAAGCCACTTTTTGATCTTGTAAACAGTGGTATCTCGGTTCAACTGAGCGATGGAAAGCGTTAGCGGAACTCCCTTAGGACAAACCTTGACGCAGTTCTGAGCATTGCCGCAACCTGTGATGCCTTCTTCTGTGGTCAAGAAATCAAACCGGTCATTCTCCAGATTCTTACCAACAGGGTGAAGGTTGAAGAGAAGTGCCTGACCAATCGCAGCCGGTCCAACAAAGGGCGATTTCTCGTTAATCTGAGGGCAAGCCTCTAAACAACAACCGCAAGACATACATCTCGAAAGGGCATAACGCAGTTGGCGAACGTGGTCATCTTGTGGCTGTGCCATTCCCAAGTCATACGAGCCATCAATCGGCACCCAGCCCTTAACCTTCTTCAGGTTATTAAACATCCGAGTTCGATCAACTAGCAAGTCTCGCACGAGTGGGAACTTCTTCATTGGCTCCAAACTCACCATGTACGTATCGCCTACCAATTCACCAACCTCTTCAATCAAGGCTGTGCAGGCCTGACGAATCCGCCCATTGATGTTCATGGAGCATGAACCACAGACTTCCTCTAGACAAGCGGCTTCCCAAGCAGGAGGCTCGACCTTACGTCCATCAGCGGTAACTGGATTCTTGCGAATCTCCATCAACGCCGAGATAACGTTTATCTTGTCGAAATAAGGAATTTCAAAAGTCTCCCAATACGACTCAGCCGAGGCTTCGGATTGGCGGAGAATCTTTAGACGAATCTTAGACGCCGTGGCGGTGGCACTCATTTCTACCTAAGATGATACCGTTTGTACTGAAGATATTTAGGGCTGAATGTGCGGGTTTGACTAAAACAGTGCCAACACTGACGAACATATGGACGGAGTAGGGTAATTAGAGACCGAATTTAGGCCTATTTACGATCCTTGCCACTTGGCATCATTGCAATTTTGCGGGACAATGCACGCCAGTAGGTTCATTTAGAGCCAAAGGTAAAATTTCTTCCTATGACGCTTCAGTCTGATATTGTCCGTCCAGATCAAGTTGACATCCTTGGGATGCCGGTTGATCGGTTGGGCATGGATCAGACCCTTAGTTTGCTTGAAGAGTTTGTCCAATCAAAGCAGCCACATTTGGTAGTTACAGCAGACGCTGCGGGCATCGTCCAAGCTCAATCTGATCCTGAGTGGAACGCAATATTCAAAAGTGCGGACTTGAAAACACCCGATAGTATTGGAGTCATCTGGGCCGCCAACAGAGCAGGGAAGCCAATCACGGAGCGAGTTAGCGGCGTAGACCTTGTGGACCGCATTTGTGGCCTTTCTGCAGATAAGGGTTATCGAATCTATTTCTTAGGTGCAGCTCCAGGAGTAGCCGAGCTTGCGGCAGAAAAGATGCGACTAAAGCATCCGGGCTGTAATATCGTGGGAGCGAGACACGGGTACTTTCCCGCCGAAAGTGATGCGGTCGTTGCCCAAGAAGTTGCGGAGACCCGCCCAGATTTCCTTTTTGTCGCCATGGGTATTCCCCGACAAGAGAAATTCATTCGGGCAACCCAGTCGATCATTCAAGCCTCTGTTGCGATGGGGGTTGGTGGTTCCTTCGATGTCTTCTCTGGCAAGGCTAAGCGTGCCCCAAAGGTTTTTCAAGCCATGCACATCGAATGGCTTTGGCGACTCATCTTAAATCCTAAGAAGATAGCCAAGGCAAAAAACTTGCCGCGATTCGCTTGGATGGTCCTCAGGTCCAAGAAGTGAAAATCTATACCCGCACCGGCGATAACGGTGATACCGGATTGATTGGTGGGCAGAGGGTTAGCAAAACTAGTTGGCGAGTTGGCGCAATCGGTGACATTGATGAACTGAATGCAAGCATTGGATTCACCAACGCTTGCGTTGAAGGGATGAATCTCCAAGACTCTCTCTTGTTGGTGCAGAGCGAACTTTTCGAGATCGGGGCGGAGTTAGCCTCGCCCAATGAGGATCGTTTTGCAACCATTCAGAAAGCCTCAGAGCAGAGATTGGAAGTGGAGATAGATCAGATGAACCTAGATCTCCCAGAACTCCGTAACTTTATTCTTCCCGGAGGTTCCGAAGCCGCAGCTCGCCTACACCTTGCCCGAGCCGTTTGTCGGAGGGCAGAGCGAACCCTTTTGCAACTTCATTCCGTCGAACCCGTGCGTCTAGAGATCAGAATCTATCTGAATCGGCTTGCTGACTGGCTTTTTGTTGCAGCAAGGTGGGTTAACTATCAGATGGAGCATCCTGATATCAATTGGAAGCGGGGAGAATAGATCAATGTTGAGCCAAACGGTTGCGCTGTTATCGATGTACGCATATGGGTTTCAAGAGCCACCATCTGCCAAGAGCTTGATCGACAACATGCTGGCGCACTACCACGGTGCCAAAACGATTACCGGAAACATAAAGTTGACGGTGGCTGCGGCTCAAGGCTCAGCATCCTTAAGCACCCAGCTTCAATACGAGAGACCAGCGAAGCTTTACATCCTTCAGCAAAAACAAGTAGCGAACCCAGACCCAGAGTTCCCATCAAAATGGTTGGTCACCAGTGATGGCAGCATGTTTTCTTACAGTGTTCCCAACGACAAATTCTTGGCCGCTCCTACTCTTAGGTTGGTAGAACCTGTGAAGAACCCTCGGGTCAAGATTGAACACACCATAGCCACCATTTATGGCGCTTCAGCCAAGAGCATAGGGGATCGTTCCATGCCCCTAGATATTGCTATTGCGGGAAGGGATGATTTGGTCTACCGGATTGCCCAATGGGAAACTCGCGAGATAAATGGTTCGAAAGTGATTGGTGGCAAAAACTGCTGGTTAGTCACGGGTAAATACCGACCTTATGCGGGAGCGCAAGCAGTAGGAACTTATCAGATGGCAATCACAAAAGAAGGTGACCTCCTTCAATATGTGGAGAAGCAATCCGTAGCCGCGGACCGTGGAATTCAAGTTGAAGTTGTAAGCCAGTGGGATGTTAATCTCACGGTTGATGGCAAAGTCGATCCAGCTTTGTTTAAAGTTATCGTCAAGTAAGTCACCGCCCTGCTACAGAACTGATCTGGCGAGTATCTCGCACAATCTTTACATCTTTAGGTAGATTAGCGTTATGCCAGTGGCTAATGGCGCAATCATGACGTTTTCAGATCTTAAGCAGGGCATGAATGTCCGTGTGGTATCGGTTGATTCGGCCCTCGAAGAGTGCCGCAGGCTAGAAGAAATGGGCCTAACCGCAGGAACATCGTTCCGGGTGGCTAAAGTTGCGCCTTTTGGTGATCCAATCGAGATTGATCTGCGTGGATACCGCCTTTGTCTTCGAAAGGGTGAAACAACTGGTTTCGTCCTTGAGAAGCTGGACTAAGTCCTGGTATGACCGCTACTGAAAACAAGACCTTAACGGTCGCAATTGTTGGAAATCCCAACGCCGGAAAGACAACTCTATTCAATGCCCTGACCGGATCTCGGCAGAAGGTAGGAAACTATCCCGGCGTTACGGTAGAGCAAGTTTCAGGATCTCTAAAACTTCCATCGCAACCGGTCCATTGCATCGATATTCCTGGACTTTATAGCCTCACAGCCGTTTCCGAAGACGAGAAGATTGCTATTTCCGCCATCAAAGGGCAGATTGCTGGTCATGCAAAACCTGATCTCCTCATTTGTGTCCTTGATGCCTCAAATCTAGAGCGTAATCTTTTCCTTTATTCGCAGATTGCTGAGCTAGAGATCCCTATGGTTGTGGCTCTCACAATGGTGGATCGCGTTCAGCGTAAGCAGTTGACGCTGGATACCCACCGACTTTCTGAGCTTCTCGGCGCAGATGTCGTCGAGGTGGTTGGGCACAAGGAAAAAGGGATTGATGCGCTCAAAAAGGTGGTCGATCAGAACCTCGAAGTCAAGCGGAACCCAAAGATTCAGCTCCTAGAAACCTCCCCTGATCTCTCCAAGATTGATCAGTTGCAAGAGAGGCTCGCCAGGATTGGGGAAGACATTCATCGGGCCGACCTGCTCCAAATGCTTCAAGAGCCAGATTCCGCGGTTGAGCGGTATGCCCAAGATTTTCCGGAAATTGCCGATGAGTTCAAAGAAGCATCCGCGTATGTCAGATCTCTAGATCAGCAGAGTCGGGAGTTGACGACGCAAGATCGGTATGCGTGGTCCAACATGGTGGCTACTCAAGCCGTCACCAAGTCTCCCCATCCTCCCAAGAGATCGTTGACCGACAAAATTGACGCTCTGCTCATCAATCGCTTTTGGGGATTCCTCATTTTCCTCGGCATCATGTATCTGGTTTTCCAATCCATTTACACTTTTGCAGGGCCGGTCATGGATTGGATCGAGGGATTGTTCGGATCTCTTGGCGAGTGGGCCTCTCCCAAGCTGGAGAGCAATCCGACTCTTCAATCGCTCGTCGTCGATGGGATTATCGGCGGCGTTGGCGGGATGTTGGTCTTCCTTCCCCAAATCCTGATCCTCTTTTTCTTCATCGCGGTCCTGGAAGGCACGGGTTATCTTGCCCGAGCCGCGTTTATGATGGACCGTCTGTTCGGGTGGTGTGGGCTAAATGGGCGGGCATTCATTCCGCTTCTCTCTAGCTTTGCCTGTGCAATCCCTGGGGTCATGGCGGCAAGAGTTATGCCCGATCCTAAAGCACGATTGGCGACCATTTTAGTGGCGCCGCTCATGAGTTGTTCGGCTCGCTTGCCGGTCTATTTGCTCCTTATCGGCGTCTTTGTGGAGCCAAAGTTCGGTCCCACATGGGCGGGGGTCGCTTTATTCGCCATGCACATGGTCGGGTTGGTTATCTCCATCCCAATCGTTTGGGTGCTCAATCGCAAACTCCTTAAGAGCAAGCGTCTTCCATTCCTTCTGGAGTTGCCGCCCTATCAGTGGCCCAAGTGGAAGGATGTGGGTCTCGCCATGTTCGTAAGAGGCCGAGTCTTCGTGAAGACCGCCGGAACCATCATCGTCGCCATGTCCATTCTCATCTGGGCCGCCTCCTATTTCCCACGTTCAGATGAAGCCGCCAATCAGACGAAGTTTGAACAAACGTGGGTGGCCGATGGAAATACGGCGGAAGGGGAAGAGTATGAGGCTGCACAAGAGAAATATGTGGCGGAGCAACAGCTAGAAGGCTCTTATCTCGGGCGTCTCGGCAAGACGATTGAGCCCGCATTCGTTCCGGCGGGCTTTGATTGGCGAATTACCACCAGCATTCTCGCGGCATTTCCGGCCCGAGAGGTTGTTATCCCCTCCATGGGGATTATTTTTAGCCTGGGCGGGGATGTGGATGAGGAATCTTCGGACCTGCGCAGCACCATGCAAAATGCAACTTGGCCAGACGGGCGTCCGCTTTTCACTCTATGGACTGCGTTCGGGCTGATGATCTTCTTTGCCCTCTGTTGCCAATGCAACGCCACCCTTGCCGCCATTAAGCGCGAGACAAACAGTTGGAAGTGGCCCGTATTCGTCTTTGTTTACATGACCACGCTGGCTTACATCGTCGCGGTCATCATCAATCAAGTGGGAAGACTGGTCAGCGGATAAACCCTTCCGAGCTGGAACCGGATAGCAGCCAATCTAGCTCGGATAAAAGGTTAACGCATATTCTATACCAATATATCGACTTTGCGTCAATAGTTCCGATACTAATGTTGTGAAAGATTGAAGATGCAATCATAGCAATATACCTATTTATCTGTGGAATGGACCGGAGATTCACCCAAAGAAGTGTGAATAAGGGTCAAGCAAACGGGGAATAGGTTCCAATAAACCGTCCGTCTAGTTGAAACAAATGTTATTCATTTCAATGAGAAGAGTCATCTTCTCGAAGAGAATCCCATTTTTCTCAATAAGATCGTCAATCTCCTCAAATAGATTGACGATACGTGTCGAACAGATTAGGAATCTTCTCAAACAGATGATCTATCTGTTTGAATAGATTCCCGATTTACTGGAAGTTATAAACCTTCAATAAGGGCGAGCGATTCGACCGATTGAGAAGGGAGAAGCCAATAGATTGGCGGTAGGTTGCATCAAGGATTTCACTGGAGGAAACACAACGATGTCGAACAACATTGAATCTATGACGGACAGCCAATTGCAGGCTCTGGCGACTCAGATGGACAGCATCTTGGCGGTGACGTATGCGGCCTACGGCCTAACGGCGGCAAACGCAACTGCATTAACGGCTGCGGATTCTACATTCACCACCGGCCTCACGGATGTGGCGGCAAAGAAGGCTGCATACCGGTCGGCGGTACAAAGCAAGCTTTCGGATCGAGCAAACCTGACGGCGATCATGTCCACCATCATTGGGAGCATCTATCTCAATCCCGCGGTGAGTCCAGAAATGATTGCCGCGCTTGGGCTCCAGCCTAGAGCGACCACTCGTTCTAAGCAAACACCGAAGACTTCAGAAGAACTAGTGGCCACTCTGACCGGGACCGGAGAAGTGAAGCTCGTGTGGAAGCGCGGGGAGAACACTTACGGCGCGGTCTATGTGATTGAGTCAAAGATTGGGAACGGGGTATGGACCCAAGTTTCCACGACGACGAAAACCCGGATCATTTTGGAGGGGTTTCCTCCCAGTACCGCGGCTTGGTTCCGCATTCGGACCACCCGCAACGGTCTTTGGTCCAGCCCATCCAATAACGCATCAATCTACGCCCCCGAGGCAGAGTTTGCACTGCATATCGCGGCGTAGTTTAGGGCATGAAAAAGCCCTTCTCCTATACGGGGAAGGGCTTTTTTGATGCGTCAGAAGTTTGCAGATACGCCGATGGTGAATCCTCGGAACTGGTCCTTGGAGCTAAAGAAGTATCGCCCTTCTACATTGGGAGTGATGCCGAGAATCTTGAACTTGAGCGGGGTGCCAATCGTTGCGGCGCCCACAAAGCCACTGGCACTGCGAAACTCATTGCCACCGCGAGGCTCTGAGTGGGCCGCTCCTAGAGAAACGGCTCCGAAAAGGCCGTCTCGATTGAGAGTCTGTCGCCCGGTGACCATAAAGCGGTAGATTTGGCCATCCACATCGCTGCCACTAAAGAGTTGTCCGCCCAATACCACGCTGGGAGAAGCATAAAGCTGGAACCCAGGAACCTTCGCCAGCGGGAAATCGACTCCGATCTCAGGGCCGGACATGCTCTTCTTGCTGTCATTCTTCAGCCGGAACTTTTGGGTGAAGTGATATCCAAGATTTACGCGAATCCCAATGAGATCTTGGGCCACCGCGGCCACCGCACTGGTTGCCAAAGCTGAAAAAACGAGGGTTCTAAACAACATCCGTGTCATAGGCTCAAGTATATGTCTATACGCCTTCAATTTCAAGCTCTTCCAGTTCCTCTGGCTTCATCACCGTTGGACTTCCTGCGGGCATGGGTCTCTCCAGAGATGCCGCCGCATCTGCCTTTTCACGCACATGAAGCTGCTCGGCCCGATCTTCGGCACCTGGCGATACCGGCCAAAGCGTATTTTCCACCCAGTAGGAAGACATGAACTCGGTCCACACTTGGTTGTAGACTTTGAGGGTCTGATCTGCGATATGAGACCAATCAAAGTCTTTGTTGAGTCTCTGCTTGGCCGCTTCCTTCAGCTTTTCTGCCCGCTCTGCATCCTGCAGAACATGAAGAATGGCCCAGGCCAGCGATTCTGGATTGTTTGAGAACGAAGTGGTGCCCGTTTTATCGTGCAGAACAACCTCTTGCAACCCCCCGGCATCTGAAGTGACCACCGCAGCATCCGCCGCCATCGCCTCCAGAGCCACGATCCCGAAGGGCTCGTAAAGGGAAGGGAAGACCGCGACATCTGCACAGCGATAAAGCATATGCAAAGAGCGATTGGCCATAAATCCGGTGAAGAGAACTTTATCTCCCAAGCCCGCCCAATGAACAAAGCGCTCCAGCTTTTCCCGATTTCCGCCGCCGACAATCAAGAACTTGGTTCGAGGTTCCTGAGCCAGGATCACACTTGCCGCATTGAGCAGAACTTGGATGCCTTTTTCGCGGACAAATCGACCCACGAACATAACAATTTTCTCATCTGGCTCTGCAAGTTTGGCCCGATGCTCGGCCCGTTCATTGTCTGACCAATCAAAGGAAAACTTCTCAGGATCTACTCCATTAAAGATGACATCGATTTTATCGATCGGCGTATTGAAGGACTTGGCGACTTCATTCCGCATAAAGTCTGAGCAAACAATGACCCGCCAAGCCTCATAAGTGAGCCAATACTCTTGCTCATGAATGTATCTTGAGGTGTCGTTAAAAATGCCTCCGTGCCGCCCACTCTCAGTTGCGTGGACCGTTGCCACGATTGGAAGCTTGTAGTCGTACTTCAGCTCACGAGCTGATTCTAGGGACAACCAATCATGAGCATGGAAGATGGTGGGTTGGCCTCCTGGCCGCCAATCTTCCAAAAGTCGACGCACTCTTTTCTCGGTCGCCAAGTTCAGGAGCTGAATCTCGTGCAAGAAGTCACTGGGTGTTCCTTCCAAGTGAACTCGGTGGACCTGAACGCCACTCGGCTCGGTTTCTTCATCCGGCGCATTGGGGGTTGCTTTGGTCACCACATGAACTTCGATCCCTTTCGACTGGAGTTGTTGGGATAGGTCATAAACGTGAGGACTGATTCCCCCCACGATTCGAGGAGGGTACTCCCAAGACAACATCATGACGCGCATAACTTCATTGTGGCTGGTCCGAGAAAACTGAGACTAGGTGAACCCCCTTTTCCGGGCTACAACTTGTTGGTGTCACATACAAGAGGTGCAATATGAAGACAACAAAATGGTTCCTGGCCACCGCAATTGCGGTTTTGGCTGTGGGGTGTAGTGATGGATCAGCCGCAGAAGAAGCTTATTCTTCGACCGGGGGTGACAAAACAGCTAGTGTCGGCAAAGAGAGCGGATCTGTTACAAAACTCATTTCCAATCCAACTCCCTCAATGAAGAGGGACGTTGTGAAAACGGGTTCGCTGACCGTGCAAGTCGACAAGATAGATGAAGCGGAGCGCAAGGCCAGGGAGCTAACCGAGTCTGCCGGAGGGAGAGTTGACCAAGTAGAGAGCACGGACCTTGCTGGCCCCTCTGCGGTCATAAATATGACCCTCAGGATTCCGGTCAAAAACTATGAATCCGTGATGGAAAAGCTTGAATCTCTTGGCGCGAGGTTAGCAAAGCAAGTTTCCGTCACTGATGTGACTGAGAAGGTGGTTGACATGGACGCCCGAATCAAGACCATGCAGGCTCAAGAAGAAGTTGTTCGCAACATGCTGAAGAAGTCCAACAATCTGAGCGACTCACTTACCATCAACAATGATCTAACCCGCATTCGGGGCGAGATAGAGAGCGTCCAGGCGCAGAGAAAATCTTTAGGCGGGCAGGCGGCGTACTCCACTTTGGAACTAAAACTCACTCAGAAAGCAACGGCGTACGCTGTTGCCTCTACCGATCCTAACTGGCTGCAAACTTCTTGGGCATCGGCTTGGGGAGCCGGGACAGGTGTCTTTCGAGTCCTGATTTCTATCTTCTTGTGGCTTGTCGTCTTCTCCCCTATATGGATCATAGGCGGATTATCGATGAGAGCCTTCATACGTTGGGTACAAAAAGACGCGCCGGCTTCGGGCGTCTCCGAAGGACAACGACCCGCGTAACTTCTGCTCCAAAAAAGAATATCTGCGCAGAGTAAAAAATCCAAAGCAAGATCACCAATAAGGCGCCCGCCGAACCATAGGCGGACGCCACACCGCTATAGGAGAAGTAAAGGCTAAGAAGATACTTGGCGATACCAAATCCGGTTCCCGTTAGGATCGCTCCAAACCAAACATCCCGCCAAAGCGCCTTCCCCTTCGGAAGGGTTCGATAAGTAACCGCAAAGGTTAAGCTGGCGAAAACCGAGGACGCAACTAAACTCACCAAGGGCCAGAGTGCATTTCCACCGGCTGTCCTTACCAGATAACCCAATATGGAGTCTGCGGCCAGCCAAGCAATCAGCAACACGAGAAAGGCAAGCATAATGGCCACTGACTTTAACCGCCCGAAAATAAAAAGGCGGAACGGATGTCCTTGCTTCTTAATATCCCAAATGCTCTCTATAGAAGAAGCAATCTGACCAAACAACCCCGATGCCGCATACATTGCCACCAGAACCGCCAGGATTGTTGCGGGGATAGATGTGGAGGGTCTTGCTGCGTGATCAATAATCGAGACCACAAGATCAGCGGACCCTTTCCCAAGTGACTCCGACACATTACTGGAGATGGACGCTCGAACAGCTTCTGTATCCACGAAAGCTGTGGTCACAGTTACCGCAATAACGAGGAAAGGAGCTAAAGCCAAAATGGCATAAAAGCTTAGCGCGGCTGCCATCCGGCTGACATCATGTTCTCCCCAAGCCTGACCCGCTTCTAACAAGGTCGACCGAATCTCTCTCCAACGCATGCTTCTAACAAGGACGACTTCTCAATAGGATTCGACTTGGGGTTAACAATTCAAGGGACCAATGTCCATCCAACGAAAAGCCTTTCCTAAGCTAGATTCAAAAAGAATTATCTGGAAACCATGATATTAGGATTTACTATTCCTATTTCGTAGGTAAGACGTTTTGCCAGAATTTTCTCTTTTCTGTCACCAGTTTGACGAGATCCCCAGACGTAGGCTGAGTCAGGCCAAAAACTAAGTTGCCCATATCGGACCTCTTGCCAAGACCCGGTCTTAGGAGTGGTGTTCCAAGCAAAGCTAGACATCATCCTGTGTTCTCTTGTGGAGCCATCGGCATAGTCCAATATTGCGTCCCCCGAAACCGATGGTGTCTTCGCTCCCGTGAAAGATTCGAAGCCCGGCAACGCTAATGTCTTTGCCAAAACTGGTTTTGCTTTATCAATCCAAGTCCCCGTCGGGTTACTCTTTTGAAAACCATTGGGATCATATTGAATCGGATAGGGTTTGCCTACTCCCACCTTGCTCACATAAGCTTTGCCATTTCTATAAAGCAAGATTAACTCAGTTGACTGCTTACCCTGATCATAAATCTTGCGGGTAAGGAGTATAGATTTGGCTGAAGCCAAGGCTCTTTGAGCTTGCTTAACGATGTCAGCTTGCTTTCCAAAACCCGGCACTGAAAACGGGGTTACCTGAGTTCCAAAAGGCAGAAGCGTGATGTCCAAGGGAAGTCTTGTTGCTGGGTCTACCAGAAAGGATTCTTCCTTACCAGCCTTCCGGTAGTGAATCTTCCAAACCCGATAATCACTGTAGTTATAGGGCTTAACCTCTTCGACATTTCCATACACCTCCAAAGGCGGACAGTTTGGATAAAGGTTTTCTAGTCCCGGAACATAGTAAATCTCATTTGACTTCGCGGGGCGATGAGTAACCACGCCAAAATCCAGTTCTAGGAACCATTTCCCATCGCAATGAAGAGAATAGTTTTTATGCCCTTTCCTGAATTTGCCGGAGCGATCGTAAAGAATCTCGACATCAGTATCCCAAGAGTCTGGACCAGTCGTATAACGCTGAGAGAAACCATAAGCTTGCCCAACCCGAGACTGGATTTCTTTGTAGAGGAGATTCGCGTCCTGGCCAACTTGGCTGGTTAAGGCAACAAAAATAGCAGAAAGCATCGTCTTCAGATTCAAGACGCGCGATAGCGGGGAAGCGCTACATAGAAAAAGCCCATTCTCCTATAGGAAAATGGGCTTTGATAAGAAGTCAGCTTTAGGAGCGAGCTTCTCGAGTAGAGAGTTCAACTAAGCCAATCTTGTATTCCATAACGCCGCCTTTCCAGGTCTTAGGCGCTCGGTTTGGCCCCAGGCACCGCACACCCAAGCGCACAATCCCGCTACCGTTAACATAGGGGGAAAGGTCCTTGGGAAGGGCGATTCGTTGACGATTAACTCCGGTGGGTCGAACCGCAAACGCCTTGATCAAGACGTACTTGCTTGTGTTCACATTCCACATATAGAGTTGGCCCGTTGTACCTGTAGGAGCGTTAGACTCGATAAAAGCATAAGACTCTGTGAGGTTTGTTGCCGAACCGTTCAAAGTGATGTCTACGTTGGCGCTGGCAATATGACCAATGCTGCTCGGCACTGAAGTGACCGTATAGAACGCAGCATCGCTGGTGTGAAGATCACTTGCGCTACCCTCGCCGGAACCGCCTTGCCACATAGTGACATCAGAAACCGTACTGATCGTTGCAGAGCCAGGATCGACCGCAGAAACGGCGCGGAATGCATTGACGCGGCCATTGATGAAGCCACCATTGGCGATCGGGTCAGTTGTGGTCTCAAGAATCTGACGGATCTGAGCATTCGTGGTGCCAGGGGCAGCCACGGACCACATTAGACCGACGACGCCTGCCGCCATCGGACAAGCCATGGATGTTCCATCCCAAGCCTCATAGCCGTTGTTCTCAACATGGCTCCAGATTTGAACGCCGGGAGCGCCCACGTTAACCCAGTTGCCATAGGTGCTGAAGTCGGCTCGTCTGTCCTGGGAATCAGTTGCACCAACCGCAATCACGTTTTGGAAAGCAGCTGGCCAACTCTGGTTCTGAGTGCCATCGTTGCCAGATGAAGCTAAAAGCACCAAGCCTTTGCTCCAAGCATAGTTGATCGCATCTCGCTCAACTGCGCTCTCAATGTTACGACCGTAGCTCATGCTTGCAACCTTAGCGCCGTTATCTGCCGCAAAGGTAAGAGCTCTAGCTGAAGCTGCAGCATCAGGTACCGAGCCAAGGCGAAGAGGCATGATTCGGCAATCAAATCCTGATCCAGCAATACCTTTCGCGTTGTTGGTGGCGGCACCAGCAATTCCAGCGCAGTGGATACCGTGGTTGACTTCGTTATCCCAACCTGGATCCGTGTCGTTGTCCTCAAAATCGTAACCCGCTGTGAATTTGCCCACCATGTCTTCATGGGTCATTTCAAAGCCAGAGTCCAGAATCGCAATCACAACTGAGTTCAACCCGCGCGTCATATCCCAGGCTTGAGGAGCCTTCATGATCGTGGGGCCGTACTGTTGTCCGTATCGCGTATCGTTTGGAATGAAGTCGTACTTGCCCTTGTAGTTGGGCTCTGCGTAGACCACATTGAAGTTGGATCGGTAATAAGCAACCGCATCCATAACTTGCATTCCCTTCGGCAGCTTAATCTGCGCCACGCTCAATGAGTTAATCGTAGCCTTGTTGGCAGCAGAAATCGCGCGGTTGGTACGGATGGCATTATTCTGGAACGTAGCTCCAGAACCTTTAAATTTGACTAGAATTTCGCCCTGTACAAACTCACCCTGCTGAGCAAGAACAAAAACGCTTGCGCTAGCTAATAAGAATGTGCTGACGATCCTCGATGTTCGAAGCATACATTTCTCCTTAATGTCCACTGTGGCCTCGGCAAACGCATAACAAAGAGTAAGGCAAGCATTTCTGCATGTCTCCACACAATACAAGTTGATCAAGAAAGATTTCAAGGGAGGGACGGATCGAATTCTAAATAGGTTCAAATATTGCCAAAACGCAATGAGTATCCACCCAATCCAAAGATTCGTAGCCCCTGAATGATTCGTGCCGAGGCAATCAACCAGTAGCCTCCGGATGGCTCGTGCCGGGGAAATGCCACGACCTTTCTACAAATCCAATGTCAAGTAACCGTCGCAGGGAGCATTAACCTCAGAATAACGGAGCGTCTTGCAGGAATGATTGTTCATCAAAGCCTGTACACGGCCACAATTGTTCCAAAACCTGCCGTATCATGTCCGCATGGCTCAATTTCCAAAGTGGATGTTAATCACTTCTGGAATAGTGGCAATTGGCATTGTTTGCCTCATGGCTTCCTTCCGACCAGAACCCCTCCCCGATGACCTAATGTTTCTAAATGAGTTAGGGGAAAAGGAGTCGAATATAGTTGTCTACAGAACATTTGTATCATCAACCCGAGTTGATGAAGTTGGGTTTATGCAAGACAATTATGTGATTAAAGAGCAAAGCGGATATGTTCGTGATCGCATCCTTAATGAACTCATTGGGAAAGGGTGGAAGAGGGAGGAGTCCAGTGACAAGAACAATCTGTTCCTCACAAAACCTCTGCCCAATAGTGGAGGCCAACTAGAAGTGATGTGCGTAACAGAAAAGTCCGGCTGGCCAACCGTAACCGTTCAAGATGATAGGCGACAGCTTCCTAAATGGCGAGTCTGGCTTCACTACCTTCTCAACTAGATTTGTAGGGTCTCAGCTACCTCTTGCATCAATAGGGTCGTTTCCTTCGTTACCTACCTCAGGACGTTCCCTCAATCTCGGTAATCCTCAACCTGGGAAGTGAATAACCGTAGGTAAAAGTGATCGTGAAGATTTTCTCCAATTTGTTGGCGGCCTTAAGTCCCTGACCGAGAAAAAACGCAGGGGTAGCCTTTCTTCCAGAGGCACTTCCCAATGACTAATCTCGTTCAGAAAAGTAAACAATCTGCCTCTACTGACTGATTTATATTAATCAAATCGGAGAAATTTAAGTTGAATAACTACGCACTACTTGGAATGGCGATTATGTTTGAATTTATCGCAACCACCCTAATGAAGTCTTCTGATGGATTCACTAAATTATGGCCGAGTATCGGAACTATTATCGGATATGGAATCGCATTCTACGTACTTTCATTAACGCTAAAAACAATCCCAACCGGAATAGCCTATGGAATATGGTCTGGAGTTGGGATTGTTTTGATCTCAATTATTGGATTGGTATTTTTCAAGCAAAAGCTTGATGCGGCAGCTATTTGTGGTCTTGTCCTTATCGTGGCTGGTGTTATCGTCATCAACTTCTTCTCAAAGGCGAGCGCACACTAAACCAGTGATGGGACTCAATAGTGCACCCAGGTGCCTCTAGGAAATAAGGCACGACTTGTTGTCTGCTTCAGGGTTGTAGATGCGCATAGACCGAATGGAATCTCAACGCACAATGAGGCATCTAAGATAAACCTATTTTCACGTCACCAGCATCACGTATGGCATTACACGTTTGAATCTGAAGGGCACCGGCATCCATCGCAGGCGATCGAGCATATGCTTGATGTCATTGATCGTCTGAGTCCGGACGGGCTAAAGCTCTGGAACGCCTGTATATCTCGTCGATTTGATGTGGGTTATGAGGGGAGCGACAATCCCTATCCGTGGACCGATTTGCGTTGGACTCATACAACTTGGCAATTCACGCCTCCAGTCCTTCTAAGAATGGCGCAGGCAAACGCCTCGTTTGTTGCCACGATTTATCCGATTTCAGACAACTAGATATCAACCTACAATGAGCTTCACCGCATCTTCTGAAGGTGGTTCAGAAGTCGCAAGAAGCTGAACAGCTGACTTGCTCATGAGCAGATCAGAACACAATTTGATGAGTCCATGGAGCACAACACCAATTTCCATGTTGCCATGTGCACTTAAAGAGTGTGTGCCCTCCGCCCCCTTACTACCAATCCATGGATGAGCGCATTTGTCTCGAATATTGCTCAGATAGGCGAATGTCGATCCTTGCCACCCAGCTGGTGTGAGAGCGGCGTGATGCTGATCCAGAATCTGATCACGGCTAGCCTTATCCCAAACGTTTGACTTCTTGAAAAGTCTCTCAATAATCATAAAAAGAGATAGGAACCTAAACTGGAAAGGAATAGCTTCATTACAACCAACTGCGAAGTATCCAAATAAGGATCTAATGCCAGAGGTCTCATTAAATACACCCTTTATCCCGGTCCAGTTCGGTTCCTGGATTTCCTTGTAAATCGTGCTTGTATCAATTGATGCTTGTGCCATGCCTGCTTTCAAATAAGTAGCCATGACAACCGGGTGATATTGCAGGAACGGCGAAACTGTTACGGTCAAGACCAACCGCATATGCTCGCATAACGAATGAATCAACTGGCCAAATGGCTCCAGATCATCTTCCTCCGTTACTCCGCCAATTTCTATGAGAATGGCTTCGGGCACGCCTCCTTTGGCAAAGAGACTTATTCCCATTGGTTTTGATGATCCAGTGATTTCACTTCTGAAGGCAGGTGCATCAGAGAAATCATAGGCACCATTCAATTCGCCAAAGAATCTGATGTAGCAGTATCTGTCGATTTCCTGCATAAGCATGGTCATAGAGTATCTGTGAACACTGGAAATAAATAGAGTAGAACGAGCTATTCCTTTCAAACGCCCTTCAACTTTCTCACCCAAACCCTCGTAAATAGGTATACAACTATCTAGTATTGTGAGAAGGGAATGAGTCGGGAGCTTTTGAAGTCTACGGACCGGGGGATTTATTGCGAGATCGGGGATTTCTATATCGATCCCTGGAAGCCGGTAGACCGGGCGATTGTGACTCATGCCCATAGCGACCACGCCCGATGGGGCATGAAGCAGTATTTGTGCTCCTATGAAAGTCGGCGGGTGATGCAGCGGCGGCTGGGGGACGAGGCGGTGATCGACTCTTTGCCCTATGGCGAGGCGGTGGTGATCAATGGAGTGCGGGTGAGCCTGCATCCGGCGGGGCATATTCTGGGTTCGGCGCAGGTGAGGGTGGAGCACAAGGGCCAGATCGCGGTGGCGAGCGGCGATTACAAGACCGAAGCCGATGCCACTTGCACCCCTTTTGAACCGATCAAATGCCACCTTTTCATCACCGAATCCACCTTTGGATTGCCCATTTATCGGTGGTCGCCTCAACAGGAGGTTTATGACGACATCAACGCCTGGTGGCGGGAGAATCAGGCGCAAGGGAAGGCGTCTTTGCTCCTGGGCTATGCGCTCGGGAAGTCTCAGCGGGCATTATCCGGCTTGGATCCGTCCATCGGTCCGATCTTCCTCCACGGCGCGGTTCATGGCCTGACGGAAGACTATCGGGCAACTGGCATCGCACTTCCCGATACAAAGCTCATCCATGAGGTGGAAGGGAAGTTTGATTGGAGCCAAGCCATGATCATCGCCCCGCCCAGCGCCAATGGGACGCCTTGGGTTCGGCGATTTGGGGATCACTCCACCGCGTTCCTTTCGGGTTGGATGGCGATTCGGGGAGCCCGTCGCCGCCGGGCCGTGGATCGAGGATTTGTCTTGAGTGACCACGTCGATTGGCCATCCTTGCTATCCGCCATCAAGGCCACGGAAGCGGAGAAAGTCTGGGTGACCCACGGCTACAGCTCAATTGTGGTTCGGTACTTGGAGGAGCAAGGGCTGGCGGCGCGGGTTCTGGAGACGGAATACGAAGGCGAACAAGACGATTCGGCATTGGAGGCGACCGCGGAATGAAACGCTTCGCCGAACTCTACGCCGCCATTGATGCCACCAACAAAACGACCGAAAAGGTCGCCGCAATGGCTGAATACTTCCGCGAAGCCCCACCCGAAGACGCCGTCTGGACCGTCGCCCTCTTTACTCACCGCCGCCCTAAAAGGGCCGTGAACTCCACTCGAATGCAGATTTGGGCCGCCGAGCTAGCAGGAATCCCGGCTTGGCTATTCGGAGAATGCTACGACGCAGTCGGAGACTTAGGGGAGACGATCTCGCTTGTGTTAGGAGAATCCGTCGGAGACGACCCAGTACCACTGCACGTTTGGATGGAAGAGCGCTTGCCCGAGTTGGCTAGAATTCCTGAGGAACAGCAAAGGGAAAAGCTGATTCAATATTGGCGAGAGCTGGATCGCTCGGGGCGCTATGCCCTCAATAAGCTGATCGGAGGATCTTGGCGGGTTGGAGTCTCGCAGGAGTTGGTCATTCGCGCCCTATCTCAAGCCGGCGGAATCCCGGCTCCCACAGTCGCGCATCGGTTAATGGGAGATTGGCGTCCAACTCCTGAGTTCTACCAAACTCTGTTGGATGCAGATTCAGAAGAAGTAGCCGTCAGCCGCCCCTATCCGTTCTGCCTCGCCCATCCCCTTGAAACCACCCTGGAAGAGTTGGGAGCAATTGAGGATTGGCATGCGGAATGGAAATGGGATGGGATTCGCGCACAGTTGGTCCGTCGAGATAGCCAAACCTTTGTGTGGTCTCGCGGCGAGGAGTTGATCACCGAGCGATTTCCAGAAGTCGCAGAGATTGGAACCTGGCTCCCGGATGGCACAGTCTTGGACGGCGAGATAATGGCCTGGCGAGGCGAATCGCCATTGAAGTTTGCCGATCTGCAGCGGCGGATTGGTCGGAAGACGGTTGGGAAGAAACTTTTGGAAGAGGTTCCGGTGCAGTTCGTGGCGTTCGATATTTTGGAGAACAAAGGCGAAGATCTGCGGGAATCCAGGTTCCAGGACAGGCGCACAGAACTTAAACGCCTATGCTCTGAGAATATTCTCAACTTACGCCTCTCAGACTCCCTGGAAGCTGAGTCTTGGGAAGAGCTTTCGCAACTGAGAGAATCGGCTCGTGAGAGGAATGTTGAAGGTCTGATGCTGAAGCGCAAAGACTCTCCTTACTTGGTAGGCCGCAAGAAAGGGTTCTGGTGCAAATGGAAGATCGATCCGTTAACCGTTGATGCCGTTCTCATCTACGCTGCACGAGGAAGCGGAAAGCGAGCCTCGCTCTACACGGATTACACCTTTGGCGTTTGGGATGGAGACAAGCTAGTCTCCTTTGCCAAGGCTTATTCCGGCCTTAGCGATGAGGAGATTCGAAAGGTGGATGCTTGGATTCGCCGCAACACGCTAGAGAAGTTCGGCCCAGTGAGAACGGTCACTCCAGAACTGGTTTTTGAACTTGCGTTCGAGGGAATTCAGCTTTCTACCCGGCATAAATCAGGCGTAGCCGTCAGGTTCCCCAGAATCTTACGTTGGCGAACAGATAAGCCAAAAGAAGAAGCAGATAGACTGGACCAGATCAAAGCAATGTTAAGCCTCGGTGGGGAGTCGGCAACTTGATTTTTTACTTAGCCATCGGAAGAGAGGCCTACACCATCACCGACTATCTAGATGATCGAGGGGCTAAGTGGAAAGGGGAAATTGCGGTTATCCCATACGAAGCTTTGAGCCGAGCCGAGTCCTTACCCGTTGGAACCTATCTATTCACCGACTTGGACCGAATAAGTCATGCCCAACGCTTACTTGCTCAGAACCTCTTTGAAATTCTCTCTAGCGCTCGACCTGACCTGCTTTTGCTGAATCAGCCTAGTAGGTTCGTAGGTCGCTTCGATCTTCTAAGGAGCCTGTACGATCACGGTCTGAATGACTTCAACGTTTATCGCCCCCACGAAGTCCCGGATGAAGTAGCTTATCCCGTTTTCTTGAGATTTGAACGTGACCACTTAGGGGCTCGTTCAGAACTTCTGCACAATCGCGAGCAACTAGATCAAGCAATCTCAGATGCCATTTGGAATGGAGCGTGGATGGCCAGCCTCATGGTCATCGAGTTCTGTGAGACAAAAGATGAGAACAACCTTTATCGCAAGTATTCGGTATGGCGAATCGGTAAACATTTCACCCCAGGCCACCAAATCATCGGTAATCGTTGGATGTTAAAAGCTCCAACAGTTGCAAAGGGAGAATCTTGGCCTAAAGAGTGGGTGATGGAAGAACAGAAATTCATTGAATCCAATCCCCATCTATCGCAGGTCCGTGCCGTGTTTGACCAAGCCGGTATTGAGTTTGGACGCATAGATTACGGTGTCAAAGATGGTCGAATTCAAGTTTGGGAGATCAACACGAATCCAACTTGTATGCGCCCTTGGCAAGAACAGCTTCCCGAGAGGCGTTTTTTGGACGACATGATTGCGGATCAGTTGGAAATTGGTTGGCGTTCTATCAACTGCTGCCATCCCCCAATTCCTCAGGTTCCCGTGAACATAGACTATCGTCGGTTAAGCGACCATCCGGTGGAAACATGGCTGATGGGTTGAGCCATATTGAAGCGTTCTTCCAAGCCAAAGGCTGGGAACCATTTCCTTTCCAAAGGCAGGTTTGGAAGGCTTATCGGGACGGGAAGAGTGGGCTGATCCACTCGGCGACGGGGACAGGAAAGACCTTTGCGGCCTGGCTTGGACCGGTTTCCGAAGCACTCGAAAAACCCGTTACTCCGGGCTTGAAAGTGATGTGGATCACACCCTTGCGTGCCTTATCTGCCGATACTCAGTATTCACTAGAATTTCCGCTGGCTGCATTGGGGCTAGAGTGGGATGTTCAAACCCGGACGGGCGATACGACGACAACCGAAAAGTCAAAACAAAACAAGCAGCTACCACAAGGCTTGGTGACCACGCCCGAGAGCCTGAGTTTGCTTTTATCCCGGGAAAATCATAAAGAGCTTTTGGCTGATCTCCAGTGCGTGGTGGTGGATGAATGGCATGAGCTTTTATCGACCAAGCGTGGAGTTCAGACAGAGCTTTGCTTGGCACGATTGCGGACTTTGTGTCCTGGACTTCGTATCTGGGGTGTCTCGGCGACCCTTGGGAATCAAACTGAAGCGCTTGAAATCCTTTTAGGTAAAACATTTAATCCGGATAAAATGGAGTTAGTTAAAGGTGACATCCAGAAGGAGATCCTCATTGACTGTTTGCTACCAGATAGCATTGAGCGATTCCCATGGGCGGGGCATTTTGGCACCCAGATGATTCCCAAGGTGGTGGAGGCGATTGATGACAGTGAAAGCTGTCTGATCTTTTGCAATACCCGCGCGATGGCGGAGATTTGGTTTCAGTCGATTCTCAATCTTCGGCCAGATTGGAAAGGGAAGGTAGAGCTTCACCACGGATCCTTGGATCGAGAGTTTCGAGAAGCAGTAGAGGAAGGCATAAAGCGTGGGATTCTAAGGGCGGTGGTGTGCACCTCTAGCCTGGACCTAGGCGTTGATTTCAGTCCGGTCGATCGGGTGATCCAAGTTGGTTCTCCCAAAGGTGTAGCCCGCTTGCTTCAAAGAGCGGGACGAAGCGGTCACCGTCCGGGCGCCCCTTCTAGAGTGATCTGTGTGCCAACCAATGGGCTTGAGTTAATCGATATATCAGCCGCAAGAACGGCCGCCCAGCAGGGAAGGATTGAGCGAAGGGAAGGAGTCCAACGCCCTCTAGATGTTCTTGCCCAACACTTGATCACAATTGCGCTCGGCGAAGGATTTCGTGAAGACGAGATGAAAGCGGAGGTGGAGTCTGCCTCAGCTTATCGCAACTTAACCGATGCTGAGTGGCAATGGACCATGGACTTTGTAGTTCGGGGTGGATCGGCGTTGCAGGCGTACCCTGAATTCCGAAGAGTTGTATTGCAGCCAGACGGAAGATATCGAGTTGAAGACAAACAGATTGCATTGCGGCATCGACTTTCGATTGGCACCATCGTAAGCGAAGCGGCGATGAACGTTCAATATGTTAAGGGCGCCAAGCTGGGGACGGTTGAAGAATCGTTTATCTCTCGGTTGAAGCCTGGCGACCGATTCATCTTCTCAGGCAAACCTCTTGAGTTCGTGAGGGCACGAGATATGACCGCTTACGTGCGTCCAGCATCGAGCCTACGCGGACCGATACCCAGATGGGTGGGCGGGCGACTGCCTCTTTCCAGTGAGTTAGCGCATGCAATTCGAGAGAAGCTTCACTTTGCTCGTCAGGGCATCTTTGAATCGGATGAGATGCAGATGATTCGTCCATTGCTATCGGTTCAGAATGAGTGGTCGACCATTCCTGATGAAGATGAATTCCTTATAGAAAGGATTGAGACTCGGGACGGGCATCACCTATTCTTTTATCCGTTTGAGGGCCGGTTGGTGCATGAGGGATTAGCCGCCTTATTTGCCTATCGGATTGCAAGACATCGCCCGATTTCCTTCACGATTGCCTGCAACGACTATGGATTTGAACTGCTGGCTCCCGAACCAGCTCCGCTTGAGGAAGCACTGGAATCTGGATTGCTGAGCACAGAAAATCTAAACCATGACATTCTGGCGAGCCTTAACTCGGTTGAGATGGCGAGGCGGCAGTTTCGGGAGGTTGCGAGGATTGCGGGTCTTATCTTTCAGGGATACCCGGGTGCGGGTAAATCAACCAAGCAATTTCAAGCTACGGCTAACTTGTATTACGATGTCTTACGTCGATATGACCCGGATAATATGCTGCTATTTCAATCTGAACGTGAGGTTCTGGAGAAGCAGTTGGAAAGCTCTCGGATGGGCCAGGCTCTTCACAGGATTCAGGAATCAAAGGTCGTGGTTTCAGAACCGGAACGGCCCACCCCACTGGCATTTCCAATACTGGTGGATCGGCTTCGCGACACATTATCAACCGAATCCACTGCGGATCGGATTGAGAAGTTAGCGATGCAGCTTGAGCGAGAAGCAGGCTGAAATAAAGACGAAAACCCACTCATACAGAATTTTGTGACGTATCCTCCGACGATTACAGACTTCTCCAATAAATAAATTCGGTTGTTCTGTGGTAAGTTGATGATGCGCTTACTTGTATACTAACGTCTAGTAAAATGAATCCAGAGAAAGAGGGAAGTCTGGTCGCGGAAGTAAGTGGAGAGGAGATGATTCTCCTGCCTGATCGAGCTATGTATTGGCCGGCTGAGCGCACCCTTTTTGTGGCGGACATTCATTTGGGGAAAGGGGCGGCGTTTAGGGCGGGGGCGATTCCGGTGCCTACTGGCGTTACCAAGGGGACTCTTGATCGGCTTTGCGCGGTGGTGCGAGAAGTTGATCCGGCGCGAATTGTGGTGCTAGGTGACCTATGGCATGCACGTATGGGGCGGACGGAGCGTTGCGAAGCGGAGTTTTTAGAGTGGCGAGAGCGGCACGCAGAGCGCGATGTATGGCTTGTAGAAGGCAATCACGACATTCGCAGTGGAGATTTGCCAACCTCCCATCATCTTCGAATAGTGAAACCGGGCATGAAGCTGGGGCCATTTTGTCTGCTACATGAGCCAGAAACGCCATCTGAGGGCTATGGTTTAGCGGGTCACCTGCATCCGGGAGCACGTTTGGTGGGGCGCGGAGACTCAGGCCTAACAGCGCCTTGTTTTTGGGTGCGGCCAGATTATGCGGTTTTGCCGGCATTTGGCGAGTTCACAGGTACGTCGCGGATTCGGGCAACAAATGCGGATCGAGTCTATCTGTTGGCGGATGGTCGAGTCATTGAAGTTTGAGGGTTGGTTGAAGGCTGCACTTCATTGATTCATGACTTCCCTTAGTCCATACCAGTTGACTGATAATCATTATTATGAACATATTGAGTCAGGCGGGTTGTTCCCTCTGATAAGGCGGGTGCGTTGTTGGATTCTTTGATGTTGATAGATTTCGGCATAAACTGCGACCCCGGATGGGGTCGGATAGGGTTTGTGGGCAGTCCAGGGGTCTTCGACCACCTGGCTAGTATCTTTGACCACGTTGTGGTCGCAATTTGATCTGCAGTTCGTGGTTGAGGTTATCAGGTGTCTGCTTAGGCAGCTAGTTTTTGAGCCGGTGTTTGCAATGCCTGAGTAAGTTGGCTCGTGTCACAGTTCCTTACAGGCAGATTTTTGATGTAGTTGAGTAGCTCTTTGCGGCGAATGATGCTTACGGTGGGGTCAGAGATGGTCAATCTAATATGATTATTGAAGACAATTGTTCCGTAGCATGGAGCCTTGATCAGCTTTTTAACAGCCCTTAGGTTTTGGTTGAGCTGCCTTGAGAAACTCTTCACCTTCCTCCAAAATGTCGGAGAAATCTGAATGCTCCAGTGATCGCCTTGGCAACGGACAGGAGTGCTGAGAGCCTTCTGCTCCAAGACAAGGGCACCAAAGGGACCGATCAGGACAAAATCAATATCTCCTTGTTTTTCGCCGAGTTGGAGATTCCGAATGAGGCAATATTCGTCACCGAGGGCAGAGAGAACTTTGGCAGTTTCATCTTCCCCGCTTTGTCCTTGACGAGCATTTCGGGCTGTGTTTAAGCTGGGGATGCACAAGTTAACAGCTAGAGCAAGCAATACGAAACTTGGAATTGCGAAAGGTTTATAAAGTTGACCAACGAGGACGGCGACCATACCAACCACGGCGTAAATTGCGGATATTTTAAAATGGCGCTTTGCCTTAGCTTTCGCAAATGACGGGTATTCAATGATCTTCATGCTTGAATTGTTGGCAGGCTAAGACATTATCGCCACCTAAAGTAACTTGACATATTACGTAAATGTGAGTGGGTTGTTTATGGCAGTTGTCGCTTGAGGCGACCGCTAAACTTCGACCCCTTGCGGGGTCGGATGGTGTGGTGGAAAGTCCAGGGGTCTTTGACCACCTGGCTAGTATCTTTGACCACGTTGTGGTCGAGATTTGATAACCGGGTTGACAGATCTATGGCCTTGGTAATGGCGTCATACATCTGAGAATCCAAAACGTAGGGCCTAGCAAAAAGAAAAGGCGGGCTGATAGTTCAGTCCGCCACTTCCCTACTTTTTAGCGATCAGCCTAGGATGCCAATCTTAGATGAGACAATCTCTCGTCAAGCGCTTCGGCAGCGTGGTCACAGGCTTTCAATAAGCCATCTACACTGAGAGATTGCTGATGCGCTCGTTTGACAAGTACCGTTGCAACCGCAGCGATACCTACGCCAGCTAACACAGTGACGAGAGCAGTTGCCGACAGCCCTGTCTTTTTTGCTTCATTCGTCGTTTCCATATAAATATAAGAACTCCTGCCAATATTCTTGACACTTTTTAGATGGTTGAACAGGGTGGGTTTGTTGCGGAAATTTTTACATTTAAGGCTATTGGGAGGATTTCATGTTTCTGAATGAGGACCGAAGCCTAGAAGGTCTCAGCACACACCGGCAAGATGCTGATTCAACGTTGTAAACTTCCCTCTCATGCTCGATAACTTGACCAAGCGACTCTCTGGAATCTTTGCGGGGCTTAAGCGTAAAGGACGTCTGACTGAAGATGACGTCAATGAAATGCTTCGCGAGGTTCGGGTGGCACTGCTGGAGGCCGACGTTAACTTCTCGGTTGCCAAGCAGTTTATGACTTTGGTTAAGGAAAAGGCGGTTGGTGAAGACCTTTATGGAAGCCTAAATGCGGACCAGACGATCATCAAGATTGTCAAAGACACCTTGATGGAAATTCTGGGGTCGGAAAATATCCGGTTCAATTTTGGTTCCGCTCCCCCCGCCGTCATTCTCCTTTGCGGCTTGCAAGGTTCCGGTAAGACGACGACCTGCGCGAAGTTGGCGAAGTGGCTTATTAAGGAAGGCAAGAAGCCGATGTTGGCGGCTTGTGACATCCAACGCCCAGCGGCGATTAAACAACTTGAAGTCCTGGGTGAACAGATTGGGGTTCCTGTATATGCGAAGACCGATGGAACCAAGCCGGAGCAAATTGCCAAGGAAGCCTTAGATCGCGCCAAGCATTTGATGCTGGATACCTTGATTGTGGACACCGCAGGGCGATTAACGGTTGATGCCGATCTGATGGATGAACTGAAGCGTGTTCACCAGGTCACCAAACCTACCGAGACGCTCTTGGTTCTAGATTCCACCACGGGTCAGGAAGCGGTGAATGTTGCCGAAGCATTCCATAAACAAGTTCAGCTAACGGGGGCAATCTTCAGTAAGTTGGATGGCGATACCCGAGGTGGAGCGGTTTTAAGCGTGCGGGCCGCGACCGGGGTTCCCGTTCGTTTCATTGGTGTTGGTGAGCAAGTAGATGCACTAGATGCCTTTGATTCCGATCGAATGGCCGGGCGTATTCTGGGCTTTGGTGACATTCTTGGGATCATTGAGAAAGCCGAACTGGCGATTGACCGAGACGAGGCGGAAGCTCTGGAGAAGAAAGTTAAAGGTGGAAACCTAGACTTTCATGACATGCTCGCGCAGTTCTCTACGATGCGGAAAATGGCAGGTTCGGGAGGCATCAGAGGCATCTTGAAGATGCTTCCGGGCGCAGCTAATATCCCTGAAGAAGCCCTCAATGAGATTAATGATGGAAAGGTCAACCGAATAGAGGCGATTATCCTTAGCATGACGCATAAGGAACGATCAAACCCGGACATTATCAACGGCTCTCGTCGAAAGCGTCTGGCCGCAGGATCTGGAACGACCGTCGAAGAAGTGAATGGCCTCTTAAAGCAGCTTTATGAGATGCGTCGAGGGATGAAACAGATGGGCAAGATGCAAGAGCGGATGAAAAAGCGCGGCGGGCGTGGGAATCCTTTTGGTAAGAGGAAGTAACAGGAATCTGTAGGCCCTAGCACAGACTCCACGCAACTTGGGTATAGTAGGCAGTTATCTCGGCCCGCCTGTGCGCCTCACCGTCCTCGTGACACCGGTGGAAAGAGACCTTTAAGAGAACTATGGTTAAGATTCGACTTCGACGTATTGGCACCAAAGGCCGACCGTTCTATCGTGTAGTGGTGGCTAAGAGCACCGCCGGCCGCAATGGCGCTTTCGTTGAGACGATTGGCCAGTATGATCCCGTTGTAAAGCCAACTTTGATCAATATCAATAAGGAGCGAGCTCTTTATTGGTTGCTTCAAGGAGCACAACCAACCGAGACCACCGCAATCCTTTTGAACAAGATCGGTGTATTGGAAGAGTTCTTTGCTCAGCGCCCAGCCAGCAAGAAGGACTACAAGTTCTTGGATAAGCGAACTGCAGCTATCTCGGTTCCTTCCGTAATCGAAGCTCCAGCTCCTGCGGCAGAAGCTCCGGTAGCTGAAGAGGCACCCGCTGCTGAAGAAGCAAAGACTGAAGAGGCCTAAAGACAATGGCATACGACGCTTTTGTTGAGACCGTAGTCAAGTCGGTTGTTGAAAAGCCTGAGGCAATCGAAATCGAAGAAGAGACAGAGGGCAATGCTCGAACGTTCTACATCACTTGTGATCCAGATGATGTTGGCAAAGTGATTGGCAAGAGTGGTCGAGTTGTTTCGGCTATTCGATGCGTGGTGAGCGCAGTCGCAGCCAAGTCTCGTGAGAAAGCGTTTGTGAAGGTTAATACTGAGTAGTCTGATTTTCAACTACCCACAGGCGGCAGACGGATTTAATCTGTCTGTCGCTTTTTCGTTTTTGGATTATGCCAATGAGTGAACCACTAAGAGTTGGGCGAATAGTTGCCTCCCACGGGCTGAAAGGTCAGGTGAAGGTGGAACTTCACACTGATTTCCCGCAGAGACTAGCAAAGGGGCGTCGGCTGCGCCTAAAAGAGGACTGGGTCACCGTGGAGGCGTCTCAATTCCAAAAGGATCGTTTACTTATCAAGCTTAGCGGAGTGAACAGCATTGATGAAGCCCAAGCGCTGCAATGGGAATACCTTTATTCGCCCGCAGACGACAAGCCTGACCTTGAAGATGACGAATTTTTTGTTGAAGACCTGATCGGACTAAAGGTGGTCACCCTATCAGGTGATGAGTTAGGTACCGTCACAGAAGTGGCCGCATATCCAGCCCAAGATATCTTGATCATTGACGAGCTGATGATTCCGTTTGCTGATCAATTTGTGAAGAGCATCGACTTCGACAAGGAGCTCATTATCGTCGAACTATTGGAAGGGATGCTACCGGGCGAGGAAGGAGCTTAACTCCACATCTGTCGTCTTGGCGTGATCTTGATTGATCTCCATTAAAGCTTGATGCAGGCGTTGAGCAAACTGCTTTTGGCTTGGACGCCTAGCCCATGCAATCTCTTTTTTAGAGGACATCAGAGTTGGATTGGTATTGATTTCCCACACCTGAAGCTTGCCATCGACCAATCCAAAATCAATCCGACCATACTCGATAGAGGCCTTGTCAAATATCTCCAGTAACTCACCTTTGAAGACATTTGACTCAAGGTATTTTCCCTCCTCTTCTCGTCTTTCGTTATTCCAAACGCCGGGAACCTTCACCATCCAATGTTTGCTGTAGACCAAGTGGCGAGGGATGATTTGGTTTCCTATTCGGAAGGCTGCGTATTTTCGATAGAATCCGTCTCTCGATTCAGATTGGATAAATTCAGTTACTAGTAGATCGTCTGTGGATAAGCCAGACAATTCCAGCCTTGTCACTTCCCTTTCTACATCAGACATCGTCATCAAGAGGTCTGTTCTTGCTCCATCGTGATCATTCTCAATGCGGACGAAGACGGGAAAGCGTAAATCAGAGGGTAATTCATGGATACGAAAACATCGAAAGGTGTTGACACCATCCTCGTATAGCCTCTTCAAAAGGTCATAACGACGCAAGACCTTACTCGGATCGTTCAGGACCGTATTTGATTGTTTCAGCTGTGAATACAACTGCGACACAAGAGATCGTTGACCAGACGAAAACCTTTCGTGGTCCGAAAAGATGTACGTTGCTCCAGGAAATTGCTGGACCTCAGCAGCTTTCTCATATGGCCAAATTTGTAAGATCTTCCCTATCTCTGGGCACCATGTTTTCAGCACTTGTCTCCAAGTGTTGGTAAACGGATGGTTAGCGAAATAGATGATCATCCTGGGGCTAATAGACAGAGTCTAGAAGGACGGGAGGGTACCCTGAAAGTCTATGTTTCTGGATGAAGCGGAAGTAACTTTTATCTCGGGCAAAGGCGGCTCGGGGGCGGTGGCGTTTCATCGTGAGAAGCACGTGCCTCGTGGTGGCCCAAATGGTGCGGATGGCGGCAAGGGAGGCGATATTACGCTAATTGCTGACCGCGGTAAGCGCACCTTGTACGACTTCAAGCTACATGACACCTATCAAGCTCAAGATGGGGTCCATGGTCTTGGAAATAAACGTGGACGAGACGGGCGTTCCATTGAGATTAAGGTACCAGTGGGCACGATTGTCCGCGACTTAGAGCTTGATGAAGTGCTAGTTGACCTGAACGTTCACGGCATGAAGTTTGTGATTGCGAAAGGTGGGCGAGGCGGCTACGGAAACCAGCATTACACGAGCAGCGTTCGCCAAGCGCCAAACTTTGCCCAGAAAGGTGCACCAGAGGAAACCGTCCGCACCAAGCTTGAGCTCAAACTGCTTGCTGATGTCGGTCTGATTGGTTTGCCAAATGCAGGTAAGTCAACCCTCATCTCTGGCGTCAGCGCAGCTAGGCCCAAGATTGCCGACTACCCATTCACTACCATCGTGCCCAATTTGGGCGTGGTGAAGGTACACAACGATACCTTTGTAGTGGCAGACATGCCGGGATTGATTGCGGGAGCAAGTGAAGGGGTTGGCCTCGGCCATCAATTCCTAAAGCACGTAGAGCGCAACCGAGTTTTGGTCCATGTGGTAGAGGTCTATCCGATTGATGGCTCCGATCCTTTCGCCAACTATGAGTTGATCGAGAATGAGCTAAAGCTCTATTCGGAAACCATCTGGAAACGTCCTCGAATTATTGCTCTTAGCAAAATGGATACGGTTCCGTCAGAAGCTTACGGCGAGATTAGGGAGCGCTTTGAGAAACTGGAACTTCCCCTCTTCCCTATTTCTGCGGTAACCGGTGAAGGTTTGGAAGCATTGCTAAATGAGGTTTATCACACGCTGCAACAAGCCTCTGAGGAACCAGAAATACCCGTTCTCATGCCCGCAATGGCTAAAGAGCATGATCTTGATTGGGATATCGAAAAGACTGACGAAGGCTTTGAGATTCAAGGAAAGCGAATTCGCAGATTGGTAACGATGACAGATCTGGAAAATGCAGATGCGGTGCGTTACCTGCACCGACGACTTCAAAGACTTGGAGTTATTGAGAAGCTTCGTGATATGGGAGCAGAAGAGGGTGACACGGTCTACGTTGGTACAGCGGTCTTTGCCTTCACGGATGAACAATGAGAATCGGAATTCTAGGCGGTACGTTTGATCCGCCGCATTTTGGACACATGACGCTTGCAAAAGCGGCTCAGGAAACGCTTGGACTTGATGAGATCATCTGGATGCCTGCCTTCCAAAACCCGCTTAAGAACAAGCGTGCAACGCCAGCAAAGCATCGCCTAGAGATGGTTCGACTAGCCGTCGCCGGAGAATCTAGTATGGCGGTAAGCGATCTGGAAATCAGTCGCAGAGGACTCAGCTACGCGGTCGATACGCTATCCGAGCTTCAATATGTAAACCCAGCTGAGTATTGGTTCATTGTTGGAGCGGATTCGCTAAAGACGTTGGAGAAATGGAAGCAGCCTGAAAGGCTACTGAAAATGTGCCGCATCGCGGCCGCTATGCGCCCCCCCATTAACGTGGATGAAACCTTGCTTCTTTTGCACCCCGATCTTCGTCCGATGATCGATTTGATTGAGATGAAGCCGCTCGAATGCTCAGCGACTGACATCAGAGATAACTTAGCGAAAGGCAGATCCATCGAGAGGTGGGTTTCCAAGCCCGTTATCAAGTACATTGAAGAGCACAAACTTTACCGATATTAATGACTTCTACAGAAAAACTCCAACTCATCGTCAATGCAGCCGACGAGATCAAGGCTGAACGGATTGAGACACTAGATGTCCGTGGCAAAACTGCCATGGCAGATTACTATGTGGTTTGCAGCGGAACAAGCGATCGCCATGTCACATCCATCGCGGACAAAGTAGCGGAAATTCTTGCTATTCATAAAGCCAAACCTTTAAGAGTGGAAGGCGAAAACTCAGGTTGGATTCTACAAGACTACGGAGATGTTTTCCTCCATGTCATGCGTGAAGAGACTCGACAGTTCTACGATATCGAGGCTCTTTGGAATTCTTATCGAACGAGTTCTGACTACCCAGTCGAACCTACATAGCTATTTTTTGTCGCCATATTGACAAGTTTTGGTATATCATAACTTGTCACCCCAAAACTTACACAAACGGTATGTTAGGGTGTCAGCTTCGGGAGATGAAAGATGGTTGCGGAGTTGCTACCTACAAAGCCTGCGGGAAACAAGCCCCCAACAAATCGACCACCGGCGGTCACCTTTAGTCCTGATCCTGACGATCAAGATCGCGATATGTATGTCTACCTTCGCGATAACATTAAGATGCTAATCGCGTCTCTTGCAGATGTAACGGCTGAACAGATTCACCGTTACATTCATCTTTTCGATCAGCGAAGAGCTTGGGTCGAAGAAGAGATTCTCATTGAGCAAATGATGGATAGCCCGCCTGCAGCCCCGTTGGGCATCGATACCGATCCCTACGATCTGGATGAACTGGCGAAAGTCCAGCGTAGTTTCCGTCGAGAACGGTTTGAGGAGTTACTAAAATCCCTAGATCAAGCACAAATGAAGCTTGAGCAAAGGTTTTGGGAGCAAATGTGGCCCTCTAACCCGTCTTCATAGCAGTGGATTCTGCTTCGACACCGCCATCTGCATCCGATCACCGCAATGAACTTGCGCGTTTAGCCGCTAAACTTGACGAAACAAGTGATCCTGACATCGTGCTTGCTATTCGTTCACGAATAGTAGAGTTAGAAGGTCTACTGAAACAGGAAGCGGAAGCAATGATTGCGGAGCCTCCAAGGCCCCCTGAAACTGCGCCCAAACTGAGCCGCGAAGAATCGGATCGCCTACGAAAGGAGTTAGCAGGGGTTAGCGCTTCTCTCTACTCCGAAGATGATCCAGCAAAGCGTAAAGCATTACAAGATCGTGTCGTCGCACTGCAAGGGCTTTTAGGAATAGATGTGCAGAAGCTGGCGGGACAGCATATGTCTCAGAACGCAGTTCCCGATGTTCCTGTACCAACGAAGCCTAAAAAAGAGCCCGCTAAGAAAGCCCGCGTTGAGCTAGCCGAATTGCAAGCCCTTGTTGCAGAAAAAAGCGCTCAGATACGGAAGACGGAAATCGCAACAGAACTCAACCTTCCAGAGAACCCAGAGCCGCCCACCCCACAGGCTTTGGCGGAGGCAGAGAGACTCATACAGCAAGCGAGAGTCGAAAAGATGCGGGGCAATCAACAAGAGGTTCGGATGCTTCTTGAACGTGCTGTACAGACTGCGCCTGGGTCTCCTGCCGTTCTGGAGATGGTGGGCGATGACTACGCGGAGCGAAAACAGTCCGGACGCGCATTGGCCTACTACCGACAAGCCGCGAAGTTATCACCTAAAGATGTAAACCTGGAGCGGAAGGTGGCGATGGCGGCACTCGGTGTGAATGCCGTGAATGCTCAAGCTAGCTCGGGGGGACTAGACGACAGCGCCATCCCCATGGCCAGCCGAAAAGCGGCCATTTTGATCTCGTTATTCATGCCTGGGCTAGGACATCTTGTGATTGGCCAAAAAGTGAAAGGTGCCATCATTCTTGGAGTCTGGTGCATCATGCTGGCCTGGGTAATCCTGATGGGTACTGATGTCGCGAACATAAGCGCCTCCCTGATGGGCGGGAAAAAAGAGGGCAACTACATCGTTATTGTTCCTATTCTGACGATGTTGGTCACATACATCAGCACCCTGGCCTCCATAAAGGGTTCGGAAGAACCGATGGCAAGATCTGCTCCTGCAGAACGACCAAGGCCACCCATGGACTTACCCTTCGAGTAATCGCTCTCGAGTAGCCCGCAACTCTTCTACCAGAGCTTGTTGGCTGACAGTAGCGGTTAAGTCACTTCGCGTACGCTCGATAACGGCGCGAAGGGCATCACAGGTTCTGCGCAATCCCCCGGTCATGGCGTCAGGAAAATCGAAGGTAATCAGATCGTCATAGATGGTTTCCATCTGGATCAAAATTGCTTCGGCTTTCTCCAGGTTGCCTCGGCGCATCTCGTCCAAACAGTAACGCCGCACTTCACTAGCCGCCTCTCCCATCCCGTTTAGGTAGCTGGTTGGCCCCGCTTCTAGCTCCTCTGGTGTAGGATAGGCTCTGCCTTCAACAATAGCAAGAACGGCAGCGGCTTCCACCATCTCCTTTTCCGCATCATGAAGGTATCCGGCATAGTACAGCTCTGGGAACGGTTTTAATGCCTCACGCGCTTGCGCAGCGATGGCTTTTGCTTGCACTAGAAGTTGGTTAGCCTCGGAAAACTGATGCCGGTGGATATGCCGAATACACTTTGAAGAAGCTTGGATGAGGGCACGACAATGCACTAAGCCTGCTTCCCTTCCTTGGTGCATTCCTTGCATGCGAACCTTCAGTTCGCCAACAATGGACTCCCAGTTACCGTTCATAGAAGTCCTCGTTTTTGGAAACTGTAGTGATAGTCATAGCCAATAATGATGTGGTCCAACACGGGAATATCCAGCATCTTACCAATCTCGACAAGCTTATCGGTAATCTCAATATCCTCTGGGCTTGGGGATGGGTCTCCACTGGGATGATTGTGAGCCACGATGATGGAGCTAGCGCCATCCCTTATCGCTTCTCGAAAGACTTCTCGAGGCCCTACCAAACTCATGTTCACGGTCCCAATGTGGACCGGCGCAATGCGTTGAATTTGGTTCTTTGAGTCGAGGATAACCACCACAAAATGCTCCCTCATTTCGAGGCGTAAATGGTCTAATCGACGCGCTACGTCTGCATCAATCGCAATCTCAACCAACTGGCCTCGGGAAGCATTGCCTACTCTACGTCCAACTTCGATGAGTGATTTGGCACGAAGAACCTCGAACGAGTCATGCCCCGTAAGGTTGGACAGATCCTGCGACCCCATGTCTGCCATGCCGGAGACTTTATCAAACCTTTGCAAGATGTCACGGGCCATCTGCTCACCATTCTTAGCATCCTTCTCACTACGGGAGAAGCCAATAGATAGAAGATCAATCATGGAAGCGGCACTTACCCCTCCATACTTGACACGTTCAAACGGATTGCCATCATGTTCAGACATTGATGTCGTGATTTTACGACATCGCATTACTTAGCTAAGAGTCTTCTCTGTTCCTTGTGATGACATTGGTGATGCTGTTTTCTACCGTGCTTCTAGAGAACGAACTGTAAATGAGTTTCCAACTACCAACGAGCAGAGCAGGAAGCACGATAAATATGAGAAACAAGCCTAATAGAATTAGAGGAGAGCCTGTCAATCTGCCTTGGGCATCTTCCCTTTCGCCCATGGTCATCACCGTTCCCATCATGCACGTTGGGCACAATGCCAAAAACATTAGGCATCCTAGAATGAAAGCTAAAGGACTTCGTAGTCTAGACCACACTTAATCTCTTTAATAGCTTGGGCTCAACTTCTGGTTCCACCCAAACCTTATCACTCTTTAACAGAGAGATTAACTCTTCCACCCCGTCTTCTTGCGGGATGCCGTTTTTCACAACCTCTCGCTTGCGATAGAGAGTGATCTTTCCCCCGGCAGCACCTACATAACCATAGTCAGCATCTGCCATTTCGCCCGGGCCATTCACAATGCAACCCATCACGGCGATATCTAGCCCAACAAGGTGTTTTGTGGCTTCTCTAACCTGATTCAGAACGATCGGAAGGTTAAACTTTGTGCGTCCACAAGATGGGCAAGCGATGTACTCCACCTTGGTTTTGCGAAGCCCCAAGGACTGAAGGATGTCGTAGCAAACGGGAATCTCATTCTTGGGATCTTCAGAAAGAGAAACGCGGATGGTGTCGCCAATTCCTTCCATGAGTAGCGTTGCGATACCGGCAGTGGATTTTATCCGGGCGTATTCTCCATCTCCTGCTTCAGTCACGCCCAAGTGGAGTGGATAAGCCATCCCTGCTTCATTCATCCTCTGCACCATCAAGCGATTTGCGGCAACCATAACGGGCACTCTCGATGCTTTGCAGGAAATATTCAGGTTCGTGTAGCCATGTTTTTCGCAAAGGCGCAGATACTCCAGAGCGCTTTGTACCATTCCCTCAGGAGTGTCCCCATAAGTGACTAGCAAACGTTCACTCAATGATCCGTGGTTGACGCCTACCCTCATTGCGCAATCATGTTTCTTGCAGGCTTCGATAACCGGCACAAAACTGTCTTCAATCGCTTGAAGCTCTTCCCCTTCCTCATCATTGGAGTAAGCCAGTTCGGCCCGAAGCTGATCCACACTTGCATCCTCGCTACGCCCGCGCATATCTGCGCCTCTGCCTCCGTGGCGTCGGAAGACGAAAAGCCCGGGATTGACACGTACTTCATCCACGTGCTTAGCAGCCTCTACCGCGATATCGGTGCCTTGGTGGTGGACATCGGCAGTTAGAGGAACATATTGATATTGCTCCGAAACTTTGGCGCGAATCTCGGCTAGACACTCGGCCTCTCCCAAACTTGGGGTGGTTACTCGAACAAGCTCGCAGCCTGTCTTGTGGAGATCAATGATCTGTTCTACACAAGCATCCACGTTTCGAGTCTCCTCTGTGATCATGGACTGCACCATCACCGGATGCCCGGATCCAATAGTGAGAGGGCCAATGCGGCACGCAGATGTTTTACGCCGAGGGTAAGTCATTTCCAGGTTCATGGCGAATACCAATTTCTACGTTCATTGTGGCACCTCGCTCCCAACCACCGAGTTATACTGGTACTTCCGATGAAGGGTCTTTGCATTATTGTTTCCCTGGCTGTTAGCATAACCGGGGCATTGGCGCAGTATGGGTACACCACCAATAACCCCATCAGCTCCACAATCAATCACTTTCAGGGCGAGAGCTTAAACTCTCGATTGATCTATCGAGTTGGCCTGAAACGGAAAGGGTACACGGATGCTCAGTTGGGGCAAATGACCACGGAAGAGCTAAAGGCCGCGTACCTAGGCGGCAAAGTCCCTGGAAAGAAGCCAGCCGCAAAACCTGCCCCAGCAAAACCTTCCGGACCTCCAGCATCCCAATTCAAACCCTCTGGAAAACGAATCATGATGCCAAAGATTGTCCATTCCCTCACAGAGGATGTCGAGCATCGGAAAGTGCTGATTCAGTTGTTTGGCCAACAACTAGATGCCTATGACACAGAGGCCAAGAAGGCAGGTTTCCCTCATGATATGGCTGGAGCAATTGCTTTTTTTGCCGGCGTTACTTTCCATATCCAAGATGGACAGCCTGTTAACGAAGAAGGCGTCAAGATGCTTGCCCGAGCCATTCAGATCAGCATGGATACCCCTGGAGTCCGCAAGATTTCTGATAAAGAGAAGCAGGAATTCCATGAGTTTATGGTCACCATGGGCAATTATCTGGTCCTCGCAGTGAATGAGGTAGATGAAGACACCAAAGCACAACTAAAGCAAGTCGCTTCCGATGTTCTCAAGAAGTTCACTGGCATTGATGCGACAAAGGTCAAGTTGACCAATAGTGGACTCACTAAACGTTAGGCTTTGTTCGTAACGATCTCCATTGTCGCGCATGCCCGGAATGACTTTTTCCAAAAGGTGAGTCGATGCCAAGAAAGCTGTAGTAGAAAAGATTGCCATTTTCCTCTAGGCATGCATCCTTACCTTTACTCATGCATGGAAGCGATGTTTTTTGGAACCGGCTGCTGATTCCAATACCAATATCTCCGGAGTCGGCGTAAGATGAAATAGGCGGTAACGCCCGGGTTAAGAACTGATGATATTGCAATGATCTGATGGGGTGATGGAGGCTCGCCTTTGTTGCCACCCGCGCATACTGCCAAGAATTCTCGCCCAAAGGAGGGTTCCCATGAAGCAGTATTCTGCTGAGAACATTAGAAACGTCGCCATTGTCGGGCACGGCGGTAGCGGCAAGACCATGCTGGTCGAGCATATGCTCTACACCGCCGGAGCATCCGACCGAGTCGGAAACGTGGACGCCGGAAACACGCAGTCCGATTTTGATCCCCTAGAGATTCGGCGAAAAATCTCCCTCAATGCCAGTATCGTTCCCCTAGAGTGGAATGGCGTTAAGATCAACTTGATCGACGTCCCTGGATATCCTGATTTTATCGGTGATCTGCACGGAGTGGCTCGCGTGGTGGAAGCGATGATCATCGTGACCGAAGCCAAGGCTGACTTAGATGTAGGTTTTGAGTTGGCCTGGGAGATTGCTGAGGAACATGGTCTAGCCAAGTGTATTTTTGTCAACAAGCTTGAGCGAGACAATGCCGACTACGAGGGCCTGATGAACACCCTGCATGAGCGATATGGTCGTAAGGTAGTTGGCGTTCAGATTCCCATTGGCCACCAAGCCGCTTTTAGTGGTGTGTTGGACCTCCTCAATATGAAGGTCTATAAGGGCAAAGACCGAGGTATTGAGGTTGAGGATGTGCCATCTGGTTATGCCGAGGAGGCGGCTGAGCGTCGAGAGAAGATGATGGACGCAGCTGCGGAAGGTGACGACGATCTCGCCATGAAGTACCTAGACGGCGAACAGCTCACCGAGGACGAAATTGAACACGGGCTTTTGGTGGGAGTTGAACAAGGCAAGGTAGTCCCCATCTTGCTTGGATCAGCAGCAAGTGGTATTGGAGTTGCCACGTTGTTGGACCGAATCATTCACGAGCTTCCCTCTCCTGTCGATATGCCAAAGCTTCTTGATGGCAATGAAATGAGGCCCGATGCAGACGGTCCTCTAGCAGGGTTTGTGTTCAAAACTACGGCTGACCCGTTTGTTGGAAAGATTAACTTTGTACGGCTATTCTCGGGCACACTACGCGCAGATGACCATGTCTTGAATGTAAACCGTGAGAAGGATGAAAGAGTGCATAACCTCTTCTTTCCGCACGGCAAAGGCCAAGAGACCGCCGCTGTGGTGACAGCCGGTGACATCTGCGCCATCGCAAAGCTCCAAGACACGCATACGGGCGATACGCTTTGTAGCGCTAAGGAGAAGATCATGCTGCCGCAGATTGACTTCCCTGAGCCTATTTATCGTATTGCGGTTGTTCCCGCATCAAAAGCCGATGAAGACAAGCTTGGGACTGCAATCACCCGTTTGATGGAGGAAGATCCAACATTCCGCCATTCTCGGGACGCGATTGCCCATCAAGAAATTTTTGAAGGCATGGGTGATATTCATCTAGAGACGATCATTGAGAAGATGAAGTCAAAATTCGGTGTCAACGTCCGCATTGAGGAAGCACGAGTTCCCTACAAGGAAACCGTTCGTGCAACTGCCAAGGCGCAAGGACGACATAAACGACAAACCGGAGGAAAAGGCCAATTCGGTGATTGCTGGATTGAGCTAGAACCTCTAGAGAGAGGAAGCGGATTTACATTTGACAATAAGGTTGTCGGAGGTGCAATACCTAAGAACTTCATCCCAGCAATCGAAAAAGGGATTCGCGAAGCGGCAGACCATGGTTTGGTCGCAGGATTCCCAGTTGTGGATTTCAAAGTTACCGTCTACGATGGAAGCTTCCATGACGTGGATTCAAATGAGCAAGCCTTCAAGACAGCCGGAGCATTGGCGCTGAAAGCAGCGGCAGAAAAAGCACAGGCAGTCATTCTCGAGCCTGTTCTAACTGTGGAGGTTGATGTTCCAGACGAATACGTCGGAGATGTAGTCGGTGACCTAAATGGACGCCGCGGACGAATGCAAGGCATGGACCAAGTCTCTGCGGGCAAAACCAGAGTGAAGGCTACCGTTCCAATGTCTACAATGACTCGTTACGCTCTTGATCTTCGATCAATCACAAAAGGAAGAGGTCGCTTCCGTCAATCCGTTGATCACTATGAGGAACTACCTCATCCTGAACAACAAAGTTTGATTGCTGAGTACGCTAAGAGCCGAGCGGCTCACGAAGCAGAACACTAGCGATCCTCCTTAGAAAGCCATGGTTTGTCTGGTTGACATGGATCAATCAGACAAACTAGGTAATTCCAAAAGATTCTTCAGCTCTAGCCACCTCTTGCGCAATCACGTTGTTGATGATTTGCAATTGTTCTGAAGGCAACCCAACCATCTCTAGCAGCATCTCATCTACTTCAACTATCTGGTTAGGAATGTTGTTCGTAAGCCCGCATTGGTGAGCTAGTTGATTAGCCAGCGCCACTACGGCAGTAGATGTAGAGTTGTTTTCGTCCATCTCCGGCTGATGGTGGTACTCAATAGCATCCAGGACCACTTGAGAGAGTCCCCATTGTCGAGCAAGAATGCTGCCGAGTTTGCTGTGATCAAAGCCGAATAGAAGGTTTTCTGCTTCATGTAATCGCATACCTTCATCTATTGCATAACCAACCGCTTTGTCCAGTTCCAATGGATGAAACCGATCCATCACCAAAAGGCCAACGTCATGCATCATTCCGGCAACATACAGTTCCTCAGCGCGCATCGGCATTTTTAACTTGGCCAAAATGCGTGCTCCGGTGGCGACACCAAGACTATGTCGCCAGAACTCAAGTTTGTCAAAATGAGTGGCTACAGACCGGCCCGACATAATCTGTTGATAAGCCACTCCTACCACCAGAGTTCGAATTGTGTTCATTCCGAGCATACTGATTGCTCTACCAATGGAAGGAACTTGGCTTAATCCGTAGTAAGAAGAGTTTGCTACGCGGAGAATTTTTGCGGTGATTGCAGGATCACGCTCGATGATCTTCTCCATCTGTTTGGGAGAGGCGTCTGGATCATCAGCAAGCTTTAGCACCTGGCTGACAATTTGGGGCAAGACCGGCAAGTTCTCGCTCCGGGCTATTTTGATCTCTAGACTTCTCAAATCCACACTGAATTCATCGGCATTTCTCCTAGGACCCTTCATAGGTTCTCAATAATTGTGGAATCATTGTCAAGCACTTGAGCGTTATATACTCATGTGGATTGCCAGATTGCATGATCGCTAGCTTGCTAGACTCTTTGTCTAGCTCTCGTTGAGTAATCCAGCAGTTAACCAATCCAACCAAACAGGCAAGATGGCAAAGGACTTCTACTCAGTTCTCGGAATCAAGCGCAATGCAGACGAAAAAGAGATTCGCTCTGCTTACCGCAAGCTCGCTCGCAAGTACCACCCGGACGTAAATCCCAATGATAAAGCGGCAGAATCCAAGTTCAAAGAGATTAGTGAAGCTCACGAAGTTCTTGGCGACCCGGAAAAGCGGAAGTTGTATGACCAGTATGGTGAACATTGGGAGCATGCAAACCAATTTCAAGGAGCAGCCCCCGGCCAAGACTTCGGTGGCTTTAATGTTGGCGGAGGCGGTGGTGGATTTGAAACGATCTTCGAACAATTCTTCGGTGGCGGTTTTGGTGGGAACCGGGGTGGAAACCAGTTTCGAATTGAAGATCTAGACGCCGCAAGACCCCGGGATGTCGAAAAAACAATTGAGATACCCCTTGAAGAAGTGGATTCTGGAACCAAGCGGGTTCTTACCTACCAAACAATGGATGCGCAACGCGGTCGAGAGGGTGTATCCACGGTGCCCACCACTAAAAAGGTTGAAGTCACTATTCCGGCGGGAATTCAGGATGGCAAGAAGCTGCGAGTTCCCGGGAAGGGAGCAGCGGGAGCCAATGGCAAAGCCGGAGATCTGTACGTCATTGTTAAGTGGGCCAGCCACCCGACATTCAGAGTAGTAGAAGACAAGCTAGAAGCGGATGTCCCAGTTCCCTTCACCGTAGCTGCATTGGGCGGAGAGATTCGCATCCCAACACTGCGTTCGGCAGTTACCATGAAGATTCCTGAAGGAACTCAAAGTGGTCAGGTGTTTCGCCTGGGTGGACAAGGCATAACCAAGCTAAACGGTGGTCGTGGGGATCTCATGGCAAGGATTAAGATCACGGTTCCAAAGAAGCCTACTGAAGCTCAAAAGAAATTGCTGAAGCAGTTTGCTGAGACGGAGGAAACTGCCAAATGAGAAGTGAGCACCAACCTGTCTACATGATTGGGGTAGCGGCGCAGTTATGTGGGGTTCACCCTCAGACTTTACGTCAGTATGAGAGGTTAGGGCTTGTAGTACCGGCCCGAGTGGGCGCGAAGAATCGGCTTTACTCCGAGAACGATATTTTAAGAGTACGTCGCATCCAGCATTTGACTCAAGATATGGGAGTTAACTTGGCAGGGGTGGAGTTAGTCCTTCGCCTCCTGGACGATATCGAGGACATTCGGACGGATATGGAACGTCAAGTGGCAAACTACGTTACAGAAGCGGAAGCTAGAATCCAGCAACTACTTGGCACAACCACTATTCCTCTACGGAAAGATGAGACTCTTTTGCCCGTTCCTAACATACGTATCAGAAAAACGTCTGAGCTTTAATCTGTCCCAGTTGACAGGTCAAAACTGTAGCTTGGTTGCTGTAACCCGGGATACCCTCTAAGATCTGTACGTAGTATCTCACCAGATATAGAACATTTACTAAGTATGGGAAACTACTTTTGATGCTCTCCGCGATTGCCATCCTTATTCTTAACCCTAAGAAAGTTGAGTCAGATATTGTCTACTCTCGAGTACCTGGGGCTGAGCTAAAAATGGATGTTTACTATCCTGAAAATCTAGCGAAAAAGAATCCAGCCGTTCTAGTTTTTCACGGAGGAGCTTGGATCTATGGCGATAAGCGAGATATGAAATCTCTCTGCGAATCCTTCGCCAGACAAGGAGTCGTGTCCGCATCAGTTCAATACCGCTTAGCTCCTAAGACACGGTGGCCTGGCTTTTACAACGATGCTCAAACGGCGGTGCGTTTCCTTCGTGAAAACGCAGACAAATACAAAATTGATCCCAAAAGAATCGGAGCCGCAGGCTTAAGCGCAGGTGGCCACTTAGCTCTTATGGTTGGATTCACGGATACTCACCGGTCGGAAAAGCTTGAGTATCCTCGCCACTCTAGCCAAGTAAAGGCCGTTTTGAACATCTTTGGCCCAACTGACATGTCAAGAGACTATCCTCCCAGCTACGACACGTTGTTTCAGGCTATTTTGGGCAAAGAGCGAAAAAACTCCACCGCTGAAATCAAAGCCGCTAGTCCCGTTAACTTCGTTAATCGGCAGTCTCCCCCGGTGTTTATTATTCACGGAACAGCCGATCCGGTAGTTCCTGTCTCTCAAGGCAAGTGGCTTGAATCAAGACTCAGAGCAAATGGCGTCCCAGTCCAAGCGCGTTACATCGAAGGAATGAAGCACGAGATACTTGCGAGCAACACCAAGGCTATGCAGGCGATGCGTGAAGGTGTTACCTGGCTCGCAGATCAGCTTTCTAGATAAATCCTAGCAACCCATCGTCATCACTACTGGTGTCGCTTAGTTCCTCATCTGGAAGTAACAGCCATGATGGCGCCGAAGAGAGGCTATCGCCGCCGGACTCAGAATCACTCAACCACATTGTGCTAGTTGGAAGAAGATTCACCCTTCCTTGTTCGGTATGCAATGTATCGCAATAAAAAAGGCCCGACTGCATAACAGCAGTCGGGCCTTCACCTACTTGAGACTACATATCGTCATCGTCGAAGCCTAGTTCCTCAGCTGCCATATCGGCAAGAGAGGGGAACGACAATGCACCCAATGGATCATCCAGCTCATGCTCGTCAGCCTCAACCAATGCGGTGAGAGACTGTTCAGCCCATGCCGGACCGCGTTGAACATCAACGGCAACGTCTCGATACTGCTTAACGCCCGTACCAGCCGGAATCAACCGACCAATAATAACGTTCTCCTTCAAGCCAACCAACTGGTCCTTCTTTCCTCGGACAGCCGCTTCGGTGAGAACACGAGTTGTCTTTTGGAACGAAGCTGCGGACAAGAATGAGTCTGTAGCCAACGATGCTTCAGTGATACCCAGCAGAATCCACGTGGCCGTAGCTTCTTTAGGATCACGCTCTACGTTTTCGCCGGTAATTGGGTCAACGTACTTGATGGTCTTCCCTTCTGCAATCAGCTTTCGAACATTATCGTTAGCTAACTGGAAGGTGAATCGGTCCACGATCTGACCAGGGAGGAACGGGGTGTCGCCCGGCTCCTTAACCTGTCGCTTTCGAAGCATCTGTCGAATGATAACTTCAATATGCTTGTCATTGATGTCTACACCCTGAGCTTTATAAACGCTTTGCAGATTCTCGACAAAGTAGTCGTAAACGGCACCAGCACCGGCAAGTTCCAAGACCTCATGTGGATCTCGAGGACCTTCGGTTAGCGGGTCACCCTTGATGACCTTACTTCCCTTGTTCACCGGCAACTTACCTAGAGGTGGAACCAAGATCGGATAGAAAATCGTGACCTTGCTTACCTCAGCCTTGCGAAGAATCGTCAGAGTCGCGGTGGTCAGTTTTTGACCAATCGTTTTCTCTAGCGTTGCATCAACCTTATCATCCCCGGTCTGCCAGGTTTGCACATCGCCGATGTACGCATCCTTAATCGGACCAACGATAGGAACAGTGGCCTCAACAATGACCCATCGACCGAAGCTTGATTCGCGAACGTCGCGAACAATACCGGTTACCGGGCAGATAATGGCTTTACCACGAGGTTGTCGTCGTGCTTCGAAGATTTCTTCCACACGAACGATACCGCTGGACTCACCCGACCAAGAGTAGAAGAAGGTCTTTCGAGACCGCTCCCACAGCTTCTTCGAGTCACTGTCTGCTTTCAAGGCTGCCTTTTGAGCTGCCTTCGTCTGCCGCTCAGCACGCTTCTTCACCTTAGGGTCTTCGGGATCTTCCTCAGCGTTGATTGTCAGCGGTGCAGCGTCCTTGTTCTGGAAGAAGCTCTTAACTACGTTCTCCTGGTTCTCCAGAAGCTTGGTAGGATCGAACGCCTTCATGTCGGTGTCTGTCGCAGTTGCGAAGTCCTCCATGAACTGTCGGATAAAGCGGCCCGTCTTATACTGGTTCGTACGAGCAATTGTCGCAGAACCCGCAACGCCTCCGGTGTGGAACGTTCTCATCGTGAGCTGCGTTCCAGGTTCACCGATTGACTGAGCGGCAATGATTCCAACGGCAACACCCACTTCAACCAACTTGCTAGTTGAAAGATCGGTACCGTAGCACTTAGAGCAGATGCCCTGAGCCAGTTCACAAGTCAACGGAGAGCGAATCAGAACACTAAGGTTTCCATGCTCGTCAGCCTCGAAGCCAAGCTTGGTGTATTTCTCAATAACCTTGCCCTTATCCTCGTCAGACTCCACTGCGTTGTACTCAGCAACGAACTTGTTCTCAATCGTGGTCAGTCGTTTTGCGGAATCAAGAGTAATGGGCTCCTGATACTGCGTCAGCTCTTCACCTGAATCAGGATCAGTGATAACTGCCAAGGCCACTCGGCCCTTGATACGATCTACCAAGTGCTCAATGGCTTCGCCCTGATCTAGGATTCGGTGAGCAAGAATGCCATCCGAAGTCTCACAATCCTGCGACTTGATAATGACGTCTTGAGCAACATCGCAAAGACGGCGCGTCAAGTAACCCGCGTCCGCAGTTCGGAGCGCAGTGTCGGCCAGACCCTTACGAGCACCGTGAGTCGTCACGAAGTACTCAAGCATCGTCAGACCCTTGTGGAATGAGCTCTTAACCGGCAACTCGTAAATAACTTCGTTGAACTGGTTAAACATGAGTCCGCGCATTCCAGCTAGCTGAGCAAGCTGCTTAACCGAACCACGAGCACCCGAAACAGTAATGATCGAAAGCGGGTTCATCTGCTTAAGACCACCAACGATCTCTTTACCGATTTCGTCGTATGTTTCGGTCCAAAGCTTAACCAAGCTCTGAGTCATTTCGTTATAGGTAAGCATTCCACGGCGGAACTGCTGAGTGATCTTGGTGGAACGGTCGTCCGCATCCTTGATCATCTCCTCACGTCGCTCGGGTGGATCCATGTCCGTGATTGCAACGGAAAGGCCGTATCGAGTCGCCCAGCGGAAGCCCATATCCTTCAGGTCGTCCAAAAGCTTGATCGTGGCACCCACGCCTGCTTCCTTATGACAATCCAGAATCAGCTCTGAGAGAGCCTTCTTACTCAGCTGAAGGTTCAAGAATCGATCCGAATACTTCAGCGGATAAGGCAAGATGCTGTTGAAAATCAACTGCCCCGGCGTAGCCATAACCACTACATGCTCAAACTCTTGATCGTAAGGAATGAGTTCTTCAAACTCCTCACCATCCTCACCGGTGGTTGTCACCTTGCGGTACTCAACGCCAGTGGTTGCGTCTCGGAAGTCAACTTCTTCAACGGGTCTGAATAATGGTCGCTTGATTCTAACCTTAACTGGAGTATTGACTTGAAGCGGATTCTCGGCAATCGGCGATTCGAGGGCGAAGATCACCTCGTCCACGTTGCCAAATGTTCTGGCACCCGGATGCTTCTCCGGATTCTCCGCATGAAGCCTCTCTAGTTCCTCAATATCAGCCTTACCCTGCTCTGACACAAACGTCAAAGCATAGTTGCCCAAAATGATGTCCTGAACAGGTGCACATGTCGGACGACCGTCTCCAGGAGAGAACAGGTTCTGTGTGGACAGCATCAAGACACGAGCTTCAGCCTGAGCTTGAGTACTCAAAGGTACGTGAACAGCCATCTGGTCACCGTCAAAGTCCGCGTTATACATGTTACAGACCAGTGGGTGAACCTGGATCGCCTTACCATCCACAAGGATTGGCTCGAACGCTTGAATACCAAGTCGGTGTAGGGTTGGAGCACGGTTGAGAAGGACTGGATGCTCCTTAATAACCTCTTCCAAACCATCCCACACTGCCGGGTGCATTCGGTCGATCATTCGCTTCGCAGTCTTGATGTTCTGGGTGATCTTCTTCTCAACCAGAGACTTCATGACAAACGGCTTGAATAACTCAAGCGCCATTTCCTTCGGAATGCCGCACTGGTGCAGTTTAAGGTGCGGACCAACAACGATAACCGATCGTCCGGAATAGTCAACACGCTTACCGAGAAGGTTCTTTCGGAATCGTCCTTCCTTACCCTTCAACATATCGCTCAAAGATTTGAGCGGTCGAGAGTTGGAACCAACTACCGGTCGAGCTCGGCGACCGTTGTCCACCAAAGCATCAACGGCTTCTTGAAGAAGTCTCTTTTCGTGGTTGATAATCGATTCCGGAGCGTGAATCTCGATGATCTTCTTCAACCGGTTGTTTCGGTTGATGATTCGTCGATAAAGATCGTTAAGGTCGGAAGTCGCGAATCGACCACCATCAAGCTGAACCATTGGGCGAAGCTCTGGCGAGATCACAGGGATCACATCCAAAATCATCCACTCAGGTCGGCTCTTAGAAGAGATCAAGGCCTCAGTAACTTCAAGTCGCTTGATCGCACGAGCTCGTCGCTGACTCTGAGTCATGATGATCTCTTGTCGAAGTTCGCGTGCAAGGCGCTCCAGGTCCACTCGAACGAGCAGTTCCTTAATCGCATCCGCACCAATGTTGGCGCGAAGCAAGCTTCGGAGATCCTGGTTCATTCGAGCACCAACTGCATCAAGCAGCTTGGAAACAGCTCGGTACTTATCTTCGTCGATCAGCTGGTTTCGCTCAAGCTTCCCAAGAATCTCAACCGCTAGATCTAGATCCTTCAGTCGATCATCAGCATCGCGATACTCAGCTTTGATTCGATCATTAACGGCCTTCGCCCGCTCACGAGCAAAAACGTCGTCGTACTCTTCTCGGTTGTTGTTGAGGTCATCGGTGAATCGATTGAATGAATCCTCTTCCAACTCGCGCATTTGTTGGATAAGGCTCGATTTCTCTTGTTCAACCGCAACTCGAACACCAGGAAGAGCTTCTTGAATCTTCTCCGTATCGATATCGATAATGATGAAGCTTGCAAAGTAGATAACCTTCTCAAGCAGTCTTGGGGAGATATCCAAGATAAGCGAGAGCGGAGACGGAACGCCCTTTAGGTACCAAATGTGGCACACAGGCGCAGCCAATTCAACGTGACCCATTCGTTCACGTCGGACCTTACTTCGGGTGACCTCAACGCCGCAGCGTTCACAGGTAATTCCCTTGTATTTGATCTTCTTATACCGGCCACAAGCACATTCCCAGTCTTTAACTGGACCAAAGATACGCTCACAGAAGAGACCGTCTCTCTCAGGCTTGAAGGTTCGGTAGTTAATGGTCTCAGGCTTCTTAATTTCGCCATGAGTCCATGCGAGAATATCTTCCCCGCTTGCGATACCAATCCTAATTTTATCGAACAGGCTTACGTCTGCCATTTTTCTCCGTTATTTGCATTGCTAGAATGCTTGATTACCGAATTGCCGGATTCACTCTCTAGTTGAGCAATCCAACATTCCAGCAATCAAGCAATCCCATTAGTTAAAGAATCCTACTGATCGAGCGAGGCGCATATCATCGCCACCACTCAGCTCATCAAGATCCTTGAGAGGCAATTCCTTATTGCTTGCATCCTCTACCGCGACCTTCAGACACAAGGATCGAAGCTCATTCACGAGAATCTTGAAGGACTCTGGAATGCCTGGCTCAGCAAGAGTCTCGCCTTTCACGATGCTCTCATAAGCCTTCACACGACCCATAACGTCGTCCGATTTGATAGTCAGAAGCTCCTGTAGCGTGTAAGCGGCACCATAAGCTTCAAGTGCCCACACTTCCATTTCTCCGAATCGCTGACCACCAAACTGCGCTTTACCACCCAACGGTTGCTGAGTAACGAGCGAGTACGGACCAATAGATCGAGCGTGAATCTTCTCATCCGCCAAGTGCTCAAGCTTCAGCATGTAGATCATGCCAACAGTGAGCGGGTTCGGAAGAGTGTCTCCAGTAAGACCATCGCGGATTACTGACTTACAGCTAGATGGATCAATACCGGCTCGCTTGTAGATGTTTGCCGTAATCTTTTCAACGATCTCAGCATAAATCTCAGGCTTACCCTTGAATGGACTTTCTGCGTTGATCTCATCTTGATCCTCAGGCTCCCATTCCTCGATATCGACGTCCATCATTTCGGCGGTCGTCATTACGGGTTCTGCGGCAACGATTCGGGAAACTCTCTCAAGCCCCTTCTCGCCCAAACCATGCAGAGCAGCCTCAACCTTAGCAAAAGCTTCCTCAAGTGTATCCGCCTTTCGGAATGGAACGTTGAGCATCAACTCACCGTTTGCGTAACCAACCAAGCACTGCCGTCGCATATGCTCAGCCAACCGGTCCATTTCACCCAAAAGCTCGTGCTCCGTAGCACCTTCAAACGCAGGGCACTTGTACTCGACGCCAAGGTGTCGACCGACGTAACCCAAGTGAGTTTCCATGATCTGGCCGATGTTCATACGGCTAGGTACACCCAATGGGTTCAAGACAATATCAACCGGAGTACCGTCGTTCAAGAACGGCATGTCTTCCACAGGAAGAACCTTCGAGATAACACCCTTGTTTCCGTGTCGACCCGCCATCTTGTCACCGACCATCAGCTTGCGCTTCTGAGCAATGTAGACCTGAACGGTCATATTCGTACCAGCGGGCAACTCATCGCCAGGAATCTGGAGCAAAGGCTCATCTGTTCGATCACAGACCAGACGCTCTCGCTTCTTCGACTCCTTATAGACGTAATTGATACTTGGGCTTAGATACTTGTAGCGACTGAAGACCTTAACATCAACAACCGTACCCTTCTCACCATGAGGCAGGCGAAGAGAAACGTCGCGAGTTTCCTCAGCCTTCTTACCGAAGATTGCGATAATCAATCGCTCTTCGGCGGTCATTTCAACCTGACCCTTCGGAGCTACCTTACCTACAAGAATGTCTTCCGGTCGAACCTCTGCACCGACTCGGATAATTCCATTCTCATCCAAGTCCTTCAGAGCATCCTCACCTACGTTTGGAATATCGCGAGTGATTTCTTCAGGGCCGAGCTTAGTGTCAACAGCTTCCGTCTCATGGCGCTCAATGTGAATAGATGTATAAACATCATCCTTCACCATTCGCTCAGAGATCAGGATCGCGTCTTCATAGTTGTAGCCATTCCAGGGCATAAACGCTACAAGAACGTTCTTACCTAGGGCCAACTCACCGCGATCACAGCAAGCACCGTCAGCAAGCGGATCAGCCTTCAGAACACGTTGACCAGGAACCACGATAGGCCGCTGAGTGAAACAAGTCGACTTATTGGACTGAACCAAGTGAAGAAGCTCATATCGATCAACCTCACCTTCGTTTGTTCGAACTCGAATCTCCAGTGCTGTTACGTATTCAACGACACCGTCTCGCCTAGCAATAACCGCAGCGCCGGAGTCAACCGCAGCAACACGCTCGTAGCCCGTCCCAACAAGTGGTCGCTCTGACCGCAAGGTAGGAACTGCCTGGCGTTGCATGTTCGCGCCCATCAGAGCACGGTTCGCGTCGTCGTTCTCCAAGAACGGAATCAACGCGGTAGCGACGGAGATAATCTGAACAGGCGAAACGTCCATCAATTGGACTTGATCACGCCGAACGATTGGGTAACTTGCACCACCAACATCCGCACCAGCAGATCGACACTGAACACGCTCAGTGGTAATTAAGCCGTTCTCATCCGCCTCAACGTCCGCCGGAGCAACCATTTGCCCGGTTTCCTCTTGAGCCGTCATGTAAATGATGTCTTCAGAAACAACACCTTCTTCAACCTTTCGGTAAGGCGTCATGATGAAGCCAAACTCGTCTACACGAGCATGAGAAGTCAGCTGGCTGATAAGACCAATGTTCGGACCTTCTGGAGTCTCAATCGGACAAATTCGACCATAGTGAGACCGGTGAACGTCACGAACTTCCAGCTTGGCGCTAGTTCTCTGCAAACCACCAGGACCAAGAGATGAAAGACGTCGCTTGTTCGTGATCTCAGACAATGGATTCGTCTGATCCATAAACGTCGAAAGCTGGTTGCTACTAAAGAAGCTCTTGATCGAAGCACTAACCGGCTTAACCGACAGAATAATGCCAGGGAGCAAGTTCTCTTGATCAGTAGAGGTCATTCGCTCTCGAGCGACCTTCTCCATTCGAACAAAGCCCAATCGAAGCTGGCTCTGCAGAAGCTCACCAACACTTCGAACACGCTTATTCTTCAAGTCGTCAATGTCATCACGCTCAGCTTCACGAGCAACATACGGCCGCATTGCTCTCAATAGCTGAACCAAGTCCTCAGCAGTCAAGCTACGAACATCAAGAGGAACTTGAATCCCAAGCTTCTGATTCAAGAAGCGGCGACCCACCTTTCCGAGGTCATAGCGCTTCACATCAAAGAAGAGACCATAAACCAATTGGCGCGCAGCTTCTTCATTTGCTGCTTCACCCGGTCGCAGTCGCTTATAAATATCAAGCAGCGCTTCTCGAGTATTCGTGGTTGGATCCTGATCCAAAGTCGCCTCGACTAAGTGGAACGTATCCTCAACCCTCAACTTCTCAAGACCTAGAGACTCAATTTTACGAGCTGTTTCTCGCTCAATCTTCTCGCCTGCCTTGATAATCAGCTCGCCATTTGCATCATTGAGATCCTCAAGCAGCTTCTTGCCAGTCAAGGATTCGATATCAGGATGCTCAAGATCAATCTCAGAAACAAAGAGCTTTAGAATCTCTTCGTTTGTTCCAAGCGGGGTTTCAACAAACGCGGTCTTCGACTTCACTTCAACAGGAAGCCCGTCAATAATCGCCTGGTCGAGAACCTTGCCCGCCTCAAGAAGAACCTCACCGGTATCGGTGTCAATAACCGGTTCAACAACTCGCTTACCAGCGCACTTCTCAAGCACGATGTGCGACCGACCTCGACCCTTCTCAAAACCATAGAGGGCCTTGATCAACTGAGTCAAAGGAAGCTTCTTGGTTTGGCTAATCTGCGTTCGAACAACGCTATTTGCGTCCGACTCAACTTCAAGCCATGGCCCTTCGTTCGGGATGATTCGAGCAGAGACGATGACTTGCATCGCACTGTCAACACCTTCTTCAAAGTAGAGACCAGGTGATCGGCTGAGCTGGCTAACGATAACTCGCTCACGACCGTTAATAATGAAAGTTCCCTTGTCCGTCATCAACGGCAAGTCACCGAGGTAAACCTCGGACTCAATCACTTCACGATCACGACCACCAAAGCGAACAATCGCCTTAATTGGGGCCTCGAACGTCATATCGCGATCTCGGCACTCTTGAATAGAGTACTTGGGCTCGCCAAGCGTAAAGCTGACTAGCTCGATATAGTTCGTTTGGGTGAAATCCCAAATTGGGGAGAACGTTTTGAAAAGCTCTGGAAGTCCTTCTTCCAAAAACCATTTGTAACTGTTAAGCTGTAATTCAATAAGATTAGGTATCTCGAGGAACCGGCCGATTCTCTTCGAGGATGGCTGAATTGTTCTCACTCAGGCCTCCGGGGAAATTTGCGCGAACAGACAGAGTACCTGGATCGTCATACTAAGTCAACCCAAGCATTAGGCCCAAATTGGCCTTTTCGGTACATTTTTCATCAAGGGCTTGAAGCGAGCGGCCCTGTTGCTATTGCGGGATAGCTCTCCCCCTGATTTTCACCCAGTTAAACGCCGGTGTAGCGATCTTGATTGCTGGCTTGCGGCAACTGATACCGGCTGATATTGTCTATCGCAAGAGTCTGCTGATGGACGATATCTTTCAGCTCCTTCACTTCTTGCCGCAATGCTTCCAACTCTGGATTAGGCACAGTGTTGTTATTTTTGTGCATGATCTCCGCCATCTTCCGTTGGTGAGTCGTCAGAATCGCCACGATTGGGATCATAAATATGATCATCGGAATGATGTAAGGAAGGATGTCGCCCATGCTTGTCCCTTATTAAACGGCATCTCAAGATCAATGCCAACGTTTCTCAGCCCATTGACCTAGGAAACCGCAGCGATTGCTTCCCGTACATTGAATCGTCCTTCGTAGATTGCCTTCCCTACGATCGCGCCTTCAAGGCGCGGTCTTATCTGGGATATCGCCGCCAAATCTTCCAATGACGACACGCCGCCGCTGGCAATCACTGGGATGTTCACAAGGCTGGCTAGAGCCTGAAGCCCCGGCAGGTTTGGGCCTTGCAACATTCCATCGGTCGCGATGTCTGTCCAGATGATTCGCTGGCAACCCAACTCCACTAGCTCCTGTGCAAAACGACTTCCTTCCAGGTCAGAGCTATCGATCCACCCGTGGAGTGCCACCTTGCCGTCTCGGGTGTCCATTCCAGCCACAACCTTCTCGCCCAACTCAAAGCAAGCTCTGGCGAACTCACGGTCCTTGGCAAGAACTGAGCCCAAGATGACCCGGCTGGCTCCGGCGGCCAGAGTCGTGGTGATATCTATCTCTTGACGCATACCTCCGCCGTATTCCACCTCTAGCCCGAGTCCTGCGTCGCGGATGGCCCGCAGCACGTCCAGGTTCTTAGGTTGCGGAGAACCTGCTTTGGCCCCATCCAGATCCACTACATGTAGCCAGACCGCGCCTTGCTCTACGAACTCCCTGGCGACGGCGACTGGGTCCGATTGATAAATCGTTATATCATCATAGTTGCCCTGGCGCAAGCGCACACACTGGCCGTCGATGAGATCAATTGCGGGCAAAATCAGCATTCTAGGAAGTTCCTCAGGATTCGCAGGCCTACTTCCCCGCTCTTCTCAGGGTGGAATTGGGTTCCCCAGACGTTGCCGTTTTGCACTGCGGAGGGAAACTCCACGCCATAAGTCGTAGTTGCGGCGATGTGGCTCGGTTCCTTGCAATCTGTATAAAGCGAGTGCACAAAGAAGACCCGGTCGCTCGGTTGGATTCCTGTTCCAAGGACAGAATCTTGTCTAAACTTCACCGGACTCCAGCCCATGTGCGGCACTTTCAACCCGCTATCTTTGGGCAAGTATCGCACCCGTCCTGGTATCAGGCCAAGCCCCTCATGGTCGCCAAACTCCTCACTGCCCTCAAACAGCAGTTGTTGGCCTAGGCATATTCCCAGAATCGGGTTTCCCTCCGATGCAAACCTGCGGATGGACTCTCGAATGGGGAGCAGCCTTTCCATCGCTTTTCCAAACGCCCCCACTCCAGGAATGATGAGCTTAGTGGCTCCGTCTAGGTTCCCTTGAACCTTGCTGTCAAAACCCAAAAACTGTACAGCTTTCTCTACCGAACGCAAGTTGTTGATGCCGTAGTCCAAGACGGCAATCAATCTTGCTTACCCTTTGTCGAGTTGGAGTTCCTCCGCTCTGATACTCGGGTTGCTTGGTGCAGGGCTACGCCAAAACCTTTGAAAATCGCTTCGGCAATGTGGTGATCATTTTCGCCTGCCAGCTTGCGAATGTGGAGTGTGATTCCGGAATGCGCCGTCAGGGCCCGGAAGAACTCGCGGATATTCTCAGTTGCGAGGTCGCCAATCTTTTCTCGCTTGAACTGGACATCCCAGTGAAGTTGACCTCGACCGCTGATGTCCATCGCCACAAGAACAAGCGCCTCGTCCATGGGCAGATAGGCGCTGCCGTAGCGTGTGATGCTGTCCCCGGCGGCCAGAGCTTCTCGAATTCCCTTGCCGATTACGATGCCCGTATCTTCTACCGTGTGATGGTCATCGACTTCCAGGTCCCCTTCCGCGCCAATGCCGATGTCAATCTGGCCGTGAAACGCAAACAGCGTCAACATATGGTCGAAGAAACCGATGCCGGTCAAAATATCGCGTCGGGTCCCCCCATCCAGATCGAGAACCACCTGAATATGCGTTTCCGATGTTTCTCGGTCTAGCTCTGCATATCGAACGCCCTGCGCGGTTTTGCTCATCAGGTTCATTTATACCTAGACGTTAGGGACACCCTCGGGATTCAGTGGGAAATCCGCGTTTCGGGATAGAATTTATACTTCCGTGACGCAATTAGACCGTGCCTCTCTTCTCTGGGCAATGATGCTATCGCTCTTAGCTGGATATGTGGACTCCATCGGGTTTCTCAAGTTGGGTGGCTACTTTGTTTCCTTTATGAGTGGCAACACCACCCGGCTGGGAATAGATTTGGGTGAAGGAAAACTCCGCGAAGCCGTTACTGTGTTTGGCTTTGTTTGTTTGTTTGTAGTCGGAGTTTTCTTTGGTTCTTTGATTGCGCATCGCCATCGTGAAAGGCGTCGATCAAGTATCTTGCTCTTCGTCTCAGTCCTCCTAACTATCGCAGTTATTAACTATGCTGCGGGGTGGACCCGATACGGAACCTTTGCCGTGCTTCTCGCCATGGGCGCGGAGAATACGGTCCTTCGAAGAGACGGAGTCAGTGTGGGCCTTACCTATATGACAGGAAATTTGGTCAAGATGGGCCATGCTTTGGCAGATGCTTTTACAGGTCGCGGTCCACTAAAGGATGTTTTTCGCTACGCGAGCTTATGGTGTGCTCTTGCGACTGGAGCTACATTAGGAGCGTTTACCTTCTCAAAGGTAAATGCCCATGCATTATGGTTGGCCATAGGATTAGCAGGATTCATGGGGTTTGCGGCCCTGCGCAGAGAGAGAATTCAGGCTCAGCTAGAAGTATAAGGGCCCTCCCTTACGGAAAGGCCCAGCTCAACAGGAGGTGCTACAAACAAGCGTTCTCTTCCCGTCGTTCACAGCGAACACTGCTCCATTGCAGACAAACCGCGAGCGAACAAAGAAGGCACGCTTATGACCGCAAAACTAAAGTCAGTTGGCGTTGGGCTGATGGACTCCATTGTCCGCCCGAATAATTTCGCAGATAGTATCCGCAACGACTTTCCGACTCTCGCTACGCCTACGGGGTTAGCTGTCGGGTTCGGGCCAAGAGTTACCCTAGCGGCTCCTTCGAGCCTCATTCACCCCTAACGAACGGGTCCCCCGCTCCCTCAGATCTCCTGAGGAATTAGACGGTTGGCCTTGCAGCCACGCTTATACTCTACCACTAAAAGTGCCGTTTTCGTTCCCGAAATTTACTGCTCATCGAACTTCTGTTGGTGGACTACTTGGCCTTGGTGACGTACGCAACTGAAGGCTTAATCAGTGAAGCGAACACGCCTTAAAGCGGCGAAAGAAACGCTTCTCGGAACCGTTAGTATAAGTATTCGGCTAGGATGTTTACTGACTCGTTGCCCAAATCCGTGCTTAGGCTTGAGTTATATCCTGTTCCGTCCGATGACTCCTGAGATAATAATGCAGTCCCAGGCGTCATCCGGGCTGAGTAACCCGGAGCATCGTAGCAGGAATCCAATCTTCTACGAGAACTTGCGGGCAGCTTTTCCAGAAACCAAAGTTAAGAGTTTTCTCCAGCATCGGTTTGATGTAGACACCCTGATTAAGGCGGCGGCAAAAGAATCTTTGCAAGGAAATGCGGGGCCCTTCACTCATCAATCCAATGGCTGGACGTTACAGATTCGACGCGTAAACTTATCCAAGACGGAATGCCTTCCCTGCCATCAAGGGCAAAAGCTGGGAGACCCGGTTGCTCTAATGGCCTATTTGGCGACGAAAGCACCACCATCCCGCTGAGATATTAGGTAATATGCGTTTCCTTGTCGGGGCGTGGCGCAGTTGGTAGCGCGCGTGCTTTGGGAGCATGAGGTCGCACGTTCGAATCGTGTCGCCCCGACCATTACCTCTCCTTCCCTTCTCTCTTGGATGTAGGTCCTCTACGGTCAAGCAAGCACTCCTTTATTGCAGAGTAAGATAGCCTGGCAATGGAGCCCCTTCTTTCGTCTGTCAACCTTCAAGATACAGAGCATCTCGCCAATCGTCAGGCAATGGATTCGATCCTATCCGACTACCGAGAGCGGATGTCCAGAGCTATGCTGGGCGGGGGCGAAGAGCTGATCCTGAAGCATAAAGGGCGCGGGAAGCTGCTGGCCCGAGAGCGAATCAACGCGCTTCTAGATGAGGGTTCCCCTTTCCTAGAATTCAGCACTCTGGCGGCGAACGGAATGTATAAGGATGAGGCTCCTGGTGCAGGGGTCGTCACCGGGATCGGGCGCATTCACGGGCGAGAATGCGTGATCGTGGCCAACGATGCCACGGTAAAAGGCGGAACCTACTTCCCGATTACGGTAAAGAAACACCTGCGCGCGCAGGAGATTGCGCTGGAGAACCAGCTTCCCTGCATCTATCTAGTGGATTCGGGCGGAGCCTTCTTGCCTTTGCAAGCGGAGGTCTTCCCGGACCGTGACCACTTTGGTCGGATTTTTTACAATCAAGCCCAGATGTCGTCTCGGGGAATTCCCCAAATTGCGGCCGTAATGGGATCATGCACCGCCGGAGGCGCTTATGTGCCTGCTATGAGTGACGAAACAGTTATCGTCGCTAAGCAGGGGACGATCTTTTTGGGTGGCCCTCCCTTGGTTAAGGCAGCAACGGGTGAAGAGGTCACCGCCGAGGAGTTAGGCGGAGGCGACGTCCACACCCGCCTATCGGGAGTGGCCGACCATCTGGCGGAATCAGATGAGCATGCGCTTGAGATTGTTCGGAACATCGTGGAGTCTTTGGGAGCACGAGGCGCAGTGGGGGTAGCGACAGGAGTCCAAGGCGCGAGCCGGTTCACAGGCACGCAAAGTGAAGAGCCACTCTACGATCCAGAAGAACTCTATTCACTGGTCCCCTCCGACCCGAAGATTCCGATGAATATGCGCGAAGTCCTCGCAAGAATGATCGACGGCTCTAGGTTGCAGGAGTTTAAGAAGAACTACGGCACTACCTTGATTTGCGGTTTCGCCAGATTCCACGGGCACATGGCCGGAGTATTGGCGAACGACGGGATTCTCTTCTCTGAATCGGCGCTAAAGGGAGCCCACTTCATCGAGTTGTGTTGCCAGCGAGGCCTGCCCCTTATCTTTGTGCAGAACATAACCGGATTTATGGTTGGGAAGAAGTATGAGAATGAAGGAATCGCCAAGAACGGCGCGAAACTCGTCACCGCAGTAAGCACCGCGAATGTTCCGAAGTTCACCGTCATTGTTGGCGGCAGCTACGGCGCGGGCAACTATGGAATGTGCGGGCGCGCTTATCAGCCTCGCCAACTTTGGATGTGGCCCAATGCCAGGATCAGCGTCATGGGTGGTGAGCAAGCCTCCAACGTGCTGCTAACGGTAAAGATGGACCAACTGGCAGCAAAAGGCGAAGCAATTTCTAAAGAAGAACAGGATGCCTTTCGCAAACCTACGCTGGAGAAATACTCAGAAGAATCATCCTCCTATTACTCCACAGCGCGGATATGGGATGATGGCGTGATTGACCCCGTGGATACGCGTCGAGTGCTGGCCCTGGGCATTGAAGCCGCGCTGAACGCTCCCATCGATCCCCCGGCGTTTAGCCTATTTCGCATGTAAATCAACCATTCGCGAAACGTTCATTGCACGTTTCCCCATAGAATGGGCAGTGAACAATAGGCGTTCGGGGGCGGCACATGTAGAAGCCGTCGTTATTAACTGGAAACGTCCGCGCAACGTAGGGAGAATAGTGCGGGCACTGCGACGACAAAGCGTGCCCGTCATGGTAACCATTGTGGACTGCCACCCTGATATCCGGTATCGCCTCTCACCTTTTGCCCTGACATCAGCGGATAGGGTCTATCGACTGAACCATAACTTTGGAGCCTACAATCGGTATATCCCGCTGGGCGCTTATCAAAGCGAATACACCTACTTTGCGGACGATGACATGGTGCCAGGACGACGCTGCATTGAGCACTTTTTAGACGTTTGCCCGAGCATGTTTGGAGTATTGGGTCAGAATGGACGTCGCCTGAACAGGGACGGAACCTATAGTCGACGCGGCGTGGAAAGAACTAGTGAGCTAGAAATAGTGGACTTCCTGATTCGCGGATACTTCGTTCAAACAAGGTACTTGGAGGCAATCAATCGGTTTCGTTGGAAGCTGGGCTTGCAAGGGGCAGCGGCTGTAGAAGACGATATGCTACTAAGCTTCGCTATGCAAGTGGAATACGGACTGTATAGCTATTTATCACCTCACGACAGCGATCCTGAAACGAAACAGAACGTGCTGAACTTGCGTTCTCCTCATGCCCTAGTAAGACGCCCCGACCACTTTGATCGACGGATCGATCTCCTGACCATGGCCCAGAAGGCGGGGTGGTGTTCGGTACACGGGAAAGGCTGGACGGGAACTAACTTGGATAGAGTGGGCAAGCAACGAATTTCCAGCTAAGATGTTTTGACCCAATGAATAACTTAGGCTCATTGTGTGCAATCTTGCTCTCCGGCTTTATAGCAGGCTGCCAAAATGATCCTACGCCCCTTGCGAAAGTAAGGACAGCCCCCGCCGTGAATCCTGATGCGGTATCCCCTTGGAAGTCCGTGCAGAAACGGACGGTTGCGACCGGTGTGACCTTTGAAGTCGCAACCGGATCCGACAACAGCTCTTTGAATCTGCTGACGTCTGACTTTCAAGCCAATCCGCACCTCCGATTCGGTATCTATGACCAGGATCAGGATGATGAGCGGCCTTTCGATAATCAAAGCGACTACTTCCCTAATGGGGTCGGCCATATCATCCAGAAGCTCTCGGCGAAAAAAGATGTGGTAGCGGCGTGGAACGGATTGTTCTTCGGCTATGACCGCGGCCCCGGCTCTCCACCAAACGGGTGGGCAACCCATATTGGCCCGGTCGTTCTGGATGGGAAGGTCTATCACAACGTAGGACGCCACCGTTGGACATTCGGAGTGAAAGATGGCAAGTTTAAAGCCTTGTTCAAGCCTAGTAAGGAGCAGTTACCTCAGGAGTTTGAGTTCGCCGCAGACGGAGCACAACTGCTGATAAAGGACGGTGAGCCTCTAAAAATACAAGGGTTTGAGGAGTCGGTGTCGGGGATTCATGTAGAAGACACTATCAAAGATGCGGGTTCTATTCCGGTCGTCGACTGGATGAAGACATCACGCACATCGCTGGCCTGGTCGAGAGATGGGCGATTCCTCTGGGTTCTGATCGTGGTGGAGAACGGTCACGAGACAGAAAGCAAGTTAGCGACCAAGTATGGCAAAGAAGATACATCTGGCTGGAATCTCATAGACCTTCAAGAGTATTGGAAAAAGCAAGGCGTTTGGTACGCCGTGAACTCGGATGGCGGAGTTGTTACGCAGTTTGGGGTGAAGGCTGAGGTTGGGTTTGAAGTCGTAGGCGCTCAGCAGTCCAACCGTCCAGGTCGTAGGAGTTTGAAGGATCTAGAGCAATCTTCAAATGGAGGAAGTTTACAGACCTTCTATATATGGACTTCACCCGCAAGAAGAATTTTTACGGTTAAGTAAATGTATGGCATTTTGGGTTCAGCATGGCCGGTTTGCAGGATAACGCATTAGATGTTGCCGAAGGACTCAATAGGCTTTGTGATCTTCACAATACTTTGCCTATTTATCCAACTAAAAAGGAACGTATTGACCAGCCCTGGTTCAACTTCTTTACGCAAATTTCCTGTAAGGAATACGGCTAATTATGTTAACTAGACTGCAATACTTAACACGACATCGAAATTTTCTGGCTGTAAGGAGAATTGTTTGTTTCTAAAAAAGATGGGAACCTAGATTCGAAATTACAAGTCCCAAAAAAGTTCATGTAATTTCAACTATTTTTCTAGCAATTAAACCTTAACATTTCCTTAAATCTTCGCGCATAATGCATTTCTGCGTATGCGCTGCGGCATATTGCAAGGACTCCCACCTATGAAGAAAGCGTTCACTCTCATCGAGCTACTCGTCGTTATTGCCATTATCGCAATCCTGGCTGCAATCCTTTTCCCGGTTTTCGCTCAAGCCAAGGCAGCTGCTAAGAAGTCAGCTGACTTGTCAAACATGAAGCAAATCGGAACCGGTATTGCAATTTATCTGGGCGACTACGATGATGTCTATCCTCCCGCAGCATCTTTCGATCCTAGCAACACCACCAACACCTCACCCGTTTGGTCCAGCAAGTCCGTTACCGGACCTTACATCAAGAATGGCAATATTTTCTTGAGCCCCTCTGAGCCAAGTGGAAAGGTTGCCATCGCAAACGGCATTCTCTCTGGCGGTGCTCAGAATGTGGATCCTCGCTCTTACATGGTAAATGGCTTGGTTAACAGTCTTGTCACGACCAACCAAGCAGCAGTGTTTGGTCCAAGCTACGTTGCAACTGGCTCAGGTGGAGCTTTTGGCTATTGGTCGGTAAGTGGTGGCGTTCTAACCATCCAACAACCATCTGTCTCGCAAACAGCACTTGAAGCTGTTTCAGAGTTCATTGCCATAACAGGCGGTGCCGAAGACTGGGCTAAAGCTAACAGTTTCGGTGCTCCAAATGTGGAAGCTCGTCACAATGGCGCAGACGCTGTGAATGGTCGCGACCTATTCAGCGGCTTAGATGCACTTAGCCTTGCAACTGGTCGATTGAACGGTGCTGGCGCTGTCAACACGACAATCAAGCGAGCTTGGACTCGAATGACCGACGGTTCTAACTATGCATTCGGTGACACCAGTGCCAAGTCCCTCAAGCCAGGTGCTGTGATGAACGGCAACTTCTTGAAGGCTCGACGGTTCTTGGTTTCTCCAGGCAACAACAACTAAGATTTACATCTTAGTTAACTTCAAGAACCTGCAACTCACTCTAGAGTTGCAGGTTTTTTCATGCTTGAAGAAGCTTTAGGGACTCTTCTAGGCGAGTACTGAGTGCCTGCTTGTCTTCAATACCTTCACGAAGTATAAGCACCTTTTCCCTATAGTAGCGATCGGCCTGCTTTGCAGCTATCTCATAGGCAACTTGGGCGAGTCTAATCTTGTCGTGAAGCACTTTATCGAGTGCTGCACGTTGCGCGCCGTAAGTAATCTGAGCGCCAATCGCAAAAAGTATTGGTATGCCGGATGCAGCAAGGCCAAACCAGCCGATTATGGTGCCAAAGCCTGCATTGATTCCTTGGGCGGTCAAGAAGAAGGCAATAACCAGATAGAGCAGGAATCCACCACAACCTGATCCTAGCGATACCATACATCCAACTTGCCCTTTTTCTGCATCTTTGAGGGAAAGATGAAGAGCCTGTCTAGCAATTTGAACCTCTTCTGTTTGCTGAGCAACTGCTTGTTCGATCATGGCTTCCCGCTCTGCCGTTGCTTGATCTACTCCTGCTAGTGCGGCATTTATCACATGCCGTACTTCGGCATACTCATAACTCAATTGCTGAACCGCCATTCGGACAATCTCTTGTTGCATTGACCGGGCTTCGAAAGCCAGGCTCTGGGCGGTAAAGATATCGGCTTTACTAATCTGAGTCGAGAGTGTCTTCCTTTGATGTTCAAAAGAAGCAATGAAGTGAAAGCTAGATTCAGACCTAGACTCGGCGGTCTTAACTTGGTTTATGCTTTTTCGCCAGTTCGCAACTTCCTCGACAGCTTGTTTTCTTGCTTCCTTCTGCTTCGCAACCAATATCTCAAAAAGATCGCCAGCTACCTCTATCATTTCCGGACATGCCAAAGCTCGTAATATGAACAATGGGTTGGATTTAACACCAGCTTTCAAGAGGCTCTTCGCATCATCCCACCGCCTTGTCTCAATGGCTAGTAGAGTTGCTTCTAGAACAGCTTCGCTTTCGGCACTATGTTCAGCAGAGTAGTTCAATGCCGAAACTGCTAGATCATGATTTCCGTCTATCCACTCCAGATTTCCTAAGAATCTGGAAATGGGAACCGAGATTGAATCTCCATCTCTTTGAGCTCTTCCCCAGGCTCTTCTTAGAATGCGCCGCGAATCTTCCACACTACGGCTTATTTTCCAAGTCGAGAAAGCCGCTAGCAGGGCTGCCGCAGTGCAAAATGCTCCACTATTGGAGTCGCTTATAGTTACTGATCCGCTTTTGCTTTTCCTTAGCTTATCACTGCGAGCGAGACCGACTTCTCCCAGCCCCTTCTCTAATGATGCGAGTGACTCTTTAGCGGAGCTTCGTGCCTCTGGATCTAGGCCATCAAACTGGCTCCAGAACTGACGATACAATCGATCTTGCATCCCCATAAAGGCAAAAACTTCGTTGTCAATCAATTCTTGTAAAGCGAGGAATTGGTTTCGACTAGATTGAGAATCAACATCATCTGTACGGGCAACAAACTCGACAGATTTCAATCCTTCCAGCAACAGGGGAATCTCTCCATCTGGATCTAGTCGATGAATAGCACCAATACTGCTTGCCTGCCTCAACCACTCAGTCAAATTCTGCAAAGCTAATGGCAATTGATGCTTAAGCGCATTCCATTTTAACCGTGCTATCGCCGATGGATCGGGCTTGATAAACAGCATTTGGAGCGTGCATTCCCACGCACTCACTCCTCCCTGCCCTGCAAGATCATCTCTGAGCAGGTCTTCTAGCTGTATTGTCCCCACCGGCTCCCTCAAACGGCTTGTTGCCGTTGTAACTAAACCTCGGGTTCACTTATGTCTCTTGGGACGGCAGAGTTGCGGGGTTACATTGATTGCTGGCAACTTCACCAGCCCCGGCATTAGGGATAGTTTTTGTTAGGATTTATCCTGAATGACGTAGTTCTAGTGGAATAAGATAAATCTATAAGGAGGCTCCCAATGGACAAGAAAAGAGCGGCTCTAGTCACGACAGCCGGAGTTGGATTACTCATCAGCGCCATCTTTCTTCGAAAGTGGTCAATGGCTCAAAAGTCAGCAAACGAAAACGACTCTAGTGAACCTGTAAGGGTTAGTGACATCGTTGGTAAAAACCGCGAGCACATTGTTGACCCCGTTTAATATCCCACGTTCTAAACAGCAAGTAAACTTCCAGCAGCCCGCTCTAGAGGTGCTGGAGGTTTCTTTTTGTCGGAATCAAATCAAATAAAAGTTGGCATTATAGGTTACGGTGGTGCCTTCAATATGGGCCGCGCCCATGGTCAAGCTTGTGAAGAAACAGGCATGAAGGTTGTCGCGGTGTGCGACCTTGATGCATCACGTGAAGTCTCGGCTAAAGAGGACTTTCCAGAGGCTCGCTTCTACACAGATTACAAGGAACTCCTCCGAGACCCTGAAACGAGCCTAATCATAAACATCCTTCCCCATAATCTTCACGCAAGTATCTGTATAGAAGCATTACAGGCTGGCAAGCATGTGGTGGTTGAGAAACCAATGTGTATGAATGTGGAAGAAGCGGATGCAATGATCGAAGCCGCCAATGCAAGCGGAAAAATGCTAAGTGTTTTTCACAACCGCCGGTGGGATGGGGATTTTAACACGATCAAAGAGCTCATCACGAAGGGAATCATCGGTGATGTTTTCCATATTGAGGCTTGCATGGGCGGCATGCATCACCCCGGAACTTGGTGGCGCTCGTACAAAGATATCAGCGGTGGTGCCATGTTCGATTGGGGTGCACACATCATAGACTGGATTCTCCAGTTTGTGCCAAGCACCGTTAAGGGGGTTGATGGCTTCTACCATAAACTTAGATGGAGCGACGTCTCAAATGAGGATCATGCTGAACTGGTCATCCGTTTTGAAAACGGAGTGAGCGCTCAGGTTGAAATTTCGTATATCGCCGCAGCAACCAAGCCGAGATGGAGAATCCTCGGCACGAAGGGAGCAATAGTCATGCCGGGCTGGGACAAAGTGGAGGTGACAGTTGACCACGAAGGTTATCTTGCTAAGTTCGAGCCACCCATTAAGGAGTCAGACTGGAAAGCTTACTATCGAAACGTGTGGGATCACTTGGCTAATGGCGCTGAACTCTCCGTAAAGGCAGATGAATCTCGCCGAAACATCTCAATTATCGAAGCCTCCGAAGATTCTTCAAGACTCGGGCATACCGTAGTTCCGAAGCACATCTAGGCTTTGTCAGTAGCCGCAAATGTTCTTATTTGCGGCTATTATTGCTGGTTCATACACCATTTTCTTGTTGTTTGACGAAGACGTCTAAGCCCTAACCGGATTCACCGGCTAAACTGCGAACTTCATGCAATCAAACGCAGATCGAATGGCGTCCATCCAAGAGCGGCTGAATCTACTTCAGACCGTCGCGGGAACGACATTTGGAAACCACTCGCTTGATGCAATTCTGCACCAACACATTGCACATGTGTGTAACGTTTTTCGAGCAGATTTCTGCGTCATGAGGAAGCTGATAGATGACCAACTTGTGCTACTGGCCAGCCATGGGATTGAACCGTCAAATTTGCTTCCTAGCATAGAGCCCACACTGGGAATTACCCACCACTTAATCCAAAACAAAGCCCCAATTGGCGTCCCAGATGTTCAAAATCATCCAATAGCATTACCTTCACTTATCAGTCAAAACAAAGTCGAATTCATATCCTATGCCGGCACACCCATGATATGCAATGATGTGGTCATCGGTATTCTGGGAGTATTTTATAGAAAGGATCACCACGAATACTCCAAAGACGACCTGCTCCTTTTACAAGCACTTGGGAACAGCTTGGCGGTCGCCATTAAGAATCATGAAATGTTTTCTCAGTTGCAAGATATCAATGAAGATCTTGATCAACGAGTAAAGACGAGAACCTCTGAACTAGAGTCTGCAAATCGCGAACTTGAGGCATTTACTTACACGGTTGCCCATGATCTTCGAACTCCATTACGCGCTATTGTTTCCAACTCTCAAATCCTAATTGAAGACTTTGAAGAAGCACTGCCGCTAGAAGCTAAAGCACTACTGAACAGACAAGCTGTCGCGGCAAAACGATTGGCTACGATGATGGATGGATTGTTATCGCTTACAAGGATCGGTAAAGTTGATGTCCAGAAAGCACAAATGAATCTGTCGCGTCTCGCCGAAGAGGTTGCACTTGAATTCATTCGAGCAAACCCAGCTTGCCCTCCCAAGTTCTCCATTGAGCCAGACATTCTAATAGCCGCCGATTCAAGACTTATCAGAACTTTGCTACAAAACCTTTTTGAAAACTCGGTTAAGTTTGCCAAACCTAATCAGCCCGCGGTGGTTCGACTAAGAAAGTGCAAGAAAGACAGTGACGTAACGTTCATAGTAGAAGATGAGGGAATCGGCTTTGAAATGGAATATTCCGCTAAAGTTTTTCAACCCTTTGAAAGACTTGTGCGTGAAGAAGATTACCCGGGTACTGGAATTGGATTAGCAAGTGTAAAACGTGTTGTAGATAAGCACCGAGGACTGGTCCAAGTAGACAGTCGGCCTGGCGAGGGTGCTGCGTTCACGTTTAGGCTCTAATCTAGGTGCCTATCTGTATGCCTAACCACTTAAATGCCGATTCAAGGGCAGATGTTTGCCTGTAATCCCGTATCTGAAGATGTGAATATCTAGAATCCGTATTTGGCTTAATAAAGAAGCGATTCCGATCGCGAATTAGCTTCCCTTGTCGTATGACGATCAAAGTTTCAGGAAAATCCAAGAGTTGAACCCTTCCGCTGTGAATTTGCGGAATCACAAACAAGGGACCTGATGCGCTTTCGCGTACAAGAGCCGTCGGAAATTTTTCCCTGAGTACTCTAACCACTTCATCTATCCCAACAGGTAGGTTCAAATAAGTCTCTGTTGCCTTTAGATTTGAGGAGCCAAAGTCGATAATCTCGGAATAGACTACTTCCCCATTACTGACCAGGTGACTTGTCTCAGGAATGGGTCGAAACACGACATAAATGGTCAGTCCCAGCAGACTGACGACTGCAAGAACCAAGCCCTTAAACAAGTTCCCACTGAACTTCACTACTCACAGTTTAGCGTTGTTTTGCAAGATTGATAAGTTTCTTGAACTCAACACATAAGCCTGCTCAATGAGATCGGGCTTCAAAGTAGCCCCAACCGCAGAACTCTACAACAGAAACTAAACCTTTCCAACTTACTCGCACAAATACCTGGAAAATTTCAAGTTTTTACACTCCAAAACCTAAAGTTGTTTGTGAAGATGACGATGATTAGAACGTGGGAGATTTTACATTTGAAATGAAGGAGAGTTCTCGAAAGCTTTGGGCTGAAATCCAGGAGCGTACTTTCGAGGCCGTAGTCTGGTGTCGAGACACCTATCAGCATAATCTTGTGATTCGAGCCACTATAAACTCGAACCTTGTTTTGCTCGCCCTGTTTTTGATTGACCGCTTGGCCGGACATCCAATGGGCTTGCGGATGATGTACATCCTGCCAATTTGGCTAGCTGCCAAGTGGGATGGCCGCATCTCAGGCTATATAACCGTCGCCACCACGGCTATCATCATGACGATGGTTGATTTGGAGATGCAGGTGATTGCTCCAAGCCAAATACCCCTTAACTCCGTCCTCAGACTTGCAGTTTTAGTTGGACTTATGGCGTGCCTAGATCATTTCGAGAGCAATCTGCGAAAGTATGTTCGAATGGCAACCCGAGACGCTTTAACCGGGGCTTACAATCGCCTTGGCCTAGACGAGTATCTTCCTCGCGCCATTAACAAGGCTCTTGGAAGCGGAACTTATCTCACGGTAGCCATGATTGATTGCGACAAGTTCAAGCAGATCAACGATGAGTTCGGTCACGAGTATGGAGACGAGATTCTCAAGAAGCTCACCCGACTACTCCGCCGATCTGCTTCAAACAGCCTTCTGGCCAGAAATGGGGGCGACGAGTTTGTTCTAGTTCTACCTGGCAAAACCCCCAGTGAAGCTCAAAAGATCCTTGAACAAGTCAAGTGGAAGTTTCGAGAAAGCACGGTTATTGATAACACCTGCGCCAGCTTTAGCTATGGATTAGCTCGATTAGGATTTGATGGTAATACTGTTGAAGCTTTGATGAAGTCCGCCGACCGCAATATGTACATCAACAAAGCGGCTCAGAACCTGGCCATCGTCGAAACAGATCAACGAGTGAAACAACCGGCCTAATCAAAACCATAAAGAAAGCCTTTCCAGTTTTTGGAAAGGCTTTCTTTACGAGCGCGGAGCAAAGCCGATGACAACCAACGTGTCTAGATTACTAACCTTCGTCCCAGGTTCAATCACAGACTGAACATAGCCAGTTGCTGGAGCAACAATTCTCAAAGCATCCCGCTTTTTTCGCAACTCCAGAATCTTTGTCCTAAGCTGAGCTATCCTGGCTTCCTTGTTAGGATCTTCTACATCAACCAGATTCACTTGCAAAGGCGCATGACTTTCTTCAGTCGAAATCGAGCCATAGATAATTCGCTTGACTGGCTTAGCATCCACAACTTCAGAGGGTGCATCATTCTTCACTTTCCGAAGTTCGCTGGCTTTGTTCTTTGCCAAATCGATCTTCTTGTTCATGTCGGCAAGATCCTTGTTTGCCTTCAAAATCCGGTCTTTAAGATCAGAAACGACCTTTTCAAAATCGCGGATAGTCGCCTGTACACTTGAGACCTTATCTTTCAAGCTCACGACATCAGCAGAAGCCGATTGGAAAGCCTCAACGCTGGCATCTAGCTTCTTTTTCGGGATCGCACCCATATCATACAGGCGCTGCATCTTGTCCCAATCTTTCTCCAAATCACTCAGCCGAGATTCTGCATTTCGAACATCCGTCTCAGCTAGTCCTAAAGAAACTCTAGCTTCTTGCGCAGAAGCCTCGGCGACCTCTTTATCTGCGCTGAGTTCCTTAATCAACACTTGACCGGCATCTGCCTGACCAGACAAAGTCTTCACTTGACCCTCAACGGCAGAAGTATCTACTGGAGGTGTTTTCTTCGGTAAAGGAGCAGGAGCCGGGTTAGACCATACGACTCTCGGCAGAGAGCCAATACCGCCTGAGATTCCCTCTTCTACCACGGCCTCCTTCGTCCCCAACATCGTTAACTTCAACTCGTTTTCTAGCTGAAGAATCTCTTCCTCAAGCTTAGGATCAATCAAAGTAACAAGAGGAGTACCGGCTTCAACCTTATCACCTACCGCGATATCAACGCGTTTAACTTCAGCATCCCACCGTGAAGTAATTTCTATTTCTTTGGCCGCAGATTCTTCGTCCGTGCCGACTTTGGGAAGTGCAATCGCAACGATCAGCGTAGCGGCAAGCGCGAGCACAATCATCGGCGCACGTAGAACACGGGACTTTGGCTTCTGGGGATGCATCTATCTTAGTAATAACCCAGTTCTGCCCAAAACGTTCAGAAAACTACAAATCTTGGGCCGATGGTCGCACCCTATTTGCCATCGCTTCCCTCGTCGCTTGCCAAGCAATTCGGGTCGCTATGATCCCATCTTCAGCAGTTGGCAATCCACTCACATCTCCCGTTTGAATTGCCCGTGCAAATTCAGCATACATTCCGGCAAAGTTCTTTTCCGATGCCCCAGAAGCAGTTATAGTCTCCTGTCCAGTTCTGGCCTCAAGCACATATCCGTCGCGAAGGTATCTGATGACCCCGCCATCTCCAATCAACTCATAGCTAAAAGAAGCCAGCGGATTTCTAGCGGTATGCGTGTACGAAAAACTCATCTCAACCAAGGTGTGAGCTCCCTTACAATGATCCATGTGAAGGAACATATGGTCGGGAGCATCGTAGTCAGCCACCCAAGCCCCATGTCCATGAACCTGAGCGACCTCATCCTTCAACCACATGCGTGCTAGATCGATACAGTGGACACCGCAATCTACCATCGGGCCGCCTTCCACCATTCTTCCCCGCCAACGTGGACTCTCAATCCAGCTCCCATTCTTGTCAGGTTCAAATCGCCCGTGTAAGTTCCAGATGTAAACCAACCTCAAGGATCGAACCGTTCCAATCACTCCATCCGCTACCCATTGCTCAATCTGCTTCGCAACTGGACTAAACCGGTAGCAATATCCAATGGTAAAGACCTTTCCCGATCCTTCCATGACTTGAGCCATCTCAACCGCCTCGTCTTCGTCGTCCGATATCGGCTTTTCGCATAAAACATGGACGCCTTGCTTTGCGGCAATAAGCACGTTCTCATAGTGAGTCGGAGCTGGGGATGCAATCACGACCGCATCAAGATTGGCTCTGTAAAAGTTGGTTAGGTCTTTATAGGTCGGTGGGTTTCCAAACTTTGCCGCAGTAGTGGCTAGTCGCTCTTCGTTTGGGTCAAAGAGTGCCGCTACCTGATATTCACCACTCGAAACAATCGCGGGGAGATGGCCAAAGTTGGCAACCTCCCCGCATCCGACGATTCCAATTCGAATCACTTGTGTTTAGTGTCCGGTTCCGTGCCCACCGGCTGCTCTTGCCGCCTCTTTGGCGGGCAGTGGCTGATAATCACCACTTCTGTCGCTCGGTTTTGCTTTCGCCAAGCTATGGCCAGACATGCTGGTTACCGCATCTGGCCCAGCTAGTTTCTTAAACTTAGGCTCCGTATAGGTTGGAGTCTCCATGGTTTGCTTTGTGCCAACCACTTGTCCGCCTGTACCCTCGGCAATTCCGCCCCAAGCATAAGGGTCACCCTTGTATGGTAAAGGTTGGTTAGGAGCCGTTGCCGATTGCATACTCTCTAAACCTTTTGACCGGCAACCGAATGCAAACAGCGCCAGTCCCACAAGCAAAAATTCCTTCCTTAGAACCATTCTCTCTAATCTACCCTAGTATGTGATGTCTACGGCTTCTTCCTTACCCGTTTGACTGCTCTTATAGAGCGCATCAAAGATCGCGTTAAGGATTAGGCCATTCTCACCCGGAACCGGTGACGGCTTGTTATTATGGATTGCGTCTATAAATGCCTTCACCTCATCGACGTGAGCCGATTCGACTTGTGGAACATTTGTCGGCCGCATGTTAAAGAGTTGCCGGTTTTGCTCGGTGTAAATCTCAAGCGGAGCCTCTCCCCAGCCCTTAACCACAGCTCCGGCTTTGGTGCCAAACAACTGGGTTTGGAATGGATCACCATCCAAGTTAGCCATGAAGGAACTTTCCAGGACTACCACCGCTCCATTATCAAACTTGATCAAACCAACCGCGAAGTCTTCAACCGTAAACTTATCTCGGTCGTAGTCTCCCCAGTTGTTATACAGTTCGGGATTCTTCCCGAGCGTATCCCAGGTCTTTCCACTTGCGCTAACGGGCTTCGGATATCCCATCAAGAACAGCGTTAGGTCAAGGATATGAACTCCGATATCAATAAGCGGACCGCCCCCCTGCTTCTCCTTATCGATGAACACACCCCAAGCAGGTACGCCTCGGCGACGCAAAGCTTGAGCACGAGCATAGTAGATGTCGCCCATGTGGCCCCCGTCAATGTACTCTTTCATGAAACGGGCTTGACCAGTAAACCGCTGCTGAAGCGCAACCTGCAAAATCTTGCCGGAGTCTCTTGCTACCGCGCACATCTTGCGAGCTTCTTCCGCATTCATGGCTAACGGCTTCTCGCAAAGAACATGCAAACCTGCGTTCAGGGCATCCACCGAGGGTTGTAGATGATAAGCGTTAGGCGTGGTGACGGAGACAGCGTCTAGCTTTTCCTCCGCAAGCATCGTCTTGTAATCTGTGTAAGTCTTCTCGATATTGTATTTTTCGGCCGCGGTCTTTGCGGTTTCCGGGTTAATATCGCAGACGGCGACCATTTCACAGAGGTCCGGCATGGAGGCATAGCCTCGCATGTGACTGCTTTGGGCGATTCCGCCACTACCAATAATTCCGATTCTGAGCTTGTCCGACATAGGCGTTCCGCAATCATACACCTACAGAACCCGCTTTGGCACGGGAAGAAAACCAGTTCTTGCAACCGCGAATATTCTTACGCGCTTCCCGTTGGTTCCTCGGTTGGGATGGGAACTCGGTTTAAGTAAGCAATGACGGCTCCTACAACTGCAATAGTGCCCAACCCCACCCAGAAAACCGCCTCCGGCATATGAGGAACGTGAAACGGCAAGGCTTGTGGGTTCAGCAACTGGAATTTAGCCGCAGAGTGGAAGAAGAGTTTCACACCCACCCAACCTACTAGAATATAGGCAACGTGATCCAATACCGGGAATCTCTCAAGTAAACGGATAAAGAGGCTGGCCGCGAATCGCAATAGCACAATGCCGATGATGGCGCCTGCATAGACCACCCAAATCTTATCTTCCATCACCCCTTTACCGGGACGGCTGATAAACCCGATCCCCGCTAAAACACTGTCCAATGCAAAGGCGATATCAGTCAGCTCAACGGCGATGACAGTCTGCCAGAAACCTCCTCCCACCTTTTTGACAGCGTGATCCCCTCCTGATTTTTGGAGAAAGTGCTTAACCGGTAGCGCAAACAGATAAAGGGCACCCAAAGCTTGAAGCCACCACTGGTTCAAAACCACGGAGGCAAAGATGATGGCGATAAACCGAAAAACAAACGCTCCTCCCAATCCATACAACAGGGCCTTCTGTTGAAACTTCTTAGGAAGGTGGCGAACCATTATCGCCAAAACCAGTGCGTTGTCGGCTGAAAGCAATGCCTCCAGAAGAACAAGGGCGCCTACTCCAGCTAAATCTGACGGTTGAAACGTTTGACCAAACATGCGCGAACCTAGAAAGTATGAATCAAATCGCCCTAAGTCTCAGGGTCCAGGTCTGCCAAAATATCAGTTATGCCAACCTACGTCTACGAGTGCTCGTCATGCCATGACGTTTATGAAGTCGAACAACGCATTACCGAAAATCCACTTAAAGATTGCCGATGTGGCTCTTTGGGAACAATCAAACGCGTTATCCAGCCAGTAGGCATTGCATTCAAAGGGTCAGGATTCTATGTAAACGATAGTCAAGGCTCTAGCACCCCTGCAACTACAACGACCGCGGAGACAACGGATTGCACAGGGAATCCATCGAGTTGCGCTTGCAGCACACCCACAGCCGATACCGCGACAACCACCAGTTAACGTTGCATTTTTCGATTTCTGATCATCACCGGTAAACTCAATCGTCATAACTACAATGAAACTCTTCTCGCTTATCCTTCTATCAGCTTTAGTAAGCCTTGGTCTGGCACAGGCGCCCGACCCCACGGTTACAGTCTCTGCTCCTCCAAAGCAAGTTGTAGCAGGTGCGAAATTGACGCTCACTGTCACCTTGACGTTTGCTGAGGGTTTTCATGGCTATCAAAATCCTCCTGCCCAGGAATATGAGATTCCAGTAACCATTAAGGTTGACGGCAAAGAGTTTAAGGTAGTCAAAGTTGCCTACCCTGCCGGAAAGGATGCAAAGATCGGTGGAAGCGATACGGCTACCAAAGCCTATGAGGGAAGCATCAAGATTCCCATCACCTTAACCGCTCCTACCAAAGTTGGGGCCAAAACGTTAAAGATCACCGTTGGTTACCAGCAATGCGATGAAACCACTTGTTTCCCTCCCAGCGAAATCAGCAAGACCGTTAAAGTAAACGTTGTCAAAAAGGTCGCTAAGGGTTGAACGTAAAAAACCTAGAAATTGGCCCGGAGCGACTCACCCTCATCGCCGGGCCATGCCTTGCTGAGTCCAAGGATTTGTGCTTTGAAGTTGCCGAAACGGTCAGCAAACTTGCTGATGAGCTTGGGCTTAACTATATTTTCAAAGCATCGTTTGATAAAGCAAACCGGACCTCGGCCAGCACAACCCGCGGCGATGGTATGGAAGCAGGCCTCAGCATATTAGGGGAGATTTCAGAAAAGCTCTCTCTACCCACTACAACCGATATTCATCTTCCCGACCAAGCTTTACCAGTTGCCAAGGTAGTGGATTTACTCCAAATCCCTGCATTTCTGTGCCGACAAAGCGATCTACTGGAAGCTTGCGCGGCTACCGGAAAACCTGTAAACGTCAAGAAGGGTCAATTCCTTGCTCCTCAGGATACAAAGAACATTGTCGAGAAGCTAAAAGGATATGAAGCGAACGGGACTATGCTCACTGAGCGAGGCACCACTTTTGGCTACAACATGCTGGTAGTGGACATGCCTGGACTAGAGATCATGCGTTCATTCGGCGTTCCCGTCTGCTTCGATGCCACACATTCAGCTCAACGTCCAGGAGCAGGTGGAATCTCTAGCGGTGGAAACAGAGACCAAATCCCCGCCCTATCCCGTGCTGCAGTCGCCGTAGGAATTGATGCCCTCTTCATGGAGATTCATCCAAACCCTGAAAAGGCCCTTTCTGATTCTGCAACTCAATGGCCCCTTGCAAAAGCCAGAGAGCTTCTTGAGAGCTTAGTCGTCATTGACCAAGCTCGTAAGCGATCAATCTAGTAGGTTCCAAGGAACCTGTCCCAAAACAAAAGCCCCTAGGTTCCATGGAACCTAGGGGCTTTTGTTTAACAAACTCGCGATTTAGGTTCTCCAGAACCTAATCTTTACCGAGCGGCTACTCTACTCTTTGACTCAAGAGCCGTTGTTAAAGCTCCAATGAACTGCTTCGCATCTTCAAGCGGCGGAACCTGTTGGTGAACTTTGAGTACCTCTTCTTCAGGAGTTACCATCGCATATACCGGAAGAGTCGAAACCTTTGTGAACTTCTGTTGGAGCTTAAAGTTAGCTTGATCCACAGGATTTCTGCGATCCGTATAAAGCTTAACTGTCACAAATTTTTGAAGTTCTGCCACTACCTCTGGCTTTGGAAAAACGTTTTCTTCAATCAATCGACAGTTCGTGCAATAGACACCCGTAAAGTCGATGAAGATCAGCTTGTTTTGCTCCTTCGCTAGCTTCTTCGCTTCTTCAAAATCATCTAGCCAAACGACTGGCCCGGTCTGCTTGGAGTCGCGTCCAGGATAAGGGTCCGGTGGCAGATAAGCGGTGAAAGTACCAAGGCTCTTTCCATCCAGAGCAGCCAGGCAGTAATAGCCTCCAATCAGGGTCGCTACCGCAAAGCCTCGACGCAGCCAACCAATCTTGGGTGTTCCCTCTTCCTTACCCAGCTTAAATGCACCAAACAGATACAGAGAAGCAATGATACAGGTCGTGGCCCAAAGAGAGAGGAAGACGGGTCTAGAAAGCAGTCCCCACTCTAGATATAGGTCTACATTTGACAAGAACTTCAGAGCGGCCGCAATCTCCAGGAATCCCATGAAGACCTTAACCGTGTTCATCCAAGCGCCACTTCGCGGCAGCTTGCTCATAAACTGCGGGAACAGTGCCAGCAAGAAGAACGGAGTCGCAAAGGCGGTACTGAATGCAAGCATTCCGATTGCCGGATAGAGATAGTCTCCGCCCGATGCCGCACCAAGCAAGGTTCCTACAAATGGGACAGTACAGGTGAAGCTCGTTAGGGTGAAGACGAAGCCCATCAGAAGAGGGCCGACAATGTTTCCTGCCGTGCGAGATTTGCCGCTTAGCTTAGTGACAACTCCAGCCGGCATCGCAAACTCTTTGCCCGTGAACAATCCCCAAGCCAAGGCCAAGAAGATTCCCGCAAGAGCAATGTTTACCCAGAGATTGGTTGCAATCGAGTTAACGCCATTTGCACCAACCAGGGCTGTAACAATGATTCCCAAAGCCGTAAAGGTGGCTACGATACCAAAGCTATAGGCGAAGGCACCCGTGTAGTTGGGCTTGTCATTTTCCGTTTTCTTCTTTGAAAAGAAGCTAACTGTAATCGGAATCATCGGATAGACGCATGGGGTGAGCAATGCAAGCAAACCCATAGAAAACGCAAACCAGATGAAACCGAAAAGTCCTGATGCCTTAGCATCCGATACCTGTTGTGAAAAGTCATCCACGGCACCAGCGGCGGGAGTCTCTTTCTTAGGTTCCGTTGTACCGGAATCTTTGCCTGCCCCTTCTTGTGGATCCTGTTTGGGAATATCGGTGGCAGCGACCAGTTTGTCCGCTCTCGCTTCTCCACCTGCCACATCAAATGTCAGCTTCAGCTCTTTGAACTGAGGCCGATCGCACATTGAATCATTACAAGCCTGTGAAGCGATGGTAATGGTGGCCGTTTGCTTTCCGCTAACTCCGTCCTTGATCTTGACGGGAATGGCGAATATCGCTTCCTTGGAGTACCAGCCCACTTCCATATCGAAGTTAGGATCATGGTGTCGAACAGGAGCTGGAGCCGCGATCTTCCCAACAAACTCAAAAGGTTGCTTCTCGTCGATCTCGACCGAGGTGGGAAGAGGACCATCTGGGGTATCAAAAGAGTAGATGTGCCAACCCGGCTCAATCTGAACTTTTGCGAGGATACGAGTTGTCTCTCCGGCACGGATATCGCTTGACTCTAAGCTCACCGACCACTTGGCATACTCCTTCATCTGCGCAAAAGAGATGCCCACGGTCGCAAGTAATGCGACCAACGCCAGAATAATCCTCGACTTCACCATTCTTCCTTCGTAACTTCTTAAGAGGTTGGTTCCCATTCTAGTTCCCTAAGGCCCATTTTCAACGTAAAACGGATCTGTACACGGCTTCAATACGCTCAGCCATTCTAGAGATGGTGTATTCAGCTTGCTGAACTTCCCTTCCTTTCTCTCCCATTGTGACAAGATTGTCTAAACTACCGCTCATTTCACGCAGAATCGCCGCCAATTGTTTGTCATTGCCTCGCTCAAACAACCTGCCCGTTACCTGATCTTGGACAACTTCGGGCAAACCACCAACGGCAGATGCCACTACTGGTTTCGCCATCGCCATCGCCTCAAGGATCGAATACGGAAAGGCTTCATCCCACACACTTGGGACGCAAACCAAGTGAACTTTATTCATGGCATTGGCAATATCTGGAATAAAGCCATGAAATGTAACGCGATCACTCACTTCTAATTCATTTGCCAGGCTTTTCAAGCTGTCTTCTGCGGGGCCGTTTCCGTAGATTTCGGCTCGAACACCAGGCACAGACGCCACAGCCCGCAAAAGGACATCCACCCCTTTTTCCTCAACAAGCCTTCCAAAGCTACCTACCCGTAAAGTAGGTTCGAGGCAAGGAATTCCAGCGACCGAAGGTGGAGGTACGCCCGCCTTAGCAACAGTCATCATTTCAATTGGGATGCCTGAATCAGCAAGCTTTTTCTCTACAGCTTGTGATACGGGAATGATGTGATCAAAGAGCTTGATATATCGTTTAACCTTGGCCGGGGACCAGGGCAAAACCAGGTGCCGAGTCATGATGATCTTGGCAGCACATGCCTTCCTCAAAGCCATGGCCGGCATCACAAAGTCTGGGCTAAAGTGAATATGAGCAATGTCAGGTTGTAGCTCTCTCCCAATTTTCAGATACTGCGAATAGGTTCTGAAAGAAAACTGACTCTTATTGCGAAACTGTCTTTGGCTGGAGGATCGCTCAGCCAACGGTGAGTTGGGTGGACACACAACCGTCACTTCATGCCCGCGATCCGTAAGCCCCTTATCCAGATAGCTGACATATCTTTCAATGCCACCCCAATCAAGCAAGGAGCTAGCGACCTGGAGAACCTTCATCCCAGGTTCTCGATCAACCACTTCCGATTATTCTCGACCATGTCTGGGTGCCAATCGTGCCCCCAATCATAGATGCTGAGATCTTTCTTTCCAGGAAGGGCTTCGAATGTGGCACGCACCGAATCGGGTCGACAAGCAGGGTCCTTAAGCCCAAGGGAAACATGGGTTGGCACCTTACATCGAGTCGCCTGATTCATCGTGTCGAAGTAGCTCAATGTATTCAGGACACGGGCTTCACCCAAAGGAATATTGTCCATAAAGTCTCGCAACTCCTTCAGGGGATAACGATATACGGTGTTGAGGATCGTCTCAGAGATGTCACTGAGAAACGGCATGTCTGCACAGACTGCCTTGATAATCGGGCAATGCGCTCCTAGCCAAATAGAAATGCCTGCGCCTTGGCTCATTCCCATCACTCCAATCCGTTCTTCATCCACCTCAATTTGCGCTTGTAGAACGCGAGCGGCGATAAAGGCATCCTGGAGCATTCGACGGAAAATCCAAGTTTCTGGATCGTCTGCACCTTCCGAGAAGTAACCACGATCTATGGCGTACTTCTCCTGGTGAAAAGCGCCTAGCCCATGAAAATTGAAGCTAAACGAAACAAAACCTTCCCGTGTCCCATATTGGTTAGGGAGCAGGGATTCCCTACCGTAAGGCGGCACCCACACAAAGCCTGGTAAACGCCTAGCTCCCTCTGGATACGCGATCCAGCCCTGAACTCGACCGGTCATACCCTGGAAATCAATTGTCTCTACCCGGAATCCAGGTAGATCATAGTCATTGCTCAGACTACGGTGAAAATCCAGCTTAACTGCATTGGCTTCTTCCGTCGTTTGAGCCCAGAAGGCATCAAAATCTTCCGGAACGTACGGCAGGTGATTGCTCATGCACCGACGGCGCGCTGTAAGGCTTCCACATGCAAGCCAGTGGTCATCAGCCAAGCCGTGGCTCGGTGAATCTCTTCGACCGCCCCTTCTACCTCAAGCTGAATCCAGCCAAAGTCCACATCGATATTGGCCTTCCGTACATTGAACTTCAGGTTTGGGAACTCACGACCAAGCTTCCAAAGCCATGGTTCACCCACGCTGTCTTTACCGGCAGTAATGTTAATATCAACGGTGGTCATATCTTAGATTCGATATTACCGAACTTAGCCACGTGTTTGGCTTAGATCCAAGGTTCTCGGGCCTAGAAGTCGAGTCGGCACGCCAAAACAATCTACACCGCGACCTTAAGCGACTGGGATTTAGGGGGCGGGATAGACATCCCTTTACTTTGGGCCGTCTCTATCCACAATTTGATAGCCTGGCGAATCCCTACCTCTGCTTCTTCGAAAGTATCGCCATCGCTAAAGCATCCCGGTAGATCCGGTACAGATGCTGTCCAACCATTTCCATCAGGCTCCACCAGTACTATATATTCGCTCACTACTTCCAACCTGCTTGTTTCATTATCTTATGGAGCATCCCAGTTCGCACTTGATCACTGGGATGATGTCCATACAGAACGATAATCCCCGCACGATTCTCATGCAAGAAAACGCGGTGACTGCCGGACTGTCGGTCAAAGACCCATCCTTCTTTCTTGAGTCTAGCCTCACGTTAGCAGATTCATCCTGCCTATTCCCTTTTGGTGTCGATACACTTTGGAATCTGAATCCTCACAGATGTCGCTCTCGTATCTCGGGCTGAGGGACAAAAAATGAACTCTGAACAGCAAGAGCTCTGGTCAATGATCCGCTCCTTTGATATTGATGGCGGACCTTCTTCCCTAACCTTTTCCAAACGACTAGCCCGAGAGAACGGCTGGTCACATGGATACGCCCAGCGCGTGATTGACGAATATCGAAAGTTCGTCTTCCTCTGTATGACATCTGGCCACAAATGCACTCCTTCTGATGAGGTGGATCAGGCGTGGCACCTCCATATGATCTACACCGAGTCTTATTGGTTGCGCTTTTGCGGGGAAATCCTTCCCCGCCCTCTCCATCATGGACCGACAAAGGGTGGGCAAGCAGAGGACGACAAGTTCGTCAACTGGTATGAGCGAACGAAGGAAAGCTACCGAATCTTCTTTAGGCAAGCGCCACCATCTGATATCTGGCCTAGCACTCACGATCGATTTAGAAATGCTACAAACTGGAAGCGGATTGATCAATCTAGATTTTGGATGATTCCGAAGCTTGGTGCACCTAAGCTAGCATCCATCGCCAGTATTGCATCCCTCTTAGCCCTAAGCGGGATAGGATGCAGTTACTTCGCCCAAAGTGAGACCTCAACCATCGGCCCGATACTCATTGTGCTCTTAGTATTGGTGGTTATCATTTTGATTGCGGTCACATCAACTACGGATAGGCGCAAAAACGGAAATGAATCGGGTGGCTCGGGATGCTCAAGCGCCGGATCCAGCCCTAGTGGATGCTCATCGCACCACGACTCAAACTCCGATAGTTCTGGCTGCGGAAGTAGCGGTTGTGGCGGGGGAGGCTGTGGGGGCGGCGGTTGCGGAAGTTAGCCTAAGGTCGCCAAGTTTTAGCAGACTTGAACCTCAAGGTACATCGAGGCTTCAGAGTTGACGTATTTAACAAAACGCCCGCTCCATACTCTGGCGATAAAGTCTTGTATTCCCAAACTAGCCCTATGCCGAATCGAGGATCGCCAATTGGTCTAGCGAGAATTTGGTAATTGCCAAGGGGAGCAGGATAGTGATAGCTTGCCTTCGTCTTCGGGTTGTAGAGGCTATCGGTGAAGGCAAAGACTTCTTCTTCCCCAATGCTAAGCACCTTCCACATTCCTGGCAGCTCTCCAGATTTCTGTTCCCATTTGCGCCCCTTAGGATTCCACTGGAAGATCACACCTTTTGGAGTCTGCATGTATAGCTTCCCTGATCCGGACTCATAGAGTTCTCCCTTCCAAGTTGCAGTCTCCTTCCATGACCGAAGATTAAACGTCACAACTTTCTCAAGTGCTGAGAAGATCGCTACGCCATTGCTGATTCGATTCAAACCAGCCCCAATACCAACCGTATTGGGAAGCTCCGTTTGTCTTAAGAGTTTTAGCTTTCCGTTCTCTAGGCCAATTTCATAGGCATAGAACCGCACAGATGGGTCCAGGGCTGCATCCATGTTGTCCCAAGCCCAACACCACATCATGGATTTGCCGATGTCTGTAGCACTCTTAAATCTAAATGAGGGAGCATACAACCCCTGATAGTCTGGATAAGCCGGGTACGGGATCATAAGTCGATCTCCCGTTTTGGGATTAACGATGACATCACCCTCGCTTACAAAGCGATGCCCTTGGAAAGTTAACCCCTCTCGCCCTAAATCTGGAGGTGCAAAGTCGATGATCCGTTGGACCATCTTTAAGGTCTTTGCTCCTTGCCTTACCTCCACAACTGGAGTTTGGCCCCGCCAATCAACGGTAGCACTGATAGCAATGGCAAGGAGCGTAATCACGAATCTCTAGACGAACAAGCCCATCTAGAGATTTTCAGAAAAGATTCTAAACTCCGACGGGAGCAGGCACCAGACCAGACTCCTTGATGCGCCGAACCGCTTCTTGGAATCTAGACCCGTCCGTATCACCCATCAATGTGAGCGACATTCGTACATAGCCCTCTCCTTCCGTTCCATAACCATTGCCTGGAATCATCACAATGTGAGCTTTCTTCAAAATCTCACCTGCGAACTCTGCACTGGTCATATCACTTCGAGGAACCTTTGCCCAAACGTAGAAAGCAGATTTGGGCTTCTCGATCTTCCAACCAATCTCGTTGAGACCGTCCACGAGGAGATCGCGACGACGCTCATACATATCTAGCGTGTGCTTGTTATCTACATTTAGAAGAGCTTCTGCTCCTGCCTCAGCGATAGCTGGGAACTGCTTGCTGTCGATGTTTGACTTCATGCGCTGAAGGTTGTTCACAGCATCCGCATTACCTAGCGCAAACCCAAGTCGCCAGCCAGTCATGTTATACATCTTCGATAGAGAGTGGAACTCAATGGCAACATCCTTAGCGCCTTCGACCTGAAGTACGGTTGGATTCTTGTATCCATCGTAAGCAACTGTGGCATAAGCCATGTCGTTCACTAACAGAATGTCGTACTCGCGGCAGTACCGCACTAGATCGGCATAGAACTCGGTGGTCGCAATCGCTCCCGTCGGGTTGTTGGGATAGCAGACATAGAATAACTTTGCTCGCTTGGCAATGTCCGTTGGGATATCTTCGAGTACGGGCAGATAGCCATTCGCTTCGCGAAGCGGCACTTCATAAGCCTCTCCACCCGCCATCAAAGTGTTTACTTTGTAAACCGTGTAGCCTGGATTCGGCACGATGGAAACATCACCAGAATCGATGTAAGCCCAGGCAAGGTGCGCAAGCCCTTCTTTGGAGCCAATCAGCTGCACAACCTCGGTATTCGGATCGACTTTGACCCCAAATTCTTTCTCATACCAGGAGGCTGCGGCGTTTAGGAAGGAATGCCACCCGCGAGGCGTTTCGTCATATCGGTGGGTAGCGGGCTCTTGAGCATGCTTGCAAAGAGCATCAATCACCGGTTGAGGTGTAGGAAGATCAGGATCACCAATGCCAAGGTCAATGATATCGGCTCCGCTGGCAATCGCTTCATTTTTGATGCGCGAAATCTCAGCGAAGAGGTAAGGCGGAATCATACTGAAGCGGTTGGAAGGTTGGGGCATGCCTAAACTTTACCTGCCAAGTCACCTTCCTTTCAGGCTATCTCCCACCTCACCTCTACAACTCAGTTATCTGTTGTTTCGTGTCCAAGCAGGTGACGAACCGAATATATCTGCCCCGTATGATAAGCGCAGTGGAATGCCATATACCGAAGTGTGTAGCCCCAGGTCCAATCATCTCGGAAAGGATTCTGCGCATCTAAGTCAGGATTATCTGTCTGTAACTTCGTTTTGCAAAGTTCATGAATCCGACTGAACTCTAGAAAACTTTCTTCTGCATTCAAATCTAGCGCAATGGGCTCATCTACAACGACAGAGTAGTAACGAAGCTGGTGTTTTACTAATGGCGAATCGACCGCGCCTCCAAGAATATTCGTGGCCTCTCCATAACACATATGGGCGATCAGTTCCCCCACACTCAGCAAACGTGGATCAACCCGTCGCCAAACATCTTCATCCGGCATCCCAATCAGTGCTTCGCTGAGTTCCCAATGGGCCTCATCCAACGCTTTCAGAAGAAGTTCTAGCTCTGTCATTTATCACCTGCCTTTATTCTGCTGCAAGAACTCGATGAGCGACTTCCCAAACTCAGGTTTCGCAAGAGTCGTCATGTGGTCTCCACCTTCCACAACTTTTTCAGCAGTATCCGGTAGAAGCTTACGAACCTCCAAAACCCTGTTTTTCACATAGTTGGATTCTTTTCCCCCGTAGAGAAACAAGACAGGAGCCTTGCACTTCTGAATTGCCTCAACGGAAACTTCCATCTCTCGGAAACTCTTTCCAGCCGCTGCGAATGCCTTCACGTCCTTGTTCCCGAAAAGGATCTTGGCGTATACCGCCGCTTGCTCATCAGTTGGTTTAGGAGCGGGTGCCACGGCAACGATATAGGGACCAAGACCTTTTCCGTCTTCAACCGCCTTGGCGAAAGCATCAACCTCGCTAAAAGCCTGTGGGTGGGTCCCCTTGATAAGCGGTGCTTGCCCACCGTAGATAAGACTAATCACGCGATCAGGGTGGGTCGCCGCAATGTGCCCAATCAAAAAGGCTCCCATCGAATAGCCCATCAAGTGAGCGCGTTTGATCTTCAAGTGATCTAGCAGGCGCACGACATCGGCAGCCATTTCTGGCCCATACATTTTTGGATCATGCGGCTTGTCGCTCTTGCCATGCCCTCGACAGTCTAGCGCGATGACCTTGAAACCCGGCAACGAGCCAAGTTTGGTGTTCCCCGCTGCATCGCGCCCCCACATACTTGAATCGCTCATCCAACCGTGAATGAGCACCACGGCCTCACCTTCGCCTTCCGTTATATATCGAATCTTTACTCCGTTAGAGTTAAAGAACTGATCCTCGGCATGGCAAACATTTAGAACCCCAAAGATCAGGAGAACTAACGACAGTAGCTTAAAGTTCACGATTCCAAATACTTCCAATGGTGCTTTTGGGTTTCAGCACCCCCAAAATCTGATAACGCCAAAACAACGCTTCCAAGACATTCTACGGGCATCACATTAACTCCCATACTAGATTCGTACCTACCTCCATCATGGAGGACGGTCCCATCGGATATGCTCCCGACCATCATGTCGGATCGCATACGGTTATCGGTGCTCGGAAAGTTCACCGCCGTGCTGCCTGACAAACAAGAAGCTCAATTCAGGACCCGTCGTGCTGCGGAGTTAATCGCCAAGCTGAGTTTAGCGAGCGCAAAACGCGCCCTCCGATCAGACATCGCCTCAGATTTATGGCCAGGAGTTGATCGCTCCACTGGTCTTCGCAACCTACGTCCCACACTTAACTATGCACGCACGGCGTTAGGTTGTCCTGATTCCATCATTGCAAATGATGATTGGCTCATTCTTTCCGACGATATCGAGTCTGATTGGCAAGAAATCCATCGTCTAGAGTCAAAGGTTTTACAAGCAAAAGACGGAGATGACCGTTTGGTCCTTCTCTACTCTCTCAATGAAGCCATTCAGAAGCCACTGTTGGGAGAGTGGGATGTTGAATGGGTTGAAGATCTTCGAACTTATCATGACCAGCGGAGATTGAATGCCCTTCGCCAGTTGGCAGAAGAACTTGGAAACCGAGGGGAATGGCGGGCGGCATTGGACTATGCCATGCGTATCAGAACCTTGGCGCCGACTTCGGAAGACGGTATTCGATTGGTTCTTAAATGCTTAGGAGAGCTAGAACGTCCAAGTGAAGCACAACGAGAGTTTGCCTCCTATGCAAAATATCTTAAAGCATCCTTAGAGCTTGAAGTGGCTCCTGGCTTACGTCAGCTTGCTGAGCAAGTTGTGACCGGTCGGTACCAACAGACGGGTTCTCGTCCCCTCACCTCGATTCAGCAAGAAATGATCTCCAATATTTTGGGAATGATGGTGGATGAGGAACCAGAAAGATTGCTTCCTCTTCTCTCGTCACCGAAGCTGAACTGGTCTCTGGTGTTCTACGGATCAGAAATGCGACCCATTTTAGAGAGGACTCTAAGTGCCACATCGGGGTGGTCTCGAGAACGCGGAGGGGTTGCAAAGCGATTGTTGCAGGTGTATTCCCAAGAACATCGCTGGCCAGAAACGGCACGGCTAGCGAACGATCTCCTGCAATCGGAGGATCCCACAGATAGACTCGCGGCCCTTAATTTTCTTTCCTTCGAACGTCGAGAAGCTTTGGACTATCCGAAGGCCCTGGAACTCATTGACCAAGCCGTCACTATCGCAAAGTCAGCAGGTGAACGCTATCTCCGCGCAGTAAGCGCGACCAATCGAGCAGTATTGAACATCAGTTTTGAGATGTACAAGATTGGGATTGATGAATTGCGCCAGGTGTTGGATCATCTGGCCGAACGCACCGAACCCAACGCCCGCTTTAGCACCTCCATAGCCAAAAGCTGGCTGATCGCGGCAGCAATTGCAAAAGGCGATATGTCTGAAGCTGACCGGTATGCGGATGAATGGCGGATGTTTGCGGAGACCAATGGAACCCTTGCTTTTGATAGCCAGGGAAAGCTGTTCTACGGGATGGTGCATTCAGCCTCCAATAAACGATCTGCTCAAGATTGGCTCCTCGCAGGCATCGACTCGGCTTTCCAAAGTCGCGAACCTAACTTACTACGCGAGTCGACATTCCCCGTCATTTATGCTCTCCGTGCACTGGGAAGAGATTCCGACGCAAGCTTTGCTGCTTATGAACTCCATCGTGTTGTCCGCAAACTGGGAGTGAATGTCCTTCCTTTCCACCAAAGGCTAATGGGAGGCCATAAGGCAGTCCCCACAGGCGCTGAACGCCTTGATAGTGTTGCCTCAGTCATGGTTTTTTGCCGAGAGAAAATCTTATCGGCTGCGTAGATTTCTCGTAAGCTAAAGCACGTGAATTCCACAATTTTCATTGAAGCTGAACTTGCCTCTGTTCGCCGAGAACTGGAGGAGGTTCTTCCTCACGTCTCGGATGATCTTCTGCCTTGGGCACCTGCAGATGGCATGCGTACCATCCATGGTCAATTCGTGGAATTACTCTCAACGGAGGAAAGGCTACTTAGTTTCATCCTAGAGAGTGACCGTCGGCCCTTTGTTGAAATTGAGCAAGCTTATTGGGCTCTCACAACAATTTCTGAACTGACCGACGCAATGGACCTTTTGAGGCAACGTACTTTGAAGGCTTTGATTGAAGTAGACCTTAAGAAAACCGCCAACGTGTCAGCAAGTTTTAGCAACTGGTTGATGCTAGAAGAAGTACCCAAAAGTGAACTATTCCGCTACATCGCAAGACATGAATCATATCACACGGGCCAACTCTTCTCTTACCTCTGGACTCGGGGAAACAATCCCTATGACTGGGACTAAGTAACCGTGAAGTCTTCCCAATCTTCGCAGTATCGAACTACCAAGTTGCTTGCATTTTGAACACCGCACTTTGCGTAGAACTCAACGGCCTTCACGTTCGATATAGTGCTGATCGTAATATCCTCTTTTCCTCCTGCTTTATCAACGGCCATCTCAAGTAACGTTCTTCCTATGCCCTGACCCGAGTAGGAGCGATCCACGCCAAGGTCGGTAAGAAATAGGAAGTAAGCAAAATCAGTCAATCCAAAGCACATGCCTACAAGAGTTCGATCCTCCGACCGGGCTGTGATACAGATATCAATATTCTTTAGCAATCTATGCATGCGATCTTCAAAATTCTTCTTGGGATATTGGGATCCAAGATCCGTGCGCGTGAGGAACTCGCGATACTCCTCGAACTCTAGCTTCTCGTTATCAGAATATAAAATCACTGCTCGTGCTCCTTAACCATACAGACTTTAGATGATGTTCTGTACACCGCAATATCTCCCATACTTTTGAGCAAGGTTTCGCCAAATATCTATATCAAGCGAAATACTTGTTCAAAGGTTGAGCTTCATATACCTCCTTAGCATGGCTGGCTCTTCGGAGTCAGCCCCTTGTTCTCCCCCAAAAATTCTGCCTAGGAATATTTAAAATCTAACGCCTCCCAAAAGCAGAAATGGAGGGGGAGATCAAAGTGATCAGCTAACGAAAAAGCCCTCCATCCAAACTGGAATTGGAGGGCTTATTTTCTTCTACGTTTGCTAATACTTAACTTCACAACCGTAAGGTCTAGAAGACTTCACTGAGATATCTTTTCCGGCTTGTGATTCCGTAAGCGCTTGAGCAACATAATTTGTCACTTCTGGATCTGTTTGTGGTGTACGAGAAGGCTTATTATCAATACCACCGGCATAGATGACCTTGCCGGTGGGGTCAATAACAAACATATGTGGAGTTGTCTTGGCTTTGTAATCCTTCCCTACTTTCCCGGTAGGATCTAACAGAACTGCGGTTCCAGATCCGCCTACCTTTTTGGTTCTCTCATTCATAGTTGGGCCATCAAAGTGGCCTTGTTTACCGGGTGCCGATGAAACGACTGAGAGCCATACCACACCTTTCTTGGTCCACTCTTTTTGGAGGGCCGGCATATTGCCGGATTCATAATGAGTCCTTACATAAGGACAACCGTAGTTAAGCCATTCCAAAACGACATACTTACCTTTATAGTCGCCAAGGGAGTGGTCTTTACCATTTGTATCGGGCAAAGTAAATGTGGGTGCCACTGCACCTGGCTCTGCCACTGGTGCAGATCTGAAACCTACCATTAGCGCTCCTGTAACGATAAGCGCGCTACTCCATAAAAGAAGCTTCATCGTCTCTATCCTCCAATACTGATAACTAGATAAACGAAATCTCGGCGGAAATGATCAGTTTTGACGGACTATTGCGCTAACTTCCGAAAAAGAAAAGCCAGGTACCGTTAGAAAATGGTGGATTTTCAAGGCAACTGGATTCAGGCATTTACAAGTCGAAGCTTGGATTGGGAACATCGCGCCCAAAACATGTTTCTCGGTCTGCTCCCTGAGCAACTAAATTGGCGACCAGACAGAGGCACTTGGTCTATCGCCCAAGAATTTCATCATCTTGTACTCTCTAATCGCCCCTACCTAGAGGTTCTGCGAAAGCTAACAGAACAATCAACTCCTGAATCCAAACCTTACAAGCCAGGCTTTTGGGGTCGTTTTCTGCTCAAGGCAGTGGAACCAGATGGTTCTATGCCAGCGCCAGTCCCAAAGCAGCTTGTCCCGTCTAATGCTCCTCTCGGTCATCAGCCTCTGAAAGAGTTTGTTGAGATTCAGACTGAGTTTCACCCATTGGCCCTCAGTCTGATCGGGAAGGACCTCACCAAACGTTTCAGTTCTCCCATAAGTCGTTTTGTAAAGCTACAGTTAGGCGACGCCATTGCGATCAATACAACTCACAATGAGCGCCACCTTCTAAAGGCTTTTCGCTTGATGGATCAGCCTGGATTTCCAAGATAGTTTAAGGACGGCCAATCAGACGTCCCGACAATGTGACCGGTGACTGTGATGGACGTAACACCAAGATTTTGTAAGGGTATGGCCCCGTCCCTGTTGCATAGAGCTCGATATTCAAACCCTTGAAAGTGGAAGTCATGTCCTTAATGGAGTCCTTCGCAATCTCGACGGCAAATCCGTTGTCTAGCTTCATCAGATCAAACTCTCGGCTAACTTCAACAATCTTCACTGGACTATCAAACTTGCCTTTAGTCTCTGGCCCTGGCTGTATCCCGATAGGTTCTCTGGCTTGAATGAATTCGTTGAGCGCAATGGTTACATTGCGTAGCCGAGCCTGTTGCTCCAGAAACGATTCTTCTAGGTTTTGCACCCTTGCTTCCAGATCACGAGTTGGACGACGTGTAGGGGGGTCTTGGGCTATGGCCGTAAAACCAACCAATATTGCAGCTGCGAAGAATCCACCTATCCAAGACAATTTAGACATGATGTATGCGACGTGCAACAACTCATTGTGGATTCAGTGATTTCGCAGAAGATATTCACGCACAGTCTGCATTAGCCAGGGTAGAACGTTTCATCGTCCAATGAGCAACATGCCCCGAATCCTTGACCTCACTTCTCGCGTAGCTTTGATTACTGGAGGTTCCTCTGGGATCGGTAAAGGGGCCGCCATTGAATTAGCGAAACAAGGGGCTGGGATAGCTTTGGTGGGCAGAACACCAGCTGAACTTGAAACCACTCGACAAGAGATCGCTTTGCTCGGTGTAGATTGTCGCTGTTATCGAGCCGATGTCTCCAACTCAACCGAACTTAAAGTAGCTATTGATCAGGCGGCCCAAGATTTTGGTCGGCTTGATATCGTCTTTGCAAATGCTGGCATCAACGGAGTATGGGCTCCTATCCGTGATATCACTGAAGAAGAGTATGACCAGGTAATGGACATCAACCTCAAAGGAACCTTTATGACCATTAAGCATGCTGTCCCATATCTACTTCAGCAAGGTCAGGGATCCATTATCGTCACCTCTTCGGTGAATGGAACAAGAATGTTTAGCAACACTGGCGCCACCGTTTATGCCTCTAGCAAGGCGGCCCAAGTAGCGATGGCAAAGATGCTGGCAATCGAACTTGGACGCCAGAATATCAGGGTAAATGTGATTTGCCCAGGTGCGATAGGGACTCAAATTGGTGACAACTCGGAGCGGCGAAACACCGACGGATTGGCTCAACCAGTCGAATACCCTCATGGCACCATTCCCCTTCCCTCTCGAAACATCGGCACAATCGAGCAAGTGGGCAGGTTGGTGCTTTTCCTCGCCAGTGATGCCTCTGACCATATCAACGGTGAAGTGGTTTACATTGATGGCGGACAATCTTTGGTCCAAGGTTAGTACGGCTAAACATAGATTGATAAAAACCAACAGGGTGAGCCTTTGCGTACCAGGATACGAACTCGGTACCCTATAACACCATGGACTTCGCCCTGACGCAAGAACACGACCTGATTCGAGAATCTGCCTATAAGTTTGGTCAAACAGAGATTTTGCCCGGCCTGCGAGAGCGAGATCGCGCCGGAGATTCGGACCGATCCATGCTAGACAAGATGGGCAAAGCCGGGATGATGGGAATCTCCATTCCGGCTAAATACGGGGGAAGCGATACCGACTACATCTCATTGGGAATCGCCTGTGAGGAACTTGAGAGAGCAGATACTAGTGCCCGAGTTGTGATGAGCGTACACAGCGGATTGCACTGCATGACTCTTCTGCAATGGGGCACCGAAGAGCAAAAGCAGCGATGGCTTCCCAAGCTTGCTACCGGAGAATTAGTGGGGGGATTTGGACTTACCGAACCTAACGCAGGCTCTGACGCCGCTAACATCACTACCACCGCAGTCCGAGACGGCGACGAATATGTCATTAACGGTTCCAAGACTTGGATTTCGTTGGCGGACTATGCAGACCAGTTCCTTGTGATCACCAAGCTATCGGCTACGGAAGCCAAAGCTCCTTATGCCGCTTTCATTGTTGACCGGAACACCCCTGGCTTTACATCCCGACCATTGCACGGCAAATTAGGCGTTCGAGCGGGCAATACCGGGGAAATCTTCTTTGAAGACATGCGAGTACCAGCAGACTGCATGCTTGGCCAAGAAGGTGATGGATTCAAAGTCGCCATGTCTGCGCTAGACCATGGACGCTACACCGTGGCATCAGGAGCCGTTGGCATTATAACGGCTTGTTTGGACGCTTGTGTCCCTTATGCCAATGATCGCAAAGTGGGTGGCGAGCCCATCGGTAAGAAGCAACTGGTTCAACAGATGATCGCCGCCATGGTGCAAGGGCGCGAGATCGGGAGATTGCTTTACTATAAAGTGGGCTGGATGAAGAACACCGGACAACGGCATACCCGAGAATGCTCTATGGCCAAGTGGACTAACTGCGCCGCAGCGTTTGATGCCGCAAACAAGGCTATCGAGATTCACGGCGCATATGGATTCATCGACGAATTCCCCGTCGAAAGATACTTCCGCAACTCACGTGGAGCCATGATTTACGAAGGCACTCACGAGATCCACACTATCATGCAGGCAGAGTATGAGTTAGGCTACCGAGCAGACAAGCCGTTGTCCCATGTACTGCCGACTTATCCATTTGAGTAAGTTGGCGTAAAATGACGATCAGGGATTTGTTGCGAAGACTGAGAGACGATGGATGGGAAGTAGTCCGAGTACGTGGAAGCCATCGACAACTTAAACATTCAACTAAACCTGGATTGGTAACTGTTGCCGGTCATGAGCGAGACGATATTCATCCTAAAAGTCTAAAAAGTGTTTTAAGACAAGCTGGATTAGAAAACTAATGGAATACTGGGTCATTCTTGAGACGGACGGTGAGAGTTGGTCGGCATTTGTTCCGGATTTGCCAGGCTGTATTGCGACTGGGAATACTATTGAGGAAGCTCGAACCAACATCGGTGAAGCGATTGAGTTTCACTTGGAAGGGTTGCGGTTAGAAGGATTGGATATTCCACCACCAACCACACAAGCAACACAAATTCGAATACCTGCTTAGCTAGCTAGGGTGCCGAGGTGAGATTCTCCCATCTCACCTTCCACTGTCCGTTTCTAGGGAACCCTGGCGCACCATCATTCCCTGCCCCATCCCAACCTCTTGCCATCATCGCAATTGCGTACAGTAATCCTCCGTTCGAGGGAAAGTATGGATAGGGACCACCGGTGGCGAGGCCGACTTCATCAAACTGAAATCCGTTGGAAGAGTGTAGTAGAAAATCAACCGCAAGTTCTGGCTTGCCGAGCCTTGCTGCAGTCATTGCCAACATTGGAAAATCCCAGCCCCAGGTTCTATTGAAGTCCCAAGTCTTTGCTACTCGGTCCAGGGTTCGCGCCATCACTGCTTTATCAACCCCGTCGCCGGGCAAGAGACCATAAGTTCCGATTAATGCTGGGTGTTCATAAGCGAGCTTTGTCCACATATCCACCACTCCCTCATATAGAACATAGAGACCGTCTTGGGTTGGCAAGGGAGCTAGGTTCTGGAGAACCTGATCCCACTCCTTCTTTGGAGCTAAGCCAAGGCGCTTCCTCATCGTCTGTGCGGTTCGGAGTCCATAGCGCCAATAGCCGAGCTCGAACGCTGGATTGCGGGTTGTCTTAGAGTTCGTATTCTCAGAGACCGGCACCACAGGAGGGCCTAAGATATATCGTTTAATCTGGGGATCAAAATGTGCATAGGTTGCTAAAAAGTCGGCAGATGCTTCCACAATTGGCAACCACTTTTGAAGGGTTGCCTTGGTGGGATGGGCTCGGTCATCCAATTCTGCGAAGAAGATCGGATGTGGTTGCTGCCAAATGAGCAAGGCGTGAATCTCATGCGGCCATTCACGACCGTCTGGCCCAATAGCCTTGGGCCAACGTGCCCCTGAATAGCCTTGCGACTTTGCCAATGCCTTTGCCTGAGGCAGCAACTTTTTATAAATGCCAAGGCTGCGGTTGAGTTCCGGCCATCTATTCCACAAAGCCCAGTGTGTCTTGTGCCACCAGACCATCTCCATGTGAAATCTTCCGTACCATGTGTTGTTTACCAACCCGCTTTCTTGTGGAGGTAAGGTGCCAGCCGCGTTGACTTTCATCTGATACTGCGAAAGCACAACCCTCCTTTCAAGCTCTCGCCAACGAGGGTCTTTGCTTTGAGAGAGGTCAATCGCACCTCCGGTTCTCCAGAACCTGTCCCAAGACTTTCGAGAACTTGAAAAAGTATCGCCAAAACTTGGTAGGTTCGCCGGAAGGTTCTTATTCGAGTAAGTGCAGGTGAAGACGAGAGAATCAGACTCTGAGGATGGAGTGAGATACAGACGATTCGATACTGAGGTCGCCGCAATGTCCAGCATGTCGTTCTCTTTGACATCCATCACTTGTGCCACATTGCCAATGGTATAGGTCACCCGCACCCTTTTTGTTAATCCGGGAGCAGGGTCTGGAGCTAAGTTATCCGACGTGACACGAAGGGTCACACGGTTATCCTTCACTGCTGCCGCGAGTTTCGGCGTTACATCTACCCACTTGCGGTTAGTCCCATACTCAGCGCTCACGATCTTCAGATCGCCGACAGGATCTTCTGCATTCTCGTGGAATTCCGCCTTCCCTTCCCACTGAACTCCCGCACGGAATAAGGCGCCATCCAGCTTCCGCACTAACTCCACTCGATTCTTCTGTTTTGCTCTTTGAATGGTAAGTTTCGCGGGGCCATTCTGATGTCCCACATAATCGGCTAAGTAAAGAGGCTGGTCGCTGGGACACGAAAAGAAGGCAGCAATTCTTCCTGACCGCACCAGCGGGGACATGATCTGTACAGCTACCGTATCGGAGGTAGCGTGGCTAGCGGTCTTTATCGTTACCGGCTGTCCTTCAAAAACGAATCGACTCGTCACAATGCCACTCCACAGATCTAGGTTCTGACGAACCTGTTTTAAGTCGCTAGGTAGCGCGGCGGAGCCATCGGACTTTTTGAGTACCAACCCTATTCGCCCAAGGTTGATTTTATGCGGATTGGAAGCCATCCATTGCGAGAGTTCAGGTTGGTTTGGATCAACCATTGGATAGCGAACAGGGCGGCCGTGTGTGTCCCAGGTTTGTCCTTGATAATCTTCAACTTTCTTCCCTGCTGGCGGTGGGCTGGAATACCAGCCCCATTGCGACATTGTGTTGAACGGAACAAAGGTTTGAAGCCCAGTAATGTCCATCCCAAAAGCGAACTCCCCATTACCAACTTGCATTGGACGCAGAGCATCAAGATCCGTAAGGGTCACGTTGTGACGCATGACGAGCGCACGGCGATCAATTCGAACCGAATCTAGATTCGGTTGAGAGGCTAAAGCAACTAATACAAATAGAGCATTCATGACGCAAACGAACGAAAACTGGTGCACATATTGACGTAAGGGGCCTAAACTTCTTCTTAACCTCTAATGATTTGCTCTAGCTCTTGAGTTTCGATATTCACATTTACTTGCATCCATAGGGGAAGATGATCTGACATCTGATAAGTGAATTCGGTTTTGGTCATTTTTTCAGGAAACAACTCTTTGATCCCTTCTGCATTGATGTAGAAGTCCAAGACTCCTCCCTTGTTGGTGAAGTTTTCTGGGTATTGCGGATGGATGAGAATCTGATCGTAACGTTTGTTTTTCTCTAGGTTGCTTCCGTGGTCGAGGTCGGCAAGCGCTTTCGGGATCACCAAGCCATGCTTTGTGATCGCCCTAAACAAAGCATCTGTTCGTGACGGGATGTTAAAGTCGCCCATCACGATCAGGTCCTTATCTTCCTTCGTTGTCTGCAATCGCTTAGCCTCTATCCAATCTGCCAACATTTCCAGTTCTTGACGTCGAGCTTCTATATCGTCGCCCCAACGAATGTGGGTGGTCAAGACAACGAAGTCAAAGTTGCCGGACCGGAAAGATGCGAGGTAAGGCAGTCTCCAGAAAGATTTCTCTGGCAGATACTCAAAACCTTTCTTCTTTCGGGGTGCTTGGGCGGTGGCAGCCATTCCATTAAAGACGATAGCGCGTTTGTCAAAAAGGTACGCAACTCTTTCTCGATTACCCCCTGCATCAGTCAACACATCGGAATAGACCACTCGCCAGTAGGGGCCAAGAATCTTTACAACTTTGCCGAGATCGGTCAAATTGTCCCGGAGTTCCACGATTCCAATGAGATCAAACTGCCCTAGTATCTCGGCAATGTAGTGGATAGCGGCTTGGGACCGCGCTTTCTTGCCAAACTCCCGAATGTTCCACGTTGCAATATTGATCGTTTCATCGAGTTTTGAAGGGGGTATAGCGGCGGCGGCGATCCGCTCCTTCAACTTTAGCAAGCCAGTCGCGATCTCGGGAGACACCTTTCCATGGAACATGCTTCTTTATTACACAACTTTCTACACATGAAGACCTAACTCTTGGGAGGGCGTAGCTTCCTTCCCATTTCATTTAGGATGCAAATTTCCGACTTTTCTCCGGTACATTGACGTCCATAGAGATATGCAAAAAAAATCAAAAACAGATATTAAGAAGATGATCGCTGAGCTCCACGCAAAACCAAAGGCCGGAGAAGCAGCTAAGAGTGAGCAGGTAGAGCAAGCCGTTGGCGCAAAGAATTCAAAGGGTGCCGTACACAATAAAACCTACAGACCCAAGATCTAGACGCTGCTTTGGTAACTTCAAGCGAGATTTAGCATGATCCAGTTAAGCTTGGCTAGATCGCGATCAGTCGTTGAGTTGCTTGACTAGCGAAGTTTCAACGACTCAAAGAACTGGAAGAAAGCATTGGATCAGGGATTCCAGATGATTTCCCGATTCTCTTTTCCTGTCAAGATCGCAGTTCCACCCACAAAGCCGACAGTTCCCCGATTGTTGTGAGGCACTTGTAAATCAGCAGTCTCACCTGAGTGGTTTCGCTCGCCAGACCAGCATTCAAAGATCAACACCGTCTTTTCAGGATTCTTTATGTTGGAGAGCAAGGCCTGGGATAGTTTATGATTCATCGCGTAACTGTACGGTAGGTCTGACTTCGGGCACTTACGGTGTTCTCCGTACTTACCGAGTTGGTCTTGCCAATGGGAAGCATTCGGCATGCGGTCATCCCAGTCGGCAGAATAAATATGGAAAGCCATCACGATCTGCTTTACGTTCGAGAGGCACCCCGCATGAGAAGCGGCCGCTCGAGCACTCGCCAAGACAGGAGTCACAATGGCAGCCATGCCCCCCATTAGCACCAGCCCCACCACCGGAACCCACGCGTTAGAAGACCGATCCGTACCTCTTACCAAAACAAGCGAACCAAAGGCCAGCAGACATGAAACCCCCACCAGAAGGAAGAAAGCCATCTTTTGGGTGGGCGATACGGAGCCTTTAAATCCGCCCACGACTAGATGCGCACCCCAAATGGTCGCCCAAGCCGCTATCTGACAGATATTAAAACCTGCTTTGGTCCAGTTCACTGCCCATTATAGTCCCCGTACATTCCTGAAAGGCCTAAGGTGTCCAACGTACTTCACCGGGATCGTTTCGTATCATTCTGGCGCTTCCATCCGCAAATCCAACGGTTCCTCGCTCGTTGTGCCGACGAATGAATGATTCCTGATTGCCAATGGCATTTGGCACTTGAGAACTGGACTCAAAAAGCAAGATAGTCTTCTCAGGTCTCTTAACCTTCATCAGATTCACCATCGACATCGCATCATTCATCGCATGGCTATAGGGCGCCTTGGAATCGAGACATTTCAGGTATTGATCTTCTGCCTTGATTAAGGGGCCTGTCGCGTCTCGCCAATTGTGGACGGCGGGCATGCAATCGTCGTAATCGGCAGCATAGATCATCAGCGCTGTTGTCAGTTGCTTAACTCGGGATAAACATAGGTCCTTAGTATTTGGTCCACGAGATGAAAAGATGGGAGCAAACAGAAAGCACATTCCCAAAACGAGAAAGAATGGAACCAAGGCTTCGGACGTCGCTCCCGCCCTTACACTTTCCGTATTCAGAAACAGAGAGCCGATGGCGAAACCAAATGCAATGGCGAGTACAACAAAGAATGTATAGACGCCATTCTGCGAGTTCCATCGGACCAAGATTCCAAAAGCAAGAACTATCAATAACCAGCCGGTCAGATTGATGGCTACGAACTTAGCTCTTGGTGACACTTCCCTATTATCACCTTAAATATTAAAAGAAAAAGGAAGCCACAATCTGATGAAAGCGGCTTCCCGATAGAACATCAAATTATCCACAATCCCTTCGTCGGCATTATCCGAATCAGGTTCACAGGGTCTTCTGGATTCGATCCAGAACTCTCAGCCTTACTGGAAGCTCCCCTGATGGTTGATGTTCGTGCTTCTTAAACGAAGGTTCTATAAGAGCGGTTCCATTAACCGACCAGTTGGCCCAGGAAGAGTTCGGTTTCATACTCAAATCGAACCTTGCCTGAAGCGGCATGTTGACTAAACAGATTTTTAAGCTGAGATTCAAAGCCTTCATAATCCTCATCGCCCAACATTGGGACATATGACGAAGACAGACTTCGCCCGAGGAGACCTTCCCAATCAAAGTCTTGCGAGTTGGAGTATGCGGAAAACTGAAAGCTCTCTCCTCCGAAAAACCGAGCGATTTCTGATCTCGGTATCTCTGCATGGTTTACTCGTTTATAGTCGCCCGAAAGCCCTTGCAGGATTTTTTCGTAACCTTCCAGAAAGGCATTTCCCTTTGTACGCCGACTATTCCAAATGAGTCCAACCCATCCATTGGGTTTGAGAATTCGCAAGCATTCCGTACGAAAAGAATCGATATCCAACCAGTGAAAGGCTTGCGCCACGGTAACCAAATCGATCGAATGCTCTGGTAATCCTGAAGATTCAGCTTCGTTATGGACACTAACGAACCGTTTATTCTCCGCCAGAGTTGACTCTGCCGCTGCACGCATATCTGCGCCGGGTTCTACTCCATAGACATGGAATCCTCGATCCAGAAGTAGTCGAGTAAAGATTCCGGTACCCGACCCAATATCTGCAATTCGAGATGAATCGTCTAGGCTACACCGGCTCACCAATTCATCAATAAGTGCAGACGGATAGGAAGGACGATACTTTACATAGTTGTCCACTCTTCTGCCAAAACGGCTGACGGAGTCCATACTAATCAGTATGCACTTTGGCCTGGAAGCCTATTCATGCCTCCAGGCCAACACAGACCTAAGCAGAGTCGCCTTTGAAAAGCCAGAAGGTCGCACCCTGAGGATCTTGGATAAGGCACATTCGTCCGACCGTCGGAATATCCATGGCAGGAACCAAGACAGAAGCGCCTAGCGCCACGCATTTCTCGGTGCGGGCATCTACATCATCCACTCCGATATATGTAGCCCAATGCGCGGGAACATCGTTTAACTCCGGATGTTCGGTCGTACCCAGGCAGCCCGCCACTGGTGTTCCACCAACCGTAAACATTTTGTAGGTGTATGAGTCGCCCATCGGCATCTCGGTGACTCCCCAATCTAAGGCTTGCGTGTAGAAATCCGTCGAAGCGCTGGAAGATGCTCCGTACACTTCGTGCCAGACAAACGTAGTCGCGTGAGCGAGATTATTGACATCAGATGATTCGGCCATAAATTTGCAATCATACGAGATAAAGGATAAGAAAGTGCCTCCTGAACTTTACACCATTGCGTTTTAGGGGATACTTAGAGTCTATGTCTCCACTCGCTTTCATTCCCATTCTTTTGGGTCTCTTACCTGGGCAGGAAGATACACTTTCTCGACACGTCTATCCGTTGTCCAAACCTCTCCCAGTCCCCACTATTAATGTGGATGTTTCGGACATTCCGTCTGCAAAGGCTTGGGGAGATAAGGCGAAAGAGGTTGTCATTGCCTGGTATCCAACGGTGACTTCCCTTCTTTCAACTCAATCTTGGCAAGCTCCCAAAGAGATCAATATTGTGATCAAGAAAGAGATTTCTGCCCCAGCGTGGGCGGCTGGCAACACGATCACCGTCAGTGGTAAGTGGATCACTGAGCATCCTGACGATCTTGGAGTGATGGTTCATGAGCTAACTCATATTGTCCAGAGCTATCCTCGCAATAAAGTAAATACCGGATGGCTAGTTGAAGGTATCGCCGACTATATTCGATGGTGGCGATATGAGCCAGAAGCTCCTCGTCCTCGCATCAACTATGAGCGCGCAAAATACACCGACGCCTATCGAACTACTGCTTATTGGTTAGCTTGGGTCTCGCGCAAGTACGATATGCGCTTGATTCCTGCTCTGGATGCAGAACTTCGCAAGGGTGCTGATCCAATGCCTATCTTTACTAAGTTCACCAAGACGTCTGCGGATGACCTCTGGAAAGAGTTCATCGAGTCAAAGCCCTGACTTGATCTAACTATTCAACCGTTACTTTGAGCTGTCGGGAGACCGGCGGCTCATTGGTCGGTAATCTTAAATCGAGTTCGTCAGGAGTCCAAGCTCCTCTATACAACCTCAAGTCGGCAAGCATTCCATTGAAAGGTTGATTGTGGGGTCCCAAATCGTTTTGGACGTTACCAACCGTTACCCCGGGAGCAAATGCTCGATCAAGATCGGCAAATGGTCGAATGCTTGTCTTCGTCATTGCTACCAATTCACCGTTTAGCCACATTTTCAGGAACCCGGTTTCGCTATCCCAGTTTGCGGTGACCTGTGACCAGCGCTGTAAGGGCAACTCAGAGGAAACATGGACGCCCTTCTGAAACTCATTCTGGATACTAAAATTGATCGTGCCATCGCCATGGATAACCAGGCTGTATGGGTCTACCCCACTCCGATCATCTCCTCTAAATAGAATCTGTGCACCTGGGCCATCGTTAACATAGCTGCGAGGATTGATCCAAAGCGAGACCGTTATAGAATCGCTGATCTTAAGCGGTCGAAGATCGCCAAAATGCAGACCACTCTTAGGGCCGCTGAAATCGTAGGTTGCACCCCATTGCGTCTTGATGACTCTGGTTCCAGGAGCAAACCTAGGGGAGAATTGTCTCCCTTCTATCGTCACTTGCCCATTGGGTTGTAACCAGAGTGACGGTGCAGGTGCCTGCTTGGCTGTTACAGCTAACGCAATAAAGGTCGCAATATCCATGGTGAATCTTCCCACTCACTTGACGTATTTAGTGCCACCGAGTTTTGTCAATCTTTGTAGATTTTGAAGGAATTGCCGTCTTGTTTTCTGTTAATTCAAGCAGGAATCTTAACCTTTAGGCGAGAATAAGGAATCTATATGCTTCCCTCTCGCTTTTATCCCACCATCTTCTTGACGGCGGCACTTGCGGTGGTATCCATACCAGCCCTCGCGCAACCCGTTAACAAGGCAAATTGGAAGTTGGCGAATCGGTATTCCGCCGAAAGCCTTCGTCCCTTCATCTACAGCACCAATTTAACACCCGGGTTTATTGGAAAATCTGATTCGTTTTGGTACTCATGGCGTACCTCCGATGGCGTTAGCTTCTGGCGGGTAGATCCCAAGAAGAAGTCGAAAACTCCCCTGTTTGACAGTGCCAAAATGGCGGCGCTGCTATCAGATGCCCTGAAGAAGCCTTACGACACGACTAACTTACCCATCGCCACGTTGTCTTTCTTGGAGAAAGACCTGAATGTAATTCAATTCACGGTCGAAGGAGTCCGCTTCCAATATGACCTCAAAGCGGAAACATTAAAGGATATGGGACGCGCGCCGACCACACCACAGGGTGGTCCTCCTCAGGGAGCTGGCGGAGGACGCGGTGGACAGTTTGGTGGCTTTGGCCAAGCATCCCGAGACTTTCGCAACTATGCTCCAGACCGCAAGTCGTTTGTTTACGCCATGGACCATAACCTCTACTTTGTCGAGGTTAAGGACGGCAAAGAAGGCGAAGCGGTTCAATTGACCAAAGATGGTGCGAAGGACTACAGCTTTGGTAGCCGCCAAGAGATTGATGAGCTCCAGCAACAGCTAGGTGGAGGCCAACGAGAACTGCCCACTACCGAGCGACGAGTCCGGGCAAATGTAAGCTGGTCAAAGGATTCTAAGCGCTTCTATGTAACGCGTGGAGACTCCAGGAAAGTTAAGGATCTCTTCCTCGTAAACTCTCTCTCTGAGCCTCGTCCTACTTTGATGACATACAAGTACGCCATGCCCGGCGAAGTGGATGTCACACAGATGGAATTGTTCGCATTTGATCCTGCGAAGAAAGAGCTTAAGAAGCTACCGCTTGCGAAGTATCGCGATCAGCGGTTCATGAACATTCACTGGCAAGATACTAGCTCGGATTTGCTTCGACTTGTTCGGCGCGATCGCCTTCAACGAAACTTGGAGTTCATCGAGATCGATCTGAATACAGATGCGATAAAAGTTCTTCTGACTGAGAAGGTAGAAAACGCTTTCCTTGAAACTCAATCTGTACGATACATAAAGCCAGGTGGAGACTTTATCTGGTTCTCTGAACGCACCGGCTGGGGACACTTCTACCTGTATGCAAATGATGGAACGCTAAAGAATGCGCTGACCTCTGGAGCTTACCGAGCAGACAGCATTGTCGACATTGATGAGAAGGCCGGGCTTTTCTGGTTCCGAGCCGTTGGCAAAGAGCCTAACGAAAATCCCTATTATCGCCACCTCTATCGCTCACAGATGGATGGCAGCAAGGTAACCCTTCTCGATCCAGGCGATGCAGACCACACAACGGTTCTCTCTCCTTCGAAGGAGTTTGGAATTGACGTACCGTCACGTACTGATCTGCCTCCGGTAGCTTATCTGCTAGATAACACCGGCAAAACTCTAATGAAACTGGAAGAGATGGACACAAGTCGCCTAGTTGAGGCGGGTTGGCAAATGCCTTCCACATTCAAGGTGAAAGCAGCTGACGGAGTCACCGACATCTACGGCAATATGTGGAGACCTTCTGACTTCGACCCGAAGAAGAAGTATCCAATCATTGCGAATGTCTACCCTGGCCCTCAAACTGAGAGCGTCACCGCAAACTTCTCTGCAACTGCTTCCAATCAGAGATTAGCCCAGTTAGGGTTTATCGTAATCCAGATTGGAAACCGAGGTGGAAACCCAGCTCGGTCAAATGCCTACCATAGCTATGGTTATTACAACCTTCGCGACTATGGTCTTGCGGACAAGAAAGTTGGAATCGAACAGCTTGCATCTCGTCACCCTTGGATCGACGTAGATCGAGTGGGAATCTTTGGACACTCTGGTGGTGGATTCATGACCGCCGCTGCATTGCTTGTACCACCTTTCAATGACTTCTTCAAAGTTGGCGTTTCCAGTGCCGGTAACCACGATAACAACATCTATAACCAAAACTGGAGCGAACAGCACCACGGTCTTCGAGAAACCTCGGGCAATATTGGGCAGAGAGCAGGTGGAGCCGCAACAGGTGCGGGCGGTGCAGGGGGCAATCGTCCACCGGAGGAGATCATTGATGAAGGATTCAACTATGATCCACTTCTTGAGCTATTGAGAGTTCAGGAAGAAGAAGCTCAAGGACAAGGGAGACGAGGTGGACAAGGCGGCCAAGGAGGTCAGGGGCAACAAGGCCAACAGGGTGGTCAAACCGGTCAGCGACAGGTCGTTCCTCCTGGATTCCAAATCAAAGTTCCCACCAACCATGAGTTGGCAGCAAACCTTCGCGGAAAGCTTTTGCTGGTCCACGGAGATATGGACAACAACGTTCACCCAGGCGGAACGATTCGCTTGGTGGATGCTTTGATTAAGGCAAACAAGCGATTCGATTTTATGCTTCTGCCAGGTCAGGCTCACGGCTTTGGATCCATGAACGGCTACTTCACCAACATGATGATGGAGTACTTCTCTGAGCACCTGTTAGGCGATTACTATCGCGGTGGTGCCGATATAGGCCGCAACTAATCTCATCTCTGCCCCCATCTACTAAATTCGGTGGGGGCAGAAATCTCTTCAGCAAACCCTTTCCGGGATTTGGCTGAAATGATCTATCCTTAAACTCGAATGTTTTCCTTGATTTGTGCAGCGTTAGTAGCTGCTCCAGTGTTGCCGGGGGTCACTTTTCATTCTAGACCTGGCAAAGTCTATGTCCCTGCGCGCGAAGCCGCAAAGCTAATGGGCTGGGAACTTAAACACGATTCACTGTTAGGATTAACCGAAATAGATGGTCGCCCCGTCCCTCTTGACCAGCCCAAGCTTTTCAATGGCTCACTCTTACTCGAGGTTGGAGAAGTTCCGAATAAGACGTTCGAAGTCCGAGTTGGGAAGCCGAATGTAGTTGTTGATTTGACTAAGCAAACCATCAGTGTGTGGCAAGAGCCGCTCATGATCATGCATACAGAAATCAGCAGCGGTCGCAGACTCAAGGATACACCTCCCGGTAATTACAAGACAGGTTTTCGAAAAGAGATGCACATATCGAGCATCTACGGCTCTAAGATGCCTTACAGCGTTCACCTAAAGGGCAACTATTTTATCCACGGATCAGAATTGACCCAGACCGGGCCGGGAAGCAATGGCTGTATCCGTCTGCCAATGCATAACGATGCTGCTAAGTGGTTCTTTGAGTGGGTGGAACAGGACACCCCTGTCAAGGTACACGGACGACGTCCTACGCCCCGCACAAAGTAAGGGTTTGGCAAGGGCAAGGCGTCGGTACAATCTGACTCTTGTCCAGCGATTCCTCCGAACCGATTCAGCCTGAAATCTCGAATCGCCATATCTTCCGCTTCTACCTTCCTTTAGCGCTTTCGTGGATTTTTATGGCGATAGAATCGCCGATCGCTCTGAGCGTGATTTCGAGGATGGCAAACTCGGAAATCAATCAGGCGGCTTTCCAGCCTCTTATGGCCCTTGCACTTTTGATCGAGAGCCCGGTCATAGACCTACTAACCACTTCCACAACTCTTGGCAAAGATCGTCAACATTACGAGGCCCTAAGCAGGTTTGTGTGGAAGACCATGGGCTTCGTCACCATAGTACATGCCCTTGTGGCGTTAACCCCTCTTTATTGGACAGTCACAATTGGGATCATAGATCTAAAACCAGAGGTTGCGGCAGCAGCAAGGCCAGGCCTCATGATCATGGTTCCTTGGAGCGCCTTCATCGGTTGGAGACGGTACCTGCAGGGCCTTATGATCCGAAACGGGTTGACCCGTCTTATTGGATTAGGAACGACGATCCGGATGGTGACGATGGCGATAGTTTCTTTAGGGTTGTTCTTCTTTTCAAATTGGTCAAGCATAAACATCGTCGCGCTCGCCCTGCTCTGTAGCGTGGCGGCAGAAGCACTCTATGCTCATTGGACCAGCCGAGGAGTCATCCGAGATCGGTTGAGTCTCGATGATCCATCTTTGAAGCCACTCACGCAAGCGGCTCTAGCGAGGTTTCACCTTCCACTAACAATCACAACCTTGGTGACTATTCTTAGCCAACCATTGGTCTCCGCAGCCTTAGCACGATCTCCTGAATCGGTATTGTCTCTGGCTTCATTTCAGGTTGCAAGCTCCATTATTTGGCTACATCGCACGATTGTTTTTGCATTGCCAGAAGTCGTAATCACGTTATACGACAAAGGGCGCAATGACGAGAGACTGAAGCGTTACTGCTTGATTGTGGGATTCGCGACATCTGGAGTACTAGCCTTAACGGCTATAACAAACCTTGACTCTCTGATTTTCAGGGTGGTGCTTGGTGTCAAGAGTGAACGTATCATTCAAACCGCTCACCTGTGCCTGGTACTGAGCTGCCTGTTGCCGTTTGTCGGTGCCCTCCAGAGTTATCTACGGGGAGTATTGGCCGCCCATCATCTAACCGTTTCCCGTATGACCGCAATCTTAGTTGCGCTGATAAGCATGGTTTCGATCCTGGCAGTGGGAGTGTATCTTCAGTGGCCAGGCGTGGTCACGGCAAGCTTGGCTCTTACCGCCTCCCAGTTCGCTGAACTGGCAGTGCTCGCAAGAGCTTGGCGGCTGGGTAAGCTGAAGCTAGCAAGCGGTACTCTGACCGTATGAGACTTCTTCTGGCCAAGCTGTGCGAATACGCTACCAAACTAGAAAACCAGCGGCACTGCATGGTCGGCATCTTTGATGACATTCGTCTTCCCCACCTTCCAATCGACCATCCCGCGTTCTTTGTATGTGTTCAAGTTGAGTTTGATACCGATGAAGCGGGAACAGAGTGGCACATGGAAGCGATCTTTGTAGACCCAGACGGCAGACAGCAGTTTCGGGCAGAATTAAAGGGCTCTGTTCCGCCCGCCGAAAGTGTGCCCATTCCGGTTAAGCTATTTGCAATTATCGGAGCTCCATCCATTCGACTAGAAAAGCAAGGAGACTATCGTCTTGATGTTTTGGTTAATCAGAAGGTGGTTGGAGAGGAACGAGTTCCGGTCTTTGTGGTGAATAGGTGAACAAGAAACCACATACGACCGTAATAAAACTGTTGGGTATCACCCCAGCATTTGATACAGTGGAGTAGGCTTTTGCCCACGCACCGAGGGAGGTAATCAAATGAGTGAAAACATGGAAAAGTTCCGAAGTATGGACGGAACAGAAGCCCTTGTACAGAGACCTTTTATCAATATCGTTTTCCAACACGGCCACCCCAACGAGGTTGGAATTAATGGATGTCGTATTGAGGATGTCGTAGATGTGCTCGTAGATAGGCTATTGGCTTTTCAGGGTCGCGACCTAGCTTGTGATGAAAATGCTCAAGCTTTGGAACACTTGCATCATGCCAGAGAGGCTATGCTGGCGAGAAGGAGACGTCGGGAAACCCAAGGGGTTGTGAATACCCAACAACCGCACGAAAGCGTTGATCTCGCAGCGACTAGCTAAGTAGAAATCTTACGGAACAGCCCTGCATTTGCACAGATGCAGGGCTTTTTTGCATTTTCCTCTTAGCAATGCACTGTTTTTCGGTTTTCTTGTCTTACAGTGTAACCACGTTAGATTTTTTTCGTAGTGCCAGAAACTTTTCAGGTGCAAAGGTGCGTACTCTGCTTGACGCACGCCTGAAGTGATGACATTTCGTGAAATCGTGGCTCCTCCGGAGCGGTGTTGGAGAAAAATATGGATGTAAAGACTCTTTTAGGTTTAACCTCTGCAGTGATTGGCACGGGCATTATAGTTGCCCAAGACCCATCTTTCGAGCTTCCAGCTCTCCAACCAGTCCTCGCCACTAGATCAACTAGTGAAGAAGTGATTGATCAAGACAAGAAGATCACTGTGCGATTCAAAAACGCCTCCGTTGATGAAGTTCTTGACTGGTTAAGCAACCAGGGAGTGAATTTTGTTACAGCAGGAGTTCCAAAAGATTTAAAGGTTAATCTCAATGTTAGCGATGTCCCTCTGAACGAGGTCATTGGAGTCATAGCAGAAGCCCTTGGAGGCTCTTTTCATCTGAAAGGGAAAACATATGTTTTCCAACCCGGTAACCCCGTTTTTTCACACAGCTCTACTTTTGTCTCTCCCGCCGAGGTTGGTGACGCCCGCGCTCCGGGGGCTCCGAGATTCTTCAAATTCAATCAAGGCAACTACGAGATTAAAGACTTCCGCAATAGGATGCTAAAAGAGTTCGGACCAAGTAGTGGGTTTTCGAAAGACCTGCAGCGTAGCTTCGACTCAACAAAATGGGAGAAGTTTGCCAAAGATTTTGAGGCCCAGTCTAAGTCTAAGTCTAATAGGGAAATCAAGATAGACACCAAGGTTTGGGAAGACCATGCCAAGGCACTTGAAAAGCAGTTCGGTGAAGGCTCTGCTTTCCAAAAGGAAATGCGATTGAAGTTTGGTCCGAATTCAAGCTTCGCAAAAGAGATGAAAGCATTCCAACTTGAGAATGGGAAAATAAGAGAACTTTCAGCAAAGGAACATGAAAAGTTGATGAAGGACCTGAATATTAAATTCAAGGACTTCAAGGCTCCGACTGTACCCAAAGTGCCCAGTTTTGAGGGAATGCCAAAGCTGCCTGAGACAGGGGTACAAAGCTCAAGTCTTCTAGAGATCTCCAAGTCGCTTACGCCTGCTCAGCGCGAGAAAAACAAAAAACAAGGTTTCCTCTTTTGGAGTGATCTTACCAAGGAACAACAAATCAAACTTGGAGCCGGAAAATGGTCTGGAAGTTGGACCATTTCAGTAAACAGTAACGGCGAGTCCTTTACCGTTAAAAGCGATAAATAGTTTCAGTCTAGTTCTCGTCAAAACAATCCGCCTCGTTTGTAACGAGGCGGATTGTTTTGTTTCTGACTAAGGTTAGGTGCGAGCAAACCCAAAAATGAGCCTATACTTGCAAAACCTTAAGTAGGGAGATAGGAACGTGTTCACTCAAGCGCTTGCACTTTTTTTACTCAATGGAACCCCAGTGTCTTCAGTTACCCAAGATCAGGCATATCTTGCGATTTTGGCAGAGACCAAAGTCGGCAGATTAGCCGGTATGCCTCCGATTGATCTTAAAGACTTGCCACCTGGTTTTAAGCTGCCGCCTGAAGCCATGATGTTTGCCGGTCAACCTGCGAGATCCTTACAGGTCCGTCTTTGGTCGCCGGGGCTTGCACCAAGTTCGGCTACCGCTTCAATCGCCCCACCAGATGGGCTCAAACAAGGCAGTTCTCTTGACCTGGAACTGTATCGCCCAGAAGCGGGTGCCCAAGAAAGCAAAACAAAAAGCAAAGAATTTGACCCAGATTCCAATCCAGAGTTCACGATCAAGTTCTATTGGGGATCCTCTGAGACCGTGAAAGAAGGCCAGCCAAAAGTCATAAAATGGACTGACTTCACACCATCGCAGAGGGAAACCATGCGTCAAAGCTCGCAAGAGATGGAGCGTGTGAGGTCTTACTTCTACAAGCCAGATTGGACTACAGGATATTGGCCAACAACCAAGCAACCAGGTCAGATTGCATTGGATGCGTCCCTGGTCGGTAAATACTCTTTGACCACAAACTACACCGGCAATGTAGATATCGAAGCTCCCGGCAATGTGAACTTTCTGGCCCCAATCTCGGTGACTGCTCCAAATATTGAAAAGAAGATTGACCTTAAAAAGTCAATCAACTTGGCTTGGCAAGAAATCCCCAATGCTCTAGGCCTTTATGGTTCTGTGTTTGCGATGGAAGGCAAGAATACGCTGATCATTTGGAGCTCATCTGAGGTATTCACCGACGATGTTTGGAACAACATGGGATTTCTCCAGATGGCAGAAGTTCGTAACTATGTCCAAAAAACGATCTTTATGGAAGGAAATCGCACCAAAGTCAGCATCCCCGCCGGCATTTTCCAAAATGCGGATATGGCTTTGCTAAACATGAGCGGTTACGGCCCCGGAGCAGCTTTAGACAAAGCCCAGCCTCTTCCCCGCATTCAAACCAAGACCAGCCTCATGCTAATGCTAGGCGGCAAAAAAGTCCGGTAACTCAAAAAACAAAAAAGCCCTCCTAAAAGAGGGCTTTTTGAATTCAAGACATGGTGGATCGTGTAGGGCTCGAACCTACGACCCGCTGATTAAGAGTCAGCTGCTCTACCAACTGAGCTAACGATCCGTGAGCTAAAAATATACCCTGCTTTCACCTCAGATTCAAGGGCCTAGGCCAGTAAACTCTTTCGATGAGTTTCACAATTCGGGTGGCAACGGGTGAAGATTCCTTAGCTGCAGCCAAGGTAGTTGAATCTGTCTTTCAAGAGTACGGGTTCACTTGGGATGCTGATGACTATTGCGCTGACTTGTACGACTTAGAGACCCACTATATCAATTTAGGCAACCCTTTCTGGATTGCCGAGAGAGGTGGCGAAATCATTGGAACCGCCGCGCTTGAGGTCTTCTCGACTCTTCCCGGAGAATTGGGAACGATTGTTCAGGCAGACAAGATCCGAGCGAGTGCAGCGGACTGTTCTTTGGAGAGACTCTATGTTCGTTCTGACGTAAGGGGTTTGGGTTTGGGTCGAGCCCTGCTAAATCAGACGATCACTGAGGCAAAGAATCGGAATCGAAAAGCGATGGAGATATGGAGCGATAAGAAGCTAAGCAATGCGCATCGCCTTTACCAACACTTCGGCGCTATTTCCGTTGGAGAAAGGATTCTCGATGATCCTGATAACAGTCCAGAGTGGGGATTTGTCCTGAAGCTTGACTCATAAAAAAGTGCCGGTGGGGATTTGCCCTTCCCCAACCGGCAATCTCATCGAGTGTTATTTGGTTTAGGATTGTGTAAGTCTGTTCTTAGGGTTATTCTTGCTTCGCTCAGACTTGCCCTTTGCAAGGGCCGCTTTTAATTGAGCGTGATAACTCTTTCTCTGTTCAGAGGTCAAGATGGATTCGATAGCTGCTTTACGCTCATCTTGAATCTTCTTCAATTCATTCCGCATCGCCACTTTATCACCGGAACGATACTTTTCTCGGATTGATGTCAAAGATGCTTTGTTCTTCTCACTTAGAGTTCTCAGCTTTTGTTTTTGATCTGCGGAAAGAGGCGGATTCAACTTTGCAACAATCTCGGATTGCAGCTTCTGCATCGCTCCGTTTCCACCAAGTCTTTTATCCTTTCCTGTCCACTGCTGGCCACTCTTTAACCCACCTCCAGTGGGGCCTGCGGCTTGAGCATTGACTCCTATAACAAGCATCGCTCCCAACGATGCTGTAGCTATGAGTCTGAGAAATCTGTTCATCGTCTCTTTCTTGAACCTCAACAGAAGAAACGATATCGATGTGTGATTGTTCAGTCACTTTTTAGAAACTCTGTGGCTTGCGATTTTCGAACCAACTCGCGAATAGCATCCACCCTAGCGTCCATAAACTGGTCGGCATTTCCGGTAAATGAAAGTCTTCCCTGTTCCAAGAAGGCAATCCTGCTCGCCACTCGAAACACACTCGACACATCATGACTCACTAAGATAGCGGTGATGCCGAACCGATCCCTAACATCAACGATAAGTCGATCAATCGTATAGGTTGTGACAGGATCAAGGCCAGTTGTGGGTTCATCAAAAAGCATGATCTTGGGCTTAAGAGCTAGGGCTCTCGCAATCCCAACTCGCTTTTTCATCCCACCGCTCAGCTCAGATGGCATCAACTCTTCTGAGCCGACTAAATCAACAGTCTTCAGCGCCTCGGCAACAATCGCTTCGTGTTGTGACTTTGGCTCTCCGGACCAGCGCTCTACTCCAAACATGATGTTCTGGCGAACATTCATGTAATCGAACAAAGCTGCAGACTGAAAGACCATTCCCATCTGTCTTCTGGCCAGTTCGGTTTGCTGGTGAACGTTGACGCCATTGACCAGTACTTCACCTTCTGTCGGCTTGATGAGAGCGGCAATGCAGCGTAACAAAGTGGTCTTGCCACCACCGCTAGATCCCATGACGGCAAGGATCTCTCCTTCGCAGACTTCCAAGTCAATGTCTCTAAGCACGGGACGCCCTTCAAAGGAATGGGAAAGGCGTTGAACAGAGACCATTGCCACAGTATAGCTATGCGTTTTGCCGTCTTAGGCTAGTTGGGCTGGCAGAAAATCTCTGGGCAAAGGCTCGGCTAAAGTGAGAAAGTCCGGTAAACCCAACTGCCGAAGCCACCTGAGATACTGGCAAACCTTGCTCAATGAGCATGAGACGTGCCTTTTCCAGCCGAACCGCAATAAGATATTTATGGAAAGGACTACCGGTAGCTTGTTTAAACAGGAATCGGAAATGCGATGTCGACAAGCCAAGTTGTTGAGCCACGATTGTATCGGAAAGATCCTTTGCAAAGTTCCGATCCACAATAGCCAAAGCTCGATCTACAAGTTGTCCAGTGGGCGAATTTGCCGTTTCAAAGAGAGGAGCGGCAACGGATTCGCACCGTTCCACAATCTCTTTTGAAATCTCTTCCTTACTGTGAATCCTCTCTAACGATCTCGCCGTGTCCAACTGCACCTTGTGCAAGGTTCGGGCGCCTCCGGATTCCAACATTCCTGCCGTGACAACAGCTAAGAATGTTAATGCCAGGCCACGGGCTTCGTCTAGGTCATCTGCGGCAAGAATTCCGGCTTCCAATTGCTCTAGGGTCTTTGTAAATCGACGACGGTCTCCCACCCGAACAATTGCAGCAACCTCTCGCAGAGGGATTAAACCACTTCGACTGTGGAAAGGACAGCCAGCTGCCTCAGAAACCTCAATATAAACACCCAAAATCACGAAGGATGCTGGGGTTCCCAAGTCTCGAAAAACCAGTTTGGTAGGATCAGCTAACTCTGGTAAATCAACACTGAATCGATCAACTCGATACTCAATGTCTTCGATCCAGGCTGTACCAATTGTTTGAACGCCAGTGCCGTCGCCGTTTTGACGTTCAATCGGCTCTAAGTCTTGAGCTTCCGAGTAGTGTCGCCCTTGGATGAGATCAAGCCGAAAGACACTTTCATGCCCATCATAAATCTGTACTGAGCCACCTATTGATCCAGACGGTTCTATCTTTGGATCAGCAAATCGGGCAAAGATGCCTACGATCTCTAGTCGAGCTAGGCTCCCTCCGACTTCACCGAGATTTAGCTCGACAGAGAATGGGAGTGACCGCGATGGATGGCTTCTACTGGCTCCGCCATTACTCATCCACACTTTATGTGGATCAAGTTCAAAGCCATCGGGCAATTCTTGAGTTAACTGCACTTCCACTAGAGTCGGGCTCGACTTTAGCTCTAGTGGGCGATATTTAGATATCGATTCCTGAAATCCCTTCATAGCCTTACCCCTGCGACACAGCCGCAGGGGCGTTTCTCATACCTACTTCGACATTGATACCGAAATATGCGGCAAGTGGCCAAACAGCGATTCTCGCATACCCTTTACTCTAGGGCTAACCAACTCCGCATCTCTCTGATAAAACAGTGGGATCCAAGCTACATCCTTAAGAACGATATCTTCGGCCTGTGCGTAGAGCGCCATCCGCTTACTATTATCAAGCTCAACATCCGCGGCTTCGGTCAACTTGTCGACAGAAGGGTTGGAGTAGTTGAATTCGTTTTCGTTACCATTAGTGTGGAAGAAGATGCTCAAGAAGTTCTGCGGGTCTAGGTAATCCGCCCCCCATCGCATGTGATACATCGGCAACTGTTTCTTGTTATATTTATCAAGATAAGCTGGGGTGGCCATTGGCTTGATACTGATATCCACGCCAAGGTTCTGCTTAAGGTCTGCAGCAACGGCCGCAGTGACCAGGCCATAGTCAGCCTCTTCGGAGCGATGGTACATATCAATGGTCGGCAACTTCCCTTCCCAACCAGCTTCTTTCAAAAGCGCTTTTGCCTTCTCTACGTTGTATTCATAAGGCCAAACACCCTCGCGAGCACCTTCTACACCGGGAGGCAGAATGCTTGTTGCGAGCTTGTTAAAGTTACCAAGCACGTCCTCTACAAGACGCTTCCGATTGATTGCCATCGCAAATGCTTGTCGAACGCGAGGATCAGCAAGGGCAGGAACTAGCTTTGGATTAAAGCCCACATACCAAATAGCAGGGCGATCATAAAACTTGAGTTGAGCCTTAAGAGCGGAATCAGACTCAATGGCTGAAATATCTTGTCGTTGAAGTTGAATGAGATCAACATCTCCGGCTTTGTATTTGGCGATTCGTGTTGCCGCATCCGAGATTACCGGCCGTTCAATCTTGTCAACCTTGGGAGCTCCCCCGTGATAGTCTTTGTTGGCAGTAAGCACAAATAGCTGCTCGTTGGTGTAGCTCTCAGGAACAAACGGTCCCGTACCAGACTTCATGGCCTCGACGGTTGTAACTTCCTGACCCTTCTTGGCAATGTCCTTGTCTACAACATAAGAACAAGCGTAAGTGAGCTTGCCAAGGAAATAAGGGCGAGCCTTGTCAATAGTGATTTGTAAGGTGTAGTCATCAACCACCTTAATCCCGGAAACTTCGGTCGCTTTGCCATCTATAACATCGTTCACTCCAACGATATCGTTTAGATAACCACCGGCAACGGTTGACTGCAATGCTGGGTCACAGGCACGGTCAATGGAATACTTGAAATCTTCGGCCTTTACTTCGCGACCAGAGTGGAACTTCACTCCCTTCTTCAAGTGAAAGGTGTAGATAGTGCCATCTTCACTGATGTCCCACTTTTCGGCGAGATTCGGAACAGGCTTATTGTCTTCACTCCAAGCAGTGAGTCCTTCGTAGACCTGCTGGAGAAGATCAATGGTATTGCCATCCTGAACTTTTGCCGGATCAAGAGTCGAGGGCTTTTGAACGATGGAATAGCGGAATACGTTTCCGCCGCCTTGTTGCTTAGCCGATTCAGAGAAGCTCCCTTTTCCACAACCCACAATCATGAGCGCAGCCGAAAGCAGGATCACCGAAATCTTCGATCGCATATCAAACGGATTGTACTCGTTTGGTTAAAGGTGAGAGTGTCTTAGCTCTTTCTTTACTGCTTCGTTAGCAACAAGAGGAGCATCAATGATATGCCGCCAAAAAGGGATGAGTGCTATCAGACACTCGTCCGCAAACTTTAAGTTTGTTGGGGGGGATTCCAGTTCTACCGTCTTAGCAAGACCCCATAGAACTTCGGCTTTCGATTCAAATGCATCTCGATAGACCATCACTTCAGGATGTTTGACATAGCCCCCTGCAGTTGGAGATAACCAAGGAAGCGCTTCTTGAACCGACTCGCCGGTTGTGATACAAGTATCGAATGGAGGCAGATAGCCACTTTCAGCCATCAGTTTCAACTCAGCCCACACTAGAGCAACAATAGGCTTGGGATGAGATTCTATAGCTCGTAAAGATTTTCCCAATAGCTCAAAAGCGTTATCCATGGGTTCACCCCACGGTAGGACATAAGCGTAAAGCTCGACGAGAGCCAAAGCCATACTTAGCCGTTCAAAATCGGTGCGAAGGCCTCTAAACGACGAAAGCGGCTGTGCTTGGGTAATGAACAGGTTCACCTTCCCTTTCGCCAATGTCATGGTCGACATGGCAAGCGGATCAGAAGATCCACTCAATCGAGAGTTGCCTTTTCTTGCCCCTTTGGCAATCACATCTACCTTGCCAAGTTCTTTGGCCAATAAAGTCAAACGGCGATCATTCTCCCCAGAATCTCTTCTTCGGAGAACGATCGCCGTTACAGTGACCTCAGACATTCAGATGACTACTTACGAGCCACCCAGGATGCCCTGTTTCAGGAACTCAATCCATACAAAGTACATGCGGTCAATGAGAAGCGTAAAGCGCATCATAACCGTCGATCCAAAGATCGCACCAAAGCCAATCATCAAGAGCCACCGGCCACTGGTCGTCATCACCTTCAGAGCCTTACTCTTAATCTCAAAGCTAAAGAGGAAGTAGCTTAAGACACATAGCAAAGTGAAGACATAGACAACGTTGGTAAGCGCTTCTGACGGATAAACCTGAGCGTTGATCTGTGCGATCTGCGCTGGGTCAGTAAGATTTGCGGTGCTGGGGACAAAGAACGAATCCGTCGATGTTGGCAACAGCGGCTTCATGGAGTCGCGCATCTGCGGTCCATAGCGGTTAAACCACACCTGAATTTGCTGACCCGACCACATACCCAGGATGATTCCGATAGGAATGCGGCTCATCCAGTTGTGCTTTTTGCTGAAGACGAAATAGCCCATCAAACCAATCGGGATGAGGAGAACATACGCCCAATAACCAGCAGTTGCAGGATCGCCATTAATTGCGGCAGAACCCACGACCTTGTCCCACCACTTCTCCTTCAGCGTTTCCGTCCAAAGGACGACTAACGCCCAACCGGAGGCTAGACCCAAAAAGATGTGCTCAAAGAAGCGATAGAACTTATTCTCTCGAAAAAGAACAGAGTAAAGGCCAATGGTGGCCAAGACACCGATACCAAGTTTGAGCTTGAGATAGTTTTCGTGGGACATTTACTTGGCCTTCCTTCGAGTCAAGAATGTGCCGATGTTTCCAACAACAACCGCAACGATCAAGAGCAACAGGCATGCGTGAAGCGTGGGATAGTAGCGCGAACCATTGCCGATATTGCTCTCACCTGGAAACCCTGGAACAACTCCCCACTTTGAGGAATTCATTTCCTTCGTAATTCCGGTCTCCATCAATTGCTCCATGTCATAGACACCTTTTAATCCAACGCCCAAACCTTGAATTTGGCCAGACGAGTAGTAAGGCAATGACTCTGGACCCATAACGCCCGTCACCATCATGGCGAGATTGACTCCCTTGCCATAGATGCGCTCGATCGTAATGTTTGAGGTCTTGGAAGCAGTGATAACAACCATCAGACTGAAATCTGAAACCTTGTTAATCTTTTGAAGCACTGGGGATTGGAACACATCTCGTTTAGTTCCTTCCGGCGTGCTCTCTGTTCGTCCAGAGAAGGCAGTGCGAACATTATTGGCGATTGCGTTTGCACAAGCTTCAGCATTCGGGAAGAAGCCAACGGTCACCCAATCGTTCCAGCGATCATAGGTTTTCAGACCTTTTGCTCTTTGTTCGTTATTCAGAACTGCAATTGCGTCGCGTGCAACCTGGGGAGCTTGGGGATCACCTGATGAATAGATGGCCAGCTTAATGTTTCGGCGCATCAAAATTTTCACCAATGCGTCGAAGCTTCCGTTACTCTCACCTCTTGTAGATTTAGTCCAGTCAGAGGCAAGCAGGACAGTTGAACCTTCTGGAAGATTCATTAAGCTTCCATACAGGTCTATCGCTGGCTCAATAGGTTGGTTAGGCACCTTGATCGGTACAAACAATGGCACCGACGCAACCAGGATCAAAACAACATATAAAGCCCACTTGGGAATGGACATAAGTTTTTCGCCGAGACTCATTAAGACTTACCTCCACTCTTCTCTAGGCTGAGCCAGATTCTAAGCCCCATTGCAAGGGCACCGATTCCAACTCCAAAGTCGATACCCCTAATGGCTGCACCTTGAACTGTGTCCCTCAGCCACTTGGATATCTCTGTAAGCTTCAGGTTATTCATGAAGGAATTGGCGTCGTTCCGGGTAATTCCATCTATCGCACCATTCCATAGAAATTCAACGGCTCCCATCAAACTCAAGATGACGATCAGAGCCGTGACCAAGAGAATCGTAGCTTCAATGGAGCGAACTCGGAAAGCTCGATAGGCTGCGGAAAGGATGTAGAACGCGATAATCGAGAACATCGCCGCATCCATGTTCTGGAGTACACCGTCAAAGAACATGTCTTTCACGTAGTTGATGCGTGTCCAGTTATTGGGATCTTCCAATCGAATTCCCGCCTCACCTTGGCGACTAATCCAATCCCAATACCCAATGCCGGTCATGCCGAACATGCTCACCAGCAAGACTAAGCTGAAACCCCAGTCCCTTTGTTTGCGCGAAATTCGTCGTAGGTGAACACTCAGCAGGGAGTAGATACCCAGCCCCAATAGCAGGCCGGAGAGAACTGAGGAAAGGTCGGTGACGATACCAAACGCATCATCAATGTAGAACGAAACGGTCTCGACAAAGTCCCTTGGGAGTTCACCGGGCTGTCTGTCTACAGGACGTGGCCAGAAATAGTAGAGAACATAGAACAAGCCTGAGACGAATGTGACAAACATCACAATCGGCCTTCTAGCTTGGCTTGGTGCCTGCATCAGCACAAAAATCATGGCAATTCCTGCCAAGAGTGCTAACCCAATCTTAAGCCAAAGACCAGTGCTTCCATTTTCTCCATTCCAGAAGTTCAGGCTAGGCTGGGCTTGTAAAAGAAAATTACCCATTAGCCAGCACCACCCTCAGCTGGAGCTTCAGCCGGCTTAAAGTTTGGATCCATATCACGTTCAATCTTCAATTCAGGATCACTCTGCTTCTTGAACAGATTCCCCATAAAAGTGTCATTAAGAGAAGCTGGGCGCGGCTTCTCCAGCGGCTTCATTTTCGCGTCCTTCTTCTCCTCAGTCAGTTGTGTGTGTTTAAACGGTCCCAACTGAACGGTATTGGAGATCAAGCCAATCATGATAGTAAATGCGACCGTAAGTTTGCACCAGTCTTGTCCAACCAACGAACCTACCAAAACGGGTTGTCGGGTCAGGTACGCACTTGCGGCATAGAACTCATCCCCAATGAGAACATAGTCGCAGGCGGCAATAAAGAATGGAGTTTGCGTAGCTTCTGTAGAGCTTGCAATCTGAATCGCACCAATTGAGTTTGCCGTCTCCGCAAAGATGAGTGACTCTGCGTAGAACTCACCCATGAAGAATGTTGCCGCGGCTTGCTCACGAAGGATAAGACCTGAGACACCAGCAGCGAATGCAAATTGGCGGTCCGAAATGTATCGAACAGAATCTGGATCAAACTTATCCGCAAGGCCTTCTTGGTTATACACATCTCGAATAACCTCTTGACCCACCGTGAAGATAGGAGCGCTATAACAACAGATCAGAATCGGATTTGAAAACCGGGCGGCGATTCGGCTGACGTAGCTAAAGATATTAAGTGCTTGAACAACGATCGCGTTAACGCTATCGCTTAGGCCAGGAACCATCAATACCGGCCGCCCCATTTCTGTAGCACGACCAACAGCCTCATCAATGGCGTTCAAACCTGCGATTCGGCGAATGAAGAGGTCCTTCGCACCACCTGCACGCTTAATATTGATAAGTATAAAAACACAAAGTAATAAGGTGAAGAATGGACCCACCCATCCCGTGTCGAGGTATTGATCCCCTCTCCACGAGGACACCTGACTTAGCATGAGGCTTCCTCCGCCGAGACCGGTTTAGCCCGACCTCGTTCAATACGATCTAGCAATCTTTCCACATTCTCCCGCTTGGCAAATAGCCGGCTGTAATCATTCACAAAATCGAAACCAAGAAACGGCGTAATAAAAGGAGCAAACGTGATGGCGCTTTGGCTTCCTAGAAAAGCTAAGGGCTTGTGCGACTCAAGGAACATTAATGCTGGAGCGGTGAGCTTTCGCCGCTCTATCTCGGTCGCCGCCTTCTCAATCAGCGCATCTTCCTCCTCTGGAGTTAAATCATCCTTCCAAAAATCGGACATTCTCACCTCCAAAGTTTTTCACCGCATCAATTACTTGCGTTCGGTTATCTTCATTCAATTTCAATATAACACCCCGAAACGCATCCATCCGGCTTCCTCCATCTTCCAATGGAGACACCTTCACATTATCTTCACCAATCACGATCCGCTTCACATCTTCCCAACGAATAAAACTGATTGAAAGGCCAGTCCTTGACGTTGCCCCCATCGCATCCACTTTGTAGGAAGAACCAACCCAGTATTCATAAGTTGCTCCGAGGATGATAGCAAAACCAACGAATCCAAGCAATGGTTGACCATATATAAACACACCAAACGCCATTGCTACAAGCGCAATTGCAAAGATTACGTATCTTTTTGCAGGCGCCTTTTCATAAGGACGAACCGACCACGAGATCGATTCAGCCTTCTCATCGCCAGTCATCAAACAACGAGCTCACTGAAAGGTTCTGGTGAATTCGTGCAATTGCCTCTCCTACAAGAGGAGCTGACTCCAACACCGTTAGCTTTTCAAACTGCTTTTCAGGTCCAATCGGGATTGTATCGAGAGTGATAACCTCTTTGATTGGGCTCTCCTGAAGACGCTGGCCCGCCCCATCACTAAACACGGCGTGGGTGCAAGTGGCGATGACATCCTTCGCTCCACGATCTAACAATGCGATGGCACCATTCACGAGCGATCCGCCGGTATCAATCATATCGTCGATAAAGATACAGGTCTTGTCTTTGAAGTCGCCCACAATTTCAACCACTTCAACCACATTTGGCCGAGGGCGGCGCTTCGCAATAACGACAAAACTTGTGCGAAGCATTTCGGCCAAAGCTTTGGCTCGACCAACACCGGCAACGTCTGGACTTACAATCACGACGTCTTCGCGATCTTTGTAACCCTGCTCGATCAAGTAGTCACCAATAATAGGTCGACCATAAAGGTGATCCACGGGACAGTTAAAGAAGCCTTGAATCTGATCAGCATGAAGATCCAGAGCAACAATTCTTTGTGCGCCAGCCATGGTCAGCATGTCTGCCACCAGCCTAGCGGTAATGGGTTCCCGGGGCTTTACCTTCTTATCTTGCCGCGCATAACCATAGTAGGGCATCACTACGGTGATCTTGCTTGCGGAAGCCCGGCGGAAGGCATCCAGCATGATCATCAATTCCATTAGGTTATCGTTGGTAGGAGCACAGGTCGGCTGAATGATATAAACATCATTACCCCGCGCACTCTCATCCACCATAATCTGAATCTCACCGTCCGCAAAATGCTTGCAGGTGATAGATCCAAGTTGAACCCCTAAATGACTTGCAACCCTCTCCGCTAAACCACGGTTTGCATTGCCAGTAAAAAGCTTCATACCTTTAAGGTTCCTTCTATTTACTGTCCGTTCTTCGATCTCTTGTTCCGCCACTGTACTGCCCATTGCTCCTTAACCTCGGTACGACTGCGTCCGATTACCAAAGCCTCCGCTGGATACTCGCCACTGCTGACGACACTCCCTGCGGCGACAAACGAACCATCCCCCAGATGAACTGGGGCCACTAATGTGCTGTTTGATCCAACAAATGCATCTCGTCCAATAACTGTCCGAGATTTATTAAAACCGTCATAGTTACAGGTGATCGTGCCTGCACCGATGTTTGCATTCTCCCCAACGGTCGCATCGCCAATGTATGTTAGGTGGCTTGCTTTGGCACCGGTCTCGAGAGTTGCATTCTTGGTTTCTACAAAGTTGCCAACTTTTACGTCTGGATACAATTCGCTGCCAGGTCTGATATGAGCGAACGGACCCACTTTAGCCGTACTGTGTAGCTTGGACTCTTTTAGGTAGCTGACATAAATCATTACATCGTCCCCAATTTCACAGTCTTCGATTCTTGTAAAGGGGCCAATCCTACAACCCTTCCCTACCAACGTCTTCCCTACAATGACCGTATTTGGCTCTAGAATGGTGTCCACACCAACTTCGACATCCACGCCAAGGTAGGTGGTCACTGGGTCCATGATGGTAACTCCAGATTCGGCGTGCCTTCTCAAAATCCTTTCGCGCATTTTGCGGTCCGCCTCCGCTAGTTGCCAGCGGTCATTAACCCCAACCAAGATGTCGGGATCATCAAAGACCATCGCATCCGCTCCACCTTGCTCGGCAATCATGGCTACCACATCAGTTAAGTAGAATTCACCTTGAGCGTTGTCGTTCTTTAACTGAGGCAAACATTCCAGCAAAGTTTGCCCATCCATGCAATAGATAGATGAGTTCACCTCTTGAATGGTGCGCTCTTCAGGGGAGGCATCCTTCTCTTCAACAATTCGCTGGACGCCCGCTCCATCACGGACAATCCGACCATATCCTTTTGGATTACCGACGATCGAACTAGCTATCAAACACTTTGTGCCAGCCGATCCACCATTAATCAAAGCCTGGAACATTTCAGCCGTGACTAACGGTGTATCACCCGCAGCGATAACCACCTTGCCTTTGAACCCTTCCAAAAGCGGAGCGGCCATTTGAGCCGCGTGCCCAGTGCCGTGCTGCTCTCTCTGCCAGGCATAGTCATACTGATCGCCTAAACGTGCTTGAAGATGCTCGCCACCGTGCCCAATAACGATCACAATGCGATCTACTCCAGCCTGGCGTAGTGCGCGGGCAACATGCTCCACCATCGGCAAACCGCAAACCTCGTGAAGCCCTTTGGGTAGGTCCGATTTCATCCGGGTGCCTTTTCCGGCGGCAAGGATGATTCCGGCAACAGGCGTATTGGTCATTGTCTTTATTATTAAGAACCGGAGAGCGGGCGGCTAATCGGAGGTTAAGATTTTGGCCGCTTTGCCCCTTAAATCACAACCCCTATCCTTGCCATCGAGGCATTTCAAAGCTTTGAAATCGAGAATCTTGTAACCGATCGCCACTTATATCCACAAAACTCAGTTAACTGGGCCAAAATGGCGAAATGCCGTTGCACGTTGTGGATCACCCTCTTGCCCAACATCTTCTTACTGGACTTCGAGACCATCAAACGGCACCTGATGTGTTTCGACGGTTGAGCTGGAATCTGACCACCATTTTGGCCATCGAAGCCACCCGTTTCTTACAAGCGGGCCCCACCTCCGTTATCACACCTGTACAAGAGGCAATCGGATTACGTTTAATGGAAGGGCTTGCCGTAGTGCCAGTTCTTCGAGCTGGACTCGGAATGCTCGAACCCATCGTTCAACTCTTCCCCGATGTCTCCGTTGGCTACATTGGGCTGGAACGCAATGAAAGCACCGCCATTGCTAGAAGCTACTACTCTAAGCTGCCCGACCTGACGGACCGTTACACGCTATGCGTCGACCCAATGCTCGCAACGGGAGGGTCGGCCGCCCAAGCAGTCTCTTTCATCAAAGCGCACGGGGCCAAGAAAGTGGCCATGGTTTGCGTAGTTGCTGCACCGGAAGGCGTTGCTAAACTTGAAGCGTCTCACCCGGAGATCGAAATCTTTACCGCCGCCCTGGATGAACGACTTAACGAAAGATTCTATATTGTTCCTGGCCTAGGCGACTACGGGGATCGCCTTTACGGCACTTTCTAAATGCTTCAGAGCAACGTCCGACTATCTACCGCCTGCCTCGTCACGATCGGGCTTTTTGATCTGGTGACCACCATCATGCTCTTTGGCAGAGGAATGGGAGAAGGCAATCCAATATTCTCATGGCTTCTACAATTTGGGCCATGGGCTTTTGTGATGGGAAAGATTGTTTTCCTTGTGGGCCCAATCCTTATCTTGGAATATGTTCATCAAAAACATCCTCTAACCGCTGAACAAGGAACTTGGATCGCCTTTGGAGCTTATGCTCTTCTCTATGGCATACAACTTTTGAAGATCAGAGGCCAAGCATAATCGATAAGAATGTCGGTCACTCGTAATCTGTCAAAAATAAAGGATCGAATCGCCCTAGCTTGTGAATCAGCCAATCGTGATCCTGCCACCGTCAACTTAATAGCTGTATCAAAGACGTTTTCCATTGATCACATCAAAGCTGCTTACGATGCAGGACATCGGCAGTTTGGCGAAAGCCGACTTCAAGAAGCTCAACCCAAAATTGAAGCACTTCCAATTGATATTGAATGGCATTTCATTGGCACCTTACAATCCAATAAGGCTAAACGGATTGCCCAGTTGTTTGAAGTCATACACACACTAGATTCCGAGTCTCAACTTAAAGAGATTTCAAAATCTGGACGCAATATTCGCGGATTCATTGAAGTAAATATTGCGAAAGAAGCGCAAAAAGCAGGCATTTCGACGGATCAGCTTGACGAATACTGTCAAAGAGTACTAAGCTATGACCAAGTTCATTTAACAGGCTTGATGACCATTGGCCCAACGGTAAGTGACCCCGAACAATCGAGAGTTTATTTTCGTCGATTAAGGGAGCTAACCCAGGAAGCAGGACTCAATGAGATCAGCATGGGTATGAGCCAAGACTTTGATGTGGCTATCCAGGAAGGAGCTACCCACATCAGAGTTGGAAGCGCGATTTTCGGATCGCGTTAAAAAAGGAGATTGTGATCATGGAAGAGATGGTGGTCCAGGAAAAACCTGGAATTTTTTCGCGATTGATGGGGATGGTTGCCCGTCGAGAAGAAGAGTACTTCGAAGAAGAGTCTTCTGTAGGGACAACCCCAGAGCATCGCGCTTTAACCCTAAAGTCTGCGGCTCGGTACACCGTAACTGTTCGCCGACAAATCGTATCATTTGAAGACGCCATGTCTGCGGCAAACGGTTTGAAGTGCGGAGAACAACAGATTTTGAATCTTGCTTCTACAGAAGCTGGGCTACGCCAAAAAATCGTTGACTTTATGTGCGGTGTAAATTTCGCACAAGAGGGCACCTGGGAAGAAATTGGCGAGAACATTTATCTCGTCGTTCCTGCAAATGCCTATGTTGAAGTTGCGCCCGCCACTCCCCGAATGCAAGCTAGTCGAAACTAGCTTTTAGCCCCATTTATTGCCACCTGAGCTTTGTTCATTGAGATCAGGTGGCAATAGGCTAGAGAAGACCAGCTTTCTCCAAGGTGTGGTCTTTCAGCTTTTCAAAGGCAATTTCTGCCAGTTTTTCTAGGTTAACGACATCCTCTCGATTATAGGCAATCAGTTTTTCTAGTGCCGAATCATCTCGGTTTCTCTGATAACGTTGCCACAACAAAATCGCATCGTAACCGTTGAGCCCCTCAAGTTCATCACCTCGCGAGATACCAATCTCCTTTTCGATCTTCTTCAGACCGCCTCTTATCCCAACTCTCCTCAGCGTAGGGCAAAGATCGATGTGGAGCTGATCAAACTTAAGGCCAGGAAAACGCTTTGTCAGCATGGGCAAATCAAATCCGGACCCGAAGAAGGTGACGATCATGCTGTAGTTCGAGATAATGTCCCGAAAATTCTCAAGGTTATCGCCCTTGACAAGGCACTGAAAGTCTTTCCCGTCATACAAACCCACCATCGTTACCGAATTTCCGGCCTGTCCACCATCGGTTTCGATGTCCAGGTAAATACACGTAGACCGAAACTCTTCAAACGCTCGCCAAGATTCTTTTAGCCCAAGCCCTCTGGCAAAGAACTGGTGGTTTAGGGATTCCAGGGCACTGATACTGGAGTTGAGTTGCCGCCGAAAAGACTCACGATCTGCGGCCCCGATCTTAAAACGTTTCTGATCCTCTAAGTAATGCGACCACGAGTTGCAGCCTTGCTTCCAAAGCGAAGACTCCGTCTCGTGGCCGATTCCCGGGATATGGATAAAGGTCTGGCGGAGCAACTAGCCCTTGCCGCCACCTTGCTTAGTCTTATCAAATTCATCACGGGTCTTGACTTCGCCCGGCTGAGGACCAAACTTCTGCTCAGGAACACCAAAGCCTGTTCCGTAATTGCCCCAGTACTTCTTGTCGCTGGCGTCAAACCAGTAGTAACCTGTATCCAGATTTTTATCAAACTCTCCGTAGAGACGCATGTAGCCGTTCCCGTGGAACTTGGCCTTCAAGTCTCTACCGAACCATTGAACCGACCGGAAGCTACCTTTGATGGTCAGCTTGCCTGTGCCAAACCAAACCTCTTTTCCTCGCTCCTTATTCTGGTACTCCCGGCGAACGTTGCCTTCTGGAGTAACGGTTCCCTTCAACTCGCTAACGAGCACACTGCCCGTGAAGCTAAAGGAAAGATCTCCACTTGGCAAGACATCGCCACGCGGAAGAATCTTGAAGCTACCGACATTGGTTTCAAACCAAACATCGTCTCGCTCGGGCGAGGTCTTCATATTTTTGTAGTCGGGCTTCTTGTACTGCGTCGGCGCCTGGGCCAAAACAATCACAGCGCCCACAGTAGCACAACCAAGCGCGACTGCTGTTTTTATGAGGGCTTTGGAACGAGGTGATGACTGCATCGTGGTAATTTTATCTCACAGAGTGTTAATGTCGTGTATATTCGCGGCGTAGAAACGCAAAACTGGATTAATAATGAGCATTCGACTTCGACCGGTATTCACAGTTTTCCTTGTAGCTGCGGCTATCATCGGAGTTTCTATAGCATTCATTGCTAACGCTAGTCCGTACGTTTCAGTTTCCGAAGCTCGCAAGACTGGTGCCACAAATGTCCATCTGAAGGGAGATTTGATCAAATCTAGTGTCAAAAACGATGTTAAGACACATACTCTCCAGTTCGAGCTAAAGGACGAAAATGGCGAAGTCCTAAAAGTCGTCCATAACGGGACCCCGCCGCAAGACATGTCCCAAGCAACAGAAGTCGTTGCTATTGGATCCATGAAGGGCGACGAATTCCACTCTCATAAACTCTTGATCAAGTGTCCTTCAAAATACGAAGGCACAGAAAAGGCAAAATACTAACGTGCAGCCACAACTTCCTCCGATGCCAGCCGCTCCCGCATGGGGAATGGCTTTGGGGCCTATCGGCAAAGGCCTAATATTCGCTTCAATCGCATTTTTCCTTATCAGCATTATCGGTTGGGCGGTAAAGCGAAATGGAATCGGCAAGGTTGGTTTTTGGCTTGGCTCCCTGAGCTTGTTCGGTGCTTTTGGCTGTCTTGCTGCCTTATTCCTCGGCAATCAGTACCAGTACGACTACGTTTTCAGCCACAGCGAGACAATTCTTGCGACCAAGTATAAAGTCGCTGCTATCTGGTCCGGTCAACAAGGGTCATTCCTTCTATGGGCAGTCTGTTCTGCATTTTTTGGCTTACTCGTCGCTCCTAAAACCGGAGAATATCGCCGCTGGTTTACCATTCCGTATGCCGTTTTCCTCGGAGGATTGGGAGCCATTCTGGCCTATGAAACACCATTTAATCTCATCCCAGAGATTGCAGCTTTAGCCAGCCCAGTAACCCCGCCGACAGGCACTGGTTTAACCCCTGCTCTCCAAAACTATTGGGTCGTTATCCATCCACCAACGATCTTCATGGGCTTTGGGTCACTCACAGTTCTGTATTGTTGGGCACTCGCCGCGATGATCACTCGCAGCCCCCTCGATTGGGCAAAAATGGTACGCCCCTGGGCAATCGCATCAGCCACCATTCTTGGAATTGGTCTCATCATGGGTGGCTTCTGGGCCTATGAAACGTTAGGTTGGGGAGGCTTCTGGGCTTGGGATCCGGTTGAAAACGTTAGCTTTGTTCCCTGGGTTCTCGGCATCTGTTTAATCCACGGTCTGATCATTCAAATCACAAGGGGCCGATACATCGGCGCAAATCTCGTTCTTGCCGGGCTTCCCTTTATTGCCTTCGTTTACGGCACATTCCTTACCCGCTCAGGTTTTCTTGGAGACTCGAGCGTGCATAGCTTTGCCCAAATGCAACGGGGAGCGCTTTGGGTCCTTGTTAGTGTCGGTATCGTCGCTATTGTTGCCTTCTTCGGGGTTTATCTAGCGCGAGGTCGAAGACTTGCGGCTGAGTTCTCGACGGGTGAGACACCCAAAGGCATTAACCGCGAAGGCATGTATCAATCAAGCATTTTGCTGATGAGTGCCTTTGCTGCCGCAACAGCGATTGGTATGAGTATGCCGTTCGTTTCTTCAATGGCGATGAAACGAAACATAGCCATTGAACCTTGGCTTTACCATCAAGTTCTCAGTTGGGCATACATCCCCATCATGCTTTTGATGGCCGCTGTTCCCTTTATTTCCTGGCGAACAATGACCGGCCGAGAACTCACGAGCCGAATACTGAATATCTTGTCATTCAGTATTGGTATGACCGGCTTTAGCCTATGGTTCATCAGAGGTATTGGTGCAGGAAAGACAACTCTGATTGCCGGTTTTATTGAGATCTCAACCGTCGCTTGGGTGTCGTTCCTACTATTTCTATCTTTCTTCGTAGTTTTTGCAAATATTTGGAGAGCAATAGAGGTCGTCAAAAAGTCACCCATGTCGACGGGTGGCTTTATCTCCCACTTTGGCCTCGCCATCTTCATGGCCGGAATGGTTCTTTCCAGTGGTCTTGAAACAAAAGAACGACTTAACGTTCAACGTTCTCGCCCAGATTCAAAAGGTCCGTATACCGTTACGCTCAAGGAAGATCCTAAGCCTGACGAACTCTTCAATCGGGATAATAAAGTTCTTTTTAGCGTAGACAGCCCAGACGGCACCTTTACTGCCCGCCCCGGCTTGTACTACACCGATTCAGCTGATGGGCCAAAGCCGATGCTATGGCCCCATATCCAGCGTTATGGATCGCATGATGTTTACTTCACTCTCGGAGCTCCCTCAATGAATTACTGGGATACGCCCGTGATGATGAAACCTGGCGAATCAAAAACGGAAAAGGACGTCACGCTCACATACCATGGCTACGAGGTTGTTGGAGAGCCTGGTTCTCCCGGAACGAAGTTTGTGGGCAAAGTAACCGTTTCGTATGAAGGCGTCAAACTAGATGTCAATCCTGTCTTTGCAATCGGACAAGATCCTTCCATGCCGGTTGCAGGTGAGTTCAGGGTATTGATGACTAGAATCGATGCCGCCACAAAAGGAGCTGAGTTCCAGCTCTTCTTTGCTGAAGCTATCTACCCAATTGAGATTTACTATAAACCTATGACCGGTCTTGTCTGGGGAGGGGCTGGTATCCTAACGATTGGCGGATTCATGGCGGCATTTTATCGTCGTCCTCGAAACCCTAAATCCGGTGTACCAGTAGATCCAGAAGCCATTTTGGAACCAGAACCTGAACCGGCAAAAGACAATGCGCCTGCTCCAGTTGCTTAAATCAAAACTTCATCATGCTCGCGTCACCTACGCTAATCCCGATTATGTTGGGAGTATAGAAATTGATGGCGAACTGATGAAGAGGGTCGGAATTCAAGATGGTGAAATGGTCCAAATTTGGGCTGTAGATCATGGCGCTCGAATCAGCACTTACGCTTTCGCCGGTCCCAAAGGTGTCGTTGGTCTGAATGGCGGAGCTGCTCGCTTCTTCAATTCTGGTGATCGCCTTATCATCTGCGCATTCACCTGGACGGATGAAGAAGTCACCCCAAGTGTGGTGCTTCTCAATGAGAATAATGAGGTAGTGCGAGACATGACTCCATTCTCTGTCGTAGGCTAGTTTCTTTTCTTTGACTTTCCACCACCCTGCTTGACTAAACTGGCGGGGTGTCCAACGTTGCACCGCGCTTCCACGAAGATTCTGACTTTGTTGCTCCAAGCCCTTGGAAGGCTTTTGCAGGCATCGCGGTGTTCATCCTTGTCTACCTCGCGACAGGCTCGCTAGACCCCAAACAAAGGGCTGTCGCCGCAACCTTCTCGGCCGCAGTTTTCCTTTGGATTACAGAAGCCATTCCCTTGGCTATTACTGCCTTACTCAGCACCGTTGCGCTCGTAGTAACGGGAGCACTCAGCAGTAAAGAGGCATTTGGTGCCTATGGAGACCAAATCATCCTCCTCTTTATTGGCAGCTTTATCCTAGCCAAAGCCATGGAAGATTCCGGCCTAGATCGCCGCTTGGCTTTAAGGCTGCTAAGCAAACGATGGGCCACCAAATCAGGAGCTGCGACCCTCCTCAGTTTTGGAACGATTGCCTGTGGTATCAGCCTTTTTGTAAGCAATACCGCCACTGCGGCAATGCTCCTACCCATTACCCTGACTCTCGTAAAGAGCATCAATGCTCAAACCTCGAACCAAACAGCGTCGACTGGGTTTCTCCTCATGCTCGCATGGGGTTCAAGTATTGCGGTTGGCACCATAATCGGCACACCACCGAATGTGCTTGGCGTTGGCCTTATTGCGGAAACGACGGGCACGCGGATTAACTTTCTCACTTGGGCTGCTTTCGGAATGCCGATCACCCTCATCATGCTCGTCATCGCATGGTTGCTCCTAAAACCTCGTAAAGCCGCGGACACGGGTGACGCTACAACCGTTCGAGAGTTTGCCGCTAGAGAACTCATTGAACTTGGCCCGATTAAACCATCCGAACGAGCCACGATCATCGCGTTCGCATGCGCCCTATTGCTTTGGCTAGTGCCAGGGTTTATCGAATATGGCTACGGGTCCGCTTCAGATATATCGAAGCTGTGGAATGCCCGATTGCCAGAAGCCGTTGCGGCACTGATCGGAACCATAATCTTGTTCCTTATTCCTTGTCGAGATACTCCAACAGGTCGAGCCATGACCTGGCAAAGTGCGGCTAAGGTTGAATGGGGAACCATCCTCTTATTTGCCGGAGGACTTGCCCTTGGTAAAGCGGCCTTTGACTCTGGACTAGCCAAAATCATGGGGGAATCAGTGGCCAGCGCCTTGGGAGCTAAAGATGTCTGGACCATTACTGCACTTGCCACAATTCTTGGCATTGTCATCAGTGAACTGGCAAGTAATACAGCGTCCGCAAATGTTATTGTGCCCGTCGCTATGGCGATCGCCCAAGGAGCGGATGTTAACCCAATACCACCTGCGCTCGGGGCCGTCATTGGGGCCAATCTCGGGTTCATGCTCCCCATTAGCACCCCACCGAACGCTATCGTCTATTCAACTGGTTTGATACCCGCGAAGGTGATGATGAAGAAGGGATTGGTTTTTGATATTGTAGGGTTTGTCGTAACGATGGCATGTCTGCGAATCATTCTCCCGCTGCTTGGTCTTGCCTAACTTCAACACTATCGGCAAAAACACTGACACTCATGTAGGCTCAAAGTTTGGAGCATGGTGTAAGTTATGGGTTATGAGGAGACTTGCTTTTGTTTTTCCGATGCTTGGGGCATCGGTTGCACTTCCATTTTTAGCTAACGCATCCACCATTCGCCATGATGTTGCGGATTCAGAGTACAGAGCTTTGGGTAACTCCTTTGCTAGCGTTGGCTCGGTGTCGGCTTCCTCGGGCTTTGGGTCTGGTACGTTGATCGGTTCAAACTGGATTCTTACTGCCGCGCATATGGGAGCAAATGGCAGTAGCGGCACTTTCAATGTTGGAGGGAGCAGCTACAACTACACAAACTTGATCCGGCACCCAAGCTATTCAACAAACTCACGTTACGACTTTGCTCTCGCACAATTGACAAGTCATGTTAGTAACGTCACTCCAAGCCTCTACTACAACGGAACAGAAGAGCTTGGCAAGGTTGGCACATCTGTTGGATTCGGCGGATTTGGCACTGGAAACACAGGGGTTACTTCTGGAGCTGGTACCAAACGTGGCTTCACTAATGTCATTGACCGATACGAAAACGGCTCTCTTCTCTCAGACTTTGATAGTCCTGCAGGAACTGGAAATGTATTAGGTCTGTTTGGCCCTTCATCCGCTACCCCGACTGCGTTAGAAGGCAATGTTGTTCCTGGTGATAGCGGTGGAGGGCTCTTTGTTGATCTAGGTTACGGCAACTTGCTAACCGGTGTTACTTCATTTGTATGGTGGGCCACAGGATCTGAGTTTCCAGTAGGTGAGCCTTATGGTCGGTATGGTCAAGGTTCAGGCTGGGCAGACATCACCCTAGCTTCTTCCTGGATTCAACAAACGACGGGCATCGCCCCTGTTCCAGAACCCGCTACAATGGCTGCCTTAGGACTTGGCATGGTTGCCTTGCTTCGACGCAAGCGCAAGTAGTTGGGTTGAGTAGCTTAACAGCTACTCAATCTTCCCGTCGATCTTCGGTCGGTTAGGACGATTAGCCAGATTCCATGCTGTAACACAGATAGTCTGGCTAATCTTCTCTAGCTTCTTATAGTCGATTTTGTGCGCCTCATCACCCACTTGGTGATAGTCTTCATGAACCCCATCAAAAAAGAACGCAATGGGAATTCCTAGTCGCGCATAGCTATAGTGATCGCTTCTGAAATAAAGGTTTTCAGGGTCATACGGCTGATCGTAGTGATAGTTGTATTCCAACTTAAAAAGGTTTCTGTTTACGTTGGCTACGAGATTGCCAAGTTCTGTGCTTAGCCGCCTAGAACCGATTACATAGATTGAGTTTGGCCCAGAGAGCATCTTATTCTCCGGTTTGTTATCCCCCGCGGCTTTAGATCTTCCGATCATATCAATATTCAACTGAGCAACTATGGACTTTATGGGAACGGTTGGGTTATTAGTAAAGTATTCGGAACCCCATAGCCCATGCTCTTCACCCGCATGCCATACAAAAAGAATGGACCGCTTCGGCTTTGGGCCTCTGGACATGGCGTGAGCCATCTCCAGCATGGCTACGGTTCCCGAGCCATCATCATCCGCACCATTGAAGATACGGTCCTTTCCATCCTCGGCCAAGCCAACGTGGTCGTAATGAGATCCAATCGCCACGTACTCGGCAGATAGCTTAGGATCAGCCCCTTTCAGAATCGCAATTACATTTCGAGAAGTCTTCCCTTCCGAGCCCGGCAAAGGGAATTCTTGAAAATAACTTCCCTTTGTTCCGCCTGGCTGCAACCCATACAATTTCATTTGGGTCGCAATATATTCGGCCGCAATGTCAAGACCTCTGGAGGGCGTATTACGCCCCTCAAGTAAGTCATGTGAGACAAACTCGAGGTGGGCTTTTAGTCGACCCGCAGTAATTGCGACATAGTTCCCCTGGTCGGGTTTAACCTGAGACGATGATGTCGCCGCTGCAATACATAAGGCAGCTAGCAAAAAGGGTCGAAGATGCATGCATCATCCTAGCGTCTTCAACCCTTTATTTGCTCGATTCTTCTACTTCGTCGAGAAAAGATCGTCCGACAAGCCCTGGTTAACCTTTAAGCCTGTATAAATCGCTTCACCCGCCAAGATGCCGTCGTTATTTCTCACTTGAACTTTGGTTGGTAGCCAAACTCCGTTAAAGTTCTTTGGCTCCGTGTACGTAAAAGTAGCCAGCTGACGTCCAGGCTGATTGAACCACTCGCGTTTGGTTACAAACTTTTTCTCTGTATCAATCCAAACTCGATGCCGACTCGTATCATCAAGCTTCTTAGGGTAGGTGATGTCAAAAACGACATTATTAGTGGCCCGGTCTAGTCTCACGAACTTGGCCTCAAATAGTCCATCAAACAAAGAAGGCGTCAACATGCCGAAGTCCAACAACGTTTGACGGCGACCAGGGGACTTAGCTAGATTCTGTCGAACATTAACCTTTGCTCTCGGAATCCGGATCAGAACCGTTGGTCCGTTGATGATGTAAAGCGCCTTCGTGTCTTCCGCCTGAACTTCGATTCGCAATTTGTAAGGTTCCTTGACCTTAATCTGTGTATTGCTATTGGCTAGTCGGAAGCTGTTCCCAAAGTCATCATTGATCTTTGCGAGTTCTTTCGAATTCAGAAATGGCGCTTTTGCAGAGAGCGAAGCATCACGGAAATTCTTCTGAACATAAGAATCAATATCTTGACTCTGCGGGGTGAAGGCCACGAGGGCGAAGGCGGCGGTTGCAATCATCCTGTCTAAATTCTATCCTTTGCGACTTTATCGTGACAGACGAACGTCCTTTGTTCGTATCCTGCCTGTCTTGTTACGACGTCTGGGCCAAACCCATCGTTTCCAAAGAAGGTATTTGGATACACTGGCAACCTGGTGACATCAGATCCTGTAGAGAGATTTTTTGCGGAGCGCAGTTCACGACTCAATCGTCGTGCGCGCCTTCGCACGATGTCTTCCACTGAAATTATTGATACAGCGATAAAAATCTATCAACAACTGGGTTGGACATTCCTAAAGGCAACGGTTGTCCCAGCACTATTCGTGGTTGCAGCCTTTGCTTTTGTCATCGACTATGTAGTCCCTTCCCTATTTTCAACATCGGATGCCAGCAACTTATCCACTCAGTTTGGTGAAGTTGCAGTAGCTGTTGGCTTAGCAATCCTGGTGGGTGGTCCACTGGTCATTGTGGGAGTCTCCACAACGACCGCAATCATCGCCCAGCTTGTTTCTGACTTCATGCTTGGGAACGTTCCAAACATTGATGCTTCTATTCGAACTGCACGAAAAACCGCTTTGACTTTAATCCGAGTCCACTTCTGGGAATTCCTTCTTGCCTGCAGTGGACTGATTGGAGGATTTGGGTTATCGATTCTAAGCTCTCAGCTAGACCAAGTCACCGACCAATCAAACGTTGTTGCCGGAGTTACCGCAGCAATCGCCATGTTTAGTTTGTCTGCCAGTGGCTTAATCTTTCTGATCGTCATTAGCCGACACGCGTTGTCGGCACCGGTAGCCGTCATAGAAGGGCGTAAACCCCGCGAAGCATCTAAAAGAAGCATTGCATTGTTGAAAGGTTCCGGTCCAATTCCCTCTGGATATGGAAATGTCTGGTTCCTATACTTGGTGATCTTTTTGCTCACCATCCTTATTGGCATTGGATTGAGTAGTTTCCTCGCTCTCGTCGGATTTGAAAACCACCTCGCCGCAGTTATTGACAATTTGCCCTTTGGGGCTTTGATGCTCAAGGGATTGACCTTGGTCCCCATCTACCTATGGGTTTGGACCATTGTGCCGGTATGGGCAACCACTATAACCATCATCTACTATGAGCGAAGAATAAGATTGGAGGGATACGACATTGAAGCACTTGCCGCAGATGTCTGGCGGAATGATCGCCAAGCTCGTTTCGAGCTTTAGTCTTCTCCTCACCTTCGTCGGTGCTTGGGCAAACTCGTACCGAGAGTTTGCCGACCAGCTAGAGACAGCTAAAACCCCCGAGGCTGTGCGCAGCATCGCCTCACAGTTTACAGACCTCGTTAAAACGGACCCTGCTCTCCAGAAAGCCTTCAAGGGTGAACTTACTCAGTACAACATCCACGATATCAAATCCATGGTGGCTCTCCGCGCAATGGCGGAGTTCCGCAGTCAAGAAACGGTATCTGCAAAGGGACAGGCAAAAGAGATCAAAGCCAATCCTCTCTACAGAGATCCTGGGATTTATGAACAGAGTAACTGGCTGGAAGGCGCCCTTAAACGCTTGCGGGATTTGCTACCAAAACAAACAAACAATCCCAGCATCAATCTCCCTCAAACGAGTGTGCCGAGTTGGATTGTTCCTGGAATGTGGCTTGTACTTGCCCTCGCGGTTATCATTTTCGGCTACTTTGCAATTCGCCACTTTAGCTGGAAACGAGCCCTAAAGCGTAAAGCCACTGCAGTTCTTGAAGATGATGAACCGGAGAGAACTCTGGATGAATGGTTGCTTCTAGCCGACGAACACGCCGCCGCCGGTCGTTACAGAGAAGCGGTTCGAGCGATGTACTTATCTTGCCTTCTTAAGTTTGACGAAGCCGGTGTCGCACGCTTTGTGCGAGGTGAAACCAACTGGGAGCATCTCGCCCGAATCTCGGCAAGCCCTAAAAAACCTGGGCCGATAGATTTCCGTCCACCTACCCAAACGTTTGACCGCATTTGGTATGGCTTTCATGTCAAAGGGATGGAAGATGTGGACCAGTTTCGTTTTTGGTACAAGCAGATCACTGAGGCCCTTCGAGGAGTGGCACGTTGAAAGGCCTGATCCCAAGGTTTGCCTATGGCCTTGTAGCCATTTTGATCATCGCTGCGATCCTTCTCACTTTGGGTCAGCGAGAATCAAACGCGCGCCCCAGCGCTAATTCCTATAACCCCAGTGGCTTACATGCTTTACAAGAACTCCTCAATCGAAATGGAATCCGAACACGAGTTGACCGTCTAGACGATCCGCAACTTAAGCCCTCAGACGTTGTTATTGCGGCTTATGTCGAAACCGGCCCAAGAGACTTTGGAGAAAGCCCCCTAAAAGCGATTGAATCATCCTTAAAAAGTCACTTGGAAGCAGGCGGAAGAGTTCTCGTCCTACCCTTTGACCGTGACTTCCGAGCCAATAGCTTTTCTGCGGTCAAAGAAACCACACCAATCGTAGATGCAATTAGCGGAAAAGTTCTGCAGGTGAACTCCACACCGCTGGAGCACACTGCGCTCAGTGTCACGCAGGGAGGAGTTACACCAGGGGGCGAGACCTTTCTCCGCTTTGCTTTTGAAGATACGCTGTACGCCGCGTGGTTAAAAAAGAATCGCCAATCAAGTGAAGTCTTTGCGGCCTACGCAAGTATTGGCGAGAAGAGCGGCATTCTTCTTCGTACCTCCGCTGGACTCTTTGCCACAAACCGTTTTATTGATAAAGCGGACAATTCGGTTCTTGCTCTCCAACTAATCAAAGGTTTGATCCCGGAGGGTGGACAAGTTGTTTTCAGTGAGGCATCCATTGACGGTGGAATTGCACCGAGTCTTGTTCACGTACTAGGGCCGTGGGCGACGGGAATCTGGATTCAGCTAACGATCCTCTTTATCGTGATTGTTTTTACGCTTGGATTCCGTTTTGGTCTCCCAGCCGTTGAACGCAGAACGCAGAAGGGGCAGCGAGAAATGATTGATGCAATCTCTGATGTTTATCTTCGTGCCAAATCGACGGGCGTGGCCCTTGATACTGCCTATGAGCAAGCAGATCGCCAGATTCGCCGGAACCTGAAGTTGCCGGCTCATCTGAGTTCCCAGGAACGAGACCGCCATCTTCCTGAGACGGTAGCAAAACTCTTAGGACAAGTGAACATGATGCGTCAGCCGATTGTTCGCGTGGATGAAAAAGGACGACAACATCTTAGCTACCATCTGACACCTGCTCAAGCACTCGAACTAATTCGACAATTGGAAACCGAGCTAAATGAGTTCTTTCCAAAGAGTCTAAATCGGATATCCTGACGACTATGAAATGGACACTCGCTTTTGCTATGGCATTGGCAACTGTTATTGGCTGTGGAGATGGAACCACCACGGTCTCCCCACCTGCTCAGGAGTCTGCGGCAAAGGGGCCAATGGAATATTCCAGTCCGGATCCCAAAGATGCTGCTGATGAAGCCGAGAACATTAAACTTCTAACCACCAAACAAGAGTCATCCAAAGCCGACTATCAGAAAAATCCGAAAGATGAAAAACTGAAGAAAGCCTATGTGGATTCAACCGTTGCTCTTGGCCTTCAATACACTTATGCCGAGTCTGTCGATCGGTCACAGAAGTACAAACTGGCGATGAAGTATCTCAACGAAGCATTGGAGCTAGATCCTGAAAATCCCGATGCAAAGTCAGTTCGTGAGACGATTGTAAACATTTATAAGTCCATGGGACGACCTGTCCCCGGCGAATCGGATAAGGACTAAGCACCGCCTGTGAGCGAAAACCCTGAAGTGAACTTGCGCCCTCAGAAGGAGCGCCTTTATGTGCTGGTCTTTGCGATTGGTGCAGCCATCATTTCCATCCTTCCGAATCTGTATGGTCTGATGGCTGCACCTTCGGGAAGCGTCTATCAGGGTTTCCAGTGGGCAGCCGACGATCACTTCGTCTACTCAGCGTGGGTGCGCCAGGCGATGGAAGGGCAACTGTTGATGGACAATCGCTTTGCGGTTGATGCTCAGCCTGGCCTAACCATTCATGTCTATTTCTTCGTTGTTGGCCTCTTAGCCAAGCTAACCGGCATTTCGGCGGCGATGGCTATAGCCAAGATGGCTTTCTCCGCCCTGTTCGTCGTTCTCGCCCACAAGCTGATCCAGCGGATAACGGTGGATATCTACACCACCAAGCTCGCTTTGGCAATTGTTTGCCTTGGGGGCGGAATTGGCTTTCTGGTGTGGGAAACCTTTGGCCATGAGTTAGAACGCGCAAGCGCGTTTGCGAGCCTCCTGGGTGCCTTGAAAGTGCCAGGAACCTCTAATGACGTTTGGCAACCCGAAGCCTATGTCTTCCCTTCCATGCTGACCAATGGACTTTTCATGGTGAGTCTGTGTCTCATCTTAGGAGTTTTTCTCAGCTTTCTAGAATCACGAAAGTCGTGGAAGCCGGTGCTTCCCGGTGCTGTATGCATGGCCCTTCTGATGAACATCCACAGCTACGATGTTCTCATTGTCACCTTTGCCATGATCGGCTTCCTAGTGATGCAAGTCGTGCGTCGGGATTTTGAGACAAAGTGGATTGCTAGAGCAGCCGTGATCGGCTTAGGCGCTGTTCCTCCGGCTCTATGGTTTATGCATGTGCTGCAGAACGACAAAGTTTTCCAAGAGCGCGCCGCAACTCCCACCTTTACTCCTAACTTTAAGGTCCTGCTTTTTGGATATGTCTTGATGGGAATTCTCGCTGCCCTGACTCTACTTAAACCAGAAGTAAAGGCAGATAAAAAGCGACTTGCGGGAGCTGGAGTCGCCCTTCTACTCGTTCTCGGTCTGTATGTTGCTTCTCCTCCACCAGGATTTGAAGGCTATTTCATGTCACTACCGGCTTGGGTTCTGGTCTTCGCAACGGCGTGCATCGCTTGCGCTCTCTTGGCAACTCGATCTGTGGCTGCAAACCTAGTTATCGCGTGGTCGCTTATCGGACTCATTGCTCCCTATTTTCCTGGACTCTTTCAGCGTAAGTTGACCATGGGTCTGAGTGTGCCTTGGGCTATTCTTGCCGCGTTTGGGATCGCTGCCATCACGTTGCCTAGGGATCGCAGCAAGCGCAACATGATCACTGTGTTGACGATTCTGATTCTTAGTGGCACCTCACTTCGATGGTTCTTTAGAGAAATTGAACTTGCTAAGCTCAATGTGTCAAACACCACCGTCCACTCGGTTTATCTGTCGCGGGATGTTCAAGCTATTCTCGAGTATCTCAACAAAGAGAATTCAGAAAAACAACGGACGGTAATTATTGCCCTGCCTGGCGTTCCCCAAAAGGATGATCAGAATGTGGATTCTTTCAAAGAACCCTTCGTTCCCGATCTCAACCCGGTTCTTAGTGGGTTCGCTGGAACTTACAGTTACGCAGGTCACTGGAGTGAAACTCCTGACTATATGAATCGAAGAAATGAGTCGACTGAACTGTTCCTAGATCGAACGACTCCCGAACGTAGGCAAGAGATCCTAGACAAAGTAAAACCCAACTATCTAGTTGCTCCAGATCCCAGTGCGTTTCCCGGTATTGCCGACCTAGGTTCCTTAGGCGAAGTTGTAGCTGGTAGCACTCAGTTTAAACTTATCAAACTTCGCTAGACTCCATAGAACCTAAAAAGGGGTTGTTTGAGAATATTCTCAAACAACCCCTTTTTAGGTTCCTTTGCTTATGTTTACAAAGGCAAGTCCGGCTCAATTGTGGGTTCAGGAGAAACCGGTGCTGAGGCTGGCTTAGGAGCACTCGGCGCGTTATTTACGGCGATGATTCTTGGTGAACCTCGATAGATGCTTCGACCAAGCGAATCTCTTCGTACTTCCTTTCCATCTTGGTACACAACCCGATATGTATTCACGGCTCGTGCCGAGGAACCTTTCTCGACAATTCGTTGGCTTCCCGGAGGCAACGATCTATCTACTACAGTCTTCACTCCATTTCCCCAACCTGTCGCTCCGCTGGCGACAATCTTGACCGTCTTTCCAGGAGTCTTGGTTCCGAGGATGCGGAATGTAAGTTTGCCAGTCTCAAATGTGGAGGAAACGGCAATGGGGTGCGATTGGTTATTCTCAATCACAAAATCAAGGGTTCCATAGTCAACTGTCGCATCTCGTCCAAGTGGGACATAAGAGCTGGGCAGACTATGGTTGCTTCGCTTGGCGATTTTGATATCGGCAAAGAGCGAAGCATTGTAAAGGGTTGAACTCACTTGGCAAATGCCGCCACCGATTCCTGTATCGTGACGACCGTTCACCAGAACCGGAGCAACCTTGTAACCATCCTTTACTGTTCGCCTGCCGACGACGGTGTTAAAGCTCAATTGCTCACCGGGCATCAAAATCTGTCCATCTAACTTATCCGAGGCTAGTCGAATGTTCGTGTTTCTCGCGGTTTGATGAGCCGGGAACTTGGTAGAGAATTCACCCATAACTTCGGTGATCTTCGCTAGCTCAGCATCGGGCAGTCTCTTTGGAGCTTCTTTCAGCGGAATCTCCACGGAACCTGTTCCCTCTAATCCAGTAAGAACTGCTTCTGGTAAGCCCGCTTCATCCAATTCGAACGTGGTGACCTCTGGTTCTCGCTTAATTACCCCACCGGTAAAAAGAACACGAGCAGGCCTTGGCTTACCGATTGCTGACTTCACAAGCTTTTTCAAGTTTCCGAGATCACTCGAACCTGACTTGAATTTAACATCAAGCTCTTTCTTCTCGTATTCACCACCGGAGACGGTAGATTGGGCGGCACCCCAAAAATCGCTTAACTCGCACTGATCCACGCTGGCGGCATCATCCAGACTAATACCCAACTTGCCTGGAGTCATGGGCGGAAGAGGCGTTTTGATCAGATTATTTGTTAACCGCAGTTCCTTCTTTCGTTCAGATTCCCACCAAATACGAAGCTTCTTGGCAGCCTCTTCTTTTGTAAGACCACCTACAGCAACAACTCCAATCTGAGTATTTGGGCGAATAGTAGGCACAAAACGAGCCGCCGTGACCGTTAGTCCGACGCCCGTGGCCCCCAAAACGGCTAAGCCGCCAATCAAAACCTTCTTCATCCTTCCTTCATTCGACGTCATCTAGACGTTAAAAAGCTCTCTTACTCCAAATTATGACATTTAGACCTAGTGTTCTTTACCAGATTACAATGAATTGTGCACTTTAGGACTATTCACCCTCAACGGTAGAATGAATCCATGCCCAAACTTGTATGGCTAAACGGCGAAGTAATGCCAATGGAGTCCGCCACCATCCCGGCGGCAGATCATGCTCACCTGTATGGCGATGGCCTCTTTGAAGGCATTCGCATCTATAGCTCCAAAATCTTCAAGTTAGACGAACACCTTCAGCGTCTGTATCATGGAATTCTCTATCTTGGCTACGAGATGAAAATTGGGATTGATGAACTCAAGTCCATCATCCTAGACGTTTGCCGACAAGCGGGAATCGAAAACGGCTATATCCGCCTCAACGTCACGCGAGGAACCGGCCTTGGACTAGACCCCAAGAATATCGACCGCACTCCTAATGTGATGATCATGGTGAATACTTTGGCCTTGTATCCACCCGAAGCCTACGAGACCGGGCTAGACGTGGTTACAAGCTCCTTCCGAGTGATCCCGCCTGACAGCTTGGATCCGCGGTTAAAGTGTATCGGGCGCTATGCCAGCAACATCCTAGCCAAGCAAGAAGGCAACTCAAGAGGTGCAGGAGAAGCACTCATGCTAAACCAGCAGGGTTACATTGCGGAATGCACGGGCGACAACATCTTCCTTATTCAGAATGGTGTTGTAAGAACGCCTCATCCTTCCTCTGGCATTCTCCAAGGCATCACACGGGATACAGCGATCGCCTTGGCAAAGGAAGCTGGACACAAGGTTGAGGAAGTCTTCCTAACTCCAATGGATGTTTATTCTGCTGATGAAGCATTCCTAACTGGAACTGCGGCTGAGATCATCCCCATGGTGACCCTCGACGGTCGTAATATTGGCAAGGGAAAGCCTGGCCCTGTCACCGTTGACATTATTCGCCGCTATCGCGAACAAACACAAAACGGAACTCCGTTTTGATCCTTGCCTGTAGCAGGTGTGGCAGATCGGCATCATGCATGATGTCAAAGTATCAGCTTAAAGAGCCGATCTGCAATGAATGCCTGCTCAGGCAACTTCCAGATATTCCGATTACCGAGCTCGCTACAAACTTGCTTTCGAACAAACCAAACCGACGCGGCTGCCCTTTCTGCGGGACCAATTCAGCCCAAGCGATAGAGGACGGATTGGTAGGTTGTCCCCTTTGTTACGAAGCGTTAGAAAACTCCGTTTGGCGACATTTCGGTATAACACCTGGTAGCTGGACAAAGACACCGGCCGGTTGATGACTATGTTCATGATGAAAAGTTCTGCTTGGAAATTGGGTTTGTTTGCGGCCATCGCCGTGTCGTTGGTTGCTTGTGGCGGTGGCGGAGGAGGCGGAAGCGTTGAAGAACCACGAGTCCGATATGTAAACGCGTCGCCCGATACTCTTCCTCTCACCTTTACGCTGGATGATAGCGATGAGGCGACTGGAGTCAGCTATTTATCTATGTCCTCCAGATTCGAGGATGAAGATGCGGATAGTTACGATGTATCCGTTCGTGAGGACGGCGACAATCCTGCACTAGACGCATTTACCACTCAGCTGGCGAATGATAACGAGTACTTGCTTGCCACAGTTGGGCTTAAGAATTATGGTTCTGAGCCATTTAAGAGACTTCGGCTCGTTAACCTTCAAATCAACTTAAACGCTCCAAACGGCAACCGAAGCCGCGTTTATGTTCTGCACGCTTTTAACCGAGAAGGTGGGCTGGATACGCCAAACATCGATCTTCGAAACCCCGGCGACAACCCTCAATACAAGGTTGAGAATATCGGGTTTGGGGCAATCGGTACCCTTGAGATTGATTCTTCTACGCAAACGTTTGTGGCACGCAGAAACAATTCGGAAAGCGTTTACGCAACTGAGACTTTCACTTTTGCCGGTGGTGGAATCTATCTGGCAATTGTTGGTGGAATTGAAAACGCCACTGGCACTCAGACTCCGCAGATAAAGTTCTTACGTCTGAACTAAAAACTCCTTTATATGAAGAAGCGGAAGGAGGTTCTAAACTCCTTCCGCTTTTTTCTATCTTATTGCCTTTTTGTTGGCTTTTGACGCTCCAGGGTGCGGCAAACCCAAGCAAAAAACCCTGGATCGGTGTTAAACTAGCAACCCGCGCATCTTTTGGAAGATAGCGCACGTCTTCTCTATGCCTAATGACGCACTGCGAGACTCACTGGCCGAGAAGCGCTGGCTTACCGCCCTTTCCAAGGGTGATCCGTCCGCGCTTGGTGGCTTGTACGAAATGTACGGTGAGCGGATCTTTCGATACACATTTCGCATGCTTGGCAACCGCACGGATGCGGAAGACGCAACCGCAGAGACGTTCCTGCGTGTTCTCCGTCGCTCGACGGAGTTGCGTGCCGATGGCGCCTTTAGGACCTGGTTATTCCGGATTGCCCGGAACCTATGTATCGACAAAATGCGGCAGCACAAACTTATGGAGCTGCCCTCAGACGCACACTATTCAGGTTCGGAGGAGCGAGCAACTTTGCGGGTAACCGTTCAGCAAGCATTATCCGACCTACCGATTGAGTACCGAGAGCCGTTGGTCCTTTGTGATTTAGAGGACATGGCGGCCAGAGAAGCGGCGGAGATTTTGAAAATTAGCGTTCCTGCGCTAAAGTCAAGGCTATACAGAGGACGTAGAGCCCTCCGCGACAAGCTGGGTGGAACCCTAGAGAGGACGTCGTGAATAACGAACTTTACAGCAAACTCGTAGATATGTACGCGGGAAATGAATTGCCCGCCGAACTTGAAGATCAAATGGAGCTGGCTGCGGCTAGCAATGCCGGACTCAACCACGATATGACTACGCTGCGGCGAGTTGTAGACACTCTGCACCAAGGTAATGATGCTGAGTACACCGAAGAGTCTCATCATCGAATTCTTATGAAACTGTATGCAAGAGGGGCCGAAATTCAGACCCAAGCACCAGTTCCATCCCATTTCCAATACAACCTGCCCTTACAAGGGTAAGCCTGCGGCTTGCAGATGGCGGTTGGCAGTAGAATTGAATTCAGCCAGCCGCTATCTGCGGACCGCAAACCATATAAAGAAACAAAATGAAGCTCGACTGTCCACGAAAAGAGTTTAACGATGCCGTCGCTATGGCGGCCGCGGCCGCCAGTGTGCGCACTTCGGTCAATATCCTTCAGTACCTGAAAGTTGAAGCTACTGATTCTGGACTTCGAGTTCTTGGATGCGATGGAGAGATGTGGGTGGAGAGAAATCTGGCCTGCATGGTAACCGAACCCGGTGCCATCTGCCTACAAGCTTCCCTACTTTCTCAGTTGGTAGGTTCATTGCCAGATGGCGATCTTCAGCTCCAGACACTTGACGGGCACGGAGCCCTGTTAAAGGAAGGAGCATCTGAGTACCGACTTCAAACATTGGACGCGTCTGACTTCCCAGAGCCTCCTACCTATGGCGGGGAGGGTGAACTCACTTTGCCGATGGGAACGCTTCGGGCAGCGGTTGATTCCGTATTGTATGCAGTTTCAACGGATACCCATCGCCAGATTCTGACGGGTGTTCTGTTTAGCTACGATGGCAACACCTTAACCCTCGTGGCCACAGATACTCACCGCTTGGCCGTAAAGAAGCTTGAACAACCGGGTATTGGCAGCGGCATCACTGCGGTTATCCCTGAAAAAGCACTCAAATCCATCAAGGCTTTGCCGGTTACAGATGAGGAGTCTGTCACCATCCGATTCGGTGGTGGACGGCTGGGTGTAGAAGCGGGAGGAGCAAAAGTTATCTCGCAACTTCTCGCCGGAGCGTATCCAAATTGGGAACGCGTTGTTCCAAGTGAATCCACACGAACTTGGAGCGTTGAAGTGGATCAGCTTGCAGAGAAAGTAAAGCGAACCATGATCCTTGCTCGCGACAATGCTAATCGAGTTCGCTTCCGAGGTAACGAAGATCAGATTTTGCTTGCTGCCCGATCCGAAGAGAAAGGCGAGGCGAAGGAAGAAGTTCCAATGATTTCTGATAATGGTGACGTTGAGATTGCGTTCAACGGTAAATACGTTCAGGAAGCCTTGTCTCAGATTAAGGGAGCTGGCGTTAAGATTGAGATGACTGAAAGCTCAAGACCCGCCATATTCCGGCCTGCAGAGTCTGAGAACGAGTATTTCTGCGTCATCATGCCAATGGCACTTGCCTAGTAAAGAGAAAGTGGCTTGTGAGTGTAATCAGCTCACAAGCCTTTTTTTTTGCGTTATTCTCCCGTCGTGCAGTGATTACAGCTACAAGTGTGCTGAAGTCGGAGATTCATTACATGAAACAAGACAAAGCATAATCCTCCGACAACCGAAAAGAAAGTGCTAAGAACGTCCATCAGGTGAACTTCTGCTTCCTTGCCTACGTGCTCATGATGCAGAACAAAGTGTCCGAGGACAACGCAAACAAGACCAATAATGAATACGGCTGCAGGACGCCAGGAATGGTGCTTCTTAATGCCGTGCCATATAGCAGTCACCGCTACTACAACGGCCACGCTTAAGAAGATGAGATCCGCCGTGACGCTACCCATAAAGCCAAGGCCCGCGTACGACAGAAGGCCAAGAGCAACCCCCGTAAGCAAGCAATGGACAGCACAAATGGCACTGGCTATCGCTCCAAACCGGTCTAGGCTAATCCCTTTCATCTGATAACAATATACCCCAGGGGGGTGTTCTATAGGCCCTTTGATCTGCTTTTCATAATTCTACAACATCGATAATTATGAATTTCTCTTTACCAAGACCTCTGATACTGGTTGGGAACTTGAATATCACTCTGCAATACTGCGGCAGCCCGTCGTGGCCAATACGGATCTCTTAGCGATTCCCGGGCCAGAAGAACCATGTCGGCTTTTCCTTCTTCAATAATCTGATGCGCTTGTTGGGGCTCAGTGATCAAGCCAACAGCTGCGGTTGCGATACCGGCTTGACGAACGGCTTCCGCAAACGGAACCTGGTAACCAGGCTTCACTTCAATTCTGGCCCCGGGGACGTTTCCACCAGAGGAACAGTCCATCAGGTCAACTCCTAGATCTTTTACAAGGCTCGCAAGACGAACTGAATCAGAAATCTGCCACCCATCTTCTGTCCAATCCGAAGCTGAAATGCGCAGAAAGAGGGGCAAGCTTTCTGGCCAAACAGAGCGAATCGCTTCAATAACTTCTCGCAATATGCGAGTTCGATTCTCGAACGATCCACCATATTCATCTGTTCGAACATTCGAAGCCGGTGACATAAAGGAATTGAGAAGATAGCCGTGAGCACCATGGATCTCGATTGCCTGAAAACCCGCTTCCAGGGCTCGAATAGCGGCGCTCTTGAAGTCTTCAACCACCTGCTTAATTTCGTCGACTGTCAACTGACGAGGTTGACCTAAGCCGGTAAAGGCCAAATCGCTCGGGCCTACGATATCCCAGCCAAGTTCTGGCAGATAGTTATTGCCAGTCCAGGGCGGTGCCGTTCCGGCCTTTCTTCCGGCATGAGCTAGCTGAACCGCAGGAACAGCTCCCTGGTCCTTGATAAATGCCACGATCGGAGCCCATGCCTCTGCTTGTTGGTCATTCCAGATTCCTGCATCATTGGGCGATATTCGACCATTCGGCGCAACAGCGGTCGCTTCAGCAATGATAAGCCCCGCCCCACCTACGGCTCGACTTCCCAGGTGCACCATGTGCCAGTCGTTAGGCAATCCATTCTCGCTGGAGTACATACACATTGGAGAAACTCCAATTCGGTTACGAAATTCAATGGAACGAAGTGTTAAAGATTTGAAGAGTGGGCTTGACATAGTAATGTTCGAATTTTTTCGAACATTACCCCACACTGAAGGGTTTTGTTCTACAATATTCGAACGAAGATGGAAGAAATTAACCAACCTAGGCTTGAGGACATAAAGCTTGAAGAGGTCCTCAGCGCGTTGGGAGACAAAACCAGGCTAGAGATTGTAAGGAAACTCATGCAAGCCGGAGAGTCGTCTTGCAAGTGCCTTTGTGGTGAAACTCCTAAATCCACACTGAGTCACCACTTTCGGGTTTTACGCGAGTCAGGTGTCACTCACACCCGCGTATGCGGGACCCAACGGTGGGTCAGCGTAAGACAGTTTGACCTAGAATTGAGATTTCCTGGACTCCTCAACATTGTCAAGGATGGATCGGAAGAATCGTGCCCGTTCTGACAGATAGGTAACAGATTGTTCCTGACACATAGGTTACACATCCTCTATGTAGGAGGATGTCGTGCCTTGGAAGGAGTATTCTGTGATGGAAGAGCGTATGCGTTTCGTCGTTCGCCGGCTTGAAGGCGAAGAGATGAGCTACTTGTGTAGAAAGTTCGGGATATCGCGTAAGACGGATATTAGATTTACGAACGTTACAAAGAGTGCGGTTTGGAAGCTCTCGTAGATCGCTCCCGCAGGCCATTCCGCTATGGCAACCAGTTGCCTTTCCAGGTGGAGACGGCTATCATCCAGCTTAAGAAAGAGAAGCCGCACTGAGGGGCCCGCAAACTCAGAGAGCTTCTGGTTCGCAAGGTTCCTAGCGAGGTGAGGGTTCCTGCGGTCAGCACCATTCACGCAGTGCTGGATCGGCATGGACTTGTAAAACCCATGAACGGTAGGCGCCCCAGAGCACAAGGCACGCCACTCTCCACCGGCCAAAATCCAAACGATCTTTGGTGTGTGGACTTCAAAGGCGAGTTCATGCTTGGAGACAGACGCTATTGCTACCCACTGACCGTGACCGACCATGCCTCCCGCTATCTCCTCATGTGCGAGGCATTAGAGTCCGTCCGTGAAGAAACGACGTTCACCGCATTCGAAAGCCTGTTCAAAGAGCGCGGACTCCCCAGTGCAATCCGCTCAGACAATGGAGTCCCTTTCGCCGCTCCAAATGCCCTGTTCCAGCTTAGCAAGCTCTCAGTCTGGTGGCTGCGCCTGGGAATCTCCATCGAGCGCATCAAGCCTGGCAAACCACAACAAAACGGACGGCACGAGAGGATGCACCTAACCCTCAAGAAAGAAGCGACTAGACCGGCCAAAACCAACTTTCTCCAGCAGCAAGCTCGCTTCGATGAGTTCCGAGAGGAGTTCAATTGCCAAAGGCCGCATGAAGCGCTCGGTTTGAAGATGCC
>JBBCJU010000006.1:0-452263 GCA_037190145.1 Fimbriimonadaceae bacterium
GACCTTCAGCCTTCAGTCGTGCGAGTTCCTTGTAAGCCCAGTGATTCTCGGGTACATCGGGGAAGTTGTCTTGAGCAACAGCCGGCATAACGATGGCTGCGCCAAGAACGAGCGTGAGTGCGTATTTTGCAGTTCGCTTCATATTCGAATCTCCTATTAAATTTCGATCCGAAACTGCGGGTAACAACCTCGCCTAATTGTCTTAGGCTACGAAGTAACTCATAACTTCCTTGAGTTTCCTACGAGCTACTACGGCTACCAAGCCAAATCAAGCCCAAAGGTTGCATCCTGCAATCTCTTTTCGTATTCCCCTTAAGTATAGTTCCTGCGACGAAAATAGGCAATGTCTAAAATAAATAAAATCGCAGAATTTCTATTTTAATGTCTTGCGGAAGGAGCGAACCGTCAAGAAAACCATGACTGTAGCTAGGATTGCAACAACTAGAAATCCTTTTGCAATTGCAGGGTCAGCCCAACCGTTAAGGACTAAAGCCCTAACCCCTTCGATCACGTACGTCACCGGATTGTAGGTTGCCACGGTTTGAAACCAGCCCGGTAGCAAGTTCATCGGAGTTTGAGATGTGGTGAGGTAAAGGAAGGGAAACACCAAAACGAACAGGGATTGCACCATCCGAGCGTTCTGAGTTCTTAGTGCCGCGATCATTCCGACGCAACTCCAAGACATAGCGAAAAGAATCAACAACGCAAAAATTGCGACAACTCCAAAGAAGCCTGTCTTGAAGCGAACCCCTATGGCAAGGAGTAGGACAAGGACAATGCCGCCCTGCATCACAGCTTGGACTGCAACTTCTGTTAATCGACCAAACACAATGGCGAGTCGGTTGATTGGCATAATCAAGAGCTTCTTAAAGTAGCCGCTGGAAATGTCTTGGACCAACTCAATTCCCGCATTGCCTGCGGAAAAGAAGACCGCTGTAAACAACGCTATCGGGGCGATGAAATCTCGGTATGACACTCCTTCGGGAAAGCCTTCCACCTTTGAAAAGGCTTGAAGGGAAGTCGAATTCACCAAAAAGAAAAAGATCGGAATAAACAAAGATGGAATCAGTGCGGCCAGGGGCCTCCATATTTGCTTTGTACAACGAATGGAAAGGTAGTACCAGTCCGACAAGAAGGTGGACATTTTTATCGACCCCTCGCATAGGGATCTGATGCATTCAAGTTGACTTCTTCATCCCCTAAATTGCTACCGGTGATTTGTAAGAACACATCTTCCAAGTTTTTAGCGCTGTATTTGTCAACTAAGCCAGAAACCGTACCTTCAGCTACGATCTGACCTTTATCCATGATGGCAAGGCGGTCACAGAGGGATTCCGCTTCTTCCATGAAGTGGGTGGTCAAAAAGATCGTCATTCCACTTCGGTTGAGTTCTCTTAGGTGGTTCCAAATCATCTGGCGAGCATGGGGATCAAGCCCTTGGGTCGGTTCATCCAGAAAGAGAATCTTGGGTTCATGAATTAGCGATAAAGCTAGATCAAACCGGCGACGCATTCCTCCTGAATAGGTGTGTGTAAATCGATCAGCAACCTTTTCCAGTTCAACAAGCTTCAGTAGTTTAGAGACTTGCGACTCAATCTTTTCCTTGGGAAGATGATAAAGGTGACCATGAAACCAAAGCATCTCTCGAGCAGTTGCCGTCTCATCCAGCCCGATCTCCTGCATTGCAAATCCAATTCGCTGATAGATTTCTGTTGGGCTTTTCTCAAGGTCCAAGCCATCAATCGTAATCTTGCCGCTGGTGCGTTTAACCAAGTTCACCAGCATATTGATCGTGGTGGATTTGCCCGCACCGTTTGGTCCAAGGAACCCAAAGAACTCACCTTGTTTTACGTCAAAGCTAACGCCGCGTACAGCCTCTACGTCTCCAGCATAGGTTTTGCGAAGGTCTCTAACCTCAATGATGTTTTCCGCCATGGTATCTCGATAAGTCGATGTAATTATGGCTGTTTGAGTATAGTTCCGTCTACTGTTATGGCCATGCCAATTCGAGATTCTTTTGGATCGCCATGGGCATTTTTCTCGGTTGTCTTAGATTCAAACAGTAAGGGTGTCTTCGCTGGATCTTTGATGTCGTCCTTGTACTTTGCAGATGCCGCATCATTCATGGCATAGCCATACTTACCATCTTGCTCCAGCAGGTCTGGGCGGACAAGCTTCTTCATCTCTTCACCCTTCTGCAAGTCATTCGTTTTTAGGCGATTTGAAATAGCATCCATCCATCCATTGGCTTCTGGATATTGGCCTTCTGAATCGTGATACATGGACATCGCCTGGTAAAGCGCCTTTAGGTTCTCTTCACTCGTTGCCGAATACTCATGTTTTGGCGGTGGGATGATGTCGAAATGCTTCAGTAAGTCGCAGGCTGGTTTGCCAAAGAATAGAATAACGCCCAAGAAAAGGGCACCCACTATTCCACACCCAATCTTGCAGCCTCGGCGATTCTTCTTTGGCAGTTCAACGGCTTCCGACATAGACCGATTATGGAGCGAAACTCAGTTTTGTCTCCGGCAAGGTACCTTCAACCTGTGTCTCTAGCTATTGATAAGGTTCCCCTGGTTCAGTTACCAACCCCCTTACATCGCTTGGATCGAGTCTCTCAAGAACTAGGAATCGATCTCTGGATTAAGCGAGACGATCTGACGGGCTTCGCCATGGGTGGAAACAAGGGGCGCAAGTTGGAATACATGATGGCGGAGGCGATCCAGCAGAATGCGCAGGTAGTCGTGACGTGTGGGGCGCTTCAGTCCAACTTTATTCGCCATCTTGGCGCTGCCGCAGCCGTCTGTGGAATCCAATGCGCGGCGGCGGTTATGGAGACGCCATACGAATTCAATCCACCATTTATGGATGGCTTGAAAAGGGAAGGCGGTAATGCGCTTCTAGACGAGTGGCTAGGAGTGGACCTAAACGTATATTCCGATGGAACTTGGGAAGAGCTTTATGCGCATGCCGAAGATTTAGCTCAACAGTACGAGCGAAAAGGTTTGCGTGTCTATCGCATTCCTATTGGCGGATCGTCTGCGCTAGGTGCTTACGCCTTCTATCAAGCGGGTGCCGAGCTAGGCTCAGAGTTTGATTGGGTGATTTTTGCCAGCAGTAGCGGATCAACCCAGGTTGGCTTAAGCCATAGGTTCCGGGGAACTGAAACGAAGGTGCTTGGCATTGCCAGTGATCCAGAACCTGAGATTGTGGAGGACTTCGCGGAGCTTAGTCAAAAACTAGCCACGCTCCTGGACATTGCGCCGATTCCTTCGAATGAATTCAAAGTCATTTTCGATATGGTAGGGCCAGGATACGGAGTACCGAGTAAACATGGGAACGATGCTATTCGGTATCTTGCCGCAAAGGAAGGGGTTTTCTTGGATCCAATCTATTCCGGTAAAGCATTTGCTGGCTTACTAGAACTAGTCGAACGAAAAGAGATTTCTGGAAAAGTTTGCTTCTGGCATACTGGCGGACTCCCCGCCCTATTTGCGATGCGTTCGATGATATGAGAACCCTTTACAAGAACTTTCGGTGGTGGCGGAACAATGAGCCTCAAGCCATGCTTGTCGAAAATGGCTATGTGCTGGGCCGGTCCGCAGGGATAGAAGCCAGTGATGGGGTCCATACGGTCAATCTAGATGGCGCTAAGATACAGCCAAGTTTTATAGATAATCATTGTCATATCTTGCCGACGGGATTGGATTTGTTAAAGTTAAATCTAGGATCATGTACAAGTAACCAGCAAGTACTAGATTCCGTTCGTGATGCCGTGAAAGGCGTTGAGTCTGACCGATGGTTACATGCTGTTCACTATGATCAGACTAAGTTTGGTGGTGAATACCTAAACAAGAATGACCTAGATGCAATCTCTGAAAACGTTCCAATTTTATTGCGACATGTAAATGGACATGCTAGTGTTGCGAACTCAGAAGCATTGCGCCGAGCAGGAGTTGGGCCAACGGCTGAAGATCCTTTGGGAGGCAGTTACGGGCGATTTCCAACTGGCGAGGTCAACGGAGTTCTTTTTGAAAACGCACATGAGAAAGTAACTCAAGCCGCTCCCGCGCCGACACTCGAGGAAATGATATCTGGGATTCTTTTGGCGGGCGAGCGGATGGCGGATTACGGAATTGCTTGTGCAAGCGACATGATGACCGGTCGGTTCAATCTCTTTCAGGAACTAGATGCCTATCGCATTGCGGCGGAAAAAGGCTGTCGAATCAAGACTAGGCTCTACTTACAGTGGGGAGAGGTCTTCAAGCGAGACGGAACTTGGCGAAGCCAGGAAGTGAAAGAGGCGGTCGAAGGTTTCTCAGCTAGCTCTGAGTGTCGAATCGGAGGGATAAAGATCTTTGCCGATGGAGCCATCGGTTCGGCAACAGCTGCAATCTATGGTCGCTATAGCGGAGCTGAGCCAAATGGATACACCATCAGTCGGTCGGCGAAGTCGGCTTCACAGCACGCGCCAGAGAATCTAGAAGTAAGCGGTCAGTTGATCTATACGCCAGATCGGCTAAACGATATGGTGCGGGTGGCGCATGAGGCTGGGTATCAGATTGCCATCCACTCGATCGGTGACTACAGTACAGATCTAGTTATGGATGCGTATGAGAAGTTGGACAATGCCTCTCGGCATCGAATTGAACACGCGATGTTGCTGTCAGATTCCCAAATCGAACGGATGGCGAAGTTGGGTTGCTACTGCACCATGCAACCTGAATTCCTCATGAGGTTTGGTCATAGCTATCAAAGGCAACTGGGGCCAGAACGGTCCCGAGTTCTCAACCGTGCTAGAGCGGTAAAAGATGCGGGGATTCCGCTAAGTTTCAGTTCTGACCGTCCCATCGTCCAAGGTAATCCGAGGGATGGTATTCAGATTGCCACTCAACGCCCAGACGGATTTAGTCCGTCTGAGAATCTAGGTTACGAGGAAGCTATCGATGCCTATACCAGCGAAGCCGCAAAAGCCAACGAAGATCAATCAGTGATGGGTTCATTGGAACCTGGTCAATTGGCTGATTGGATCGTCGTTAACTAGATCGGTCGAGCATTGGGGCCAAAATTCGCAACGTAATAGTCTACGTAGTGCGATCCTGGAGCGAATATTGCATCGATTTGTTTAAGTATTTTCTCGCTGGGTTGTATTTGGCAAGCCGCGGTGGACTCGATAAGTTGCTTGGAACTGCGAGCGCCGATGATGGGAGCCGTGATTCCTGGTTGCGATGCAACCCAAGCCAACGCCAAAGTTGCCAATGACATATCTTGCCGTTCCGCCAGAACCTTCAATCTTTGAAGTCGGGCGGTAGGAACTTGCTTCAGCTTTCCGGCAGGGTCGCTGCTGCTATATCTTGCGCCTTTCGTATCTGAATCCAGATACTTGCCACTAAGCATGCCTCCAGCCAGGGGTGACCAGGGAATCACGGCGTAGTCATAAGTTCTGCAGAAGGGAAGAAGTTCTCGCTCAACTCGACGGTCCAGTAGGTTGTAGGGAGGTTGCTCACTCATAAAACCGTTTATCCCCAGGTTCTTGGCGACATAGTGCGCTTCACATGCTTGCCATGCCGCGAAGGTAGAGCAGCCCGCGTAACGAACCTTGCCTGCTCGAATAAGATCGTCTAGTCCTCGCAAGGTTTCATCAATAGGAATGCTGGGTTGAGGCCGGTGGATTTGATATAGATCAATCCAATCAGTATCCAGGCGGCGAAGAGAAGCTTCGCAAGCTTCGATTACATGTCGTCGACTGTTTCCCCAGGCATTAGGATCGTTATCGTCCATCTTGCCGTTGCACTTGGTGGCAAGAATAACTCCATCACGTTTGCCCTTTAACGCCTTACCAAGAATCTTCTCACTGCCACCTCGGGCATAAACATCCGCGGTGTCAATGAAGTTGATGCCTAGATCAAGGGCTTGGTGAGCAATATCGATGGACTCCTTTTCATGAGACCCCCAATCATCTGGGTCCCAACCAAAGGTCATGGTGCCAAGACAGGCGACGGAAACTTGGACGCCAGTTCGGCCCAGGGATCGATATTGCATTTTTGCGGTTTACCTCAGGCATTCGGCGAATGAATTCCCAGTAATGTTCCCGTATTCCGCGTTAAATCTTGGCCGTGCAAAGGGTGAGGTTGAAGGGCGGATGATCCAGTCCTTCAACCTTGTTGGTAGGTTAGAGTCTTACAACTCCGCTTGGTTGTCCATTCTGATTCAGGACAGGAATCTCCATTCGAATGCTAAAGCGAGAATCCACGGTTAGGATCGGCGTTCGGGACCCGTCAACGCGTTGCATAACAGGAATGTAAGCGGCTTCTCCCGGAGTTCCGTTTCGGGCTGCTTCCAATCTCTCAGCATCTAGCTGCTGGACTCTTTGGACGGCGATTCGAGTTAGCGGGCTTCGAGGCGAAAGTTCGAACCTGGCGGTAGATCCCGTTTCTGCTAATGCCTCCGTCAATTGCGCCGGACTCAGTGCATTGATGATCGAAACCCGGAAGTTCTTCAGGTTCTGTTGACTCTTTGTTACTTGAGGATTTCGTTGCGAAATCGGCATGGTTTGAATCGTGGCTACGGCACGCTTTCGAATTTCTACGGGGTCAAAATCAAAGGCGTACTCTTTAGTCGTAGAGACGAATCGAGCTCCAACCGTTTTGGCAAGGACGCGAATAAAATCTGCTTCAGGGAGCTCGCGAACATTCAAGAAGACGGGAGATTCTCTATACACCCAGTGAACGCGGACCGGTTTCGAAAGACCTGAGAGTTGGATGAGTTGGAGAGATTCCGACTTTTCGGTCTTGAAGGTAACTTTGCCATCTTTGACGGCCGTAGCGGGTAGACCAGTCGATGTAATGCTTAGGGTTGCATTGGGTCTATTGATCGGCTCTGCCTCCCCTTCCATATTCGCTCTTGCCCTTGCGGCAATCACGATTTCAGCTTCGCCGCCCTGGAATCTTTGAGCGCGATTTTCGCTGACCATTTCTCGGGCAAGCATTTGGTCACCGATAGCCAAATCTGTTCCAGGATAAATAAGGTGCTTCAGTTGGCTACGAACTGCGCGGGACATCTCATTCAAATCGGTTGTTTCGAATTCAGCACGTGGAAGAGCTTTGGGATCGCCCTGGCTCATAACCACGCTTTGTTGGGTTGAGGCTGCTAGCGCGTTTACAAAGTCGTTCGGGGTTCCCCCTTCAAATTTCAGCGCATACAGGGATGCCAGGATTAAAGTTGTCATGATGGTCCTCGTCTTCATTTGACGAAGGAATGGCCCTTTGGTTACGAGCCTAGCGATTTCCACCAATGGCGAAATCTATCTACTGGTGTCGCAAAACGTGTTTGGGAGACGGTGGCTTTGGATCGCCCGCGATTCAAGTACAGCGAGATGGTTGTGTTCGACGTACGTTGATAAAATCTTGCGACTTTGTCTTTCGGTACCGCGGCTAGGTCCCAACCTCGGCTAGACGTCAGCTCGGCCTCTGCGTCACTTACAAGTCCCGCAAAGTCTTTTTCAGGAAAGAAGTCCATGCTCTCGGTGACGGTGGTTCGACGGGCGTGTCGTACTTGCCCGTTGACCTCGCTAGTGGTCAGGCGATCCTCGTAGTGATTCTGATGTCGGGCCGATGGACTTTGGCGAAGAAACCGGGGTGTGGTGAGGGTCGATTTTTCGAACAAGAGAAGCCAGAGCCCGATCACTGTAAGGGCAATTGCGAGTGCGGAAAGCAGCAATCTCTTCGTAAGTTTGCTCACTCCACACTGGCTCCGAAGAATTTTCGAACCGAAAAGCGAATTCTATCGAGCCAGCCGATGGGCCTTACGGTGTGCAGGTAAACAAGGGTTTCTTTGTCTAGTCGCGTCACCGTTAACGTCAATCCTTCTTGTGATTTCATATCGAGATTCCTCCACATAGAGGAATTGGAAGTGACATTTGAACCGAAGCCTCCAAGATTTCTGAAATGATCCTTGAGTTTTACTCTGACTTCATCATAGGGTTCTTTTAGTGACCAACGTGTTTGCAAAACAAGAATGTCAGGACTCCGGGGGCCAACTCGGAGAGGACGGTGGGATTTCCTTGAATCAGGCGAGACGGAGGCTAACCAAGCCGGTTCAACACTCGAGGTTGAGGGTGGGAGAAAGATGGTTGCGGCAACAAATAGTCCTGCTCCCAGGAAGAGTGCGCCCACAAAAAGCCACCAACGTCGTCGTCCCACGGGTCCCAGGATACAACGCATTCGCAGGAATTCATAAGCCATAATCGATTGAAAAGCCAAGGAGCCCCAATGCCGGTTTTTCGCGAAGGACTTAGCTTCGACGACGTATTACTTATTCCTAAACGTACACAGGTCTTGCCCAGTGAGACCGATACCTCAACTCCGTTTTTGAACGGAATTCGACTGAAAACTCCGATCGTGTCCGCACCTATGGACACTGTTACCGACGCCCGCATGGCCATAGCCATTGCTCGTGAAGGTGGTGTTGGCGTTATTCACCGCAACATGACCATCGAGCAGCAAGCCGAGCAGGTCGACCGGGTGAAGCGTTCAGAGAGTGGGGTCATTACCAACCCATTCAAGCTAGGGCCTGAAGAAACCATTCAGGATGCTGTCAACCTGATGGAGCACTTCCACATTTCGGGTGTTCCCATTGTGGATGGAGAAGGTCGATTGGTCGGAATTCTCACCAACCGCGACATTCGATTTGAGACTAACTACGATAAGAAGATCAGCGAGCGGATGACCGCAAGCAACTTGATCACCGCCGGAGTGGGAACCACGCTTGATCAAGCGCAGGCCATGCTGGCTGATCACCGAATTGAGAAGCTTCCTATCGTAGATGAGATGGGCCACCTAAAGGGTCTGATCACAATCAAGGACATTTTGAAGGTGCAACGGCACCCAAGCGCAACCAAAGATAGTCAGGGGCGACTCGTCTGCGGTGCTGCAATTGGGGCTCTACGACAGCCATACGAGCGGTCAAAAGCTCTGATGGATGCTGGAGTAGACTTTGTGGTCATTGATGCGGCTCACGGGCATTCTCGCGGCGTTATGGACTGCGTGAGGATGCTGAAGGAGAAGTTGCCTGACCTGAAAGTAGTAGCGGGCAATGTTGCAACAAAAGAAGGTGTTCGCGAACTGCACTCACTCGGGGCAGATGGCCTTCGGCTGGGTATTGGTGCCGGTTCAATCTGCACAACTCGTGTTGTTGCTGGCGTAGGTGTTCCTCAGTTCACTGCCGTTTTAGATTGTTGTGAGGAAGCCAACCTCTTGGGTATCCCCACCATCGCCGATGGCGGCATTCGCAGCTCTGGAGACATTGTGAAGTGTCTGGCCGCCGGTGCTAGTAGCGTGATGATGGGCAACATGTTTGCCGGTTGCGAGGAATCTCCAGGAGAACTCGAGATTTATCGAAACCGCGCCTATAAGGTCTATCGTGGCATGGGTTCCATGGCCGCTATGAAAACCGGTTCCAGCGACCGCTATATGCAGGTTAAAGAAGCCGGTGGCGTGATTGTTCCCGAAGGAGTCGAGGGGCGCGTACCCTTCAAAGGCCCTCTTGCTGACACGATGGCCCAACTAATTGGCGGCCTCAAGTCGGGCATGGGCTATGTAGGAGCAGGTTCTCTACAAGAACTCCGCGACAATGCAGAATTCATGAAGATTACCGGTGCCGGTCTCCGAGAAAGCCACCCCCACGACGTCTGGATCACCAAAGAACCACCGAACTATTCGTCACCATCCGGCGGCGGCGAAGGGGATTAATGCCCCTTCACCGCTATCCAAGCCCTTTGGTGCCTTTTCTTATCTCTGAGTTTGTGCGGTCAATGATCTGCTTCTGTTCTTTACTGTTAGATCGCTCTTTAACAAGCCCACTTCTCCGAATGGACTCAAGAGCATCGGATTTGGACTTCGTGCCCATCCAGCGCAAATAGTAATAGTAACCCGTGGTAGATAGGACTCTGAATTCATGGGGAGCAATCTCATCCAGTATCTTCACGAGCCTGTCCCCTTTGCGTAGATCCGAAGTTGAAACCTGAGGCTGGTAGATTTTCAGCAAAGCTAAGATGACCGACACATCTTTGGGATCCTTTTCAAGTAACTTCTCTCCGATGTCGGACATCAAGGTATGAGGGAAATCAAAAGTGACCGTAAAGAGAAACCGAATCCTTGTGAACTCGTAACTCTTCGTGTCGGCCAGTTTTGGGAAGAGCGTTTCGTAAGGTTTCTTGAGTTCGTAGGTGTTGTCAAACTTTCTCCAAAAGTCAAAGTCGTCCCTACTTCTGGCCAAAGCAGCACACGCCCATTGAAAGAGTCCCAGTCGCGTTGGAGTCTTTCCATCTAGTTCGGCCCTTGCCTTGGTTAAGGTTCCATCAAGCTTTTTCTTGTTCTTGAGATCGGCAAAAATGCTCAGTCTTGCCGAGCGGTATGCAGCGTCATCCGAAGTCCATTGCGTATTCATCCACGAGCGATTCATATACTGTTGCGATTGGGCAACCGTCGCGATGGCCAGGAACAGCGACATAAGGCAACGTTTCATACGCCGCCACCGTAACCTACTTCCCTTAAGCTCAGCCTTTGATCGAAACCTGCTGAACCTAGGTCGTACTCCCATCCTACGACTTGACCGGCGTACCCATCCTTTCCATACTTATCGTCCGCAAACAGTGAGACCTTGTAAAGTTGCCGTCTTTGCAGCTTCCACTCATACCGCGATAGTTCAGCCTCTGTTGGGCAAGTAGCAGGCATTGGATAAATCATGTGCATGTGAAACGCCTTTTGGCGAAGAAACGTTTCAATTTTGTTGACGCCAAAGGTCTGGGAATGTGGCCAAAACTTAGCATACAGATCAGTAAATACGCCGACTGCGGTTGCTGCGACCTTTGCCTTGGGTATTAGGCCTACCGCGCCACTTGCCGCCTTAACTTTTTCTGCTGTCGACTTGTTATCTGCAACCCAAGTAATGTTTACAGAATCCCATTTGGCTTGTTCATGGGAACTTTGATTGCTAGCCCATACGTTGCCTGTCAAGAATATTAGGGTCTGGAAGGAGCCATGCCGATTGAATGGGCTATACGGGTCACTCGCATTTGGGAACGGAACTGGAGGAGGTAAATCGGGCTCAAGCTCCTCCTCATAGGTCCCTACTGGGGACTGACGCTCAAGTGGCAACTTGAAGTGGAGCTTGACCTCCGCATTGGCCTCTGCACCATCACTATCCCACTTGTAGGTGAACTTAGTTGTAAACAACTCCTCCGTGCTGCCAGGATAAGATTTTGAATTGAACTTAGATCTGAAGGAATTTAGAATAGAGCAGACTCCTGAATAATTCAGTTCGATTGGAGAGAACACCCAGTATTCGTAGGGAAGGATGTTCCAACCGTTTGCTAATATCCCACTAGGTAAGTGTTCGGAGATTGAGGCTGATGCCCCCTCATATTTGTACGTTCCTTCGTCCAAGCCAACCACAGACCCCTGGTATCTTACTCGTTCATGCTCCCAGTTAGGAGGGGGGTCATCATTACTGTTGAGCTCCTTCAGATCTAGAGCTACAATCGCTTCAGTTAACTGTCCTGTAGCTGTGTAGACGGTAGGATTTTGCTCACGTATAGCTTTTGGAAATGGTATGATTTTTTCTCCGCTCCAATCCGTGTGAATAAATTGTTCGTTTTGACCAGTGAATGTTTTTCGATAGGTACCAGGGTGAGAAGTGGATACTAGCGAGACTCCACGATCAATAGCAGTGAAGTTTGCCCACATGGCACTTGCTCCACAGTTTGAGTAGTAGCCAGTTGATTGACTAGAAGCTGAAGGAGAATATGAGAACTCAACCATCCCTAATGACGGTTTAAATCTCCTGATTTTTTTAGATGATACTTGCCCACTAACACCAAGGCGAATACTCTCAATTGCTTCACTACCACCAATGCCATCGTAGGCACTCCCGCTTCCAGGAGATAAGTAACTGTATTGGACGCTACTGAGCATCAGCAAGTCTAGGTATTGCGGGGCTGTTGAACCACCGACCCATTGAGCGCGAAACGTAATGGTTCCGCTACTACTGGCCGAAACCATATGCGAATTTAGAGTTCTATTGATAGCGTATCAAAAATGTCCAGCGGGGGGTGCTAGATTTGAGCCAATTGACCACTGGCCTGTGGCCCAGTCGCGCTTCAGCACGTACGATTCATCGTGACCAAGGGTACTCGTGCTCCAGCAGTTATAAGTGTCAGTTCCGTCTGGAAAAATTTCTGCATGCCAGCCTTCACCAATGTTAATTGGTTGACCACCCCACCAACTGTTACTAGTTCCCGTAGAGCCACCACCAGTAGTGCCAGCAGGAGGACGTGTCCCTTGACTGAAAGCTAGAGAACAAATGAAAAGACAAAAGAAGAGTAGAACTCTAAACTGTGGTAGAGGATTTGGATGTTTGATGCGAGATTGTGAAATCAAGGTGAGGAAATTGTATTTTATATAAATATAGGTTTAGTATTCATTGGTCAAAAATGGGTGTTGCAATACTATGCATATACATGGAGTGTGATCAGTTACGTCTTGGCATGATGTGAAACGATCCCCAAGAGTAAGTTATTTCTTCTCCTGGTTTAGTAGGGTTGTGCTGATAAAATGTCCTAGTCACATAAGGAATGTTGACCATTGTCTACAAGCGTCCACTGAATTAACGATTAACCTATAAAAGATTGCAATTTCTTCATCATTTTTTATGAGGGTTCGGTGATTCCAGCCGTAGTATTCAGATGTGGAAACAACAATCGAGCGAAAGGACGACGGGGTTCGGCTGCTCGGCTTAGCGCAGCGAGAGGATGTTCGTTTTTTAGCGGCAATCGCTGACATTGTTCGTGACCTGATCCAGGACGAGCAGATGGCGTTTTCCGTTGAGCACATTGGTCGGGATGAACCCGCTTCTTGGATGGCTTATCGCCTTACCTGCATGACTCCGCGAGACCTGAACTGAGGTATCTCCGTATATCTGCCTGCTTCCTCCGGTTATAATTCCGGGCGGATGAAGGATTTGCAGATTCGCGCTTCAATGTGTGAAATTGGTCGTCGGCTATGGCAACGAGGCTTGGTTGGCGCTGCGGAAGGAAACATGAGCGTGCGGCTTTCTTCGCGGCAGATTTTGTGTACGCCCACTGGCATCAGCCTTGGCCATATGAAGCCAGATGATCTGGTGGTGATTGATAATCAGGGCAAGCCGGTTGATGGCGGTACTCCTTCTTCCGAAATCAAACTTCATTTAAGAATTTTGGCCAAGCGTGCAGATTGTCAGGCGGTGATCCATGCTCATCCCCCAACCGCTACCGCATTTGCTCTGGCAGGAGAAGATATTCCTGACAACCTTATGCCAGAGGCGGCCTATGTATTGGGCAGTGTTGCAACCTTGCCATTTGCTATGCCCGGTACGGATGAAGTTCCGGACGGTATTGAGCCGCTTCTGGAAGACCACAAGACTTTCCTGATGAGCCACCATGGAGCGGTGGTGATGGGGAAAGACGTTATTGATGCTTATAACCGAATGGAAACCTTGGAACGGATTGCAAAGGTAATCCTTACCTCGAAGCTTCTGGACGGCCCGCGTCCGATGCCAGATAGAGCTTTTGACCAAATGCTGAAAGTGGCACTCAACGGCAGGCTGGATTAGCAGCCTCCCTTAGGCCCGCGCCTTGCGGGCACGCGCGGTCCATGGCTGATCAGCCACAATAACCCTTATGCGTGTTCAAGCCCCTCGTGGAACTGAAGATCTTCTACCTTCCCAATCCCACAAGTGGCAGCATTTGGAGAGGGAGTTTTTTGGGCTTTCTGGGCTCTATGGCTATCGTGAAATCCGCACGCCTATGTTTGAGGACATCGAACTTTTTAAGCGAACCAGCGGAGAGACCAGCGACATTGTTAGCAAGGAGATGTACGACTTCTTTGATAAAGGGGGGCGCCATGTATGCTTGAAACCAGAAGGTACGGCTCCGGCGATGCGAGCGGCCATTGAGCACAGCTTGATTGGGCAAGGCGCCATCCTTAGAATGAGTTATGCAATCCCATTTTTCCGCTATGGACGCCCGCAGAAAGGAAGGTTAAGACAGCCTCATCAGTTTGGATTGGAACTAGTGGGAAGCGCTATGCCTACTGCCGATGCCGAGATCATTGAGATGGTAGTTCGCTTTTTTGAGCAAATAGGGATCGGAAACGTGCAAGTGATGATCAACTCGATTGGTCGCAGCGAATGCCGGGCACAGTATCGGCAAGTGGTGCTAGATCACTTCGCCACCTATCTACAGGGGCAAGGAGAGGAAGAAAGAGCGAAGGCGGAGAAGAATCCGCTTCGGCTATTGGACACTAAAGATCCAAATGCGGCTGACCTCAAAGCATCGATTCCTTCTATCCTGGACTATCTGGAGGAGGAGTCAAAAGCCAATTTTGACTCTCTGCAAAGCCTTTTGACTGAGGCGAATGTGGATTACAGAGTTTCACCAGACATTGTGCGAGGCTTGGACTACTACACCGATACGGTCTTCGAGGTGGTCTCTGACCGACTGGGCGCCCAGAGTTCTCTCTGCGGAGGTGGTCGCTATGATGGGCTGATCAAGCAGCTTGGAGGGCCAGATACCCCCAGTGTTGGTGTTGGTATCGGGATTGAGCGAGTGGTTCTGGTTCTAGATTCCCTGGAGGTTGAGTTCCCCAACCCCAGGCCGGCTCTCTACGTGGTGCAGGCCACCCCGGATGCTGCATCAACTTGTCGGAACCTTGTGCGGAGTTTGAGAGCGGCAGGTTTGGAGACTCATGTGGACTTGGATAATCGGAAAATGGCCGCTCAGCTAAAACAGGCGGATCGGGTTGGAGCCCGATTTGCGGCTTTGATCGGGACAGATGAGCTGGAAAAAGGTGCGGTAATGCTTCGAGACCTATCCTCTAGCTCTCAGGAACTGGTGCCAATGGAAGAAGTTGCCCAGCGGGTGAAAGAAAGGCTGTGAGGAACCTGGCGGTTGGCATTGGGATCGGGTTGGCTGGTATTGCTGCCGCTCAGGCTCCTGATGTCACCATCAAGTTGGATGCGAGACTGAACTATCGGTCTGCCGACGACAGTGCAAGCACTCAGCGAATGTACGACGCTCTGGGGAACTACTCCATCGTCTCCCTCTCCTTTAAGCTGGAGCCTGGTTTTCGCGTTTATGTGGGTCAAAAGCTGCAACGGTTTGATGGTGGCAAAGACCAAGATCTCCTAGATGAATACTATGTGGAGGACGAGGGGATTTGGCGAGTTGGTAAGCAGTATCTGCCATTTGGAGCAGGGAGGCTAGTTCGGGAAAGCGTCTTTGCCGTGCGAGGCGATACCAGCCTGATCTTTGAAGGGCTGCCCATTGCGGCAGCCTACGCTCAGGGCGAGAAGGGGCGACAAGAGGGAATGGTAGCGCGAGTTGGCGGTCGACTGGGCTTCAGCGCCTTTGTAGGCGAGCATATCGGCATCGAAGGAACATCCCTGGCCCTCGTCCGTCCGTCCCGCCAAGCATCAGGAAGGGGGCGCGGGTATCGGCAAGCCTATGCAGTGGACTATTCCAAGGGAATTGGAGCGTTTAACGTGTCTTTTGAAGGAGTAGCGTTTAGAGACGGCCACCGGTCCGCCGATGAGGCCTTTGAAGTCTTTGATGTGAGTGCAACCTATGCTCCCACCAAACTCAATAGTTACACCTTGGGTTGGAGCCACCAAACAAATCCAAGCACGGATTTCCTGCGAGCACAAGCAAGCGTCTTCCTAACCAACCGCGTCTACCTAGAGCCAATGCTGAGGTATCGGGAAGGAGCGTTTTATGATTTTAACTTGGGTGTGAGGGTTAGGCTTTAGGATCGGCGAATGAATCGGCCTATAGCGGATGCGATTTTAAGATCAATTGTTTTGATAACTGACTGTAGTTTAGTTAATGCTGGAAAAGGATTGGCGCAGAAATCAAACCAGCCTTTATCCGCTAAAGTTGGAGGATTTCCTTTTAAAGCCTCCAAAATAAATCTTTTGCGCCATGGCTTTTTCCTTCCAGTAGCATGAAGAAGTGCAATACCTGTACCAGTAAAGCCCATACCATCTGGGCCCATTGTCGACAACTTAGAATCAACGATAGACAATGCCAGATTCATTGCGTCTTGATCCCATGTGGCAAAGGGGTTATGACGTCTTCTGTCAACACCTGCAGATGCAATACCATCTTCCTCAAGCCGCTGAATAATATCTTTCCATGTTTGTAGCCACTCTAAATCACGTGGAGTAACGCTAAAAAAACCCGAATTGAAGTATTGACGGCCCGGCCTGGAAACGCGAAATCCTTTGCATCTAGCCCAGTCCAACCACATCTGTCTGATTGGATGATCATCCTGCATACCAAGAAACTGCGTTTCCTCAACAAGAGAAACTCCGAATTCACTCCAGCGAGAAAAGAAACTGAACGGTGCGACAATTACAATATCTGGATCAAAGTAGAAAACTTTATCATATCCGTCCTCTACGAGAAGGGTCGATGCTAAGTTTGGTTTGATAAGCGCAAAATGCACCGCGTTATCGGTACGGAATACAATATTTATGTCGAGTTTCTGAAAAGTCGTCGCAATTGACCTTTCTTGAGAACCAATATGATTAACATACACAATGATGTCGCCTGTGTACCCTGAATGGTAAGCGGAGTTTATGAGAGATACAAACCCAAAAAAATAATCATTCTGATATGCTGTAACAATAGCGAAACTAGTTGGATTCATGGCGCATAGTATCGATACATCGGATGTCGATAAAAACGACCAATAACAGAGGCTATTTTAAATGACCTTCGCAATTTTTTACTTTGAGATCTGCTGAAAACCTGGATAGGACCTTCGATATATTTTAGCCAAGCTTCACATTGCTTTTGGGGTGGCATACCTTTAAGGGCAGCAGAAACAAATCCTCCACGCCATGGCTTAGACTTTCCCGCCGCATGACTAAGTAGGTAGCCATTCTTGTCAAAATCCATTGCACTTCCATCAAGAATGGATAGGGGGTATTGGTTTGTAGAGATTGCTGTGTTCAGCGCTGCTTGATCCATTAACTTCCAAGGATTTTCGGGTGAGTAGTTTTGGAAATTTACTAAATCGTGTCCGTCCCCTTCAAGACTGTCAATCACCTTTGCCCAGTCTGCAATCAGCCCTATGTACCGTGAGGGTAATCCAATGAAACCACTGTTAACATATTCATCAAGGCTTCTTGTTTGTTCGAGATTACATTTCGATGCTTGTTGTGACCAAGCTAATCGAAAGGGATGAAACTTTGAAAGTCGTTGTGTATGTTCTACTACTACACATGAATTTCTACAAAAATTCTCAATGATCGACCATTTACCATTTAATACAATATCTGTATCGGCAAAAAATATATGTTCTGGTCTATGGATTAAATTATTGCTTATAAGGAAATGAGGCTTTCGTCGTGCTAAATGAATATCTTCATTTAGCCTTGTAAAGCTCAGCGAGATGTTATCGGACAAACGATATTCTTGAGAATCTGACTGCAGCGACGACGACCAGCGCGGGGGTGTCCCATTATAGCCAATAGAAATCAATCCATGAAATCCGTGCAATTCTAGTGAATTAATCAAAGCGCCAACGCCAAGGTCATGGTCACCGCTAGTTAGAACACAGAGAAGATTCATTTTGTCACGTTAATTATGTTATTTTGGACAGTTCGAGTTTTCAAAATTTGCCGACTGGCTTATCTCGTCTAATGTGGGTAAAGACATATAAGAATATTTTATATAAATGCAACCTCGGAAGGTGCATTGCATTGGTTTAATCTGTCGTTGCAGGACGCGCATCTTTTAAAATTGTATGGGTTGATACTTTCCCCTTTTGTGTAAGTGTAGGTCATGATGATGTTTTACTTCTCAAAATTTACAATCATAGAGAACGTTAATTGTCTTCGGGGTTTAAATCATTAAGAACTGAAAATGATTTCACGATTCTAATACCGTAATATCCTTTAGTGCTGAATACGCGAATTCTAGTTACCTAGTGGATCAACTTCAAAAACTGTGTGTTTTTGTAATTAAGCCTCTAGTGCCCCTTCCTAGTTCATGTATACCATAGCCTATTTCTCCTATGATGATTCCTTGGAGAGATGTGGAAGGTTTATGTAAAAGTTTGAGAGGCAGATAGTAAAAAAATGCCTTTAGCCCTGAAAGTGTACAACGAATTGCTTGTTTTTTAGATAGTGGTCTCATCATGACGCTAGACCATCCTTTAGCCCATCTGCTTTTTACTTGCCACATAAATGTGACCTTCTCTGGCCTAATTGCATGTTGTACGCTTGCCTCAGGAATGTAAAGTACCTTGAGGTGTGGCATAGTAGCCCATGCACGTAAAAGTAAATCTGTCTCTTCATGGTAGCCAAGTTTATTTGTATTCATACCTAAGGAAGTGTTAAATCCACCTAGCTCAATTGCTAAAGTTCTACGAACGATAAAGTTCATTCCTCCAATAGATTCTTGATCCGTGAGGGGTCTGGATTTATCACCGTAATCGTATTCAGTAACCCATTCGGGCCGAAACCAAGTTGGTGGGGTTTTCATATATAGCGGCAGAGCTGGTCCACCTATAAAGTCGACATCTGTTTTTGCAGTATGACCTTCAATAGCAGAAATCCAAGAAGGCGAAGCTAGGGCATCATCGTCAATAAAAGCTACGAACTCCCCAGAAGCTTTAGCTAGAGCTGTATTCCTTGCATGAGATAGTCCTAGCTTCGGTTCGAGTATAAGTTTAACCGGTATCAATTGTTGAGCACGCTCAACAATTTCGCAAAGTTCGTTCGAGAGAGTATCATCGTTGGACACAATGAGTATTTCCCATTTGCCGCTAATGGTTTCTTGCTTGGTTAGGGCTGCTAGGCACGATTCAACCCAGAGTGGTCTTTTATGTGTACATATCGCGACAGTGATCATTATTTCTCAAACTTGTAAGAAGTATGTCGTAGATTTACAACTTAGCCTTAGGTAAATATTGTTTTAGTCGACGAAGAAGCCTTTGGCGGATGGTTTGCACTGAGGGCACTTGGTTCTCTTTAGTGTAGAAACCTCTTATGTTAAAATCAATATCTAGATTATGTTTGGTGAAAAGTGGAACGATGTCAGGGTTCCATCGGCCCCTAATAACGCCAGTATGATCATAAGATATTACTTGGCGAGTAGAAGGCTGAAATTCTTGCTTGTTAAGAGTATAGAAACGTAGTGTGCGTTTATTAAGATCCTGTCCTTTTGCTTCAAATCCCCATGGTGTATCGTTTTCAGAAACCAGAGATTTGAGAGTTTGGGTTTGCCACAGTCCAGCTTGAAGTGAAATAAAAAACGGATCTTGCGAATTAATTTGCCACAACAACGGATTGGGCGTAACTCCGAAAGGACCATGCCTATCAAAGCTAGTTAACCCAATATGATGTACATGAGTCCTTGTGATCTCCCTTTCCATCATATAAACCGCAAGGTCATCTATCGTCTTGTGATCCACGATTTCTTTTAGAAAGTAATCTTCTTGTAAATATAAAACGAGGGGAGTTCGTACTTGTTCTAGTCCTTTAATGAGGCAGTGTCCCCAAGTTTGTTTCTTTGCATGCGGCTTTCGTGAAACTTGCGTTGACTGAATATTCAGTGAAGGGAAATCATATGACTTTGTTTCTGTGTTTAATATTATCTTGGCAGAGCAGTTTGGCCAATAGTGAGAAAAAAGCTTGAAAAATGGTAGCCAGCAATCTTCAAACTTATCTGTTGAATTTACAAAGACTGTATAAGGTGTAGTTGGGTCCATTATTTTCCTTCTATCTACGGATAACCAGATTTACATGGTCTCAAGCTTGGTTGCAATATTTCTGATGACGCTTGGTTTAATGTTCGTAGTCTCCCAAATTTGATCTTGGAAAAAACTTCCACTGTATTTGCTACTGGCTAACTTGCCTGTTTTGAAAAAGTCACCGGATGTAACCGTTAAGAGTAAGGCACTTTCGTTTGTACTGATGCTCTTTTTGGAATACCCGTCTTGGCCTTCAAAAAGGAGTACATCAAGAGTGTACTCTCCAGGTGTCAGCGCGAGCTTTGGCAGTGTGCAGTTAAACCGATGGGTGCCTGCTTCAAGGCTAAATAGGTTGCCGGCAATTTCACTGTTGAGCAATGTAACTATGGTTGCGTCATCCCTTAAGACTCTAATTTCTATCGAAGCAAGCAGTATTGGTTTTGGTAAGTTGTAAGTTACTTGTAGTGTAAGGTCAGAGCCTGATATGGCGACATGAGCCCTGCCCTCAGAAGCATAATCAATTGCTATTATTGTAGGCTTGTCTGTATGTGATTTTGTGTTGAAGTCTATAGATACGGCCTTACTGGCATATTCCTGCATGGCTTGATGTGGTGAAAAAACACCTTCTAAAGTGCCTTGTTTTAGTAAAAGACATTGAGTGCAAAGAGCTTGAATCATTACTGGGTTATGGCTGACAACCAAGACGGTTCGTCCTCCTTCCCGACTCACATCCTGCATCTTCCCAAGGCACTTCTTCTGAAACTGAGCATCGCCTACAGCAAGAACCTCATCCACAATCAAAATCTCAGGATTCAAGTGTGCCGCGACGGCAAACGCCAGGCGAACATACATTCCAGAACTATAGCGCTTGACGGGGGTATCCAAAAACTTCTCAACTTCGGCAAAATCGACGATTGCATCGAACTGGCGTTCGATCTCTCTTTTTCGCATTCCCAAAATCGCGCCATTCAGAAAGATATTTTCCCGGCCCGTGAGCTCAGGGTGGAAGCCGGTTCCTACCTCTAGCAGAGAGCCGACTCGACCATAGAGGTGAATTTCCCCGGAAGATGGTTCGGTAATGCGGGATAGAATTTTAAGGAGCGTGGACTTACCAGCGCCGTTGCGACCGATGACCCCCAACACCTCGCCCTTCTTAACGTCGAAGGAAACATCATCCAGAGCCTTAAAGGTTTCGACTTCGGTCTTCTTGAACAGCCCTTTTACGGAGCTGGCTACTGCATCGGTGACACGATTGTGCTTCTCCGCGTTGTGAAGAATCTTGTATTCTTTGGTTAGCCCGCGAACACTTAAAGCGATGTCACTCATGCGCACCTCCTATGGATCGCTGGATTCATGTTAGATAACATCCGCAAACCTCCGCTCTGTTCGTTGAAACATCATCGCACCGAAGATGAAGAGCAAGATGCTTGCCACCGCGCTGTAAACGACGGAACCCCAGTTTTGTACCGGAGTACCGAGTGCCGCCCATCGGAATGATTCCACTACCCCAGCCATCGGGTTAAAGTTGACCACGGCTTGAGCTGCAGGCGGCAAGGCAGAGACGGCATACGCCACTGGAGTTGCCCACATCAAGAAATTGATGAAAACAGGAATGACGTACTTGACATCACGAAAAGTGACATTCAAAGAAGCCGCCCACAGCCCGATCCCAAGCGCCATGAGGATAGCCATGAAGAGCGCCACCGGCAGGAAAAGCAGTCCAACATGAGGGGGAATGCCGTAAATGACCATCAACGCAATCATGAGTGTGCTGGCCACGGCAAAATCGAGCAAGACTCCATAGATAGTAGAGAGCGGCAAAATCATCCGCGGGAAGTAAATCTTGCTGACTAGGTGGGCATTGCCAACCATCGAGTCGCTAGCCTTTTGCAAAATTTGCGCAAAGACGTTCCATACCATCAGTCCGGCAAAACTAAATGCGAAGTAGGGAACCTTGTCGCTCCCCGTGGAGAGTTTTGCTACAGATCCAAAGATGAAGGTGAAAAGCCCAGCCCCAATTAGAGGCTGCAACACCACCCAAAGCACTCCAATGGCGGTCTGGCGATACCGTAGCTTTACATCTCGGGTTGCAAGAGTGTTCAGAAGGTCTCGGAACTCCCAAAGCTCACGAATCGGCAAGGCTTGCCACCCACTCTTCTTGCGAATGATTAGGTGGGGAATAGCTTCTTCACTCATCGTTTAGGCAGCACCATTCATAGCGACACCCAAGACGCGGGCGTTGGCTTGACGTAGCGACTCAAGGCCCTTTCGGATGGCCACTCGCTTTGTGGAGCCGGCTTTGGCTACATACAGGACAGATTCGGCAACGTTGGCCAAGACCAAGGCATCTGCTCCGGCCATTGTATTAGGTGCATCCACAATAATAAGATCGGAACTATCAGACATATTCTTCATGAACGCTGTCATTTCTGGTGAAGCAAAAAGCTCAGCCGGGCTTTGCACCTGAGATCCACAGGTGAGGACAAAGAGTCCTGGTACTGCGGTGGAGTGCAGGCTTTCTTCAAGCGTTGCGTGTCCGAGCACGACATCGCTTAGGCCAGGTTTACCGGCGATATTCATCTTCTTGTGAATCATCGGATAGCGCAGATTGCCATCAATGAGGATAACGCGTCGGCCTTCGCCCGATGCAGCAACCGCAAGGTTACAAGCAAAGTCGGTCTTACCCTCAGCTGGTCCACTACTGGTGACCACAATCGATTTTGGCGGACTCTCCAGTGTAGAAAACAGTAAGTTAAACCGCAAGACGCGGAAGTTTTCCAGCAAGCGATCATTCAGCGGAGCAATGGCACCACTACTCTTGCGACCAGGCAGGGCAGGGATGTTTCCGAGGGCGGGAAGTCCGGTAAGAGTGTGGATTTCATCACTCGACGTCACTGTATCTTCGATGCTGTCTTTGAGCATTGCGAAGCCAACCGCGAGAAAGGCTCCCATGAGGATAGCAATTCCCAAATACTGTGCCTCAATCGGCTTGATTACTTCGGGATTGGATGCAACAGACATCGTCTGAACCAGATCCTTGGCGGACTGGTGTTTGATTTGGAAAATACGCAGAGTGTTGCTGAGGTTTTCGATATTGTTTTTCTTGCCCTCAACAGCCTTTACAAGATCGCTCTCTCCGCCTTCAACCTGCTCGTAACCTTGCAATGCGGTTTGGCTTTGGCTTAGCCATCTTTCTGACTCGGCAAGTTCTTTTTGGGCTACATCCAGCTTTACACGAGCGGCTGCGATCTGGTTGTTGTAGGAATCGATCATCGGGTTGATGGTCGAAGAGTCGTAACTAAGGATTTTCGGAAGGTTAGCCAGTTGCTTTTTCTTAGCCGCAAGACGAGTGTCTAGAGCAACGATGGATTCGTGATCATCCAGGTAAGTCTTTCGCAGGACACTGCGCTCGGCTTCCAAGTTAGCAATCTCCGTCTTGAGTCCCTCAATTGCCGCAGTGTTTTCTTGCTGGGCACCGGTGTTCTTTCTGCTCTCAATCTTGGCTTTCTCTTGCTGAAGCGCGAGAATCTCTTGCTGAATAATGGAGATGTTTGACTTAGCTTTACTAACCGCAACTTCAGCCTCATCAACTCGAGCGCCTTTGTTTTGGACTTGACCGGGGAGAGGGAGTAGACCATGCTCTCGCCGATACTCTCTCAGCTTTTTCTCGTCATCACGCAACTGCTCTTGTTGCTCATCAATCTTGTTGCTGGTGGCTTGGATGGACTTCTGTACAGCTTCTCGGCGGTCTTCTGTGATATAAGCGGAATAGACCTCTGGAAGTGTTTTAGCCAGTTGAGAGGCAACAAAAGGGTCAGTGGATTCTACAGCAATAGCAAGAACGTTCGTGTCCTTGATGGAGTTAACCTTAACTCTTGGAGACTTTCCACCTAATGTTGCCGGATTGATACCCGCCGCTTCATACGCTCGATTCACCATGAACTGGCTTTGGAGAAGCTGAATCTGGTTGGGTATCGCCAGCATTGGAATCGGAAGCTCCATGATGGCAACAGGGTCATTTGAGTTGTTTGAATTTCCACCCCCTTGCTCAATCAAGATGGAAGTATTGGACTCATAGACGGGGGTTGTAAATTCCACTGCTGCAAAACCAAGTACGGTGCAGATTAGGAGGATTGAGATCACCCAAACCTTTTGGCGTCGAATCATGCCGAGAAAGTCTTTAAGGGTTAGAGGTCTTAGGTTAACGTCCATAGGAATCAGGGTTTGCCGAAAACAATGTATGCAAATATCAGGCCAAAGAGCTTGAACTTATCTTACCTTGGGCTACTTTAAGGTCATGAGCAAGTTAGGAATCGTCTATCGACTCTTAACTTGCTCTACCGAAGCAACCTTAGGAAGGTTTCTCGATTCTTCAGATCGAGAGCGTCGAGCCGTCATTGGCTCAAGGTGATTATGAGTAACACTCTTTCCTGCGATTGCAAGAAGAATTTCGTGGAGTTTGCCCACTGTGTGCTTAGTTGTGTAATAACTAAGAAAAGCTTGACGAGCATTGACCGACATATCCGATAGCGAGGCTTGGTCGGCTTGCATCATGCGCAATGCGTTTAGTAGTTTAGTAGGATTTGAAGGCGGAACCACTAATCCGCATTCGTGCTGCCTAATAGATAGAGCTAGTTCAGAATCTTCGCTGGCTACGGCTAGAGTCGGTCGTCCCGCGGCCATGATGGAGTAGAACTTGCTGGGAACACAGGTTCCCTCTATACCACTCTCCATCGTCACAAAGCAGACATCCGCAGAGTGCAATAACTGTTCGTACTCTTCTAAGGGAAGGGGCGATAACGTTTTTACGTTCGTAATGCTCTCTTCCTGAATTCGCTTCTCTACATGAGGCTTTTTGGCTCCATTACCCACGATGAGAAATTCAAAGTCGGATGCTGGAAGCTGTTTGGCGCAATCTAGAAGGGCGTCAAAATCATGGTAGCGGCCTAGATTTCCAGAATAAACGACTCTAAGTCTTGTGTGTTCAAGAGCCCGGCTAGTAAGCGGTGCATATCGAATTCCGTCTTCCGCAAACCCAACGGGCACAACCTCAACTTGTTGATCACCGAGTTTGTAGGCGTTTTTAAGTAGGTCCCGCATGCATCGCCCAATGGCGACCACTCGGTCACTCCTCTTCATCCAACGCCCTTGCGCTTTAGCCAACATTCTTGATGGCAAGCTGGAAGGATCTACCGCTCCAAGTCGACAGGCTCTATCCGGTTCAAGGTCATAAACCAAGTAGGCATAGGGGGTCCTCTTTAACTTGTTGATGATGTACGCAGCCATCGGCATGAATGGCGGGGCAGATGTGACCAGAATCACATCGTATTTCTTTTTGACTAAGAGTTTTATTGCTGCCTTAAGCGATAGGATAACGTTGCAGACGGACCGTTTGCTCACCCCCGCACGATTCCAGTCGGGGTAAGAAATTCGCCTAATTTGGATGCCGTCCCAATTTTCATTGGCCTTCATCCTGCTACCGTCGCTATAGGTGAGGGCACCGCAGTAGACATCAACATCTGCGTTATGCGCTTTCGCCAGATGTGATGCGATGTCGGAAACAGCCTTTCCGGTACCACTATGGTTGTCCGGATAGAAAAACTCGGACAGGATGCAAACTTTAAGTTTCGACACGTTACTAGATGCCATTTCGCCAGATAATCATAAGGACACGGCAATGCGACGTTGCCTGCCTAATAAACCAGATGCACCTTTGACCAACTCCCCGGTGAACTTGCGATCAACAAAAGCAAATCTGATGAAACACCGTAAGTTTAGTCCAATCTTGTGCATAGAAGTCTCGGTAAAAATGCTGGTTCCCGAAACTCCATTGAAATTGAAGAAGATTCTCGTTTCCCAGTGATAGAGTCTGCATCTGCAGATCTCATACCAAAATCGCCTACTACAAAAAAACGGTGCTCCTAAACTAGAAACACCGTGTACATCAGACTAAGTTTAGCACTACTGAGGATCAGCATCGCCAGGCTGAGTGGGATCGCCTTCAAGAACTAGGTCTCGTTGCTCATCAGCTCCCACCGCCCATTTATAGGCGTTTCCCCCATCCCCCTCCTCGTTTCGAGGTGCGGGGGGTAGGTCTGGCTTTTCCGGTATAGATGGTGGCACCACCTCAGGCTCAGTGGAAGGAAAGGGCACTTCCGGCTGAGTCGGTACGTCCGGTGGCGGAGGCTGAATAGGTGGCGGGCTTGGAATCGGATTGGGATCGGTTGGAATATCGGGTCTCATCTTTGCCTCCTAATAAATGGGTTGAGCCGTTGATACAGGTTGTGCGTTCCAAACCTCTACATCAGTTTCGGTGTACTTGGCGAACAGGGCCTGAGCAGTGTCGTAATCCAAGTTGCCGGAAGGAACGCTGATACTGACGATGGCTCCACCACGCTCAATGTGTCCAGAGAAGCGTGTGATTTGGTCTTCTGGCACTCCTTGATCCTTAAGAAATCCTGTAACTCCGCCCGCAATGGCTCCAGCTGCCGTAGATGCGGCTGTACCAGCCATGGCAGTTGCCAATGCACCTCCACCTAGAACAAGGCCCACGCCAGGAATCAGGATGGAAACCAATGCCGCAACGGCACCAACGCCTAAACCAATACCCGCGCCCTTGGCTGCTCCCGCTGCTGCGTCTGCGCCTGTAGTGGTGGTAATTCCTTTATCTGCGCTTTCCATCTCATCCGCTGCGCTTTTCTCACCGTTTTGGTATCCGGGAGGCAAGACAAGGCTGATATCTTGAACCTGTGCTCCGTGGTCTAGTAAAGCCCCTACTGCGCTATGAGCATGGCTAGGATCTTGAAAGGTTGCATAAATGTTTGTTCGCATATGTGTCTCCAATTTTGTTTTTTCTTGAGACCGTGTCTTGGTATTGGCATAGCGACATATTCTGGATTTTTTACGGTTTTCCTATGCATCCGCGGTCCTTTGTTTGCAACTGATTGGCTGCACTTTTCTTCTCATCAAAGGAGAGGTGAATTTGATGAACTATTTTCAAGCGGGATTAGCGGATGTCTATGAGAATATTGAAAGAAGGCTTGGCACCAAGGCATGGATGTTGCCGATTGCTGTGGCCGCAGGAAGCTTCATTTTCAGTAAGGCTCTGATGAAGCAATCAACCGCCAAAGCCCTTGTGTCTGGAGCAATGACGGGAGTATCAGCTGCTGGCCTCATCGGTGCAGGGAAAAACGCGAAAGCTTAGTTGCGTCCCTAATTTAACTTTCGCATTGTTCAACCGTTGCTTAGAAGGAGGTGAACCTCGTAATCTGAGCAACGGTCTATGAGTCAATATTCGATTGGTTTAGATTTCGGTACAAACAGTGTCCGAGCGCTTTTGGTGGATTGTGCCGATGGTCGTGAAGTGGCGACAAGTGTCTTTAGCTATCCTTCCGGCAATTCAGGTGTGATTGAAGATGCTAGAGATCCAAACATTGCGCGCCAGCATCCCGGTGACTACTTTGCTGGTATTACTTCGACGATCAGAGACGTACTCGATCAGGCACGATCAACGGAATCTAACTTTGATGCTTCCCAAGTTGTTGGAATAGGTAGCGATACTACCGGGTCCAGTCCAATGCCCTTGACCGAAGAAGGCACACCACTTGGGCTCAAGAACAACGACCCGGCTGCCCAATGCTGGCTTTGGAAAGACCACACAAGCTATGCGGAAGCTGCCGAGATAACCGAAAAAGGAGCCGCCTTCCCATATCTGTCCAAGTGTGGAGGAACCTATTCTTCAGAGTGGTTTTGGTCAAAGATTCTTCACTGCGCCCGAACTGCGCCAGACGTCTTTGCCCAAGCCTATTCCTGGGCTGAACTTCAGGATGTAGTGCCTGCCTATCTCACTGGCAATATTCAACCTAAGACTATGGCCCGAGGCGTCTGTGCGGCGGGCCACAAAGGGTTGTATAGCAAACAATGGGGAGGGCTGCCATCAAAGGAGTTCCTTGCCAGTTTAGACCCACGACTGTCCGATCTCCGTGATCGTCTTTACGATAACGTCCTGACGGCTGACCAAAGCGCGGGCCGGCTATCACAAGAGCGTGCTCAAGAGCTGGGGCTTCCTGAGTCTGTCCAGGTGGCGGTTGGCGCAATGGACGCTCATCTTGGAGCCGTAGGCTCCGGAGTAAAGCCCGGAACTTTGGTAAAGATCATGGGCACCAGCACGTGCGACATCATGGTCGGAGGCTCCTCAGTGCCAGATGTCCCAGGTGTATGCGGAATTGTCGAAGGCTCGGTGCTTTCTGGAATGCTCGGAATTGAAGCCGGGCAAAGCGCGGTTGGGGATCTTTTCAATTGGGCGGCAAGACTTGCTCCCGGCAAATCCCATGAGGAGCTCACGCAGGAAGCGTCCCAGATCGCGCCTGGTGCAAGCGGACTCCTGGCACTTGATTGGAATAACGGCAACCGAACAATTCTTGTCGATCAGCGGCTATCTGGGTTGTTGATTGGACAGTCTCTACAAACCACCGCCGCCGAAATCTACCGGACAATGATTGAAGCAACTGCTTTCGGGGCTCTCACCATCATCCGACGAATTGAAGAGTACGGCGTAAAAATCGAAGAAATCGTTTGCTGCGGAGGCATCGCAGAAAAGAGTGCGGTCGCCATGCAAATCTACGCCGACGTCTGTAAGCGCCCCATCAAGATTAGTCGTTCAGCGCAAACATGTGCGCTAGGCTCAGCCATCATGGGAGCGGTCGTCGGCGGAGCGCACCCCGACGTGGCCACCGCCGTGGCTGCAATGACCGGCTGCAAGGACACGATCTATACACCTATTCCCGCGAATGTTGAGATATACGGTCGCTTGTATGGCCTATACATGAACCTCCACGATTCATTCGGCAAAGTAGATCGACAACCAGATTTGCACGAGTTAATGAAGGAGCTATTGGAGATTAGGGAAGCGGCACGAACGTAATCCCGGGAATTCAATGAGCGCAGAAGAGCCATCAAGGACACGATTACCATGGGGATTTATCGTGTTATGGAGCTTTATTTTCGCTTTTGGCGGAAACATGGTCGAAAGAGCATTTTCTCTGAGTGGCTTTAACACAGGATGGTCAGAGGTAGGAAAGTTAACCTTCTCGCTTATCTCGTGGATCGTGGGTGGACTTATTATTGCAAGATATGTTACTAAGGACAAGCTATAGCTAGCAGATCTCCAGATTTGTTTAAAGAGCTCTTCTGCTCATAAACACCTGGGTCCAGGAAGAGCTTATCACGTTGATCCTTTATGGAAGAGAAGCGTTGGAACTCATTGAGGAACTTGCATATTTATCCCGTACTCTGACGAAGATCACTACCAACTTGAGAGCTTTACGAACAAGGCTATCCGTGATTTCGTCGTCATCCAGTCCGATTAACTACCGGAACCTCGTGACTCGATACACTAGTGATCCATAGTGACCTATTCCGATATTCTTCACCTGATAATAGTTTTCAGTCGACGGGGTTGGTTCTCGAATCTGTTAATGCTGCGAGCTGCAAGGTGACTGGCTACTGAGTGAAAAGCGAAAGAAGGAATAAGGCTTGCAGAGATAGAACTTTTGAAGCGTGGAGGCTATTGATCCTTTTGAGGACTTGGGAAGTGTATCGCGAGAGGACCTGTTCTCTCATGCGCGAGACTTTGAACTGTTAGTTGCTGATTTCTATCGACGTCATAACTGCTCAGTCCAAGATATTGGTGGCAAAGGTGAGAGAGGTGCTGATTTGATAGTCACCGCAGGAGAAAAGCGTATTGCAGTTCAAGTTAAGTGTGCGACGCGAGATATCGGGGTAAATGCGGTACGACAAACTAAGAGGGGTCAGATACATTATCAAGCTGACGAAGGCGTTCTCATATGTCTTGGAGGAGTGGGCTGGCAGGCAAAAGACCTAGCGCTGCTAGAGTCTATAAAAGTGATCGCTGGCAATGAGCTTTTCAGGAGACTTGATGATAGTGAGAAGGCTGAGTTTAGGCGAATCGAATCGCTTGCTGTGTCGAGAAGAACTTTGATTGCTACTAGCGGCATAACCCGGCGTTCTAAGCGCTAAAAACTTTACTTCACCAAGTTCTTCTGGCTTCACTTCTCCCACATTTTGTTAACAGCTTGTCTGTAAATCTGTAATGCGATCCATTATCCATGGGGCCAAGAGGATTGCAAGACGTAGACCCTCATCGTGAATATCTACTTTCCACTCGATAATCCAGTCAGTCTCCGTTTCCGAATCTTGCCATGGCTTTTTTGCAATCGCGACGGACTCCCCTTTTTCTGTTGAAATGGCTAAGCTGGCCTTTCCGCTAACCGGGCGGATATCGTACTCAAGAGGACCAATTTGAAATCTGCCTCCATGAAGGCTCAATAGGGACGATGGGTTAATGATCGTACCTAGCGATGAATAGCTTACTTCTCTATCATCAGATAGCCTGCCTCTTAAAGACGTGTAGTGGGACACTAGAGGCAGTTCTAAACTGATATCGGACATCGCAATATGGTAAGTCCAACCCGAAATCTTTCCCAGCAGTCCTTTGCCAGGAAGCATCTTGATCTCGTAGGACTCCCCACGATCCAACAATGCCCAGCCTTTGAGCCACCCTACTCTGCGAATCTTAGAAACAGATGCGGCTGAGTTCACAACGCCACTATTAGCATCGATATGGCTCACTTTCTCCTAGATGAGTCTGAATCTATAAACGCCTATCTCACCGCCACTAATTCATACTGGCCGGGGCCAACTTCGAAGGGCTCTGACTTCCCGTCCAGAGAAGCATAGCCTTCCGGTACTGAAACGACCGCCGTAGTGTTGGGAGGCACGATTACGGACCAGTTTAGTCCACCTTCGGTCAGGGTCCACCGGCTTGCAATTTCTCCGTATGGCGATACAAATTTCGCGGATGCCCAGGTTAGTTCGCCTCCTGGCACCGGCGCTAGCTTAAACTTTTTGAATCCGGGAACGATTGGATCTAGTTCAATTCCGGCGACGGTGCTGAACAGCCATTCGGCTACCGCCCCGTAGGCGTAGTGGTTGAAACTGTTCATGCCGGGGTCTTGGAAACCGTTTTCTTCGGTCCAGCCGTCCCAGCGTTCCCAAATGGTGGTTGCGCCTTTGGTAACGGCGTAAAGCCAGCTAGGCCAATCCTTTTGGTGCAAGAGCTTATAGGCTACGTCCGACCTTCCATTTTTGCTGAGGGCATAGGGTAGATAAGAGCTTCCCACGAACCCGGTTGAGAGCTTCCAACCTCGCTCTTCAATATCCTTTACAAGGATGTCGACGGCTTTTGCCCGCAACTCTTCGGGCAGGAGGCCGAAGTGTAGTGCCAAGACTTGGCTGGTTTGTGATCCAGTGGAAACTTTTCCATCTGAACTTACATATTTCGAAATGAAGGCCTGCTTAATATCGTTGTGTAAAGCTTGATATCTCGATGTATCAGCCTTCTGACCAAGGACCTCAGCGATTTTGGCCATGATCTCTACGGAATAGGCATAGTAGGCTGTGCCGATGAAGTCGTGAGTGGTTTCGGCGTTGATCGAAAGCCAGTCTCCAAATCCCTTGAATCCTTCAAATCCATCATAAAGCCGAATGTGATCTTTGGCAGTTGAACCGAGGAAGTCAATGAAGGCGATGTATTTATCGTAGTGCTTGGCTAGAACTTCTACATCTCCATAGGATCTGTATAGTTGCCAAGGGCAAATCATAAATGCATCGGACCAGGCGGGGCCGCCGTCTTCGCCGATGGAGGTTGAGTTCGGCGCTACGGGAGGGATTGCTCCCGCTTCGTTTTGAGAGTCGGCAAGGTCTTGGACATACTTGGCAAAGAATCCATTGACCTCTCGGATGTAGGTTGCGGTCCGGATGAATACCTGGGCATCTCCGGTCCAGCCAAGACGTTCGTCACGCTGCGGGCAGTCGGTGGGAACGTCTACGCTGTTTCCTCGCCAACCCCAGTCCACATTTTTTACGAGTTGATTGATGAGAGGATCAGAGCATTCAAACCAGCCGATTCGCTCCGTATCGGAGTGGACAACGACACCGGTAATGGCATCGGGTAACGGCTCTTCTGTGTGACCATTCAGTTCTACATATCGGAAGCCGTGGAAGGTGAATTTCGGCTCCCATGTTTCAGGGCCTTTGCCTTTGCAAGCATAGAAGTCAGTCTGACGGGCAGATCGAAGATTTGTAATATACAAGCGACCATCTGTATCTAGAACCTCTCCGAAACGCATGAAGAGCGACTGACCTTCCTTGGCGTCTACCTTCAAACGAACATGCCCTACCATGTTTTGGCCAAGGTCAAAAATCCACCTTGGAGCGGGCCATGCGTTTTGCTTTTTGACCTCAATCGGTTTGATCTCCTCGGTAATCGTAATCTTAGGTTCCTCAGAGGCTACGATCTTGAGTCCTTCTGGGTGGTCAAAGGTGCTGACCGGGAGCCAGTTATCGTAGTTCAGTCGGGCGTCAAAGGCTTCTCCGGCGAGTAAGTCGCCTTCTAGTGTGGAGCCGTACGCGTGTTCCCAGGTTTCATCGGTTCTGATGACGCTGGAGCTACCATCTGCTTGGACGATATGAATTTCGGCTAAGAGTCTAGGACGGTCTCCATAGAGCTGACGACCTCGCCACTCTAGGCTTCCGCAATACCAGCCGTCGCCCAGGTCTACTTCGATCAGGTTTTGCCCAACCTGAACACTATCAGATATATCAAATGCTTGGTATCGAACTCGTTGACGATAATCGGTCCAGCCGGGAGCCAGATTCCAATCTCCAATCCGGTGTCCGTTTAACGTTCCTTCATAGATACCGAGGGCGGTGATGTAGATTCGCGCACTGGCAACTTGCTGATCGACAGAAAATGCTTTTCTCAGCTTGGCACTCGGAATGGTGGTGCGGGGGCCGCCGATTAGGGTTCCACCAATCCATTTCGCTTCCCAGGAACCTGGGCCAGATTCCCAAAAGCCGGTTGCCGGAGTGTAGGCCTTATCCTCGTCCCATGCCTCGATGGTGATGTGGGCACGAGTTCGAGCGGGAAGTGGTTTGCCGGTGTATCGTATCCAGCGAGTTTCGCTTGTCTCCACTTTTCCCGAATCCCAAAAATCGGATTCACCCTCTGAGGAACCTACGGTTAAGCGGTAATGCGTTTGCTTCGCTCCAGGTTCTGGGGAATCTAGGATCCAAGAGAGCTTTGGGTTTGGATCATCCAATCCAATTGGGTTTTCCAGGTAGTTGATTCGAAGTCGCGCAATCCGCTGAGACATGCGTGCATTTTAACTTGGTTGGCAGGTTGAAATGACGGCTGATTCTTGCTTGGTTCTGCTGTTGAGCTTTGTCTTTCTGCTACCGGTCATCCATATCATCGAGATCATTGTTATTAAGTGCAATTTAATGGATTCGTCTTCTGGTGTTGTCTTTGATGCGCTATCGAAACTCGATCCGAAAACTCAGACGATTGATGACAGCGTTTCGAGTGACTTATAACCCCCTCGGGTTGGCTTTACCCTCATAGAATAAGGGCGAAATTCACGAGATTGTCAACCTATCCGCTTGTCTCTTTCTGTTCAGCTTTATGAACACTGATCATGTTATGTCTTCAAAGCACACATAGGCTCGGCACACTCCTTGAGAGGGCAGGGGGTACCCTTCCCGCCATGCGGCGGGTACCAGGAATTGGCGTCTTGATTGCGGCCAGCACGTTTGCGTTTGGCCAACTCGGGCAAGCTGAGCGTCAATCGTTATCCGATGCCTTGTACCTGGCAAATCTTGAATCGTCCGATTTGATTCGCGCCCGTTCTCATTCTGGGCCAGACTGGGTTCGCTCCCTCATCAATGATCCTTTCGTGGGGATGGATCGTTTGGCCGAACTGAGATTGCAGGCAGAAGGGAAGAGTCTGCCTCAACTGCTTGGGTTTCTGCGAGGCCAAGTCTATGGAGATGCAGACACCATCCAAGCAGCGCCTGCTACCGCCGTTGACGTGCCGGAGAATATTCCAGAGCCGTTACGTCCAAGCGTTAAGAAACTGGCGGAATCTATTCAACGGTCGAACGAGCTTATCCGAGATGGGTTATCAAAGCTAAGTGCGGCGGAGAGGCGTACATTGATCGAAGCTTTACCTCGGCAAGCTTTAGGCGCGACAACGGTGAGGTTTGATTTTGTGCGTCAGCCTTTGCCGAGCGATGCGGAGATCCAGACTCTTCTGGAACGGGTTGATTGGAAGCGAATTCGTTTTGCGGGACAGTTGTTGGCGCAGGATGTTCAGGAAGAGATTCCTAAGCTGAAGGAGGCCGCGAAGCGTACACCGTTGACCGGTGTGCTGAAGGCCAATGTGAATGGGGTGGTGGTTGAAATTGGGGGAACCACAGATGATCTGCACGGGGATAACGATGCCGTTCTCTGCATTGATCTGGGCGGAAACGACCGTTACACAGGGCGATATGGTGCGGGTGTGGGATATGCCAGTGTTCTGATTGATCTGGGTGGCGATGACGTGTACGAAGGGCCAGATTTATCGTTTGGCGCAGGTGTTTTGGGGGTTGGCTTAACTTATGACCTGGGCGGGGACGACCGCCTAAAGGGGCGATCCATCTGCTTTGGTGCCGGGATTGCGGGGGTCGGAGCGTTCGTGAAGGATGGAGGCGACGACGACTATCGAGCGACCTCTCTATCTCAAGGATTCGGATTCCACGGCATTGGGCTTTTGATAGATACGAAGGGTGATGACCACTATCGAGTTGGGATGGCGGGACAAGGTGCAGCGAAATCGGGTGGCCTTGGTTGGCTGATTGATAAAACAGGCCGAGACACTTACCGAGCGGGAGGCCTTACGGATCATCCTTTCTATCTGGAATCTACGCTTGCTTTTGCACAGGGCGCAGGTGAAGGAGCGGGAGCAGTTGGGTGCCTGACTGACTTGATGGGGATAGACGTCTATATTGCGGATTCGAGAGCGCAGGGCTACGGTACACGGGATGGCGTCGGTGTCCTTATAGATTCTGGAGGCCGCGATAGCTATAGTGCGGCAAGCGAAGCGCAAAGCTACGCAACTCTTTCTGGAGGGGGCTATCTGTGGGATGCACAGGGTGACGATGTGTATGGCCTCCGAATTGGAAGTGGGCACGCCAATGCTTCGAATTATGGTTTGGCAGTCCTACTAGACCAAGCCGGAAACGATTTGTACTTTGGGGCAGACTCTAGGCCCGGCGGCGCCTCTGCGAACGGGGCGGCCCTGTTTATGGAAGTGCAAGGCGACGATCGCTATGCAGGACCTCCTGGAGTAGGCGGGGCGGCGCGGGGAAGCGGGTCGTTTGGAATCTTTGTGGACATGGGAGGCAGCGACCAATATGCCGAGGGGTTGGTGAATGGACAGGCCAAGCTGGAATCTCCATGGGGCAGCGCTCTCGACTTGGTAGGAAATGCGAGAAGAGTAGAGGTTCCAGAGCCACCCAAAGTAGGATCTAAACCGATTCCGGACGAACAAACGATGGAAACGTTGTTTCGGGCAGCCATCCTCGATGATCGAAAAGCAGTGGATGAGCTTACGGCAATTGGGGAACCTGCTTTGCGGTGGCTGATCGCGAAGAAGCTCGTAAATGCAGGAGACGCCGAAGTAGGCCTTACAAGCTGGATTGCCATCCAAGTGGGTGGACCCGCAGAAGAGATTTGTGTGGCAGCCATTGATCTGAGTAAAGAAACGGTGGCCAAGACCGCGATTCAGATATGCCAGTTTGCGGGCTATAAGCGGGCGGGCCAGCGGATTATCGAGGCAATTGGTATTCCCGGATTAAGTCGAATCGCAGTTCGGGCGGCAGGCGCACTGGAAGTTACGGAGGCGGCTCCGACCTTAATGGCTCTGGCGGACGGGCAAGACACAACCCTAAAGCGAATCGCGATTACCGCTTTGGGACAGATAGGGGATGAACGTTCCTTTGATTTGATGCGCAAACAGCTTGAATCTGTAGAGCCAGAAATGCGGTTTGCGGCCATTAACTTGGTGACGAAGTTTCCTCAGCGGGCATTGCCACTAGGCAAACAGTTGTTAACGAGCGCCAACGAGAAGATCGCAAGAACGGCGATTGAGCTATTGGCGAAACTTGGGACCGATGAGGCGGCCCAGGAGATTTGTGCCGGGCTTGCTGATCCGCGAAGAGGCGTCCAGATTCAGGCCTTGGTAGCACTGGATGGGCGTGTTCCGAAAAGCCATTGGGCTAATGTGGTGGAACTGCGGCGCAGTTCTGATCCGCTGGTGAAAGCGGTGGCAGTTCGGATTGATTTGGGGAGATAGTTGGATAGTTGGATAGTTGGATAGTTGGATAGTTGGATAGTTGGATAGTTGGATAGTTGGATAGTTGGATGGTTGGATGGTTGGATAGTGCGATGGTGGGATAGGGAGGTTGTGAGATGATTGGACTTACGGTGGTAGCGGCGACGATGGCATTTTCTAGTGCACCCAAGATCGAGGATTTTGGCTTTATGGCGGGTTCTTGGAAGTGTGAGATTTGGGGTGGGACTTTTGAGGAGCACTGGACAACTCCGGCTGGTGGAGCGATGCAGGGCATGGGGCGACACTTAGCGGGCGGAAAGACAAGCTTCATGGAGTATATGAGTCTTGAATCTGGGCCAGAAGGATTGACGATGTACATCCTCTTGGGTGCCCCCAGTAAGGGTGAGAAGAAGCCAGTGCCGTTCAAGCTGAAGTCCTTTGACGGCAAGACAGCGATGTTTGAGAACCCCAAGAACGATTTTCCGAGCGTGATTACTTATATTAGGGAATCGAATGGAATGTCATGTTGGATTGAGGGCGTTCAGGACGGAAAGAAGACTCGGGAAGAGTTCAAATTCAAACAGATAGATCGTGGTTGAGAATATTCAATTAGGAAAATGAACTAAATGATATTAGGTTGCCTATATAAAAAGTCTAGATCGAGTGAGATTTGAAGTATTGACTCGCAACGGAAAGAAGGTTGATTCGTCGTAAGATATTGCGTGACTTCTTTACTGTGTCTTTTTGCGATTTCTTTGCCAAGAGGGTTTGATGATCCTAAGTTTGACGGGCCTTTCCATATCGCTCGGGAAAAAGCTTATAAGATCGAGGTCACTTTAACGGAGACCCTAAGTGACTATGCGGAAGCGCCTCCTCAGTGGTGGGTGCAAGCGCCTTTACTGCCAACATATGAAGCCCAGACAGTGCATAAGGCGGGCTTTTATGTGCCGACAGAACCTGCGGTCAAGACGACATTCGTAAAAGATAAGAGCGGAACGGCGCAGAGCTATATGTCGGTTCGCTTTAATCATCCACAGGGACGCCCCGTAACGGCACAGGCGATTTACGACGTGACGCTCTACAAGAGGAAGTTGACGGAAGGGGCTTCGCCCGAAAAGCCTTTCCCGCTAGGCAACTTAAAGGCTTATTACACAACAAATCATCCTTGGCTGGACCTGGGAGAGGATAGATTTAGGAGTTGGCTGAAGGAATACAAGCTTGTAAAGGAGCCTGGTGAATCGGATCTTAAGTTCGCTTGGCGGGCGTTCAAGCATGTGTCTACCTTCTTCAAGTACGACGATATGGCGGAGGGGCTGAACCCTCTCAGTGTGATTGCAGAAAAGAGTTCAAACACACTTGGTTTGGCAACTCTTTATTTGGCCATCCTTCGTAGCCAGGAGATTCCTTGCCGGTACGTGGTGTCTATGCCTTTACTTCAGTTTAAGGATCAGACAAATCAGGTTGGCGATACGCGGCTGCATGAAGAGACGGCGGATGTTTTGGTTGAGTTTTGGACGCCGGAGATAGGTTGGGTGCCCGTGGATGCGGTTCGTGCGGCAGGGTATCACGAGCCATCTGAGTTTTTTGGGAATTCCGAGGGTCATTTTGTGGCCTACCATTTCGACATGATTCAGTTTGAAAAGGGTCAGTATCGTTTCCTTGATCGACTTGATTGGAGTTTGAATCTAGACATGCAAGATGCGAAAGTGAAGCGAAAAGTAGAATTCAGAAAGCTAGATTAAAGAGGGGAAGAGTCCCTCTTAGCCTATGCGCTGCGGGTAGACTCCCTCCTTAGCTTGAAACGCTATCTAGTCCTAAGCGACGGTACCATCTACCAAGGCCTTGCGCTCGGCGCATCCGGAGTTACCACCGGCGAGGTCGTCTTTAACACCGGAATGACCGGCTATCAAGAGATTCTTACAGATCCCTCTTACTCTGGCCAGATCGTTCTTCTTACTTACCCCCTGATCGGAAACTACGGGATAAACGACGACGACTTTGAGTCTGATCGAATCCAACCCACCGGTTTGATTGTGAGGGAGGCTTGCGAGACCCCTAGTAATTGGCGAGCTACGAAGTCTCTGCACCAGTTGCTAGAGGAGCGGGGAACCGTGAGCATTCAGGGGCTGGATACGCGCGCCATCACCAAGAAGATTCGGTCTGCGGGCGTTACCACCGGAGCGATTGCCGATGACCCAGATCAGGGTTTTGAGGCGATTAAGCAAGCCACGGGTTATGATGAGCAAGACTTTGTGTTCAACGTAACGACGCGGGCTCCTTATGCTTGGGGAGTGACGGGCAAAGAGCCAGTTAACGAACCGATGGGTCCGTATGCACATACGCTGGTGGTTTTGGACTGCGGTCTTAAATACAACATCCTGCGGAGATTTTCGGCGGCAGGTTGTCGTTCCATTGTCTTGCCTGCGACCACGAGTGCGGATGAAGTGCTCTCTTATCGACCGGACGGTATCTTGCTTTCCCCGGGCCCTGGGGATCCAGCTAGGCTAGGGCCGGTTATAGACACGGTAAAGGGACTCTTGGGCAAGAAACCGATGTTTGGAATTTGCCTGGGCAACCAGTTGCTTTGCCACGCAATTGGGGGAGAGACCTATAAGCTGAAGTTTGGTCACCGAGGCTCTAACCATCCAGTTAAAGATTTGATCACGGGCAAAGTGACTATCACTTCGCAGAACCACGGCTACGCGGTTGATCCGAAATCACTAGAGGGAACAGGCGCGGAAGTCACGCAAGTGAATCTTAACGACGGAACGGTTGAAGGGATTCGAGTAGCATCCTTACAGGCTTCTTCTATTCAGTATCACCCGGAGGCTGCACCAGGGCCATGGGATTCTCGCCCTTACTTCACAGAATTTGTAGAGCAGATGGCGGCGGCGAAGGTTTAGGAACTTTAACGGCAGGCTAGCTTTTAGTCTGCCTTTCTTCTCGCGTAGAGCTAGTGGCTTCTCTTAGGGGAGATAGCGGCGACGACCACCGTTGAGAGCTTTCCGGTCAATCGCAAGATAAATTACGTAGCCAATCACGAGGACAAGGCCTAGGGGAACGATGAGTGAAAGGACGGCAGAGATAAGACCCGCAACTAGTTTCCAAACAATGAAGATGCCGACAACGGCGGCGAGAATCATAAGGACTAGCTTTGTGGTACCCGACACTTTTACTTCAACTCCTGTGTGCGCTTCGTTGCGACGTTAGTGATTTGAGCGGACAGGCCGTTTGCTGCCGACACACGATAATGTACAGCATCTTTGGCAAAGACGTTCAGACTGCGTAGGTTCACCGGGCCTTTGGGCCCCTGAGATAGGACCTCGATTGGGTGTAAAGTCTTGGGTATGGCTCTGTCCGTCAGTCGAAGTACGGTTTTTGATCCGTTGTCCAACGACGCCTTGCAGATCAATGCAGGTTTGGTTGCCAATTGGCTTGTCTCGTTCTTGCAGGATGAGGTGATTCGCAGGCGTAATGTAGGGAAGGCGGTATTGGGGCTGTCGGGGGGAGTTGATTCCGCAGTGGTCGCTTACCTCTGTGCTCGAGCGTTTGGCCCTGAGAATGTGTGGGCGTTTCGAATGCCTTACAAGTTTTCCTCGGAAGAAAGTCTTAGCCACGCAAAGCTAGTGGTGGATGATTTGGGAATCCAGGAGCAGGTTATTGAGATTACGGGCATGGTTGATGGCTACGCAGGGCTAGAGCCCAACATATCTGGGCAGAGGCTTGGCAATGTTTGCGCCAGGGCGAGGATGATCGTGCTGTTTGATCAGTCGGCGGAGAAGGGTGCATTGCCGATTGGTACAGGAAACAAGAGTGAGCGGCTCTTTGGCTATTACACCTGGCATGCCGATGATTCGCCTCCTATCAATCCTCTGGGCGACTTGTTCAAGACTCAGGTTTGGCAATTGGCGCGCGAATTAGGTGTTCCCAGTGAGATCATTGATAAGCCAGCTTCGGCTGATCTCATTAAGGGGCAAACAGATGAAGGTGATTTTGGGATCACCTATATGAAAGCCGATCGGATTCTTCACTACTTGGTGCAGGGATATTCACGCACTAAACTGATTGCGATGGGGTTTCCGGAGGCTGAGGTGGATTTGGTGTTCCGTAAGGTGGATGGAACGCACTGGAAACGTCGGTTACCGACGGTGGCGATGTTGAGTAGCACAGCCATTGGCGAGTACTACTTGCGACCAGTTGATTACTGATGTTTTAAGGCTTGCGGGCCGCCTGGTGGCACCCCGCAAGCTGTAAGGCTGGCTTACTTTTCGATTTCCCACGGCTTTGGACCGTGGTTGTGGTGTCGACAGATATCTCGGTCTTTGAACCCGAACAGGGCTGAAAGATCGATTGCTGGAGCGGCAGCAGCCTGAGGAGTCTTCCCGAGAAGAATATTCTCGATATCCTTTCTGGACTCTTGTAGGTGGAGAATGGTCATTCGATCGGTTGCCTTTGGAATCGCTTTATCGATTCGGCGAGCAAGGTTTCGAAGGGCATCTTTCACATACAGCTTGAGATCATTGTTGACCTTTGACTTGCTGTCCATCGTGCTCAAGAACGTTCGCTGAATGCCTCGACGGTAGATGTCGATCTTGGGGGTTGGGGAGCTTATCTCTGACCAAACACCAGATGTGAGATCATCTACGAGCTCGTTTACCGTATAGGCGCTTTTCCCTTGTTGAGCCTCAATATCAAACATGCGTCGGATTCGACCGTCGCTAAGAAGCTGACTCAAGATAAGGTTGGCAGAGCTGGTTGTTAAGTTCACCACGCCCTCGGGTTGGACTCGATTGAGGATAGCTCGATCAACTAGCTCGGGTTGGATTCGAAGCCCTTCATTGAGTAGGAATCGGACAGATTGGCGTTGCTTCTCCGCATCTACAGGCTTGAAGACTTCATTCCCTCGACCGGCGCGATAGTCTGTTTCTACGATTCCGCCCACGTTTCTAACCACATGCATCAGTTCTGTTGAGCGTTGGCCCATCAATTCCTGGTGAATCTGCTTAAGGTAGCTGTAGTCGCTACCAAACTCGGAAGTGGCGGGAATGAGGAACTTTGCAATTCGGCGGATATTCGCAATACCCATTTTCCCTGCTTCTACTGCGTCTGAGCCGATGTCCTCACTTTGAGTGGTGGGATCTTGCGGCCATAGGTAGTTGCCAAATCGCAGGTAGGGATTGGTTACTTGTCGCGCTGCGATGCGATCTAGTTCTGGAATCTCCTGTTCGGAATTGTTGGCGTAAGAGATGGGCTTGTAGCCCCACTCGATCGCAAACTTGTCATAGGGTCCAAGCTTTCCGATCATCGGGACATTGTCGCCGGGTTGGGCAACGTAATTGAACCGAGAGTAGTCCATGATCGATGCACTTAGACCATTCGCGCTAACGAAATCATGGTCTCTAAGCTGAGCGACGGAGTACCAGGCACTTGCCTTGAAGTTATGCTCTAGACCGAGCGTATGACCAACTTCATGGGCTACTACGTAGCGAACAAGCTCTCCCAAGAGATCATCGGCTAGCGGTAGCTTTTGAGCTTTTTTGTCAACTGCAGAAGCTTGGGTGAAATACCAGCTTTGGAGGAGATCCAGGATGTTGTGCCACATGATAATGTGGGCGCTCAGTGTTTCTCCTGATCTTGGGTCTTGGACGCTTGGGCCCATTGCGTTGGGAACTTCCGATGGAACCCATCGGATAACGGAATGTCGGACATCTTCGGGATCCCAGCTTGGATCATCTTTTGGAGATGGGGCATCTTTGGCAACGATAGCGTTCTTAAAGCCAGCTTGCTCAAAGGCAGGTTGCCAGTCTTCAATACCCATCTTGATGTACTTGCGCCACTTATCTGGAATTTCTCTTGCTAGGTAGAAGGTGATTGGCTTTTTCGGCACGCTGACGGCCGCGCTTGAATCTGCCTTTTCCAGCCGGAATCGGCTGATAAATTGCTTCTCAATAACACGCTCTTCTTTGCGTCCATAGATCGAAAATGGAGTTGCAAAGTAACCTACACGTGAGTCTCTATAGCGGCCCATCATCGGCTTCTCAGGAAGCAGGATCGTGCTGTAGTGAATAAGAGCGATACTTGGACCGGTTGGGCCAACAAAGCTAAGTTGTGAACGGGTCTCAATGTTCTCCGGGAAAGCAGAGATCTTCTCAACGTAGCTCTTTGAGGGATCAACTCCTCCGGCGCGGAACATAGCTTTTACGCTGAGTTCTTGCGGGTCACTTGTGAATAATCGGGTGACATCAAACACGACGGTTTTGCTCTTGTCATCCCACTCACCCTCAGCATCTACTTGGAATGACTGGAGAATGGGTTCCATCGTATTCAGCTTGATGCCTTCAAGCAGTCCATCCGTGGCTTCGGTGCGCATGGAGTAATCCACATTGCGCATGAACAGCGTGTTGTTGCGTCGTGTGAATCGAACGACTCGAACAACGGCACCCGCGCCATTGTAGGGACCAAACATGCCACTGCCGCGCGATGTCCCAGCGACTTCTACTTGAAACAGAAACTCTCGATTGAGGAGCGACTCAGGCAGTTCCCAAAGGATCTTCTCGTCAATCTGGTGGACCTTAACAACACCTTTTTGGGTTTTTGCGGCCTCTGTTACAACGTCTTTGTATGGCTTGGGATCGCCAGGTTTACGTGCCGGTTGAGCTGGTGTCTGTCCGCCCGTTTGCGCAGGCTTTTGCTCAGGTGGTTTGGGTGGTGGCGTTTGGGCCAAAACGGTGAGGCTGCTCGCGAAAACCGCGGCGAGGGCGATGGCCGAAATCCGGCCCGAGCGAAAGGTCATGTGGTCTCCTGGTTAACTTGCCAATAACAGCAATCTGTGCAATCGTACACGGTTTTTTAACCTTTCCGTGAGGCTTGTCGTTCCAAAATACGTAAATCATTTCCGATAGGTGCCCACAGGCTGAAATATCGTTCTGACAAATGCTGTCCTGGGTCAAAAAAAGCGGTGAGCTAAAATGTAAGAGTAGTAGGACGACCTGCTGCAGTCTTGCGCTCTAGGGGACGGCCCCTTCTGACTATACAGGAGACGAAGATGCATTGGATCGTTCTTATCATTGCTGGACTATTTGAAGTAGGGTGGGCTATCGGTTTGAAATACACCGAAGGCTTCTCCAAGCTTTGGCCGAGTGTCGGTACGGTGACCTTTATGATCATCAGTATTACTCTACTGGCTTGGGCGATGAAGCAGATTCCAGTTGGAACAGCGTACGCCGTTTGGACTGGTATTGGAGCAGTTGGAACAGCAACCGTCAGCATGTTCCTGTTTAATGAACCTAAAGATTTCGGTCGGATCGTCTGCTTGTTTTTGATCGTTATTGGAATTGTGGGCCTGAAGGTCTTTTCGAAGGCTTAATCTCGACATTTCTGTGCATTTTTTCGTCCATCAGGAACTTAGCTGTCTCTCGTGGTGTAAAACATGAGCATGAGTAATGGAACGGTAAGTTTTTTGGACCGCTACAAATCATGGACTCCGCAATTATTAAGCTTGCTTCGTGCCGTGTCGGGATTGCTGATGATGCAACACGGAGCTCAGAAGATGTTTGGAGTTCTTGGTAAGACCGCAGCCGAGATGGGTTCCCAGGCTTGGATTGGCGGAGTTATTGAGTTTTTCGGCGGATTGCTTTTGCTTGTTGGTCTGTTTACACGGCCGGCGGCTTTCTTGTTATCAGGAACAATGGCGGTCGCTTATTTCCAGTTTCACGCCAAAGACGGTTTTTGGCCGGTGGTGAATAAGGGTGAATTGGCGGTGTTGTACTGCTTCGTGTACCTTTTCCTTTCAGCTGCCGGTGCAGGGCCTCTGAGTATTGATGCTCTGTTGAAGAAAGGTAAGTCAGACGCCTAAACTGTTCCTTGCTAATGACCTGAGATTTCTCAGGTCATTAGCAGTCTGTCGCCTTTAGTTATTGCCTAGCGGGGGCTCTACTCCGTGAAGCCAACGAACAAAGTAGTCCCTTCGCTTGCGTTCTCCATATGGGCCACCGTCGGTGTGATCTGCTCCTGGAATCACTACAAGTTCAAAGTCCTTGTTTGCTTTGATGAGCGAATCGGCTAAGCGGAACGTGGTTTCGGGAGGAACGTTTCGATCTTGTTCACCCACGATGAGCATCAGTCGTCCCTTTAGCTTTGCGGCATTAGTGATGTTCGACTGTTGATCATAGTGAGGGCCAATGGGATATCCCATCCATTGCTCATTCCACCATTGCTTGTCGATGCGGTTGTCGTGACATCCGCAGGAACTTACGGCGACTTTATAGAACTCGGGGTGGAACAAAACTGCTCCAGTAGAGCTTTGGCCGCCTGCGGATGTTCCATAGATGCCAACTCTTGTTAAATCCAGTTGAGGGTATTTCTTTGAAAGAGCCTGCATCCAAAGGATTCGGTCCGGAAAGCCTGCGTCAGCAACGTTTTTCCACGCGACGTCGTGAAAGGCTTTGCCCCGGTTATTCGTTCCCATACCATCAATTTGGACCACGATAAAGCCCAACTCAGCTAGCCGATGCATGTTATGGAACGGGCGGAAGGACTTCGGAACAAAACTGTCGTGAGGCCCTGCGTAAATGTATTCAATTACCGGATACTTGCGTTTCGAATCAAAGTTTGTGGGCAGGATGACCATGCCCCAAATGTCCGTTTTTCCATCTCTCCCTTTTGAGACAAACCTTTCGGGAAGTTTGACTCCGTTCTTCTGTAGTCCCTCGATCTCCCCTTTACCAAGGCTGAGAATGAGTTCTCCATTTTCGGCAGATCGTAACTCATGGACAGGAGCGAGATCTACTCGGGAATACGTATCGACCAAGAATCGGCGGTTTGGTGAAAATTGGGGAGCATGGGTGCCATCTCCTCTGGTGAGTTGCACAAACCCAGAACCGTCGAAGTTGATGCGTGCTGCCTGGATATGATAAGGATCTTCCTTTGAAACATCACCCAACCCGCTTGCTGTGAACCAAATTTGTCCCTTTGCTTCGTCGACGTGACTTACGCCTCGAACCACCCAATTCCCTTTGGTGATTTGGGTGGCGTTGCCGGTGTTGGTATCGATCATGTAGAGGTGATTCCATCCACTTCTTTCCGATTGCCAAATCAGCTTTTCTCCATTGCCGATGAGCCAATAGTTGGTTTTACTCTGATCAATGAACGTTGGGCTTTTCTCTTGAACGATGGTCTTGATTGCCCCAGTATTAGGTTCTAGGGAAACAATTCGGTGCTCCTGATATCCACGAATAGGGAAGCTAAAGAAAATTTTGCCGCCTCTTGGTCGGACTCCTGGAGGGCCAGACCAAGGTTGACCACCACCCATGATGGGAGCCATTTCCACTTTTGACTCGGTTTTGGTTGACGGGTCGATGAGCCATGTCTCGTACTCATCGAGGCGATCTCCGGGCTGGTCGTACATCCGCTGCTCAAGAACGGCGCGGGTGCTGCCAGAGATGGCCGCTTTGAGGAGATAGGCAAGTTTTCTTTCCCCGGGTAGAAGGCGGAAGGCTAATACTTTTTTGCCTTCGGCTACCATTTGTGCGCGAGCATAGGAACCTTGTTTCGTAACCACGTTCCAGTCATTCCCCGATCTGACTTCAACTTGGCCCTCTCTTACTCGAACCGTTCCTCCCTCCTGTGCTTGCACTATTGGAGCAAAGTCTCCGAAGTATGGGGCAGGAAAGTCCGTGGTGCGTTCCTCTTCTAGTTGGGTTTCTAAAACGGTGCCCTCGAATGGGCTAGATTTCTCAACCTTGCCTGTAGCCAAAGTGAACTTGTAGGTTTGCCGGTCGATTCCGAATGTTATCTCAGTTCCAGCAGTGTTAAAAGCAACACTCTGAAATGGCAACTGATCCGCTGAAACACTTCGACCAAGTTCGGTGGTTAAGGCAGTGGCAAGTGCTTTGTGATCAAATGCGGGAGACTTCGTTTTTCGTACTGCATCAACCCGGATGAATTCTTTTCGATTCCCTGGCTTATCGACTCGATACCACAGGCTTTCGCCATTGCCAATCCAACCGTGTGTGAGAGTCAGGTTAAACGTGGCTCCGTTAGCTCGCTGGTAAAAGTCGTTTGCTCGCTGATAGCCTGCTTTCAGCTCTTCAGCGGTTGGCTTAAATGCCTGCTGGGCTGATGCAGAGCAAATGGCAAGCGCCAAAAGTAAACCGGCGGTATGCACCCTTGTCATACCGCCGATTATATTCGTTTAATGTCAAACTATCAACCGATTCTTCAACTCAAAACATATTCTAGTGCTTTGCAGATTTGAAGATCTTCTCATAGATGTCTTTCTTCTTGGCGAACCCGCTTTGTGTTGTTGTGAATGTGATCACGACAAATTTGTCGGCCTTCAAATAGAGATATCCCAAGATTTGCATCTTAATCGTTTGGTCACCTTCAAGCTTGGCATCCATCTCGCCGGTGTAACGCAGAGTCTTGCCCACAGGCATATCGACGACTTTGTATTCCTTCTTGCCTGTAAACGGAATCTCCTTCATCAAAACCTTGCCTACTTCTCCGAGCTGCTTGTCGGTAAGGCCGGGGTTCTTCTGAACTTTTACATTCATGTTGTCGCTGCCGTCACTCGGATCGTCGTTTAGGTCAAAAGCGTTGAGGGCAACTTCGTTATCGTCTGCTCCTTCCAGCATCTTTGCCATTTTGGGGTTGTTCTTCCGAAGGTCTTCAATGGTTTTCTTGTACTGCTCGGAAGTTTGGTCGGCCGCAATCCATCCGGGAGGAAAGCTTAAGGTTAGGAAGCCATCCTTGGTTGTGATGGGAGTCCAGTCCGATTGAGCAATGCTAGCCGCGAAGATAGCCAAGCTGGCGATAACGATAGAAAGTTTTGACTTGATCATGGGTTTCTTATTTGACTGAATTGACAAAGGCTTGACGATAAACTGATTTACCGGCAGATTGATCGTAAATAACGATGAGTGTCCAAACGTAAAGGCCTTTCCGAATGAGCATCATGTCTCCTGGGAGGTTCTTCCCGTTCAAGCCGAAGTTAAGCTTGGAGTAGAGTCCAGAAGAAGTGCCGACTTGAATAGGGCGCTGACTAAGAATTTGCGACGTTCCTTGAAAACCATCGGCTAAGGATCGAGCAAATTGGGGAAGAAGCACCCCTAATTCTGGAAGCTTGTCTTTCGCTTTGATCTCAACAACCGTTCCGATGTAGCCTTCTTGAATAGTTTGGTAAGTGAGTGTCTTTTCAACGTCTCGTCCATCACCGGGCGAGGTTTGTGACTCTGCTTTTCCAGGCCAGAAGATGCTGAATCCGGATTCGCCGATGGTTTGGCGAGTCCAACCAGAGGGGGCTTTAGTTTCAAAACGAACCGAATCCAGGATTCGGTCAAGATACTCTTCTTCATTGTCCCCAACGATCGTTTCGATGGTGTAAATCGCATCAGCGGCAAATACAGCGATCGCTACTTCATGAGTCTTGAGCCCGGCTTTGCTCTTATAGCTGGCTCTAACCACCCGCGCCTCCAGGCCATCTACTAACCTGCGGGTTGTATTGGATTTAAAGTCCTTAATGCCTTCTCGACCTTGATACTTGATCGTGATGAATTCTGCAAGTTGATCTTCGTTATGCCCGGTTGCTGGATCTGTCGGGGTCACGCGTACATCCGTTCCAAACGGACCTACAAAGACACTGTATAGTCCATTCCCTTTTGATTCCAGATTTCGAGGAAGGTCTACCCAAAGTGGCTCGGCACCAACCTGTCTTGGGGCAAATCCCTCAAAACTAACGCCTGAAACTTTGAAGGTTCGGACAATACGTTCTGCGGCGGCTTCATGATCGGCCCTTGAGGGTTGCGTATTGATCGACATGCGAAGCATGCGGCCCGAGTCCACCGCAAAGAACGAACGTATTCGGTAGCTCTTGTTATGGCGTTGTAAGTCAAGGGTGATAAGGTCTCCAGTGAGCTTATCGATTTTGATTCGCTCTCGTTTGGATTGGAAATTTTGGGTTCCGGCTAGCTTCGATTCACCCTCGATGTACCCTTTGACAGAGCCTTCGTAGTCAATTCGCATCCCTTCTTGGGCGGACTCCACATAGGCGTAGATCTCCATATCATTCCAAAAGAGCTCGTAAGGTTTTCTCCCCGGGGAAGAAGATCGAGAGAAGTCTTCAGAGAAATCGAATGGAAGTTCGGCGTGCATTCGTGTCCCTCCAAGGCTACGTCGAACCCAGCGTGGGGTGCCTCCTCGTTCCACTAAAACACTGTCTAAGGAGGTGTCCACTTCTGCTTGTCCAGCTGAGGCTTTGGGGGTTCCGATAACAATCCAGGCTGTTCCTTCACCCACTATCACTAGACCAGATCGATTCCCGACCGTGAATCGCAGTGCATCTTGGCCCGAAATTCTAGAGGGGCGAGGATTGGACACCTGACTTCCAAGCCTTGTGGCGACCTGATTGGCCAGGACCTGGGCCGTTTCGGTAGAAAAGACCCTTGACACTTCGAGACGCGCTGATTCAGATTCTGAACTCCATGAGCTGGGTAAGAAGCTGTACTGGTTTCGGTCGTGCCATCCAACACCGCCACCGCTTGGGTTACCGGGAAGGTCGAGGATCAAAGACGGACTTCCTAACTGCCACCGACTCATCTGCGCTGAGGAGAAGGAGAAGATCGTTAAAAAGAGAGCGAACGTAAAAAGGCGACATCGCCAAACACTGGACACCATATTTATTGTGGGTTGTGACGTCCGAACTCTCTAGTGGGTTACGCTAGTCACACCGAACTGTAGAGACTTCTCCCTGCTCATAAGGAGATTTGAGCAGGGTTTGGGGATTTTTTGGAGAGCATCTTTGATGCCACAAGTCGATAGCCAATGCTAAGCCGTTTACGCTTTACTTCTTGGCGTAGCTGATAATGATCAGAGTGAACTTGGTTCCGCCATCTTCATCATTGATGAGAGCTTTTACATCATTTCCACGCTTTGTGCGGCCAAAAATCTCTTTGTGGCCTGCCGATCCGAAAGCCTTTTCTCCGAGCTGATCTTCAAAGAATTTCACCACTTTATCGGGGGCATCTTTTGTTCGGCGTACAAGTTCGAAGCGGGCCTCGTCAGGAGCTAAGTTGGCGCTAACCAAGCGATGGCTCTCCACTTGCTCAGCGCCTGGATACTCTGCAAGGTCAATTTTGTCCTTGAGTTCTGCGGCATTTGCAGGCTGTCTTTCGGCGGTTTGTGACACAGAAGGTTGGGCTGAAGGATTGCTAGCGGGTGGCAATGTAGGCTCTTCCGGCTTGGGTGAACCACAACCTACGATTGCCACGGCGCTCAGAAGAAGACATAAGTGTTTTGCCACCCGAGAATATTACTCGGGCTGCTGTCCTAGGGTGGTGGGACCTGGTTACCACGGCCCGAACCCGCTCCCCAACTTCGCTTGAGTTGCTCATAAGAGCGCTCTACTTTCTGGCGAAAGTCAGCCGGCAAACGCTCGAAGCTTGCAAAGGCCTGGTTCCCAGGCGTATTGTCCTGAAGTTGACGGGTGAAGGTCATCTCTGGGGTCAAGTGGAACTGGAATGTAATAGCTCTTTGACCGGCAATTCTGTATTGACTAAACGAAGTTTGGGGACCAAAGCTAGCAAGTTCGGGGCTCTCGGATCTTACTCGCTCAAAGGCAAGACTTTCAGCAGACATGAACTTGGTTGTTCCTTCGGTGCCGCTAGATGCTTGTGCAATCTCCGTATTCTTCAAGTTGAAGGAAAGGTATCCATCTCTAGGCATTCCATTAGGAAGCAATAGTGTTCTTTCGTTACTAACGCCTCCAAACGCTGCGAAAATTTCGCGCGGGTTTCCTTGATTTGAGCGGTTAACCCGCGGTCCATCAAATGAATTGAAAAGCTGATCCATGACTAGCCCAATTTGGTATTGACTGAGAGTGCGCAACTGAATTTGCCCACTTTGCTGAAGCGCTTGACGTTGGGCGGTTGACATGCTTGCATAGAACTGCAGAGTTTGCCATCCTCCATTAAAGCTGAATTGGCTAAGTCCTTCTTCCGCAGCTGAGTTATTGATGATGCGCAGATAACTTTCATCAATCTCTCCGCTTCTTGGAGCTTTTCGCTGCTTACTGGCAAAATCGGCCCAAACGTCAAGGTTGATGTTGCCGCGGGCATCGGCTACTCGGAGGGTTGTTCCAAGAGCTTGACGATTTACTACTCGTGTTCTACTCTCCGAAGGTTTTTGAGGTGCGACAATCATCCACCCTTCCGAATCCACAATTCGCAATCCTCCCGAGCTTGTGGCGGTTGATAGAAAGCGAGTAGGGGTGGCATTGTCGCTTGCGGCTCGAGTCAAGGGAAGAAACGAGGTGTCAGGAAGGTAGGCCACCAAGTCTTTATTTCGGTTATCAGAGACAAAAGCAAAGGCTTCTCCTGGCGCGAAGGACAACGGGTCGTACTGCTCGGGATTTAGAAGTTTTTGACGTAGCTCTGGGCTGACCAGAATATTCTTTGTCGCCTCGCCTCCAAGCGTAACCGCAGTCGTTGGTGATCCCTCGACCGCAATTGCGAGTGATGTTGTTCGCATGACGAGTCCGCCTTGTCCGCCTCCAGATAGCTGGTTAAGAAGCTTAGCTAACTCTTGAGCGGATTCCGATAATTTGATGGGCGACTCATTGGCAGCGGGCGCCGTTTGCCCGGTGACCGCTGATTGGTTCAGATTGGGCCCGACAAAAAACTGTCCGGACGCAATGGTTTTTCCGTTAGGGTCGGCTACTGTAAGGGTCACGGATACGTTCGTTCTACTTCCACCGAATCCAGGTTCCTTGGTTAAAATTGCATAGCCGATGCCTAGACGAGGATCTCCGTCTCCAATTCCTTCGCTTCCCAACCCGTTGACTGAAAATGTGCGTGTCACATTTCCTGTTGGCTGCTTGGTATTGCGTTCTCTAACATCCTTGTAGGTTTGAGTGTCTTGGATAAACTTCCTGAGAACTTGATTCGCTCCATTGGGCAAGGGTAGCTGCATTCGAGTTGGATTGAGTCCAAACACGACCCTCGATTCTGAGGTTAGGGAAGCAATCTGCGCATCTGTCATTCTGGAGAGAAGAGTGACAATAGCGCGGGCGGCTGGTGTCTGGCGACTCACGCCATCAAAGTCTCCGCTGATTCGAAAACTTCCGCCCCCTCCACTTAGTTGGCGAGATACTTCATCATCGAGTTTTTGTTGAGTATCTACCAGCTTTTTAGCGGTTGTGGAATTAAACTCGCCAAGCTTCGAATGTTCATCAATGATCCTTTTCAGGTTAGTGCGGAATTCTGCGACCCGAGCCGCGGTTTCAATTCGTGCTTCTGCTGCTTCAAGGTTGGTACCACGGTATAGCACCCAGCCACTGCCTTCTTTTCTCCATTCGCCATTCAGTGCCGTGGCGATCTTGGCCATGGTGTCGTTAGCTGTGACATCCGTCACATTCACAAGGATCACATCATTTGCAATAGGGCCAGAGGCGACCAAGGGGACGCCAGCAACTTTTGAAAGTTCGGCAAAGACTTGCTTTGCAGGTCCGGCTGGGGCTTTAAAGTTAAACTTAGCAACGGTTTCTTGGGCATATGTGTATGTCCCAACGAGAGCGATGGCGGCAATAAGGGTGGGTCGCAGCATTCTTCTTTCCTCAAGTATGCTCTAATCTACGAATACAACCGTATACAAAGTTTCCACTTTGGAACAAGTTTAGAAGCTCACGCCTCGCTGCAAAAGGAGCGGTTAACGGGATATCCGAGCATCGTTTTGCACAAAGAGGTATTAAGAGTAAGTGGAACTGATTGCCAACGCCGAGGAAAGACTAGACAAGTTTCTTGCGAGGATGCTGCCAGAGCATAGCCGCTCAAAACTTGCTCGAATGGTTGAAGAGGGCGCGGTCTTGGTAAGGGGGAAAGTAGAGAAATCTTCTTTCAAGCTGAGCAAAGGCATGGTCATCACGCTGGAGGACCCGGCAGATCAAGAGGCACATGACCTTACTCCTGCAGATATTCCCTTGGAAATCGTCTATGAGGATGATCATCTGCTAGTTGTGAACAAGCCTCGTGGACTTGCTGCTCATCCTGCGGCTTCCCTCAAAGAGCCCTCTTTAGTCAACGCATTATTGGCGCGATCCCATGATCTTAGCTCGGCGGGCGGAGACTTTCGACCGGGCATCGTCCATCGATTGGACAAGGATACGACTGGGCTGATGGTTGTTGCCAAGACAGATACCGCTCACGTCCATCTGGCCAAGCAGATAGAAGGGAAGTCTGCAGAACGACGTTATTTTGCTGTGGCCGCCGGAAACGTAGAGCAAGAGAGATTCCGAATAGATGCTCCTATAGCTCGCGACAGGCGAAACCGGTTAAAGATGGCAGTGGATCCTCTTGGCAAGCCAGCAACTACTCACATCATAAGGATCGCACGTTTGGATGCGGGTTGGCTCCTGGGCGTAAGACTTGAAACCGGAAGAACTCACCAAATACGTGTTCACTTGAGTAGCTTGGCGATGCCGGTTTTAGGCGACGTAATCTATGCTCCAAAAGCGTATCAATCCGGTGCCCTTCAGCTTCATGCCGCTTATCTTTCCTTCGACCACCCACTGACCGGAAAGCGTGTTGAGTGCTTTGCGTTGCCACCAGAAGACTTCCTTGGAAGGGAACTGGCGACGCAAGATTGTCTTACAAACATGTAAAACTAAAGGTTCAAGTTTATGGGCAACATATTTTCCTTTAATTGTGGCGACGTTAAGTATCAAGGGTATCTGGCTGAGGCTAGTAATCCAGGAATTGGCGTGATTGTGTTTCAAGAGTGGTGGGGACTGGTTGATCATATTCAAGATGTCTGTGACCGATTTGCGGCGGAGGGCATCACTGCTCTGGCTCCCGACTTGTACTTTGGTGAAAAGACGACTGAACCCACAAGAGCGGGAGAACTCATGATGGCGCTCAAGATTTCTGAAACCGCAGAGATCACAGGATGCGCTCTTCAGAAACTCATTGAACATCCAAAAGTTGTGGGTCCAAAGGTTGGAATAGTCGGATTTTGCATGGGCGGACAGCTTGCGTCGTATTGTGCCGCGCATGATGATCGAATTGGGGCAGTCGTGAATTACTACGGTATTCACCCTAAAGTGCAGCCCTCGTATCGAGACTTATCTAGTCCGATGTTAGGCTTCTTCGCGGAGCATGATGAATACGCATCGCCGGAAGCGGTACGAGCCTTGGATGAAGAACTAACGCTTCTTGAGAAGCCCCATGAGTTTGTGTCCTATCCCGGTACAAAACATGCCTTCTTCAATGATGATCGCCCAGAGGTTTACGATGAGGCGGCAGCGAAAGATACTTGGCGAAGAATGCTTGCCTTCTTCCGCGAGAATCTAGCTTAAGTGAACTCAGTCTGACAGGACTTGATCCAAGTCTTGGATCAAGTCTTGCGCTGATTCTAATCCAACGGAAAGTCGGAATAACCCTTCTCCAGCCCATGAACGGTAGGCATTTGATTGCTCTTCCGACAATCTAAAGGAGGAGCGCAATATGTCCTCACTGGGGATGTAGAAGATTAAGCTCTTGGTCTTTCCCAAGGACACAGCATAGGAAATGATTTTTAGCTTTTCCGCGAGCTTGGCTGCGAGTTCTACGCCCATGTCCTTTACTGAAAACGACATGAGGCCTGAATAGTTGCTCATTTGACGGGCAGCAAGCTCATGCTGTGGATGACTAGAGGATCCAGGCCAATATACGGCACTTATCTTAGGGTGCTGGGAAAGATATTCCTCTACGGCCTGTGCATTGGATTGATGTAGGGTCATGCGTGGTGATAGAGTTTCTAGTCCTCGAAGAGTAAGCCAAGCATTGAATGGGGCCATGCCCCCGCCTAGATGAATAAGGTTGCCTCGGCGTAGCTCAGCCATGGCTGGTGAAGAGCCGATGACTGCCCCGCCGAGTGAATCTCCATGTCCTGACATGTACTTGGTGAGGGAATGGATTACATAATCTGCTCCCAAATGAAGTGGCCTTGTCGCCAAAGGGGTGGCAATGGTGGAATCGACTGATAGTTCTGCTCCAATACTCTTAGTGATCTTGGCGACTTCGGCGATATCGGTTAGCTTAAGAGTCGGATTGGCTGGAGTTTCAATGTGGATCAGTTTTGTCTCTGGCCTGATCACTTTGGCGACTGATTCAAGGTTAGAAAAATCCGCCGTACTTGTCAAAATGCCGTACTTGGGCAGAATATCTTTTGCTAGTTCCGCGACGCCAGCATAGCAAACGTCTGGATAGATAAGGTGATCTCCCACACTGAGACGCGATAGGAATAAGGAGGCAATGGCTGCCATGCCGCTGCCGAAGGTTACTGCCGCTTCTCCCCCTTCCAAGACTGCAAGTCGAGACTCAAGCTCACCTAGGGTTGGGTTTCCCCAGCGAGTGTAGAAACTAGGAGCCTCTTCAGACAAGTCATTCGCCGAGAAACCGATTGAACTTGGATGAGTTAGAAAGCTTGTTGATAAGTTCGGAATGGAGGAGACTGCGCTGCCTTCAGATCTGGAGTGGTGCCCTCCATGGATAGTGAGGGTGGAAATCTCAGGTTGTAGGTCTGGCATGGCTTCTCTATTTTGAAGCCTGTTTACAGACTGGTTCAGATACAGTAGCCTACTTGCCTTATGCTTGGTCAGGCATAAAGCATAGTTGTTCAGCTGCCCACTTGCTTCGCATTCATGGGTGGAACAAAGTCGAACTTACCAAATCCACCTTGATTCCAGTTGAGGGACAGATTCCAGGTTGTTTGGGGACCGTTCAGGTTTTGGCTTAGCCGATGAGTGTAGATCACTCCCACAAGTGGATTCATCAGCATGATAGAACGCTCTCCTCCCCCTGGGAAAGGCTGAATCATGAAGATGTTGCTTTCCTTCTTGCCGGCAGGCTGAAGATAGCTTCCTGGTAACCAATTCCGGAACCGTGGTTGAGGGCCTGAATAAACTTGGTCAGCTAGTCGACTGAACAAAAGGAGAGGACCATCGCCTGCAACTTTATCTATGAGCGAATAAAACTGTCGTGTGCGGTTTGGTCCAGCATAGTTTGTGACCGTATAGGTATTACTCTTGGGATCATAGACCAGAAACTTGGAGCCATCAGCTACGATTCGACGAAGCAAAATCTGTTTCTCCGCGACGCCTCCGCTGTACTCAGAGATGTCCAATTTCAATACATCCCTTTGAGTCAATGAATCAAAGACAACCCACCCTGAAATGGTGCCATTGCGTTGACTTAAAAACGAAGCTCGCTCATTCACATTGATGCGGAATGCCAACGACCGTTGTCTCCAGAGTCCCCAAAAGGCTTCGTTTATCTGAGAATGGGCCAGTTCCTCTGGATCTTCGAAACGAATGATTTGAGCAGGAGCCGTACAGGCCAACACTATAAAAAGGCATGACGACGTGTAATGCTTCATTCTTACATGTGAGACGCTTGGGGAAACCGATCTTGTTCCCGAGAAACGACAGACTTAACAATTGTTTCTTGATATTAGGACTTCTCTTGTCCGTTTGGGTTTGCCTGCCATAATTTGGCTTGACAACCCAATCCCACGGTAAGGGAAGGAATACGCAATGAGCGAATCTTACGAACAATCTTATCTTTATCGTCTCCGCCACTCTGCTGCCCACTTAATGGCTCAAGCTGTGACTGAGCTTTACCCCGGGGCAAAGCTCTCAATTGGTCCTCCCATTGAGAACGGCTTTTACTACGACATCGATTTCCCTGAGCCTTTGAAGGAAGAGGATCTTCCCAAGATTGAGGCGAAGATGAAGGAATTGAGCAAGCTGGATCAACGCATTGAGCGATCTGAGGTTAGTAGAGACGAAGCGAAGTCCCTCATCTTAGATGAAGCGATTCCTGGAATGGGCGAAGCCGTAGCTGAGTACAAACTTCAACTTTTGGATGCGATTCCGGCGGGTGAGACCATCAGCTTTTATAACCAGCAGCGCACGGACCGTGAAGGCAAACTGCACCGCTTTATGGATCTTTGCCGCGGCCCTCATGTAGACACCACGAAAGAGATAAAGCATTACAAGCTGATGACTCTCGCCGGTGCTTATTGGCGTGGAGACGTTAAGAATAAGCAGTTGACGCGAATCTACGGGACGGCTTTTGAGACGGCCGAAGAACTTGCGGCGCACTTGCACATGCTTGAAGAAGCGGCCAAGAGAGATCACCGAAAGTTGGGCAAGGAACTAGGTTTGTTTATGTTCAGCCCACGAGTTGGAACGGGTTTACCTCTCTGGTTGCCTAAGGGTGCGACTCTGCGGATGGTGATGACAGATTTCCTTCAGAAAGAACAGGTGAAGCGAGGTTACGACCCGGTCGTCACTCCACATATCGCGAGCATCAAGCTCTATGAGAAAAGCGGACACATCATCAACTATCGGGACAAGATGTTCCCATTCATGGAAGATGAAGATGGTGACAAGGATACTTACATCCTTAAGCCGATGAATTGTCCGTTCCACATCGAGATTTATCAGTCTCAGATGCGGAGCTATAGGGACCTTCCGGTTCGATACGCCGAGTTTGGAACGGTGCATCGATATGAGCAGAGCGGAGAAGTAACGGGGATTTTGCGAGCCCGTGGGTTTACTCAGGATGATGCTCACCTGTTTGTAACTCCAGATCAACTGCAGGACGAGTTTATTGGAGTTGTCGATCTAATGCAGACCGTTTTGAAGAAACTGGGTCTCAATGATTTCCGAGTCCGGGTTGGGACAAAGGATCCTTCCAGCGACAAGTATGTTGGCCACGACGATAACTGGACGGCCGCAACAAAGGCAATCATGGATGCTTGTGACAAGTTGGGCCTTGACTACGAAGTATCTCCAGGAGACGCAGCATTTTATGGTCCAAAGCTAGACTTGATTATCAAGGATGCTTTGGGGCGTGAATGGCAGATGGGTACTGTCCAGGTGGACTACAACTTGCCGGAGCGGTTTGAATTGGAGTACACCGGAGAAGATAGTAAGCCCCATCGTCCTGTCATGATCCACCGAGCTCCATTCGGTTCTTTAGAGAGAATGATCGGGCTTTTAACAGAGCAGTACGCAGGAGCGTTCCCCTTCTGGCTCTCGCCAGTTCAGATCACGATCTTATCCATCGCAGATCGGCACAACGATGCTGCTCATGCCCTAGCCAATCGACTGCGGGACGTCATCCATGACACTCGCAACCTGCGTGTAACCGTTGATGATCGTCGGGAGACGCTTGGCAAAAAGATTAGAGAGGCGCAATTGGCAAAAACGCCTTACATGCTGATCTTGGGAGATAGAGGACTAGAAGAAGGAACGATCGGAGTCCGTTCGCGAGAAGAAGGCGATCTAGGCGAAATGAGTGTTGAAGGGTTCTTGGAACGCGCAAGTAAGAAATAGGGACACTAAAAAGCAGAAAGCCCGGAGATCACTCTCCGGGCTTTCTGCTTTATTTCTTGCTAGGGTCAGCTTTGGCTGGACCTGACTTAGGAGTCGTTGGCTCAGCCTTAGTGCCAGCTTTCAGTTGGCTTTCCATGCTGTCTTCTGGTGCTAGATCGGAGCCTCCATTGCAACCAAAGAGACAAGCTACTAATAAACAAGAGCTTAGGATTTTTTTCATCCTACTCAAGATCCCAGATGAATTTATCCTTGTCTGTTACAACACCTCTCCTTACACCCTGACCGTAGACCGAGCATCCTGCCGTTGCGTAATTGAGCGGTTTGGATTGCACGTGAGTATCAGCAAAGCCCATTATTACTTGTCCATCTTTGAGCCCACCTGCAATATTGCTAAGGTCCTTTTGATTGTAGAATGGCCACAAACCACCATACACGTTCCACGCATTTGCGTTAGTGGACCATCCACTGGCGTAGCTTTGGAGAGTTCCAGCTTCATGATATTGGCGCATAGGTTGGAGTAGCTGCTCGCTGGAATCTAGCCAACAAGGAGTTTCAATAACCCAGTTTCCGCCTCCGGTCGGGCCTCCACCGCTAACTCTATCCCAAATAGAAGATCCAAACATCAGAGTGTTTGCAACGTTTCCGACGCTAGATTCATTTGTACTCGCGGATCCGACGTATCTATCCGTCTGCCAGCGGTAAATCCAAGGACTAAAGAAGGCGTAGTTATAGCCAATGTTGCTCCTTACAGCTAAAGCGTATGCTTTCTGTTCCGCCGTCGCTGTTGCAACTGTACATCCCATGTACTGACACTGGTCAGCGATACGTTGAGATTCACTTTGCCATGGATCCATTGGATCAATGTTGATCTGTGTGTTTTTCATGTACGGGGCCATTTGCTGCCCCGGAACGGTATCGGGAGGGCCATACCCCCAGCCTGGGCCTCCGATGCTACCGCTGTTGGAAAGCATAAAGGCTCCGTCATAGTCTCCGGTATACATCGCAACTGCGGTTCCGGACTGCTTAAAATTACTGATGGCTTGAGTCTTCTTTGCAGCAGCTTTAGCTTGAGCAAAGACAGGGAATAGGATGGCGGCTAAAATTGCAATAATTGCAATAACGACAAGCAACTCAATGAGCGTGAAGGCTCTTCGATTCATTTGTTTACCTCGGCAAAAGAATACGTCTAGTAAAAAATAATTAACTAGAACTTACATTGCCATGATAAGCGTATTAATGTTTTTTTGCAAGCCTATCATCAAATTTTCAGATTTTTAAGCGATCTGCACACGAAAGGTTGTAGTGAACTGCTATTTCATGAGCAGTAGCTAACACATGTGAAGGTAAAGATAGCTCCTAGCTTCGGCGCAAGAAGACCTTGGCTAGAAACTTCTCAATGGACCTTGATGTTTTATACCAACTGCCCTGCCACTTATCGAACTGGGAGATGGGCCATAGTGGCTTTCTTAGTTCTGCGTCTTCATAGTTCACCTGGGAACCATTGACGGGAATCCGTTCTGGGCGCCGGTGAGTCAAGAATACGTGATCCCAAACCGCAACACCCCAGAATCCAACAACCGCTAGGTTAGATGTTGGTCGCCAATGGTGCATTAAGTGGAAGCTGTAAAGCCGTCGGAATAGTCGACGTGACCACTTGGCCTCCATTAAGGGTTTCCAAAACTTCTCGTAGGGTAGGTGCAAAATGGCGTGCCACACCTCATATAAAACCAGGTAAATCGCCACGCCGATCATTAGCGAGATCAATATTGGCTGATTAGGCAAGAGCCATTTTAGGGGGAAACCTAGAACAACGAGGAATACGGCAATGAAGATCGGTGGCGACCACAAAGGAAACATCATCGACTCTTCCTGGTGCGCGTGCTCTATGGGGTACTCGCTCTTAACAGGCACTAGCTTGGCAGGATCATTGGGAGTCACCGCAGCCTTCACATAGGTCAGTCCGTGATGCGTGCTATGCGCCCGGTGCATCGATGAAATGAATGGCAATACCGCTGAGTGCAATAGATATCGGTGGTAGAGATATTCAAAAAGGCTAAATGGGATGCCTAACAGCAGTGTGCAGACGACAATCGACCAAGGATTCGCGACCTCTTTGGTAAACACATTCGGCGCTATCCACCAGTACAAGCCAATCACTGCGGACAACTGAACGCCCATGGCCAAGAAAAAGAGACCAAAGGGCATGTGGTGATCATGATGCTCATCATGATCGTGGTAATGGCCGTGGGAATGCGTGTGCGTACTCAATGCAAATATCCGGGACCATGCCGGACGCAAAACGAAGTTGCCTGCAGTTCGAGTACGGGGAGGAGTCCTCACCCCAAAAGATACCCTAGCGGAGTTCGCTAGACGGCTCTGGCTAGAGGCAATGTAGGTGGAAATCTGTACATTTTAGGACTAAGAGCGCATAGTGTAACTACCTGGCGAACAAATACACTCGTCAGGTAGCGTTTTAAAAACTAGCCCGCAGATTTCCTTAGAGACTCGAACCCTTGTTGAACTATGGTTCTCTCTGCCGCTGACATTTTGGGCGCAGCTTTCTTCAAAATATCCATGAAAAAAACAACCTCTGAGGGCTCATAGGGACAACCGACATTGGAAGCCTTTTTACCTTCGGCGGCGGGCATCAACGAATTCACAATCATCTTGCCCGACTTGGCATCGGCAAAATAGAAGAAGGGAATCCCTTGATTTTTACCGCCAACTGATTCCAATAGCTTTTCTCCACCCGGATTCTCCAACTTCTCCTTTTCGCCGTTCTCTAGCACAACAATCGGAGTCGAGACGAAATACTTGTCCCAAACCTTTTTGACCTCCGGTTTGTCCAAAACATCTTGCATACGATGACACCAGCCGCACCAAGAAGCAGTGAAACGAACAAACACCGCCTTGTTCTCTGAAGCCGCCTTAGCCCGAACATCTTTCAGAATAAACTCTACAGGAGCCGGTGGAGGAGCCTGCGCAATTGCCGCAGAAAACATGATGGAGAAAGCGATCAGAAACCCAAATCTTCTCATGAAAGAAGAATACGGCACTTCCATCCATTTACAACGATCAAATATTGGGCAAGGCCATATATCCAAAGATGGTTAGCAGCATTCCCAACTTTTGGCGGCCTTCTCCAAAACTTGTTCAAAGTCGGCAAGCTGGGCTTGGAGAAGGGCGCAAAGCGAAGCACCGATTGACATAGCTTAGCTATTCATCAGCTTATTCTTGTTGAGATATTGCGGTTCGTTTGCCCGCATACATCAGGGTAATGCAGTATGGATAGACTAGTGTAGTGAGTCATTGAATATCCTCACAAGTATTTGAGTCGGTATTTGGCGCAGCCAGCTTCGATGTCCTTTGTGCGAATCTGGCAATGGATGCGAGAATCTGGTCTGCGTCCTTGACCCATTTGAAGGGCTTTGGCTCTTGGTTATGGACTTCTATGAACGCCATGATGTCCTTCTCAAGCTCCCCAACGCTACGGTGAGCGTTCCTTTTGATGGCTCTCTCGCTCAGGAGGGCGAACCACCGTTCGACCTGGTTGAGCCAAGACCCGTGGGTGGGAGTGAAGTGCAGATGGTATCGGGGTCTTTTGAGCAGCCACTTTCTCACCGCCTCAGTCTTGTGGGTTCCGTAGTTGTCCAGGACCAGATGCACATCCATGTCTTTGGGAATATTCGCCTCAATCTGATCGAGGAACTTCACGAACTCGGTCGAGCGATGGCGGGCAAAACACTTACCCAAGACATTGCCGGTGGCGATGTCCAGAGCGGCAAACAAAGTGGTGGTTCCGTGGCGTTTGTAGCCATGGGTCATCGTGCCGCAGCGCCCCTTTTTCATGGGGAGTCCGGGTTGGGTTCTGTCCAGAGCTTGAATCTGAGATTTTCGTCCACGCACAGCACGAGCGCTTTGTCGGGTGGAGAAAGATAGAGACCGACGACATCGACAAGCTTTTCTTAATACTTTGGGTTTTTGCTCAGCTTGAAGGTTCGAATGAGATGGGGTTTGATACCGTGGGCTGACCAAATCCGTTGCACCGTTGCTTTGCTGACACCTGCGACTTCGGCCATTGTACGCACGCTCCAATGCGTCCCGTCCTCGCGCGTCGTCATTCGAGTAAGAGTCAACACCGCTTCTTCCTTTGACTTTGGAATGACCTTCGGTTTACCCGGCCGGGGGCGATCTTTCTCCTTACGAAGCACGGACTCAATCTCACTCATCTCAACTGTCGCAAACACATATTGCACAGACGAATGAATGAAGTTACTCGCCTGTGTATCATTGAGACACTACACTATCTGAAGCGGCTTTGGGATCAGATGTCCACCGCTTGTAGCCCAAACTTCGGGGCTACAAAGGCCGAAAACGTAGGTTAAATTGAACTTGAGGAATTGTGTGGTGCCCAGGAAAGGACTCGAACCTTCACCCCCTTGCGGGGACTGGCACCTGAAGCCAGCGCGTCTACCAATTTCACCACCTGGGCATGTGGGGAACAGATTTGTACCCGGTTTAGGTGGTTGGGGTCAATATGGGCCTGGGGTGAGTGTGACACGAGCACACGTCATGGACTTGTAACTAGACGAGGCGATTCCTTACCGCCCTGGCCCCGTAATTCCACTAGCCAGCAACTCACACAGTTCGTTGGGATGACCCCATTTTTACCAGGTCAGGTTTCTTACCAGGATGGAACACCTAGATCACATGGGATGGCTTCCCGTGGTTTGGAGAATTTATCGATGCTTGCTGGAGAACATTTTGTTGCGGAAGGACTGATTACGCAGGAGGAGCTTGACCTCGCGATCCAGAAGCATAAGGAACTTGGCGGGGCAGAGCCGGTGGCTCGTGTCCTTGTCAGTATGGGGTTAGTTTCCGAGCGTGACCGTGTCCGCTGTTTAGGAAAAGTCTGGGGAATCCCTTTTGTTGATATTGCCGATGTAACCCCTCAGCCTGAGGCAATGGAGCTAATCTCACCTCAGGTTGCAAAGCGATTCAAGTGTGTCCCTATCGAGAGACAGGGTGACCGCTTGATGGTAGCTATGGTCAACCCGCTCGATATTTTTGTGATCGATGAACTTCGTCTGACCACAGGTTTGGAGATTGAGGCGATGATCGCGATCGAAGAGGACCTGATCGCGGCTCTTGGAAGTCATTACAAGGTTGACATCAATGTTAATGACGCGCTTGCGGGCGTGATGAAGGACTTTGACGGCGACATTGAAGTGGTCAAAGGCGGGGAAGAGGAGTTAAGCGAGGCCGAGCTGAGAGAAATGGGCGAAGACGCGCCCATTATCCGGCTTGCTAATCTGATCGTAAGCCAAGCGATTACCGACAAGGCAAGCGATATTCATATGGAACCCCAAAAAGACGGAATGCGGGTTCGATACCGAATCGACGGTGTTTTGGTCGAGGGAATGAAGCTGCCTAGAAAGGTTTGTGCACCTCTTATCAGCCGCATGAAAATTATGTCCGAGATGGATATTGCAGAAAAGCGAGTTCCACAGGATAACCGTATCAGTGCCGTCATCGGGGGAAAGGAGTTTGACTTCCGAGTTTCGACCTTGCCAATGGTCTACGGCGAGAAGATCGTTATGCGTGTCTTAGATAAAGGCGGCATTAACGTGGGGCTTTCCAAGCTAGGCTTCTTGCCGCACAACCTGAAGCTGATTGAGGATATGGCGTCTAGATCTTACGGAATCATTCTGGTCTGCGGACCCACGGGTTCGGGTAAGTCCACCACTCTATATTCCATTCTCAACAAGCTCAACACGGGAACAAACAACATCACGACTATTGAAGACCCAGTTGAGTATGAGTTGGGTGGAATCAACCAATGCGGTGTGAATGTTCGTGCCGGTATGACGTTTGCGGCCGGCCTGCGCGCCCTCATGCGACAGGACCCTGACGTAATCATGGTTGGTGAAATGCGTGACAAGGAGACGGCAACCATCGGTATGGAAGCAGCGCTTACGGGGCACTTGGTGCTTAGTACGCTGCACACCAATGATGCTCCATCAGCTACATCGCGTTTGACCGATATGGAAGTCGAACCGTTTTTGATTTCATCAGCCGTCATTGGTGTTCTGGCCCAAAGGTTGGTCCGTCAAATCTGTTCTCACTGCAAGGAGTCGTATACGGCTCAGCGTGAGACCCTGCTTCGCTATGGTTTCCCGCTTCCGGACGAAATTGGAGCAGATACCGGAGGCGAAATCACTCTATTCAAAGGAAAAGGGTGCGACCACTGTAAGGGCACTGGTTACAAAGGCCGAACGGGTGTACACGAATTAATGATGATGCAAGACGATGTTCGCGACGAGATTCTGAAGCGAAGTCCGTCTCATATCATCCGAAACTTAGCGGTACAGGGAGGGATGAAGACCCTACAAATGGATGCCGTTTCAAAAATCTTGATGGGTGTGACATCGGTTGATGAAGTCTTGCGTGTGCTTTACGCGTAAGTTTGCCGATGATCTTAAGGGGAAAGTTAGAGATGTCTGCGTTACCAAAATCAGATCCGAAACAAGCGCTGAACGACCTTATGTCCAAAGTGGACAATTTGGCTGTGTTGCCGCACGTTGTATTCAAGGTGCTAGAGATCACCAGTGACTGCGATTCACCGGCAATCGAGATGGAAAAGGCGATAACCATCGACCCAGGGTTTAGCACCAAGATTTTGACTCTGGCCAATTCAGCCTACTTTGGGTTGCCAAAGAGAGTGACCTCAATCAAAGAAGCTTTGATGTTTCTTGGATTCAAGAGTGTGCGGAACTTGGCAATGACGGTTGGAGCCTTTGATATGTTTGTTGGCAAAAATGACGAAGAGTCATTGCGCCGCCGAACTTGGTGGAGGCACTCGGTTGATACTGCCGTATGCGCTAAATGGCTGTCCAGAGTATCTCCCAATCTGTCTGCAGACGAATCCTATACCTGTGGCTTGCTCCATGTCCTCGGCAAGACTTTGCTGGATAGATTTGGAGACGGAAACTACACGGAGTGTTCTCATCTGATCGAGTCAGGTGTCAGCGTCATTGAAGCTGAGCATCAAATCTTTGGTTGCGACCACGTAGAAGTAGCGGTGGCGGCAACTCAGAAGTGGGGTTTCCCAGAGTCTTTGGTCCAAGGACTTCAATACATTGAGCCTCCACTAGAGGAAGACAACTTTAAGGCGGAGAGAGCGTCCATCGCTTTGTCAAGCGCGATTGCCCGAATTGCGAAACAAGGTCGCAAGGCAGATGAACTGGATGTTCCCGAGTGGGCTTTTGCCCATCTCCAGCTTCCTCTTGAGCAGGCGGAGAGAATTGTTGAGGAAGGAATTGCGGAGATATCAGCCGCCCAGTTAACGTTCTAGGAGAAAACAATGTCAAGTGGATTCAGTTGGAATCAAGTCATTAACACTTCGGAGAGCCAGGCGACACCGGCTCCAGAACCTACACCCGTGGCTCCGGCCACAGAGATGGTGCAAGATCCTCGGACGGGTGAGTTTATTGAGGTTCCTGTCAGCTCGGCAGGAGCAGGGGCTTCTGATCTGCAGAAGGAAGCTGCCAGGATTCTGGAAGAGCTTGATACAGATAAGACCTCTACATATAAACCTGCGTATGTGGATCAATCTGTCCACGAGATTGATGTCAGTGATAAGCGATACGACATAACTGATGAAGTATCTGCAGGACACCAAGTCGAAGCAGATGCGCTGCCCGTTAAGGATGCACATATTGACGATATTCTTCGGATGGCGATTGAGCGGAAAGCAAGTGACATCCACCTCACGGTCGGTTTGCCGCCGATGATGCGGCTGGATGGTGAAGTGGTTCCCCTTCCTTACACCATCATGGAGCCGGAAGACACTCGGCGGATGATTTTTGAAACTCTCACCGATGATCACATCGAGAAACTTGAGAGTACGCACGAACTTGACTTTGCTTATAGCATCAAAGGTTTGGCCCGGTTCCGCTTTAACGTTTACATGCAACGCATGTCCTATGCAGGAGCGCTTCGTGTTATTCCGACCAAGATTCCCTCTTTCGAGCAACTTGGGCTTCCTCCGGTTATCCGAGAAGTATCCAAACGTGTTTCGGGTTTGATTTTGGTTACGGGGCCTACGGGATCAGGTAAATCGACAACTATCGCCACGATGATCGATGATATCAACGATCATCGCACCAACCATATTCTCACGATCGAAGACCCTATTGAGTATCTGCACCAACACAAGAAATGTATGGTGAACCAACGCGAAATGCATGCGGACACGTATTCATTCCACAATGCTCTCCGTGCGGTTCTTCGTGAAGACCCGGACATCATCCTGGTTGGTGAGTTGCGCGACCTTGAAACCATCGAAGCCGCTTTAACTCTAGCGGAAACAGGACACTTAGTCTTTGGCACACTTCACACTCGAAACGCTCCCAGCACTATCGACCGTGTGATTGACGTTTTCCCCTCGGATCAGCAAGATCAAATTCGCGTTTTGCTTGGAAACACGCTAGAAGCGGTTGTATCGCAACAGCTATTGCCTCGTTTGGGTGGGGGTCGGTGCGCTTCGATTGAGATCATGTTGGGTACCGCTGCGATTAAGAACCTCATTCGAGAAGGGAAGACCCACCAGATGTACTCCATGATTGAGACTTCTCAACAGCTTGGAATGCAGACGATGGACGCATCCCTTGCAGCTCACTTCCGAAATGGAAACTGCTCATATGAAGAGTGCTTGATGCGAGCGGTTGACAAAGAAACCTTTACCCGCTTAGCTAAGGGCGGCTAGTGGATTGATCGTTTCAGGCGACAGAAGCCTCGCCTGAAACGGTCTGAGTTTGCTCCTCTTGCAATCTTTACTATTGGTGCTAAGTGCTGAAGGTGTCGCCTCAATTCCTCAAGACACGAAGAAACGGATTAAAAGCAAAAAATAGTCACTAGACGCAAAGATATGATAAGATTTCCATGTTCTGCGGGATATGTGGCTTTGTGTCGGGAAGATTAGTGGTCGCTTACGTTGAATCACTTTTCAGGCGAACCTGAATTGACTGCGTACCTCCGGCAGCAAGAAATGTGGGGCCATGAAAATACGTTCTATAAGTTGCAGCCTTCCATTAGTGTTTGCGCTTTCCTCCTCGTTTGCGATGGCTCAAGCACCCTTCGATAAAATGGCGAGCGGGTTCGAGGTGGTGTACACGGTAAAAGCAGACATCCCAGATCCAGAGCAACCAGAACGTGTGAGTCGTATCTACTTTCAAGTGACGCAACAAACAAAGGGCGGAATAACTGTTGTTCAAAGTAAGAACCTAAACCAGCCCGGTGTAAACGAGAGGACCATCGTCGAATCAAAAGATGTATGCCTTTACAATGTGGATTCGCTTGATTTACCCAAAAAGGGTTTTTACACTCGATTTGTGCAGGAGCGAGGTCCAGGAAACATGGAATTCTACGAGCCGACCTACGTCTTGAACGGTCATAACACTGCTTCACTTTTATCCAAGTACCCTGCAACTGCAGGTACAAGCAAGTTTGAAATAGCAGGCGACGCTTATGAGTTGACGTTAGACAAGGCAACCAATCTAGTTAGCAAAGCCAAGATACGATTTGCGACAGGACCCGTTTTCGAAAAGAACGCGATTGGTTTTAAGCGGTTTGGCAACATCATTCTTCCCTCAAAGGTTGTATCGGTTGCAAACTTCAACCCCGTTGTAGAAACAAAAACGTACGAGCTAATCTCTGCAAAAAGAGTTGATACCATCTCTGTACCTTTCACAAAGACCTCGCTTCCAAAAGGATCGATGGTCAGCGACAAAATTGACTACATTCAATACGAAGTGGGCGATGATGGGAAGTGGCAAAAAGTGGGCTCTATTCCGAAACCGGATCGGGGTCAAAGAAACCCCTCGGGCCGCACAGGCAGTGTGGTCATGGTTTGCGTGGCGCTGTCGCTCATCGGGAGTTCACTTTTCATTCGCAATGGAAGTAGGACAATCATTTAAGGTTTAGACTCGGTCCGTCTTGGATTTCGTCAGTGCTTGGAACGATGGTTTTAGTTCATTTTTCAAAGAGTTTCTTCTTATCGTCATAGGCGGCGTACGCTTCTTTCTAACTGATAGCCACCATTTTTTAGGTTCAAATCTGTCCGAAATGCAACCGTTGGCGGGTTCAAAAAACGGTGGCTAGCTTAGGTTCAAATTGACTTTGATTTTGAGTGTGTTTTTATCTACAAGTCGCAAATGTTTTTTTGATTTATACGAGTTAAGTTGAGAATCTGGACAAGCTGGTGATGGTTTTGCCGTTCCTCATTACATTGCCAAAAAATCTCGACCTCCCCATATATAAAGGGTGAGTATTCGAGTTTTTGTCAACTTGGATTTAGTGGCTGATTTGTACCGAGTCCATCGGGGATGGCATTGGGGTCAGGGGGGTAATCAAACTATCTGGGCTGTACCGCCTTCGGACTGGTTTTTCCGTGTACATGATTGTGTTGTGAGGAATATCCTTATGTAAATGACATATTTTTCTTAGCAATAGCAGTCAACTCTTCAACGCTATCTGTGGCGTATCGATCATGATGCAGTAACCCATTTTTCACATTGAGGATTTTAATAACTTCTCAACCTGTTCTTCGTAAGAATCAAATCTGAGCCAGTGATCCTGAAAGTAGAGTCCACAGGTTCGGCTAACTATCCATATTGCCGTGATTTCATGAGGTAGTTTAGGTGTGTCTGGCGGCAAAGTTAAACAATTTGTGTGCACATACGATTCTAACCGTGGAGCAACTCCAGTTATGCCAGTAAAGATAAAGAGTTCTCTTCGATGTGAGTTTGATTTTCCTAACTTATCTCGGTTATCACGACACTTATCTGAATGGAGATATGCAGTAATCTCATCACTTACTCCAATCCCCATTTCATTAAATGTAAAAGCTGTTGGAACCATAGAGAATACTAGTTCGCCAGGTTCTAGCCAAGTTGAGATTCTAATGTATTGAACTCCAACTTCTTGAGCCCATTTTCTCCATGGACGGCGAAAATCCTTGAATCGCCAATACGTAGATAAACCTAATGCCTCCATCTGCTGAATAACATTATTGAGTTCGCTAATGTTCTGTTTGATTCGAAACTTGTTCTCAATGCCGACTTTCCAAGCATATTGGGATTGGATTTTGCGAGGTTCATGTTCTGGCCCGGCGTACCAAAGATCCATCCATTTCTTGTCTACGAGCCTTGTTACTTCTATCGCGGCCTCTGGATTATCTTTGTCGCCTATTCGCAGATCATACATTCCGTTAGATGTGCCGATATCGTGTTCATAAACGCACTTGCCTTCAATATGTCCAATGATAACTTTTGCTATTTGTTCGCTTTTAATCACGCACTAAAGACGATAACTCTTTCGTTTGTGATTCCGGCATTCTTGAGCCGTTTCATGATTCTTGATTCGAACGCTATTTTGATGCTTAAGACTATATGTTTATTTCCACCACGAGGGGTGCTTAGAGCCCAGCAAGCGGAAAGCAGTCGAAACTGAAGATGTGCCAACCACACTTTTGAACGCTGATTCAGCCAGAAGTCCATCTGGTTTTGGTGGGCGAGATTTCGCCTGTGCGAAGAAAACTCAAAAAACCTAACGACAAATGTCGTTTATTGCTCTATACTGATCCTAACGACATTTGTCGGTAGAGGTTATGAGTAGAAAGCCAAGCATCGGAAGATCGGAAAGCGAGGTTCTGCGGTTTATTGCGGAACAGGGCTCTGCGACAGTCACGGAGGTGGGGGATTATTTGGCGGAAACCAAGGGGCAAACTCGAAACACCGCCCTTAACATGATGGAAAGGCTTCGCCAGAAAGGCTTTCTGGATCGTGAAAAGGTTGAAGGCGTGTTTCGATATCGACCTTCAACAGCCAAAGGGTCTCTGATTGAAGGGTTCGTAGAAGACTTTGTAGATTCCGTACTTGGAGGTTCGGTGGCACCGCTAGTGGCCTATTTAGGTAGCAAGGCTGAAGTGGATGCAGCTCAACTCCAGGCGCTACGAGACTTGGTCAAGAATTTGGAGGAGGGAAGAGATGACTCCTGAAGCTCTGCTGATGATTACTCTTCAAAGTAGCGCCTTATTCTTGGGTGTGTGGGCAGTTTTTAGACTTTGCCCGTCTATTCCTGCGGATTGGAAGGCATGGATCTGGAGACTGGCCTTCCTCAAGCCTTTGCTGAGCTTATTGCCGTTTGCAGTTGTCACGCTTCATATCCTGCCTGGCGTAGCGGTTGATGGGCAAGGCTCAAACATAAGCTATATCTCCGGAACTGATATATCGTCGGAACTAGGCTCCGTCCACTCCATAACTTCACCTTCACCACAACCTACCTCGCAGATAAATCCTTTCACCTTGATGTGGATTCTGGGTGCAAGTGCCGTTGGCTTTTGCGGACTACTGGGACTCAGAAGAGCGTTTGTCGTAGCGAGGTCGGCTTCACCCGTAACGAACCCAACGATTCAGGCGGTGTTGGTTGAACTGATGGACAAAGCCCAAGTGCCTCCTCCCGTTCACTTGAGGGCATCTCCCAAGGTTCAGAGCGCGATGTTAGTTGGAGGATTTCACTCTACGATCATTCTGCCGCAACACGTTCTAAACGAGGAAGTGGCGACTGATTTGAGGATGATGCTGGCGCATGAGGTGGCTCATATAGCTCGGCGAGACTTGACCTGGTTTAGCATCACTTCAGGAGTTCAGGCCCTTTTCTTTTTTAATCCCATGGTTTGGTTGGCCGCAAGACTGTCTCGACTGGATCACGAATCAGCAACGGATCGATTAGCGGCCCAACTTGCTGGAGTATCCATTCAGACCTATGCAGACATGCTTTTGCGCGTGACGGTGGCCGCGCGCATTGGGAACGCACCAGGAGTTCTTCCGATGGCTGCTTCCTACAGAACGATTCACCGGAGATTGGAGGCGATGAAACACTTTAACATGAAACAAAGCGTTTGGCGAAAGTCGGGAATCTGGGTTCTCGCTCTTACTACCTGTGGGTTACTCCCAACTTATCAATTGGCTCAGGCTCAGGACAAGGCGATTCCGCCCAAGCAAGGGAGTGCGAAAAGTGTCAGTTCCAAAGCAATCAAGCCTTCGTCGGGCAAGGCGAGTCCAAGCAAATACAAGGTTTGGATGGTCACGAAAGATAAAAAGAAGGCTTGGGTGAATTCTGATAGTAAAGAGCTAGTTGCGGTCTATGCATGGAATGGCAAGAATTACGTGAAGCTAAAAGACATTACTCGGGCTCAGTTTGAAAAAGAGAGAAAGCAGCTCTTGAAGGAGTCCGCTAAGATACGGGGCTCTAAACAGCCAAGCTCAGTTCCTCCAAAGGCAACCACTCAAGGTAAGTCTCCATCTGGGGCCAGCAAGGGAACCAGTGGATCTACTCGAAGTACAAGCTCCAGTTTGGCAGCACCTTCAAGTCCAAGTGGTTCTGGCTCGAGCATCGGAGTGCGAGGCACAGAATCCCTTGCGCCGACAACCTACGCAACCCCTAGTAGTCAGAAGGCAAGCACCGATACGGTTAGTATCCAGTTCAACGATCAGGAAGTGAGGGGTGGACTCGATGTGTTGTTGAGGCAAACAGGCAAGGCCTACGCCATCTCTTCTGACGTAAAGGGTTGGGTTACCTTGGACCTAAACAACGTCTCATTGGAGACCGCCTTAAACAATATAGTGCAGCAGATTAGTGGTTCTTGGTGGATAGAAAACGGGGTGTATCACATATCGGCGAACCCGAAACCGGGGCGTCAAGCACACAGTGGGGTCACGAAGGCTTCCACGATCTCGGAGTTGGATTTTCAAGGAACGGATGTCCGAGAAGCCTTGAAGGCCATATCGAATGGAGCGGGCTGGACTTTCCGAATAGATCCGTCCCTTCAAGGGGAGGTGCACCTGAAACTAAAAGCTGTGTCCTTTGAAGATGCCATCCAGAAGGTGTTGGATCAGGTGAACGGAACCTATCGTATTGAGGATGGCACCTATATATTCAAATCTAAAGCTTAAGCTTTCCTCGTTCCCGGCTTAACGGCCGGGATGGCGGCCAGCCAGTCTGGAATTTCATCCGGGGCGTAACTTGGATACGCCTCGGCGTCTGCTTTGAAAGAGGCAAAGGTGGGTAGCCCCAGATCGACCGCCTTTGGAGAACGATTGATGAGGACAGCGTAGGCCACTGGATCTCCACCCGCTTCAATAATCGCGTCTCGACTCTCAAGAAGGGAAGTGCCGGTGGTCAAAACATCGTCAACAACCAGAACTTTGACCCCCGCTGGGATGGTTCGTCCTCGCCTCAAAGTCTTCTTCCCATCTTCGCTCTCTATATATATAGTAGGCAAGCCCATTTGACGACCGACTTCGAAGGCGATGATGATGCCTCCCGTGGTGGGGCCGGCGACCATTTGAATGCCTGCATCTTTGTAGTGCTCGGCAACCTCTTTCGCAAGAGCAGAAAGAACATCAGGCCGTTCTAAGACTCGGAACTTTTCAAAGTAAGTATCAGAGTGGCGTCCACTGGTGAATATAAAGTGGCCGCGGAGGATGGCGCCAGATTCTTCAAGAAGCTTTGCAAGGTCGACTGACATGGATTTTGAATTTACCTTGAGGGAAGTTGAGTCAAGTAAACTTGACTTGATGAAGCTATTCGTAGATACCGGAGACGTTGAAGAGGTACGCCAGGCAGCAGAGTGGGGAGTTTTGGACGGTGTGACCACCAACCCTACGCTTATTGCAAAGTCAGGCAAGGGGTTCCGAGAAACGGTTCTGAAGATTTGCGAACTGGTTCCCAACGGTGATATCAGTGCGGAAGTGGTGGCGACCAACTACGACGATATGTTGAAAGAGGCATTGGAGATTTCCAGCTGGCATCCCCAGATTGTTGTAAAGGTTCCGCTTATTGAGCCTGGGATCCGGTTGGTTTCTACTTTGGCAGACAAGGGCATCAAGACAAACGTGACTCTAGTCTTCAGTGTCTCTCAAGCGTTGATGGCAGCTAAGGCGGGCGCTACCTACATATCTAACTTTGTGGGTCGCGTCGATGACCTGAGCGATGACGGGATGGTTGCGGTGCAGCATACGGTGCAGATGGTTCATGAATACGGGTTTGACTCAGAAGTTCTAGTGGCCTCCGTTCGGCACCCTCTTCACGTGGTTCAGGCTATTCAGGCCGGGGCGCACGTTTCTACAATGCCCTTTAAGATCATGCAGATGTTGTTCAAGCATCCTTTGACGGATTCTGGTTTGAAGCGTTTCTTAGATGACTGGAATCAGGCAGGCTTGAGCATCTTCGAAAAGTAAGCAGCAAGCTATCTTAAAAGTGAGTGCCCTGTAGATCTCCGCGATCTGCAGGGCATTTTTGTTTTGAGATTCAAGCGATGAGCGGTAATCTCGATTTAATATGCGTTACCTCGACCAACTTGTTAAGCAAACCCAAAAGGCAGTGGATGATATATGTCGATCAGCTGAAGCTGTACCCGCAGATAAAGTAGATTGGTCTCCCGGCGAGGCTGCTCGGTCTGCACTTAACCAAATGCAGGAGGTTGCTGCCCAGGCTCAGTGGTTCTTGCCTGTGATCCAGGAGCGGAAGGTGCCTGACTTTGATCGGCATGCAATCGAAGAATCTAAGCGACTTCGGGAATCCTATGACTCCATCGCGAAATGCGCTGAAGCCGCACGAGCTACGACTGTCCTACTGTGCCAAGCCATTGCAGACTTCCCGGAAGACAAGCTAGATGAAGAAGTGACTCTTCCTTTTGGGGGAGGGATGACGATGACGATGGGAGATGTTTTGGGTCTTCCTTACTGGAACATGGTCTACCACCTTGGTCAAGTGAACCAAATCCAGCTGATGCTTGGCGATCGAGACATGCACTAGGAAGGCGTCTTTGGTAGTAGAGATGGGGGTCCGGGACTTATCCTAGGACCCCCTTTTCACTTTTTTAAGAGAATATTTGAAAAGTTTCTGACTCTCTTAGGAAACCCCTGAAATAGCGCTTGTAAGCGTGTTTGAGCAGGTTCCTTGTAAGGATAAGCGTGTAAACCTACTCAAGGTAGGTATTGATGCCGGATATATACAGACGTTACTGAGTTTCTGTAAGCTTCATTCCGAGAAGAAATCTAGAAAAAACCTAAAGAAGCCTTGACAATGGATAGGCTCGCTGGTATCATCTTCTCTTGTCGCCGGGTCAAACAGACAAGCGAACTGAGAAAGAGTTCTTTGAAAATCGAATAGTGGTTTGAAGAAATATGCATCGAGCACTCGATAAAGCTGCGAGTCAATTTTAAGCTTAAGAGGGTGTACGACGAATGCCTAGGGACAAGATGCCGAAGAAGGACGCGATAGCGGCGATACGCCCAGGGGAGCTGCACAGAAGTGTTGATCCTGGGATTTCCGAATGGAGAAATCCTGTCAGAGTAATGTTTGACAATCCGATTCTGAATACATAGGAGTCGTGAAGGCAACCTGCTGAACTGAAACATCTAAGTAAGCAGAGGAAAAGAAATCGAAGAGATTCTGTAAGTAGCGGCGAGCGAAAGCGGAAGAGCCTAAACCAAGGGGCTTGCCTCTTGGGGTCGTGGGGCCACTACTATCAACTCCCTCGAATTGAGCCTTGAGGTTCAGTTCGAGGTTGATAGAAAAGAAGATTGTTTCTGGTTAAAGGAATAGTGTTGGAAAGCACAGCCATAGAGGGTGATAGCCCCGTATTTGAAAACTCAGAACAAATTCAAGTGGTACCCGAGTAACACGGAGCACGTGAAACCCCGTGTGAATCTGCGCAGACCACTGCGTAAGGCTAAATACATCTTGTCACCGATAGTGCATCCAGTACCGTGAGGGAAAGGTGAAAAGAACCCCGGGTAGGGGAGTGAAATAGAACCTGAAATCGTACAACCCACAAACAGTCAGAGCACCATGTGCGGAGTAATCCGTTCAAGTGTGATGGCGTACCTTTTGCAGAATGAGCCTGCGAGTTATTGGTGTTGGCAAGGTTAAGGCGTTTAGCGCCGGAGCCGGAGGGAAACCGAGTCTGAATAAGGCGTCAAGTCAGCATCAGTAGACCCGAAACTGCGTGATCTAGCCATGGCCAGGTTGAAGTGTTGGTAATACAACATGGAGGACCGAACTCATTGATGTTGAAAAATCTCGGGATGAGCTGTGGTTAGTCCGGTGAAATGCCAATCGAACGCAGAGATAGCTGGTTCTCCCCGAAATGCATTTGGGTGCAGCGTTTTGCGTTGTGCTTAGGGGGTAGAGCACTGAATGGGCTAGGGGGCTTACCCGCTTACCGAACCCAACCAAACTCCGAATACCTAAGTATAAGCAAGGCAGTGAGACTGCGAGTGATAAGATCCGTGGTCAAAAGGAAAACAATCCAGATCGACAGCTAAGGGCCCTAAACGATGACTAAGTGTGAAACGATGTGAGATCGCGTAAACAGCCAGGAGGTTGGCTTGGAAGCAGCCATCCTTTAAAAAGTGCGTAACAGCTTACTGGCCGAATGTGATCTTGCGCGGATAATGTAAGGGGGCTAAAGTCATCTCCCGAAGCTTCGGGATCATCGTAAGATGATCGGTAGGGGAGCGTCGTGTACAGCAGTGAAGCTATAGCGGAAGCAATGGTGGAGCGTACACGAGTGAGAATGCAGGCATGAGTAGTGATAACACAGGTGAGAATCCTGTGCGCCGAAAACCTAAGGTTTCTCCGGCTATGTTCGTCAGACGGAGGTTAGGCGGTCCCTAAGGCAAGGCCAGAAGGCGTAGCCGATGGACATCCGGTCGAAATTCCGGACCCAGTGCATAGGCAATGGGAGGACGCTTCTTGATTTCCAATCCCGCACTGTTGGTAGTGGCGGGCTAGATTTAGGCTGGGCCAGATGAAAGTTTGGCAAAAAGGCCGAAATCGGCGAAGGGATCCCTTCGGGGTGAACGAAGTTGGAATGAGGGGGGCCGAGAAAATCCCCACAGCTATACTATGTATCTGACCGTACTGCAAACCGACACAGGTAGGTGAGTCGAGGAGACTCAGGCGTTCGAGAGAACTCTCGTTAAGGAACTAGGCAAACGAGCCCCGTAACTTCGGAATAAGGGGCGCCCCGCAAGGGGCCGCAGCGAAGCATCCCAGGCGACTGTTTACCAAAAACACAGGTCTCTGCTAAGACGAAAGTCGAAGTATAGGGGCTGACGCCTGCCCAATGCCAGTAGGTTAACAGGAGATGTTAGGGGTAACCCGAAGCATTGAATCGAAGCCCTGGTGAATGGCGGCCGTAACTCTAACGGTCCTAAGGTAGCGAAATTCCTTGTCGGCTAAATACCGACCCGCATGAAAGGCGTAACGACTTGGGAACTGTCTCAACGAGAAGCTCGATGAAACTGTAGTATCCGTGAAGATGCGGATTATGCGTAGTAGGACGGAAAGACCCCGTGGAGCTTCACTACACCTTATGATTGTAAGCTGGGTGTGGATGTAGAGCGTAGGTGGGAGCTTCGGCACCAATGGAACACCACCCTTTTACATCTGGTTTACTAACCGTGCCCTTTATCAGGGTTCGAGACAATCGTAGGCGGGTAGATTGACTGGGGCGGTCGCCTCCGAAAATGTAACGGAGGCGTCTAAAGTTGCACTCAGGCTGGTTGGAAATCAGCCGTTGAGCATATAGGTATATAGTGCGATTGACTGCGAGACACACAGGTCGAGCAGGGACGAAAGTCGAGCTAAGTGACCCTCTGATTGTACGTGGGTACGTCAGGGTTCATCGGATATAAGCTACCCCGGGGATAACAGGCTGATCTTGCCCGAGCGCTCACAGCGACGGCATGGTTTGGCACCTCGATGTCGGCTCGTCTCATCCTGGGGCTGTACACGGTCCCAAGGGTTCCGGAGTTCACGGATTAAAGAGGCACGCGAGCTGGGGTCAGAACGGCGTGAGCCAGTTCGGTCCCTATCCACTACGCACGGAGGAAATTTGAAGGGAGTCGCTCTTAGTACGAGAGGACCGGAGTGAACCGACCTCTGGTGTACCAGTTGTTCCGCCAGGAGCATACGCTGGGTAGCCACGTCGGGCAGTGATAAGCGCTGAAAGCATCTAAGCGCCAAGCACACCCTAAGATTAGATTTCCCATCTTATGAGTAAGACCCCCGGAAGACTACCGGACGATAGGTCGCATGTGTAAGTGCAGCAATGTATTAAGCTGAGCGATACTAAATGGTCGAGGGCTTAAATCTCGCAGTTTTATTGAGTGTTTGACGCATATTTCTTCAAGCCACTGGCCGATTTTCTAAGCGCTCTGCGCTCTAGATTTTCGGGTGACCATAGCGAGAAGGAAACACCCGTTCCCATTCCGAACACGGCAGTTAAGCTTCTCAGCGGCGGAAGTACTTGGAGGGCAGCCTCCCGGCAGATAAGCACGTTGCCCGGATGAAAATTCGGAAAGACCCCACTGTAATAGGTGGGGTTTTTTTGTTTGTCATAAGGTCATTTTCGGTAGCTTTACCAAGCTAAGAGGGTCAATGTGCTTAACGTATACATAGGTAATGGTCCGGAGGATGACCCATTTTGTATTGATAGCGGTTCTTAGTGAAGGTGCAGTGCTGAATTGCAGAGGAACAGCTTTTGATCCTATTACTGAAAGGATCATAAGGAAGAAGACTTAGATGGGGCGATGCTTCGTTTACAAGACAGGATGGAGTCGGTGATTATCGTTAGTTCTTGACGATGTTAGAGGCCGCAGATTCGAGGCGGCCTTACTACTTACCTACTGTTTTCGATTGGAAGGCGAGTCGTCGGTTTGAGACTCCCGAGCAGGACCCAATGTAGGATTGGTTTTATCGCATTGAAGGCTTCAGTTCCCAAACCTTAAGATTCTTGCCTCCTACAAGCCTCACCTTATCTACTGGTTCAGTAGGGACGAAGCAAAACGGCATGGATACGAGCCCGGAATCGGCAAAGATTTCAAGCGACGTTCGATCTCTAAAGACAACAATGTCTATTGTCTCCTTCAAGCCTGGAGCTTGAACTTTGCGCCCCAAACATTCAATCGTCTTTGTCCCTGCGTTGAACCGAATTTCATGTTCACCGATTTTAAGAGAAGCATCACTTCTCGCACTGAAAGTTGCGCGAACCTCTAACAAATCTGAGGTGGTCGTAATCTCGCCTGCCTTTGCAGCACCCAAATCCTTTTTGCGAAGCTTGGATGTTTCTTGTACTGGAAGGATCGAGATGCGGGGACCATATGGAGTTGAGATAAGTTTTAACTCCAAAGGCAATGTCATCTGTTGATTGAAGGGCATGCCTGGGTAGTTACCGCCTCTCATCCATGAGATTTGAATTCGTCTACCTCTTGGTGCGTCAGAGTAAGTCTGTGCAGCATAAGCGTGAGGTCCGTGGTTAGAATCTAGTGAATCTGTCTCGGGTTTGAAGACATAGCCATCAAAGCTGCCGAGTCGATACTTGCCTGCGGCGCCCCAGAACACCCACTTTTTATTATTTGCATTGCCATCTATGGGTAATTCAAAAAGGTCAGGGCATTCGCCATCACCTGGAATGGAGATGTTGCCTGCTCTGGCCCAAGAGATTAGGTTGTGAGATCGGAAAATGGTGAATCGGTCATGGTCCAAATATAGAGCCATAACCCAGTTCTTTGTGGGTTCGTGCCAGAAGACTTTCGGGTCGCGGTTCTCAGCTTCTATGTGCCCGATGATGGGATTGTCTGCAAGCTTGCTGAACGTACGCCCATCGGTTGAGTAAGCCAAGGCTTGTGTAAAGGGTTTCCCCTTACTCATGGCGTTTTTGCCGCCTGCCGCAGTGTAAAGCATCACCATGGGTGGATTTTCTTTGGTTCCCAAGCCGGAAGTATTCTTCCAGTCCACCACCGCTGAGCCACTGTACATTGTCCCCATTTCGTCGGGGGTCAGGGCATTGGGAAGGTGCTTCCAATGAAGCAAATCCTTACTCACCGCATGTCCCCAGGTCATATTCCCCCACTCAGTCCCAAATGGATTGTGCTGGTAGAACAAGTGATACTCGCCCTTGTAATAGACCAGCCCGTTTGGATCGTTTAACCAGCCTTTCGGAGCCGTGAAGTGGAATTGAGGCCGCAGCTTCTCATTGAAATCTGAGGTTTGATTAGACATGACAATCGCGATCGCAAGGCTGATCATCCCTCCATTCAACCCTAAACAAGCTGTAGGTGCAACACACCAGTGACGCTATTCGCTACTAATCACATTGTGAAGAACTCATACTATGGAGCATGACTCGGATGTCCGGTGAGAAATACTGTCTGAGAGATTGGACTGAAGCGGATCTCACCCCCTATCGCAATTGGCTCCGCCCAGGCAATGAGTGGGAAAAAACGGATGCTCCTTACTATCCCCCTTTTACTCCTGATGAGGCGGACGAGCACGTGGCCAATTTTCTGGCCGTCAATAATGACGATAGCCAAGTTCCTTTAAGGCTTGCGATCTCCCCCATCGACTCCCGGGAACTGATTGGCAGCGTTAGCCGCTACTGGATTAGCCAAGAAACCCATTGGATGGCTGCAGGGATCGCCATCTTTGATCCCCAGTATTGGGGCAAGGGTGTTGGTAGTGAGGCGCTCACGTTATGGACTGATTTCTTATTTGATGCCATGCCGGAACTGGTCCGACTAGATCTCCAGACCTGGTCAGGAAATACTGGCATGATGAAGCTGGCCGAGAAGCTAGGATTTCAGCAAGAAGCCAGATACCGCAATGCAAGGATCGTAAATGGAGAGTATTACGACGCCATCGGTTATGGCGTTCTTCGAGAAGAGTGGGTAAGCATGCATTGGGAGCGTGACTAAGCTTCGCATTGAGAGGGTGAATGCCTTATAATAAGGTAGATGGATCAGCAGATCACGATCATTTTTGAGATTGGAGAACAAGGCTGGTGGGTAGCTTCTATTCCGGAGGTTCCTGGTGCTGTATCTCAAGGGCGAACAAAGGAAGAAGCCCGGGAGATGGTGCTCGACGCGTTACGAGAGCTTTCGTTGGCTCGTCTTGAGCTAGCAAAAAAGAACCTCGCTCCTTCCGCACAAGTTGAGAGCTTTCACTACCAGTTAGCTAGTTGATCGCTGGTATATCCAAGTCCTTGCATATACGCTTTGCAGTCCATGTATCAACTTCGTTATGCCGAGGAACTGCCGAGGTTTTGCTATTTACTACATTGATGTAAACGGAGTGCCTACCACCTTCGCGAAGAAGTTCACAGTTATTTTGTCGTAGGTGCCTGACAAACTCGCTCCTCTTCACGCTCCAATTGTAACACGATGTCGGTGGTTCTTATGTCACTAATATAAGAACCACCGACCTATGACGAAAGTGAAGGAATGGTGAGCTAGTCGTCGTTGTTGCCGAGGAACTTGTAGATTCCTGCACCAAGGACTGCACCTACAATCGGAGCCACCCAGAACAGCCACAGTTGGGACGTGGCCCAACCACCGACAAAGACGGCAACGCCCGTGCTTCTAGCCGGATTAACCGACGTATTGGTTACCGGGATGCTGATAAGGTGGATGAGCGTCAAGCCAAGACCGATCGCAATCGGTGCGAAGCCAGCCGGAGCTCGCTTTGAGGTTGCGCCAAGGATGATGAGTAAGAACATCATCGTCATCACAATCTCAGTTACCAAAGCCGCAACCATGCTGTACTTACCAGGAGAGTGATCGCCAAATCCGTTGGATGCAAAGCCTGCGCTTACATCAAATCCAGCCTGACCACTTGCGATAAGGTAGAGGACGCCGGCCCCTGCAAGGCCCCCCAAAACTTGGGAGATGATATAGGGAAGCACCTCTTTCGAGTCAAATCTGCCGCCTGCCCACAAGCCAATAGTGACCGCAGGGTTCAAATGACACCCTGAGATGTGGCCAATCGCATAGGCCATGGTGAGAACGGTCAAACCAAATGCGAGCGAAACTCCAACAAGACCAATCCCCACTTCCGGAAATGCTGCCGCAATAACTGCACTTCCACAACCTCCAAGAACCAACCAAAAAGTTCCAAAGAACTCTGCCCCGTATTTCTTCATATCCACCAACCCTTGACCGCTAAAGTCACAGAATGTTCCAGTAAAAGTGTACAGGCAATTTATCTTTAGACTTAAAACACTTCGAATACTGCGTGCAGTTTTTGAGTTGCTTTAGCTTTGTCGCACGCGCTTCGAAACGTATTTGGCAATGAGAGTCGGGAATAAACGAGCTAAGCTTAATCCCCAAAAATAGGATCGTGGAGTAATGAGTCGGGGACGTGGTTTTTCTATTCCATCAACAATATCTCTCGCGACAATTATTGGATCGGCTTTTTTCAGACCCGTTAATCCATATGTAAGAGATGTATCCACCAGTCCAGGAATGACTACGGTAACGTGAATTCCTGAGTTTCTTAGTTCGTTACTTAGCCCCGTGCTAAATCTGTGAATGGCGGCTTTTGTGCTGGAATAGAGTGCATCATTTGGAAAAATGATGTCGTTTGTGACACTTCCCATAACCATAAAGTGCCCAGCTTTTTGGTGGCGAAAGACGGGGAGGACGGCTCGAACTGTACGGAGGGTAGCTAGATAGTTTAATTCGATAAGTCGTGTCACATCTTCATCTGAGGCGGATTCAACAGAGTGAAGACAACCTTGACCTGCACAAGTCACAAGTACATCTATTCGACCAAATCTTTCAAGAACTTGATGGATACCCGACTCAATGCTTCCTGGTGAAGTGACATCCAAGCTCAACACCATTCCTTCTCCGCCAGCGTCCTGTACTCGCTGTAACACCGACTCTAGTTCAGTTGAACGGCGGGCAACGAGTGCGATTTTCATTCCCCGTTGACCACAGACGATAGCTGTTGCGGCTCCGATTCCGCTTGATGCCCCGGTGATCAAAACTACTTTGGATTCTGGGCGACGGGTTGTCATCTTATGTGGGTAGGTGAAAAAACCCTGCCTTGAGCGTAGTATGAACGATAACACTTGTTACCTTTTAATCCGTGGTGCCGCATTGTCTTCGGGGCCTTGAAATCCACGAGTGTCGCATCATTTTCTTGCTTCTATCTTAAGGGTAGTCTCGTACTTACAATGATGAAGCCGTTGCGCGTCTTGCCTTTACTCGCTTTGATTGTTGCTTTTGGATGCTCAGAGAGCGAGAATTCGGCAGCCAATGGTTCAGGTTCCGGTGAACCTAAATCTGACTTCAAAGTTGCATTGCTTACTCCCGGGCCTATCAGCGATGCGGGGTGGAATGCGCTCGCTTACGATGGTCTCCAAGCAATCAAGGCTGATCTGGGAGCCGAAGTTAACAATCAAGAGGCCACTGATTCAGGAATTCGCGATGCAATGCGAACCTATGCTCAGGATAAATACAACCTGATCATCGGTCACGGCTACGAGTACAACCAAGTTGAAGCAGAGGTCGCAAAAGATTTTCCTGACACGGTCTTTGTCAGTTCGTCGGGTGGCCTTAGCGGAGCGAACTTTGGCGGCTTTAGGTTCTATCTTGAGCAGGGGTTCTACTTGGCCGGAATGATGGCGGCAGATATGAGCAAGACCGGTGTTATTGCGACGGTTGGGTTGGAAGTGCCTTCAATCATCTCAACCTTCAAGGCTTTTGATGCCGGAGCGAAGTCAGTAAAGCCAGGCATCAAGATTGTCCGTAAGCTGGTTCCGCTGCCAGGAAACGATCCTGCTGCTTACAAGCAAGCGACACTAGCGGCAATCGCGGAGAAGGCTGACTACATCATTCACCAGGCAAATCAGGGTGCACAGGCGGTCTTTAATGCCGCAAAGGAAAAGAATGTAAAAGTCTTTGGGTCCAACGCAGATCAAAATGCTAATGACTCGGGTGTGGTGATAGGTTCTGCTGTCATCGTGGCTAAGCCTGCGTTTCTGGACATAGCCAAGCGAGTCAAAGATAAGAGTTACAAGGGCGGAATTGATCTTATCGGTATGGAAAAAGGAGCGATCGATTTCGTGATCAATCCCAAGTTTGCGGATCAGGTTCCTGCCGAGTTAAAGGCTAAGCTCGACCAAGTTAAGTCCGATATCACTTCTGGCAAATTCATCGTTCCCAAGGACGATTTTTAATCTCTCTTGAGCGAACTTGTTGTTGACAGTGTCTCCAAGCGCTATGGTTCGGTTCGAGCCTTGGAGAACGTGTCGACACGATTTTCTTCGGGAGAAATTCATGCTGTTCTGGGCGAGAACGGTGCGGGAAAGTCAACGCTTATGGGAGTGTTGGCTGGTTTCATCGCTCCTGAGAAGGGGACAGTAAAGCTGGATGGCAAGCCCCTGCCTCTGGGGAAGCCATTTGAGTGTCGTCGCGCCGGAATCGCTATGGTTCACCAGCACTTCATGCTGGTGCCCGAGTTTTCGGTGGCCGAGAACCTAGCCCTAGATCGCCTTGGTGGGCTGTTGGGCATGCTCAATGTGCCCGAGCTTGCTAAACCAGCTGTAGAATTGGCCAAAGAACTTGGATGGGAGGTCAATCCCGATACCAGAGTTCGGAGCCTGCCGGTTGGTGTGCAGCAGCGCATCGAGATCTTGAAAGTGCTCGCCGATGATTCGCCGGTGGTGATTTTGGATGAGCCGACTGCGGTTCTCGGACCCGAGGAAGTTTTTGATCTTTTCCGGGTTCTGAGGAACCTAAGAGAACGAGGAAAGATCGTGATTCTGATTGCTCACAAGCTGAGCGAGGTTTTGGCCATTGCAGACCAGATCACCGTTCTCCGAAAGGGCGAGTTCATGGCCACCGCTGCGATTCGTGACGTTGACGAAACTCAACTGGCTACCTGGATGGTGGGGGAACTTCCGCCTGATCTCAAAAAGGAACCTAGAGCCGAAACTCAACCCGGTCTTCGGCTATCGAATGTATGGGCAAAAGGAGATCGTGGCGAAGATGCGTTGAGAGGCATTTCGCTAGAGGTACGCAGAGGCGAGATTCTGGGGATAGGTGGGGTTGATGGGAATGGTCAAGTTGAGCTGGCGGAGGTCGCGACGGGGGTTCGCTTCATCAGCGAAGGCACAGCCGAATTCAATCGAGCCATCGACCAAACGAACAATCGAGCAATTGCTTACATTCCCCAAGATCGCCAGCTTGATGGTCTCGCTCTTAACATGAGTATTCGAGACAACATGCTCATCGAAGGTCACCGACGAAGTGAATTGACAAAGGGGGCATTTCTCAGACTCTCAGCGATTCGAAATTGGTCCGCTCGGTTGGTGGATCAATTTCAGATCAAAACTCCAAGTTCCCAGGAGCTTGCCGGAAGTCTGAGCGGAGGGAACCAGCAGAAGGTAGTCGTGAGCCGAAACTTGGACAAGACACCTGATCTCTTGGTTGCGGTGAATCCAACGAGAGGGCTCGATATTCGTGCTGCGGATTTTGTCCAACGCCAGATTCTGAAGGCTCGAGATGAAGGAGCAGCGGTGCTTCTCATTAGCACTGACTTGGACGAGCTCGCGAACCTGGCGGATCGTTCGTTGTTTCTGTCTCGTGGGGAACTCAGGGAAGCTGAGGACGCCGCGAGCTTGGTGGGTGGCGTATGAGAAGGTTCTGTGGCCCATTCCAGCCTAAGCCGTTTTATGGCTACCACGACACAACGGGACAAGCTGTGACCTGGAACGATCAGAATCTAACTGTCGACTTGCGATCCTCAATCTACTCTCCCGCTAATCGTGCCTTACAGGGAGAGGCACCGTGAATCGCTACGCTTTTTCAGGGCTTACCCTTCTTTGCCTTATTGGGGTCTTGTTCCTCACGCTCATGGTTTTGACTCCTGATGCCCTGGGATCAATGAAGCTTCTTTCTCAGGGGGCATTTGGCAATCAGCTCGGGATTACTCGAACCTTAGTGAAATGGATTCCTTTGGTGCTCACGGGGCTTGGCATGGTGGTGGCCTGGCGCGGAGGGATGTACAACATTGGAGGCGAGGGACAGTTTGTAGTTGGGGGGATCATGGGAGCGTTTGCGGCTCGTCCCCTTTTGGAATCGGGAATGGGCTGGCCAGTCGTTGCCTTTCTTGTGTTGGGAGCAAGTCTTGTGGGGGGGGCAGCCTGGGGTTGTCTAGCCGGATGGTTGTTTGTGAAGCGTGGGGTGGAGGTAGTGATATCCACTATCCTCCTTAACTTCATTGCCATCCAGACTCTGGCTTATTTGATCACGGGTCCGTTACAGGAGAAAGCACGCAGGTTGCCGCAGACTGATCGGTTGGGTAACGCTCAATCCCTTCCGAAGTTTAACTCCTCGTATGATCTGCACTACGGCATTTTTCTGGCTCTGATACTAGTTGCTCTGGTTGCGGTTTTCCTTTATCGAACGAAGGCTGGTTTCCAGTTGAGATTAGTTGGAGAAAACGATCGAGCGGCAAGGGCCAACCGTATATCTTCCTCCAGATCAAAGCTCTTGGCGATGTCTGTATCCGGTGGCCTCTGTGGATTGGCCGGTGGAGTGGAGTACATGGGGGTAACCCAACAACTAGGGCAAGGGTTCTCACAGAATTGGGGCTTCCTAGCCATCCCAGTGGCGCTACTTGCGGGTTTGAATCCTATCGTCGTCTGTTTGAGCGCACTTTACTTCGCAGCGATTTTAGCGGGATCTAGGAATCTGTCTGGATTTACGGCGGATGGCACGGTTTTGATCTATGTGGTTCAAGCCGTAGCGGTTCTTGGACTGGTAGCGCTAAGAAGGTGGACGTCCGTACGCATGAGACCCGCGGAGGCCACGTAATGGATTGGGCGTTCCTCCTGGTGGTTTCCACGCCCTTGATCCTGGCGGCATTGGGTGAGACTGTCGGGCAGCGAAGTGGAGTTCTGAATATCGGTTTGGAAGGGACGATGCTTTTTGGAGCGTTCTTTGGATTCCTGATTGCCGGGCGGACAGGAAGCGTGGCGTTAGGCTTTGGATTAGCCGCATCCCTTGGTCTTGCCATCTCACTATTCTCCGGCTTGTTCACCGTGAAGCTGGGTTCTGACCAGGTTGTAGTAGGGACGGCGATTAACTTTCTGGCTTTAGGGGTTACTGGGCTTGGGTTCCGGCGAATCTATGGTCAGTCAGGGCAACTTTTGAGCAGCCCAGAAATTCCGAAGTTCTTAGGGTTAGATCCTGTCTGTCTTTTTGCGATTGCTTTGATTCCCATGATTTGGTTTTTACTTATGCGAACCAAGTGGGGATTGGCGCTTAGAGCCAGTGGGGAATATCCTAAGGCAGTGGAGGCCTCGGGTTTTTCTGTAGGAAAGATTCGGCTTACGGCCCTGGCTTTGGCGGGAGCTTTAGCAGGACTTGGGGGAGCACACCTATCTCTTGGGGTAGCAGGCACCTTTGCCGAAGGGATGACGGCCGGGCGGGGATTTTTAGCCATTGCCTTGGTGACATTTGGCCGATGGAGACCCGGTTTTGTAGCGGTTGCAGCATTGCTGTTAGGCTACACTCAGTCTCTTCAGTACAGCTTGCAGGGGAAAACAGTGTTAGGGGTGATGGTGCCTTCTCAGTTGTGGCTTGCCCTTCCGTATGTTCTGGCACTTTTGGTGCTAGTCTTTGTTGGATCAGGAACGGTTACACCAAAGGCTCTCGGTAAACCGTATGAGAAAGAGGCATGAGCAGTAAGGTGCGATTGACACGGCGAGTCACATTCTCAAGCGGGCACCGCTATTGGCGAGCTGACTTATCTACAGTGGAGAACCATGCCCTGTTTGGTCCCTGGGCAAGCCCCTATAACCACGGTCACAACTATGTGCTTGATGTGACGGTAGAAGGCCAGGTGGATGAAACTACGGGAATGGTGGTCAATATCAAGCGCATAGATGATGTGCTCAAGGAGAGAATCGTTCGCCAGTTTGACCAGCGAAGCATCAATGATGAGATTCCTACCTTTTCCACGCGGGCACCCTCCCTTGAAAACTTGATGTTGTTTATTCGCGATGAGCTTTCTGGATCACTGCCCAATGAATGTCAGTTTATTGGCTTGAGACTTGAAGAGATGCCGACATTTTTCGGCGAATTGGATTCTAAAATGACGCTAACCCGAACCTATGAATTTGCGGCCTCGCATCGTTTACACGCTCCCGCTCTTAATGACGATGAGAACCTGTTGCTGTTTGGGAAGTGCAATAACGCAGCTGGGCACGGTCACAACTACATTCTAGAGGTGACCTTAGAGGGCCAAATCGATCCTCGCACGGGGATGATGGTGGATTTGGGGGCCCTTGATGGAGTCGTTCACGCCGAAGTCGTTGATCGCTATGACCACAAGAACCTCAATGAGGACATTCCAGAGTTTCAAGGTCGGCCTACGACAACAGAGATTGTGACTCAGGAGATTTTTAAGCGCCTAAAGGGAAGTGTCCCAGCCACATTGAGCCGAGTAAGACTGTGGGAAACAGCGCGGAATATGTTTGAAGTCACCGCCTGATCGACACGATAGAAGTCTCGTGTCGACTGAATCGACATGAGGAAGGTGTCATGTCGATTTTTGGGGATAGTTTAAACATGATTAGCCTACAATAGATGTGTGGATCCGAGTCGGCCTTACAATGATTTGCCCAAACTTCCTCCCAAAAACCTAGTAGAGAGTGAGTCCGTACTTAGGAAATTAGGGGACGTGAAAGCAGCTCTTGCTTCTTTGAAAGAGGCGGGCAGAAAAATCCCCGATCAATCAGTTGTCTTGCAGGCGATGGCCTTGCAGGAAGCGAAGCTCTCAAGCGAGATTGAAAACATCTTCACGACTAATGATGAACTGTATCGACAGATCGAAGGTGGCGAGGAGCATCAGAGTCCGGCAGTTAAGGAGATTCGACGCTACCGACATGCTCTTTGGAGTGGGTATGAACAACTTAAGACGAGGAAGATTGATTTGGAACTTATCCACTTTCTGGGTAAGGAAATCCTTGAGAGGGATATTTCTTTCCGAGTGGGGCCAGGAACCCGAATTGGCAATAGAAGAACCGGAAAGATCGTTTATACACCTCCTGAGGGGCAGTCACGAATTATTGAGTTGCTAGATAACTTGATCAGATATTTGGAAGCTGATGCCACAGCTGATCACTTAGTTAGAATCGCGGTTGGACACTACCAATTTGAAGCCATCCATCCCTTTGAGGATGGAAACGGCAGGACTGGCCGGGTTCTGAACTTACTAGCAATGGTTCAGCACGGAGTCCTTGATTTACCTATCCTCTATCTCAGTCAAGAGTTCTTGGAGAATCGGCGCGAGTATTACGAACGATTGAGAGACGTGACCGAGAAGGGAGCTTGGGAAGCATGGGTCCTGTTTTTCTTGGAGTGTGTGGAGATGACGGCGATTATTACTCGGCGACAGTTTCAACAGGTAGAGGATGCTGTTGCGGATGCAAAGTTTCGTAATCAAGAAGCATTTGGTAGGAGTGTCCCTGCTGAAGTAATTGAACTCATCTATACGAAGCCCTATTGTCGTATTTCAGATCTAGTGCAGCATGGATTTGCTAAACGACAAACTGCAGCGTTATATCTGAAACGTCTTGAGTCTATCGGGCTAGTCAGTTCGATTCGACAATGGCGAGAGATTTTGTATCTTAACGATCGACTCATGGATATTCTCTCTCTAAAACCAGATGTGAGCTAGAAAAAATGACCAAACGAATTCTTATTACCGGGGCGAGTAGTGGTATTGGGCGTGCAGCCGCAATCCAGCTGGCGGGCCCAGGTGTGCATTTAGCTCTGGTGGCCCGGCGAGAAGTGGAGTTACAGGAGACGGCGGACATATGCTCGGAGAAAGGGGCTTCCGTCGAAATCTATCCACGAGATATAGGTGAGCTAGAGAAAGTTTCGGTTCTTGCGGAGGCGTTTGTAGCGGATTCGGGGTACCCGGTTCTCATCAATGCAGCGGGTATAGGCATTTTTGGCTCTTTTGCCGACTTAGGCTGGAGCGATATTGAGCGACAGTACACCGTGAACTTTCTGGCTCCGGCCATGCTTATTCATGCCTGCCTTCCCAAGATGTTGGCGTGCGGCGGTGGACAGATTATCAATGTTCTAAGCATGACCTGCGTTCATGTACTTCCTGGTGGAGGAGGATATTCCCCCGCAAAGGCAGCTTTACAGATGTTGGGGAAGGTGGTTTCTCAGGAATATCGGAATCAGGGGATTCGGGTAACTAACTTGATGCCGGGAGCTACCGATACGCCAATCTGGTCTGGTTCCCCGATGGAGTCTAGGATGAATGAAATGATCCCGACCGGTGAGGTTGCCAACTTGATTGCTCACTTGGTTGAAAGCCCAGATAGCTACACCATGGACGAAGTCCTGATGATGCCTCGCGGCGGCGTTTTGTAGCGATTACGAGCTCTCGGAACCCGTCATCCCCGGCCCTATCCCGCGAAGGGGAGAAGGGGAGTCGGACCTATCCTATTTGGAAGAAATCCAAAGCTGTGTTAAGGTTTTTGAGGAAATCCGAATCTTTTTGAAGCGTTCGGACAGGCATGATACGTCTGAAAACCTAGAAACATGCTTATGAACGGCAAAGCCCGGACCGTGTATCTTGTGCAGCCACCTGCCTGGGGGGAATCGATGATATGTCGCATAACCACCCGTGCCGCAGAGGCTCGCACACGCCCGTGTGCGAGCCTTTTTTGTTTATAAAAGCTTGTTTTAAATGATAGGAGAAGATAACTAAGTGGCGACTCACGAAGTCCTTGTACTGAATAGCAATTACGAACCGCTCAACGTCTGCAATATGCGACGCGCGATCGCTTTGATGCTGCTCGGCAAAGCCGAGGTTCTGGAGCAGCGAGACAGTCCTTTGGCAACCATTCGCGGTACCCAATCGGCGCCGTCCGTGCTAAAAATGCGTTATCAGGTGCGACGACCCATGCCACAACTTCGTCTATCACGCCACTCCGTTTTGGCGAGGGATAACTACACATGCCAATACTGCTCATCTAGGAAGGATCTGACCATCGATCATGTGATTCCTCGTTGGGCGGGTGGTCCGCACACGTGGGATAACCTGGTGGCTTGTTGTCGTCGTTGTAACCTTAAGAAGGGAGACAAGACACCCGCTCAGGCGCAGATGAAATTGGCGAGAAAGCCTAAACGCCCGCATTTCATTCCTTACTTATCTTTGCCGCTTTACTTAAAGGCGCAGGGTAGAGAAGATTGGCGAATGTACCTGCCTTTCTTTGAAGAATTTGCGATAGAAGCGTAGTATGTGGTTTGTGGTTCGTGAAGTTGTAAAGTTGGCCTGAGTTCTTTAAACCTAGCTGCCCTTGATGGGCAATGCATGCTTTACAAGTGGCGGACCACAATAACCGCAAGGTATGAGACGTCGCTCCTTTCCCGAAAAGCCCTTCTTTAGCTGGATGGGGTGGGGCATGCTTCAAGCTTGTCCTAGGCGCTGGTTCTTGTATAACTTTGGTCGAGATTTGGGTGGAGAACTCGGGCGGCGGTATCTGGCTGAACGAAAGTTAAGCTATTGGCAGGCCTTTGCCGGACAACTCGCGGATGATGGAGTTACCGAACTCATCCGCCACTATAAGAAGCACAAAGTTTGGCGGAAGGATATTGATGATTGGCTGCACAAATGTGCCTTGGAATACATTCGTGACTCGAAAGCCTATGCTAATGCCGCAAGTTCAAATGAGCCATTGCCGCCCGTTAAGAGACAAGTTCTAGACAAGTATTTCTACAATGAGATCCCCGACCGTGATGAACACCGACGGGTTTTGGATGATGCTCGTCAGGCCGTTGCCAATTTTTTCTTGTCAGATATTCCATCACGCGTTGAGAGATCACCTGAAGAGTCGCTCATGTGCGATCACAAGGATGGAGAGTTTCCTTGGGCAGAACATGATGGCGTGCCGGTTTATGCGGTTTATGATTTTGCCATTCGATTGCCAGATAATGTCACAATTTTTGACTGGAAAACAGGCAAAGTAACTCCGGAAAAGGAAGCCGCGGCGATAGAGCAATTGCATTGGTATGCCTTATATGTTCACAAAGCTTGGGATATGCCATTGGAACATATTTGGTTGGCGCCCGTCTTCTTATCTGCAAACGGCGGATATGAAGAGACGCAATGCGACTCAAATCGACTTTCTCTGATTAGAGATCGTTGGATAGAAAAGCACTCGGAGATTAAAGAAAAGATGAATGCGTTGCCGCAGTTAGAGATGTTGCAAATGGGGTTTCCGATGACGGCAAATTTACGGGAATGTGCAGGTTGTACCTTCCGATCTTGTCCAGGATATGAAAGGGTCCGGGACCCCCAAGTTGCAAATCCGGTAAAATTTGCAATTCTGGGAGACAACGATTACAATGCAAGGGCTTAACCATCCATGGAAGGAAGGTTTGAAATGAATGTATTTCAAGTAAAGGGCGGAAAACGCCTAGAAGGTACAGTTGACGTAGGCGGAAGCAAAAATACTGCGTTGGCAATTATGTCGGCAGTGGTGCTTGCTGAAGGCAAGACCGTACTCACAAATGTTCCTCTACTCTCAGACACTCGAATCAAAGCCAATCTCTTAGAAAAGTTTGGCGCGAAAGTTACCTGGGATGGCAATCGAGTTGAGTTTGATTGCACCCACATTTACTCAGGCGATGCGGATGAAGAGACGGTGCGAGCAATCCGTACTTCTTTCTACCTGCTGGGGCCGTTGTTGGCGAGAACCAAGCGAGTTCTATTGCCTGCTCCGGGCGGTTGTAAAATCGGGGCTCGCCCAGTCGATTTTCACTTAAAGGGACTGCGTGCGCTTGGTGCAACGGTCGAATTGGTAGATGGAGCTTACTTTGCCGAGTGCGATCAGCTTCGCGGTGCGGAGATTTATCTGGATTCGCCAAGTGCAGGGGCCACTCAGCACTTAATGTGTGTTGCCGTATTGGCGAAAGGGAACACCACCATTCAGAACGCGGCAATGGAGCCAGAAGTAACAGCACTGGCCGACTTTCTGAATCGAATGGGAGCCCGAATCGAAGGAGCCGGTACTAGCTCGATCACTATTATGGGAGTCGAAAAGTTGACTCCAACCGAGTTTAGAGTTCCAGCAGATCGAATGCAGGCAGGAACATACCTTCTTGCCGGTGCGATCACGGGTGGAGATGTCACCGTTAAGGGCATCTTGCCAGAAGAGCAGACTGCGGTTATTAGCAAGTTGCGAGAGGCTGGAGTGACGATGGAAGAAGGTCCTGATTGGGTTCGAGCCATTGTCCAGTCTCCGTTGAAAGGTATCAATGTGAAAACGATGCCGCACCCTGGATTTCCGACGGATATGCAACAACCGATGGCCGCTGTTCTCTGTTTGGCAGATGGCTTAAGTGTGGTTGAAGAAACGATTTATGAGAGCCGAATTGGGCATATTCAAGAGCTAAATCGAATGGGTGCGAAGATTCGCTCCGAAGGCCGTTCTGCTCTGATTACCGGTGTTGATGTACTGCGAGGAGCGGTTGTTGAGGCAAGCGATCTTCGAGCAGGAGCTGCACTAGTACTTGCTGGCCTAGCGGCAAAAGGTGAAACAACCATCAAGAATATTCATTTTATAGATCGCGGGTACGAAGCCTTTGAAAAGACTCTAGCGAGTCTGGGAGCTGATATCCGCCGGATTCAAGTTCCGGATGATGCTCCCGTTTTGAAGACCGATGGCGGCTCCTATTAAGGTGAGACTCGCTCCCGAAATTGGAATCGACCTTGGTACCGCAAACATCCTGGTATTTAGACGGGGCAAAGGAGTTGTCCTGTCTGAGCCGACGGTTGTCGCCATAAATTCCACCAACGGCAAGGTGCTGGCGGTAGGAAACGAAGCCCGAGATATGCTTGGGAGAACGCCGGGAAATATCACGGCGATTCGTCCTCTCAAAGACGGCGTTATTGCTGACTACACGACCACGTTGAAGATGTTGGAATACATCATCAACAAGTCTTGCGGCAACCGCAGAATGTTTAAACCTACGACCTTGGTTTGTGTGCCCAGCGGGGTTACCAATGTGGAGCGACGAGCGGTTATTCAAGCTGCTAAAGAAGCAGGTGCCGGAATCGCGATGACCATTGAAGAACCAATGGCCGCCGCAATTGGAGCGGGTTTGCCCATTGCCGCCCCCGGCGGAAACATGGTGGTTGATATTGGCGGAGGAACCACGGATATCGCGGTTATATCCCTTGGTGGCATTGTTTTATCCCACAGTTTGCGTGTAGGCGGTAACAAGCTGGATGAGGCGATCATTCGCCACATCCGAAACGCTTACAACCTGATGATCGGTGATCCGACAGCAGAAGAGATCAAGATTCAAATTGGTTCTGCCTTCCCATTGCCTCAAGAATTGAGGATGGAGATTAGGGGGCGTGACCTAGTGGCGGGTTTGCCAAAGACGGTAGAGATTTCTAGCGAAGAGGTTCGGGAAGCCCTTAATGAGCCGGTTCGACAGATCGCGGAGAAGCTTTGCAGCGTACTGGAAGAGACGCCGCCTGAGCTTGGTAGCGACATCATTGAGCGAGGCATCACTCTTACCGGTGGTGGGGCACTTTTGCGCGGTTTGGATCGTTTACTTCATAGCGTTACGGATATTCCGGTAAGAGTTGCCGACAATGCACTTAACTGTGTTGCGGTTGGCACGGGTCGAGCTTTGGAAGAGATCGATGCCATCCGGCAAAGTGGCGCAGTCACAACCATTTAGGTTAGGGAAGGGTAAAGTCGGATGATGAAGTGGGCTTTGGCGGTCTTGATGTGTACGTCGGTAGCATTCGCTCAGGGTGGCGGGGACAAGCCTCATATCAAGAAAGTGAATGTGGGGGCTGTGGACCAGAAAACTCCCGTAACCCGATCGGAAGCAGTGGCTGTATTCACACGCGCCAGAAAGGCCATTTCATCCGCCAGAATTGCACAGATTTCTGCGAAGCCAGGGTTGTCGGCGGGGAATCAACCAGTCACTCGCGAGGAAGTCATCGCGGAGATGACTCGAATTTTTACGGCTTGTAAGGGTTCGGTAAAGTTTGTTCCGAACAAAGTTAAGTTTGATTCTGCGGTCTTCAAGGTGAAGCCCGCAGCAAAGTCGCAGCTATCCCACTTAGTAGGATGGGGCTTTATTGCTCCAGTCGGAGCGATTGCCGCTGGACCACAGCCTGGTCTCTCAATCGCGCAGTTTGGCGATGGAATGGGTTTCTTCTTGGCGAGGCTATCAGATGTCACTCATATGCCGATTCCAAGATGGAGTCCGTACTTAATGCCGAATGAGGGCAACTAAGGAAAAGAATTGTAGGGAGCAGATGGCTCCCTACAATCTTAGGTTAGAGTCGTCTCACCCAAACCTGCATATTGTTGGGGCCACGATTGTTCCAAGCGTAGTAGGGAATGAATTTGGCAGAAGTATCTTCCCACTCAATGATTTCAGATTCGGCATATAGCTGGTCTGGGAAACTCTCAATCTCTCTGGCTCCGACAACCGTAAGCGTGGTGACTCCCTCGAGCATTGATTCGCTTCGTGCCTCCACTTCTTCATCTGGATCGGCGGTAAAGAGTTGGGGAGCGAAACCCAGATCGTGTTGTTCCGCCGTGTAGATGAGTGGACCGTAGGATAAAGCCACGCGACCCAAGTTATCTCGAACTCGCGGATCGGCAGATACCCATTTCGGACGAAGTTCAATTCTAAATGTCGCTTGATCTCCCTTTGTCCATCTCTTCTTGACCACGATGTAGCCTTGATCAAACTCAGCCTCATTCTCAAGGCCCGGGATCTCGGTTTCCACATCATCAGCCCAATCTGGGATACGGAATCGAATCTCGGCATCGACTGGAATGGCTGGATCAACATTCAAAGTGACCTCGCCTGACCAAGGATAGTTGGAGGTGAGAGAGACGGTTGTGTCTACTCCGTTCAACTTTGTTTTGGCATTAAAGCCAATTGGCATGTGAATCCAAAAAGCGTTGTCAGAGACTGAGGTGGCATATTTTCCGACTGAACCGATGAGTCGGGCGATGTTGGGGGGACAGCAAGCGCAGCCAAACCAAGGAGTTCTCTTGTGAGTGCCTCTGCTCTCAAGAGGGTTATCGTAGAAGAAGTGAGTGGTATCTAGCGAAATTCCGGCCAACGCCCCGTTATAAAGCGCACGCTCAATGGTATCGGCATACTCGGAGTTCCCGGTCATTTGCAGCAGGGAGTGTCCCCAGAAGACAAGTCCGACGGCGGCACAGGTCTCCGCGTATGCTGTTAGGTTTGGAAGGTCGAAATCAGTGGTGAATCCTTCATTCGCACCACTAGAGCCAATGCCCCCTGTCACGTACATACGGCTCTTTGTAAGGTTGCTCCAGGTTCTTTCTAGTGAAGCTCGCATTTCTTGATCGGGGTTTAGATTGGCCGCAGCTATGTATAGGTACATAGCTCTAACGGCATGTCCAACGACTTCCGTATGCTCTCGGATGGGTAGGTGATCCTGAATGTGTTCGCCGCTATACACGCCTTTCTTCATATTCAGGCTGGCATCTCCAGGAGACATTGCGACCGTCTCTGCATCCTTGGTTTCTTGTTCAAAGCAACTTGGACGCTTACCACGGCTTTCTACCATCCAACTGGCCAACTCTCGATAGGATTCAACGCCGGTTACATCGGCGAGCTTGATGAGGGCGAGTTCTATTTCTTCATGGCCACAGGATCCCTCTCGTTTGTCTGGTCCAAAGATAGAGGCGATATGATCTGCGAACTTGATGCCAACATCAAGCAGTCTTCGATCTCCCGTGCTGATGAAGACGGCTACTGCGGCTTCGATAAGGTGGCCTGCACAGTACATCTCGTGCATGGCGTGAAGGTTGCGCCACTTCTTATCGGGGTGGTTTAGTTGGAAAAAAGTGTTGAGATATCCATCCGGCTGTTGAGCACTAGCCACGATATCAATGGCTTCATCCATGGCTTTTTTCAACTCGGGAGAATCACCGTGATGAAGGTTGTAGGCTACAGCTTCAATCCATTTGTAGACATCACTGTCGTTGAAACGGTAACCCTCAAATCCTCCTTGCTCGCCTTTGGCAACTCGCTGAAAATTCAGGAGACGGTCAGTTTTGATAAGTTGCTCATGCTGAGCCAGTAACCCTTTCTGAAGGAGTTCTTTGTGGTAACGAGACCAGAACGGGTCGGTGATGGTGATGTCAGAGAGAGGGAGGGATCGCAGGTTAGCCATGATGTGGGTGATCTGAGAATTGTGGCTGGTTCACTTACCAAACTACAATCCACAGACCACCAAGCGGTGATTATTGGAAGCTATAGTCTCCGTTGTCGGCGTCCTCAATGTAGCGGGCCAATAACTCTACGCAGGCATCTACATCGCTGTTGTGAACAGTTTCATTTACAGTGTGAACGTATCGGGTGGGAATCGATAATGTCAGAGAAGGTATGCCACCGTGGAGCCTTTGCACGCCTCCAGCATCCGTTCCACCGGCAGGAAGAATCTCGATCTGATGTTTGATGTTCTGCTTCTCAGCAATATCGCGGAAGTGACCGAAAAGCTTAGGATGGCAGATGAGAGAGCTGTCAAGGAACTTAATGGCGGCTCCTCCTCCCAGCTTTGTCACATGATCTTGCTCAGGAATACCCGGAATATCATTTGCCAGTGTGATATCCAAAGCAACGCAGATGTCTGGAGCTATGGCCCATCCACTGGCGGCGGCGCCCCTTAATCCGATCTCTTCTTGGACTGTAGCAACAGCGTGAATCTCGATGGCATGATCCTTACAAGCTTTTAGAGCCTCGATCATGACGTAAACGCCTACACGGTCGTCCATGCACTTACAGGTGGAAAGCTCTCCCATTTGTTGGAACCCGCGGTTCATGGTGACCATATCACCGAGGCGAATCTTAGCTTTAGCTTCTTCGCCGCTTAAACCGGTATCAACGAAAAAGTTGTTGGTGTCTTGTTTGGCACCCGCTTCAGAATCAGAGAGCATATGCTTCGGTTTCGTTCCGTACATCAGAACACCATTGCGAACGCCTTCTTTGGTGTGAATGAAGACTCTCTGTGAGTTCATCTGTCGAGGATCCCATCCTCCCAAGGTTTGGAGGCGGATGAAGCCCTTATCATCAATATGCTTTACAACGAAGCCGATCTCGTCCATGTGGGCGGCAATCATCAGACGCTTGGGTGATTCTGCTTGGGTGGTTGAGCGTTTGATACAGTGCAGACTTCCCATCTTATCGATGTGAAACTCGCAGATGTCTTTTAGCTCTTCCTTCACGATGCTTCGAATCGCATCTTCTTGACCGGGAACGCCGTGAGCTTCTGTGAGTCGCTTGAGGAGATCAGTATTCATTATTTTTCTTTTACCTGAAATAAGGTTATTGCAGGCCCGCGGTAGAACAAAAATCTTGGAGTATTCGTTGGTGAATTGAGGTGGGAAGGGATGGAGACACTTGCGTTAGTAGTAAGGCTAGAAGCACGATCAGGCAAAGAACGGGAGATAGAGCACCTGTTCGAAACATTAAGGGAGAATCAAGCTGGTTACACGTGGTATGCGCTTCGATCTGGCCCGAGTTCATTTACGATGGTTGCGGTGTTTAGTGACGAGAGTGATCGCGCGGCCTTACTAACAGGGAGCTTTGCGCAAAGTCTGCTTCTACGAGGAAGCGAGCTTCTAGTAGAGGCACCAAGAATAGAGTTAGCAGATATTGTAGCGGTCAGCGCCGGACAAAAATGAGAGACCCCGGCTGAGGATGCCGGGGAATGGGGAGGTAGGTCAGGAATCGGTTGGACTATTCACCAAACAGGGTGATGATCCCAAGGTTGAGTTGGAAGTCATCAATGCCCCACATGGCGCGATCTGTCCAAACTTCGTTGATGCCCCACATCGCACGACCATTGAAGGCAGGAAGTGCGCCTTTGGTTGCTTTGCTGCCCCATACAGAATCGAAGCCAGGAAGGCCAGTGCCCCACAACGTGAGTTGATCAAGAATTCCGTCGTCAGAGATGGCGAACTGTTGGTTGTCATCTTGAGTGAGAAACGGACTTCTTGCGTAGGTTGTGGCTATGAGATGACTCTGGAGTGCATTTGGAATATTGAGATATCCCGCTCCAAATGCGGTGACATCGCCTTCGCCATTGGGATGAGTCCATTTATCAGCAGTCGCCATGAGCCGAACTTTCAAAGTGTCTGGAGATAAATAGGGATTGGCTTGCAGGAGAAGAGCGGCCGCGCCCGAGACAACCGGAGCTGCCATTGAGGTTCCCGACAGCTCAGTGTAATCAGAGGTTGCCAAAAGGGAAAGCCCCTTTCGATACTTCCTCACTGGAACAACGCTGCCGAGATTGGTGAGTTCAACGGTACTGAGTGGTTTCCTAAGTGAGATAACTCGATTGCCTGGAGCTACGATATCTGGCTTTAGGACGAAATCCAGTCGACTTGGTCCACGACTTGAATAGGTGGCTATGGCATCGTTACTTCGGTTTCCATCCGTGGACCGCATTGCTCCAACGGTGATCACGTACGGGCTGTTAGCAGGAGAACTAATGGAGCCATAACTAGTTCCGTAACCTTCGTTATCCTCTCCGTAGAGAGGAAGTGGTACGGGTAAATTGGCTTTCCGACCATCGTTGCCGGCTGCTACAACGACAACAAGGCCAGCTTTCCAAGCCTTTTCTACGGCTATGCAGAGTGGGTCTGTGGTGTAGCTCTCGCCGACTGTGTGGCCAATAGATAGATTGACGATCCGAATGTTGTACTTCTGGCGGTTTTCTACGACCCACTGCAGTCCAGCAAGGGCGGTGCTCACGTTGGTGCGTCCAATACCATCCAAAACCCGGACATTCACCAGGTTGGCTTCTCTTGCTACGCCATAGAAGGTTCTTGAAAAACTACTTCCGCTGGAGGATGCGCCGTTACCGGCGATGATTCCCGCTACGTGGGTGCCATGTCCATTGAGGTCGTTTGTGCCCCCTAAGGCGACAAAACTCTTAGAGGCAATGATTCTGGACTTACCAGTGGAGCTCTTCAGGTCGTCATGGTCATCAATACCACTGTCAATGACCGCGATGGTGATGCCCTTACCGGTAAGGCCGTATTGCTCGTAAGCAAGTGTTCCACCGCTATTGCCAGTAGAAAACTCATCGTACTTCCGAACCTGCGAATCTAGTGAAGCTCGCTCCACAAATGGCAAGTTAACGAGCTTAGCGAGATTTTTGTTAGGCACCCTTACCGCGACCGAGTCTATAAATTTGATTCGGCGATAGAGGTCAGCGTTTAGCTTGCCAAATGCAAGCTTATGATTGGTTTGCAATCCACCTTTAAGGCGAAGAATAACGGATGTCCAGCCTGTACGCTTGTTGAGGCTTAACTGGCTCTGCAATGAGTAGTCGGCTTTCATTGCCGATGGGGAAGCGCTCGCGGTTACCGCGAGAGCGGTAATCACAACAAAGAAGCCAGCTTTGTTTCTAAGGCGGTCCCTTCTGCTCTTTCTTGTCCCTGTAATCAAAATAGTCCTCCATCAATCGCATTTCGGTAACCAGGCGATCTTTGGATGTCTTGTTGCACCCTTTAGACCCTTGGCTTTGCGTCCCAATCTTTCGAATTGGTTTGCCTTGTCGATTGCGAGGCTGTGGTCGGATGTGGTCAAAGCTTGGTTGCCTTTCTCAGCATCCGACAAGTCTTCTATTGCCACTTGAAGAGAACAAATTAACTGATGGAAATACGGGTATTCATATAATCATTTAAGTAATTGATTATGTGAGGAGAATGTAGCCTTAAGAAGCATGGACTGCCATTGATCATTAAGCCATCTGGCACGGGTTGCCATATCGTGGGCCATCTCCGGAAGGGCTCCCGGTGCATAGGAGATGTTGGGAATGAAACAATCAAATCCGAAATCGACACCTCTACAGCAATAAGAGCCTACGTCATGGCACCAATTCCATTCTTGGCGTTCCATGTCATTTAGGGCAAGGGCGAGGTGGGCGCGAGATCCTTCCGGCATGTTTGCCGGTACCGTAAGTCGAAGGGATAGGCCGTTTCCCAGTAGCGGATGAGGAGTATCCGTAGTGGCTATAAACTTAATGACATCGTTTGGAAATCCGTGATGCCACTCAAACTCTCCCTCCAGGAAGGAGGAGTCATCAGTTGAGCAACGCACGCAAACTCTGCGAATTGCCTGGCGTGCATCTTCCCACTCTGTTCCTCCAATCCACTTACTGGGCTGGGTCCCCCAAGGCTTAAAGAAGCGTTCATCTGCTTCCACCAGAGGATGACTAGAATTACGCATACCGGCAGTTGGGTGGGCAGACGAGGCCGGAGAAACGTTTAGGTCATGAGCTAGATGCTTAGCGGTGTGTTCCGCCTCACTTAGTTGGAGACCTACTGCTCCTAAGAAAACTCTCTTTACCCATTCTTCATTGTCATAGCAGGCATAGACACTGCAGTGAAGCTTGTAAGTGTCCTTTTGGGCGTCATAAGTCAGCGCGCTGAATGTAGCGTCTGACATAAGGCGAGCTAACGGTAACTCACAGGTGCCGTGGTGGCCGTCTGCATGGAGTAGCTCAATCTCCGTATGGAGTCGAAAATAGTTCGACATGTTGTGGAAAATGCCGAGGTCGGAATAGATGCTTTGGGAATAATCGCTCCCCCACCAAGTGAAACCGCGTCCGTGATCAAGCCTATATTTGTCCTCGATCTTGAGCGAATCGTGGACAAAAGCGATTAAGGATAACCCTAAGTCTTCTTTACTGCGCCAGGACATTTGTGCAACTCCCCTCTTTGGAAGTTACACTACAGTATAAGATGGTTTTTACCAGTTGCAAAAATATTCTGGGTGGTGTGATTTATCCAGGGTGTTTATGACTAGTGCTTAGGCCATCGCTTGAAACTGTTCTAGGAATCGAAGATCGTTCTCCAAGAAGTGGCGAAGATCATCGACTCCGTACGCCATCATCGGAATTCTTTCTACGCCTAGTCCAAATGCAAATCCGCTGTACCTCTCGGTGTCGATGCCGTATCTCTCTAGGATATTGGGATGGATAAGCCCGGCTCCCCCGAGTTCCACCCAACGCCCATTGAATAGTTTGGGGGAAGATATGGCGTAGTCAACTCCAGGCTCGACAAAGGGGAAGAAGTCTGGACGGAATCGTACGGTCACTTCGTCGCCAAACATCGCCCGGGCAAAGGCTCCAAGCGTGCCCTTAAGATGGGCCATGGAGATGCCCTCATCAATCATAAAGCAGTCAACTTGGTGGAAAGTATGCGAATGAGTCCGGTCTACGGCTTCGTTGCGGTAGGTTCGTCCGACGGTAAACATGCGTAACGGAGGCTTGGTCGTTTCAAAGATGCGCCCTTGTAACGCCGTGCATTGAGTGCGCAGCACGTGATTATCGTCAATATAGAAGGTGTCCTGCTCATCCATCGCTGGATGATCGGGTGGATAGTTGAGTGCGTCGAAGTTGTACTTAAACTCCTCAAGTTCAGGTGACTCCTGATACACAAACCCCATTCCGCCTAAGACACGCTTAATCTTGTTTGTGGTGAGCTGAAGTACATGCTCATATCCAACACGTAAGGCCTTTCCAGGCATCGTGACATCAATACGCTCTGACTCAAACTGTGCTGCAAGCTCCCCCTGTTTTAGACTAAAGGTTCTTTCTTCAATTAACGCCTGCAGTCGAGCCTTGGCCTCATTGACCTTAGCTCCAAATGTGGGCTTTTCTTCAGGAGGAAGCTGGCCAATTTGTCTCAATAGCGCGGTGTACTGGCCATTTTTCCCCAAGTACTGAATCTCTAGTTCCCGAAGCTGGGCAGTGGAAGTTGCTTCTTGCACTTCAGAAGTGGCTTGTAGTTCGAGAGTTTGGATAGAGTCCATTGACAGATGATAGGGTACCCTCGGACCTCTTTTGATGCTCAAAGCCATGCACATCGGTTTTGGTCCTATTTTCCTGGTAACACGTGAAATTTCACAGCATTTGCGGAATAAGCAGATCGGGATTAAGGGTTATGTCTGAAGCAAAAGCAGCTCCGGAAGGAAAGAAAAAAGGAAAGCTCCCGATCATGATCGTTCTCGCGCTTGTACTGGGCGGAGGCGGCTTTTTCGGTATGAAGATGAAGGGTGGCGGCGAGAAGAAGGAAGAGCCGGAGATCAAGCTTGGCACCGTTGTGGAGATCAAAGATGAATTTTTGACCAACATGGCAGAACGCAATTCTTATGTTCGGACAAAGATTTCTCTTCAGTTGAAAGATGGTTTTGATAAGGCTAAGGTTGAGCACGATTTAGCGCCCATCCAAGACATTATCAACATGAAGCTTCAAGCTACTAGTATTCGCTCAGTAGCTTCACTGGATGGTCTTCGTAAGCTAAAAGAAGAGATGGCAGCCTCAATAAACAAACTGCTGACCGAAGAAGAAGCTGAGAAGAAATCCAAGAAGAAAAAGAAGAAGAAAAAAGAGGACGAGGATGAAGAGGATGAGTATGAGATTCCAGAAGGTTGGGACTCTGCTGAAGGCCCCGTTCTGAAAATTCTCTTTGTTAGCTGGGCAACTCAGTAATAGGCCTTCACGAAGAGGGCGAACCTGCATCCAGAATCATCATGACGACAGCTGTGATTACTCCAAGAGCGGCTAACATCATTGGGATTTGTATAAACAACCTGCTGCTTGCTTCATTGGGGCCATACAAGTCTATGGTGTAAAGGAGCAAAAATGCGATTGATGTTCCGGCAAACAACTTTTGAGGTCGGGACATAACTATTCCAGTAACTGCATTATGAGAGCTACTCCCGACGCGTTGAATCGTCATAGGTAGACGAATTGAAAAGAAACTGGGATAAGATGCAATTGTGTTGCCTGAACACGTTGAGCTAACACCTAAAGAAAAGAGTAACTATGTTTTCACGGCTATTGTTGGGGTGAGTGTTCTTTGCGCCGTCTAGGCTTGAAGAAGCGAATGTAGCATCTGGCATCATGCCTTGGATTTGCGGAACTTCTTTGGCTTATGGCTTGGTTTCACCTCTAGCTGCCGCGACATTAGCGGATATAAATCACTCGGTTACAAAAGTGCTGCGTTGGTGGACGATTTTCTTGGGAATGCTGTTGGTGGTTTGGCTATTGCCGCTAGCTCTTTCTTCTCGCCTCGGTTGGTCTGTTGGTAGCTGTCTAGAAGCTTCCTTGAAAGGAGCTCTTCTATTGATTGTTGTTTCGGAAGTAATAGGGCGACTCTGGGCGAAAAAGACGTCCAGAGCTACTTCGGTGGTCTTAGATCCTTAACAACATACAGAATTCCAATGACAGTTACCAAAGGGCCGATTATGATTCCGAGAACCCCTACGGTGACGGCGTCGTTGCCGCTGAGGTATCTGGGTTCTGAGGATATGGTTGATCGTTTAAGCCTCACCTCTTGTTTTAAGAGACCGTTTTTGATTGAGTAAACGCTTAGCAACACACCAAGAATTACAAACGCTACTCCGCGAAACATATGTTGTGACTGTAACATAAAGCGAGCAGCTTTCTCTCTAAGCTACGGTCAAAGAATCCATTATGCGGTTCAGATTTCAAGTAGTATTGGCACTATGTTGGTTGCCGCCCTAGCGATCTGCCTCTTTCAGAGCAACCCATCTCCGATCAACTTGCTTACGTGGAACATATGGAGGGGTGGTAATGAGGCAATGGATGCAAAGGAGCCACATACCAAAGCATTGAAACAAGACCAGGTGATTCGTGTCCTTCGTGACTCAAAAGCCGACGTCATTGCGATGGTGGAAACTTACGGTAGCGGCCCCGTTATTGCTCACGGGTTACGCTACCACTTTCATCCCCGGGGCACGAACGTCTCCATTTTTAGTAGGTGGCCCGTGCTAAAGGACATCAGCGTTTACAAAGAGTTCAACTGTGTAGGAGCTTTGATTGAAAGGCCTGATGGCAGGCGGTTTGCCCTTTACTCAGTATGGATCCACTATGTGGACGACATCTGGACCGATCCAGCTTCACGCCATGGGAGATCGGTAGCTGACTTCTTGGCGAAGGATGGAGATAGCCGAAAAGTGGAGGTCGGGGCTATTCTGAAAGGAATCAGCGAAAAGATGCGGGAGTATCCGGGTGTCCCCGTTCTACTGGCGGGAGACTTCAATAGCAACTCACACCTGGACTATTCTGATATTGCCAAAGACCAGTATGGCGGCTTGTCGGTTCCTTGGACAGTGACCCAGTTAGTCACGCAAGATGGCTATCAAGATTCGTTTCGCTCATTGAATCCCAGAGTTGATCGGATGAAGGATCGAACTTGGTCTCCCAGATTCCCTGAACAAGAACAAGATCGAATCGACTTTATCTTTTGGAAGGGAAATGCTCTCCGGGCTCGTCACTCAAAGGTGATTGACCGAACAAAAGGGCAGTGGCCATCAGACCATGCGGCAGTTCAAACGATATTCGATTGGACTACAGGCTAGCCGAAAAGGTATTGGTCTCTTTTGGTTTTCCTTATGGTTACCATAGCGCTTTCCCACGTTTGAGAATGATTTGCTGACTTGGAAATATTATTTCTTTTTCACTTATCTGTAACGGTAGGTGGGTAGGCGCGTATGATATGTGCAGTCTATGAATTTGCTCACAACTCTATTTGCCGCTATTGCTATTGGTCAGTCTCCCACCCCGCTTAAGGACCTAGGGCAACTTGGGAAGATGATCTTGCCTGGAGCCATCTATTCCGCTCCGGATATCGGATCCCACGTTCACCACAATGCAAAGTCGCAGGACTATATTGTGTTGGTGCCAACTGATCAGAAGGGTTGGTGGCGTGTACTGTTAGCGAACGGGAAGTATGGATTTGTGCAGGCTAACTCGGTCGAAGCGCTTGAGTATAGAGTTCAGGTAACAAAGTCTCTCAAAAGCAATGCTTCCGATTGGGCATTCTCGATGATAGGCGAGAATCCAAATGTAACCACCAGCGGAGAGTTTGTGCAGATGATGTTTGCAAAGACTGGAAAGAAACTCCCACGACAGATATCGTCTCAGATGAAGATCGGTAAGCCAATAAAACAGCTGGAAGAACTAGAGAAAGGGGATCGGCTTTATTTCTGGAGTGATCAGTCTGAGAAGATTAACGATGTCGGTATTTACCTAGGGAATGGTCATTTCACCTTTCTAAACGCTAAAACCCGAACGGTGGAAATGAAGAACCTGGCCAGCGATGGTTGGTTGGATAGGCTTGTTGCTTCTAGGAGATGAACTTTCCCCTTCGACAGAAGGGGAAAACTTCCTGTTTAAGCTAACCCAATCTTCGATATTTGGAGGATTTATGAGATAGCTTCTAGAGCAAGCTCGTAAGGATCAAACATTCAAATTACCGTACAATAGGAAATTGACTTTGCTATCCTGGTAGCCAGGATTCTCTACGTGTTTTACGGTAAATTAAGTTGCTTAGATTCGTGAAGCTGTTCACGCATTTACGCAGCAGAGCGCCACTTTTATCGTTTCTAAAGGAGTCTCGTTTAGTTATGTCGGCCATCTCTTCTCTCATGCTGTTTGGGCTGGTAACGTTTTCGAACAGTCAGTCTTTCGAGTTAAACTTCGAGGGAGGTGGGGCGACTGACCTTGCCTCTAGTTTTAACCGTCAGACTAAATTGAATGTCGCGATTATGGTTGATCCGGAGACTCGGTATAAACCATTTAGGGCTTCCTTTAGCAATACTGAAGGATTAATACGATCTTTGCCAGCTAGGCTAGATTTTCAAAGAGTCGGGTTGGCTGAAGCTTGGTTTGGACATAGCTCCTGGCCCAAGTACATCGCTTTTAGCGCCTTGATCGCAGGGCAAATTGACTTTGAACCTATAAGCCTTACCGACCTTATCCGTCGAGATGGAAAGTATAGCTTTCCGAACTCCTCTAATAAAGTGGTGACAGTTGGTTCGCTAAAATCTCTGGGCTTCAAGAGAGATGTTAAAGTTCATTGGTTTTTTGATAAAGCTGCCGTGGCCTTCGCGGGCACAAACTATGGGGAAACAGAGATATTGGCAGCATTTGCGGAGGCGATTGGAGCAGATCTCTATATTGGGGATGAGTATCGGTTAACGCCAAGAGTAAGTGCTATCAAGCAGCGCTACGTGGCGGCACTACTCAGAATTGCGAGTCAATATGGTGATAATAACCGCGAACGATTTTTGGCAGCGGACCTACGCCTATTAGCTGCTGGGGTGAAAACACTAACACCGACCCAACTCGAAAAACTTTTTGAGACGCCCAGCTCAGAAGTCGAATTGGCTCCTTTAAAAGGTTCAGAGTTGCATAAAGCCTGCGAGGAAAAGGTTGCTTTGTTCTTTAAGCGTACAGAACCAGACGGTCAACAATCCGAACAAAATGCAAACTCGGCCCATAGTGCTTTCCTACAAAACATTGATTGGACAAAACCATTCACGCTTGTCCTCACAAACCGTGGACTCTCATTTGTGAGAATGAAAGGGAAAGATGGCCGTATGTACAACATGTAGTTTGGATGACCAGCAAGAGTTATGGTGGTAATGCAAAGCGCATTTGGTTTCCATTTCTGCGACTAGAGCTTATTCGTAAGGATCCTCGTTTGGTCTTGGCATTCTTTGGTCGACTGACAGCAGAGTCAGAAAAGGTTTGTGTGGTTCATGCTGATACCAATAGGCTGTGCTGGAATAGTCGTTGGTGAGTTTATTGGCATGGCCATGCTCAATACTAACTCGGATCGACTTTCGGAAACGGATCGGGTCGGCAATATGGAATCGGTACATCGAATTCTTTCCCTTCCATCGCCAATCGGGGTTGCCGGAGTTGACGGTGATGCCGTGGTAGGGTGCACTGTATTCCTGAGTTGGGCCGAATGCTGTGTTGATGTAATCCTCGGTCCCGGTTCCGTGCAGTCTCGGGGGCCAAGGTTCGCCATCGATGACGATCATGTCATCGCCCTCTCCGTACCAGTCATTTGCTTGTCGTTGAAAACAATCAATATTTAGGTTGCAACCTACATAAATCCCATCTCCTTCCGCTTCCAGGATCAAGTAGTTGCCTTCGTCGGATAAGTTAGGGTTATCGCGCCAAATTTGTAGATAATTATCGGGACCAAGCTTGGGAGTATAGAAACCTTGCGTAGGATTTTCGCGCCGCCATGTTGCGTGAAATCGAGCAGGCTTTTGGGATTGCTCAATCGGATACTCTTCGTAGTCCACGTAGAAGTAAAGATTGATGGGGCCTTCGCATTCGGATTGAATCTCAATACGCGCGGTATCAAACGGCATAGCCCACCAACAGTTAAAACCTCGTCCATCCTCGGGCGACATTTGGAGGGGAGCCGAGATGAAATTCTTACGCATTCCATGCCCGATCCCAAAGAAGTCGCCAAGTGGAACTTCTACCGAAGGATGGTCCTCTCCATCCCACCACATGCGAATGATGCATTTGCGAGGATAAAGGTCATCGTTCCCCACGGTTAGCCAAATGTGTTTGATGCATCCTGGCTTGTCGGTCTGCAGCAGGGTATGAGATTGGCCTGGCTGGATGGTCACCCAATCTTCGTTCCCACCCGAAGTGTCATAGGACGAAGCTCGCCGAGATTCGTAGTCTCTAAGAAAGGGAAGTTGCGCGAGTTCACCATTGCCAAGCATGCTGCAATTTTAGTCTAGCGATTGGCCTGTGGAGGATACGATGGTGAAACTTGAGAAGTAATTCAGAAATAAGTTTGGTGTTTTTGTGAATATGCGATAGATTAAATCTGTCTTTTATTTTCCTCGCAATTTTGCGGGGTATTTAGCCGGAGGTTACGAATGTTTAAACGAGCCTTTACGCTCATTGAGCTATTGGTAGTCATTGCGATCATCGCCATCTTGGCGGCAATCCTCTTTCCTGTCTTTGCTCAGGCCAAATCTGCTGCCAAGAAAGCAAACGCGATTTCGAATACGAAGCAGGTTTCCATTTCTGCGATCATGTACACAACCGACCACGATGATGGCATTTTGCCGAGGTACAACGCCTGCGGGGTAACTGGTCATGTAAATCAGCCAACTTCAGCGACTGATATATGGCCAAATCTTCTTCAGCCATACGCGAAAAATGAAGGTGTCTTCATTGATCCTGCTGCAGGCAACACCAAATATGGTGGGATCTGGGATGATAACGGTGTCCCAGGAAAGATGGGACGAGGTTGGCCATCCATCGGCAAAAACCAAACAATAATGGGGTGGTATTTCAGTGATCCATCCAATGTGGAATGTCCGTCCGTTTTTCCAAGAAATGGAGAGCTCTCTTTGGCTCAGCCTGCAAAAACGGTCTACTTTATGAGTTCTAATGCGGGTGAGACTGCCGCCGGTTGGAGAGGATACTTGGCTGATAATACAGGGGCAAATACACTACCTGGTGCTGGTGCCCTGCGATTAGCTTCAAGATACAGTGATGGAACAGTGTTGAGCTTTTTTGATGGTCACGCAAAGTGGTACAAAACGGTGGCTATTCTTGGAAATCCTGATGCCGCATTGTCGACTCCTTGCCAGGACACTTCTTTCTACACAGGAATGTATTGGATGGATTTAAACGCAGCAAAGCTGAAGTTTAATATTCAAGATCCTTGCATTTCGGAGCCATGATTATGAATAGAGTAGGGTTCTTAACTATTCTTGCGCTCGCAATTGCTTGTGGATGCGGAAAAGGATCTAATCAAACTGAGATCGCTAACGTCACCAGCGGTGAGATCGCTCCCTCGAACTCAGTAGACAAAAACGGCGCAACGCGCACTAGTGCGCCAAGCAAAGGAATTCCCTCTGGAGGTATCGCTCTAGAGCCGAAAGATCCTAATAATCCTATCTACAAGGCTGATCCTAGATTACAAGGGGGAGGCTAAGCATAATCTAGGACTGATATATCGTGAACGAACCGCGATATAATTTCCGAGTGTCCGCAAACTTTGCTACCATCGACTTTGCGGACATTCCTCATTCTCAGGCTTATGACATCTTGGTTGCCACGGTCCACCCCAGGCCGATTGCATTTGTCAGCACTGTTTCTGCGACTGGCGAGCTAAACTTGGCGCCCTTTAGTTTTTTCATGATTGGTGGCTCCAATCCGCCTTCTTTGGTTTTTAGCCCGACTCAGAGTGCTTTCGGTCCTAAGGATACGTTGCGAAACATTGAGGAGACTGGAGAGTTTGTCGTGAACTTGGTTCACCGGGAAATGTCCGAGGGCATGAACTCAACTGCGAAGGGCTATCCTGCTGGAGTTTCCGAATGGGACCCTTCAGGTTTCACTCAAGCGCCTAGCATAAAGATTGCACCTCCGAGAGTGGCGGAATCTTTAGTGCATTTCGAATGTCGGCTCTTTCAAGTGGTGCGTCATGGTGAAGAAGCCGGAGCCGCTCGCTATGTCATTGGCGAAGTACTGGCTGCCCACCTAGCAGAAGGACTTTGGAACGGGACCAGTGTAGAAGCTGAAAGAGTCCGCCCTATTGCACGAATGGGTGGGCCGAATTATTTAGATACGCAGGCACTAGAGTTCTTTCAAATGAATCGACCAAAGTAGAAATCCTCCGCCTGCTTCGAAAACGGAGGATTTTCAGGAGATTAACCTAGGCGTTCTTCTTTCGCTTGCGAACCAAAGCCAATGCTCCAAATCCCAAGGCAGCCAAGGTAGCAGGCTCTGGTACAGGAGCAGCCGTGATCGACACATTGTCGATCATGCCGCGAGGAACCGTGTAGGTTCCATCCAAGGTTGCGTAGAGTTGGAGCGTATCAAACTCTATTCCGGTGATCGACATGGTTCGGAAAGTTGGATTATCTCGACCACCGCCGTTAGCGATCAGAAATGAATCAGAGCCAACCACTGATCCGTTCCGAAAAGCATCCAGTCGGTACTCAATGTTTCCCCAAGGACCGTTCTCGTAGAAAGCTAAGTTAAAGCTAACTGAGTTTCCGATCCAAGGTACATCGATAAAGACTGAGGCTAACGCGCCGATGGATAAGTTATCACCCGTCACATAGGTGTTACCAAAGGTCATTGCGTTATTGGGTGTTCCAAAATCCGGCATATCATCGTAGAGATAGACTGCGCGCTCAATGATCACCTGGTCGCCAAGATCTTGTTGGGTAAATGCATCTCCTGGTACGCCATCAGCGGGCGGATAGAAGCCGGTCACATTATTGACGTCGCGGTAAGTCACGCCGTCGGCTGTGTAGCTTGTTCCAAGGAACCCTTCTTCAAGATTCTCGAAAGTGTGGAAGATATCCGCTTGGGCGAGAGTAGCACCCAAAACGGCGAGAAGACTCGTAACGGTTAATCTAGTTTTCATAGGTTCTCCAAAAGTAAAAGAAACAAGGTCGGGCCCATTTCGCTGAATGGACAGTGAAGAGAGTTAAGGTCCGCTTGGAAGATCAAACTTCACCATTGCGGAGGTTGGAATCGGGGGGTACCGCAGTCGAATCCGGTACACATGAAAGTCGTTCGGATCGAAGCCGATCCGACGAAATGCACGATGCAAAATGCTGTGGTACTCGGGAACGTCAACCGTACGAATCCTATGCAATCCCATACCCAGATGCGTAAGTTTCTCAGCGACTTCTAGTTGGTCACTGTCTCCTCTTGCAGTCTGGGAAATGAGTTCGCTGTAAAGGCACAACTCACGTTTTGCATCTGGGAAGATCGACTTGTGGACAATGTGATCCGCAATGTAGACCTCACAAGGCGTGCGAATGCCAGCGCCAAAGTGGGCGACTTCACCCTCTTCAAACCCGGACGTAGGGCCAACTCGGTGAACGATCTCTCCTATAAGGATGGTTGCAGCTCCGGTCAGACCGACCGTTGCCGGAAGTAACTCATCACGAACTGTAGTTCCTTCAATAACGCGCTGAGTGGCCGGTAGAGGCTGTGAGCAGAAGTCAGTCAACAGCGGTACTTCATGATCAGACTTCTCCAGGGGCTCTCGACCAGGAGAAGTAGATTCGCCATTTCCATGCTCTATCACTAGGGAAGAAAAGGGCCAACGTACTCCCGAGCGAGTTCGAACAAGGTCATAAAGGCCGTGCATTCGAACCATGCTGAATTCGCGCCCTTCTTCCACGGGATAGAGAATGATGCTGGATAAGCTCACTCTGGCTCGAGCTCCAAAGTTAAATGAGTTGCCTAGGAAGCCCTGCCTACGCCACTTGATCTCCGCTTCTTCTTGATCCTCTATTCCTTGAGAATCCAGTAGCATTTCGAAAAGTTCTTCGTCTCCCGCATGCTTCTGTACAACGGCTTGAATAGATACAGAAAGCTCGTCCAGGCGATCAAACAAATCCAATGGAACACCGCGTGCGACTGCGGCTTGTCGCCAGACCTGCAATCCATGACGATTCGGCAAGAACTTATAGGCATTTAATGGGCTGCTGTGCGCAACATTCCAGATTTGCCACCCCAACTTTGCATGGATACCAAACTGCGTGGCAATGTCCTTGGCACGAGCATCCAGTCCGCAGACGGCTTCGATGATGGTCTGAACTTGTTCGCAAACAAGACTCATAGACTCCGCTATCTCAAGGGGGAAGGCAGGAGGATCAGCTTGTTGCGAAGGCACATCCTATTATTCATCGGTTTTGGTTGAATTCAGAATAAATTTCAGAAATTTATTCCAGCAGGTTCTATGAGGATCTTCAGGAACGTAATCGCGTCGAATCGATCATAATAAACGTCTCTAGCATCACTTCCATCCATGCGTCTTAAGCGCGTTAAAATTTTCGGTTTCAAGACTTTCGCAGATCGCACCGAGTTCAATGTTGACGGTGGCCTGATTGCGGTCGTTGGACCGAACGGCTGTGGGAAATCGAATCTTGTCGATGCCATTCTTTGGGGTCTGGGCGAAGGCAACGCACGCTCGCTTCGGGCTTCCAGCAGTCAGGATGTCATTTTCAGTGGAAGCGCCCGCCGGAAAGGAGTTGGTTTTGCAGAAGTTAGCCTCCTTTTCGACAATGAAGATGGTGCTTTGCCGATCGATACCAGCGAAGTATCCGTTACTCGCAAACTCACTCGGACTGGGGAGAGCGAGTATTCCATTAACAAGCAACATTGCCGCCAGCGAGATGTTTTCGAGTTGTTGGCAGACTCTGGTCTTGGAAGGGCGGGTTACGCGATTGTCGGACAAAAGGATATCGACAACGCACTCGCAGCATCCCCGGAAGAACGTAGAGCTTGGGTTGATGAAGCGGCAGGTGTTCAGAGATACCGTGCACGAAAGGTGGAGAGTAATCGACGACTACACTCCGCTCAACAGCACCTAGCTAGGGTTCACGACATTCTCGCTGAACTCGAATCCCAACGTGAACCATTAAGGGATGAAGCCGAGGTTGCTAAACGATACAAAACCACCCTCACCAGCTTGCGAGAAGTGGAGTCCGGTCTTCTCATTAATGAAGTAGCGAAAGCGGTCCGTGAAGTTGCAGAACTTGAGACAAGGATTGCGGAGGCAGGCAAGCTATCGCAAGAAGAGGTCGTTCGGGCAGAGGCCCTTGACCGTCAAGTCAAAGCGATTGGTGAGCAAGTTAGCGAAATTGAACGAGAAATGGACTCGGTCAGAGGATTGCAACAAGGCAGTCTCACCGCCATGGAGCGCGCTATTGCTGACCTGCGGCTCGCTGAGCAGAGACTAGAAGCCCTTGACCAGCTAGAGCAAAGTCTGGATGAAGAGGCCGGAAAAGGACAGGCTCGTGTAGCCGAACTGCAAGCTGAAATTGAGTCGTTAACCGTTGAAGAACGTACTGAGATTGAAGCTCTGGATCGGATTCGGACTGAGCACGTAGGCGCGGGAGATGAAGCTAAGGCGCTTCAAGCCCGGCTGCAAGAACTAGAAAACAAGCTCATCAGAGCCCGTGAAATTCATGCGAAGCGGCTACGCCAAGAAGCTCAAGCGGAGCAGCAGCAAGAGCGGACCAAACTCGCAAAGCGAGAGCTGCGGGGAATCGATGAATCTCTTCCCGACCTCGAGAAAGCGGTCAATGAATCTCGATCTTCTTTTGACGAACAACTGGCGGTCGTAAAACAACTCCAAGATCAAGTAAAGGAACTTGAGACGCGGCTCTCGTCTGATCGATCACAAGAGGAACATGACGTACAGGCGTCTCGCAGGCTATTGGCAGAGCGGGCTACGCTGGAAGGACGTCGAAGAGGCATTGAGGCCACAATTGAGGCCCACGAGGGGCTTAATCAAGGTTCTAGAGCTGTGCTGGAAGCTGCGGAGCGTGGGCTGTTATCTGGAAGATATGAACCAGTGGGAGAGGCCGTATCGGTCGATAAAGACCTTGCCTTAGCCATCGAAACCGCCTTGGGCGGATCTGCCAATGACCTAATCGTAGATCACGATTCCGATGCAAAAGCCGCCATTAACTTCCTAAAACAACACCGTCTTGGGCGAGCCACTTTTCAGCCTATCTCATTAATGCGTCCGTTTGAACCTTCCTTTGAACTCAGACGTGTTCTCGGTGAAAACGGGGTCTTAGGGCGAGCCAGCGAACTGATTCAGTGCGAGTATCGAGTCAAACCCGTAATTGATTCCCTCCTTGGCAGAGTGCTGATTGTAGAGGATCTGGACACTTCACTTCGCTTAGCCAAGACAACTGGCTGGAGCCGAATGGTGACCTTGGACGGTGAGGTTGTTCACAGCTCGGGTGCGGTCACGGGTGGCCACTCTCAGAAGCAAGGCTATGGTTTGGTCCAACGCAAGGCAGACCTGGCCGAACTAGAGAAAGAGATTTCAAAAATTGATCGCTTGGTTTCGGAAGCCGAATCTCGTGCTCGAAAACGCGGTGGAGAGCGGCAAAAACTGCTGGATCAGGTTGGAGAATTCAACGATCAAATTCACGAACGTCAGGACGAGTTAGATGAGGCTCGATCTTTCTGGCAAGCGCTGAACGAAGAGCTTCAGGTTGCGGTGAAAGGGAAGGAGCGCCTGCTTCGAGAGTTAGAACAACTAACGGGTATCTCTTCCGAAGAACTTGCCGAAGTCGACGTGGCTGCGGTTGAAGCAGAGCGCGATGAACTCATTCGAGAACTGGCCTCCAAATCTGCGGATGCGACCACTGCCGAGACATTGCTAAGAGAGGCTGAACAACGAATAGCGCAAGCGCAAATGCGCTTGTATACCGCTCGCAAGAGGCTCGAAGCCAATCAAGAATCGGAAGAAGGGCGAGATAAGCGGATGGCTAACCTGGAGCCAGAGCGTGAAAAAGCTCGAGTAGACATCAAACGCTCTCAGGCGCAGAGAGATCAGGCCGAGAAAGATAAGTTTGAGGCTACAGGGCGATTAGAGAAGGCTCAGGAATCACGACGCACACTACTGGAGCAGAGTCTGGAACTGCTGGAGGAAGCCAAAACCGCCCGTGCCAATGCGCACTCCATGGGCGACAGTGTTCACCAATCTGAGTTGAACCGAGCCCGAGCAGAAGCCAGGAAAGCCTCCTCCCTACAGAGGCTTTATGAAGAGTACGGCCTTACCGAAGAGGATGCCATCGAGCAAGAAGGCAAGCATGAAGTTCCGCCCGACGCGGCAACCATCGTGAGCCGTCTTCGACGGGACCTGAAAGCCATGGGGGACGTCAATGTAGGGGCGATTGAGGCCTACGAGCGGCTCACGGTGAGATTTGAAGAGCTGGACGTGCAGCAGCGAGACATTTTGGATGGGATTGAGCAAGTGCAAGCATCTATTAGAGAGCTTGATAAGCTGACTGGCGACAAGTTCCTAGAGACATTTACCAAGGTTCAAGAAGCGTACGGAACGATGTTCCAAAAGCTTTTTGGCGGTGGGGAAGGAAAGATTATTCTCACCGATCCTTCGAGTGTATTGGAATCTGGAATCGAGATTGAGGTTCAGCTTCCCGGCAAGCGTCAGCAGCAACTCCAACTCCTCTCGGGCGGAGAGCGCGCACTTTGCGCTATGGCCTTCCTTTTCTCCCTGCTTCATATCAAGCCATCGCCGTTGGTGGTCTTGGACGAGGTAGATGCGCCCCTAGATGGTCGAAATGTAGAACGTTTTGCGACTCTGCTCCACGAGTTTACTGATCGAACGCAGTTCATTATCATCACTCACAACCCTACAACCATTGAGCAAGCTCCGGTGTGGTTGGGTGTGACTATGCAAGAGCCAGGTGTATCTACCCTGATTCCAACTCGTGTGGAAGAGAAGAAAAAGGCAGATGCGGAGGCCGTAGAGACACTCGCGGACCAAGCGGTTGTCACAAGTACTCCGGCGATGGGTACCGCCTAAGAAGGCAATCTTGTTTGTAATCCCTTTTTGATATCTGCCCACTCATCTGGCAGGATCGAGAACATCACGGTATCTCGGACATAGCCATCTGGGAAAACCATATGTTTTCTAAGTGTGCCCTCATACTTAGCTCCGAGCTTGGTGATGGCGCGCTGGCTGTGCAAGTTTCGTCCATCTGTCTTCAGCTGAACTCTTACGCAACCTAGGCGCTCGAATGCGTTTTCAAGCAGGAGTAATTTGCACTCTGGGTTCACAAAGGTTCCCCGCACGTCTTCTGAGTACCAGGTCATGCCGATTTCCAACCCACGGTGAACCGGGCGTATGTCCATGTAGCTGGTCATTCCTACATATCGATCAAGTTCTTTGCTGAAAACAGAAAAGAGGATCAACGAAGGATCCTTAAGCTTGGACAAGATGTAACCGCGTATTCCAGCTTCATCCACTGAAACAGGGGCTCCCGTGACAAAGTAACGGAAGGTGTCCATCGTCGCAACTTCCGATAAGGGGCGGGCATGTTCGAGAGTCGTTGGTTCGATGCGAACAAATTGCCCCTCAAGCGTCACCGGCTCAACTTCAAGCATGACCCTATTGTGAATGGCTAGGCAAGCGGGGAAACAGGTACAGCGCTGCACGAATCTATACTGATGGTATGAATCGTATTTGGGTGCTCCCTATGCTTGGCTTAGTCAGCATGGTAGGCGCGAATCCTACCGATGAAAGCGCAATCCGCAAACAGTTGAAAGCAAGGGCGGAGAGTTTTGTGAAAGGCAACTTTAAGAAGTTGGCGACCATTGACCAGCCCGATTTCCATGCTTTCACTTTTGATGGAATCGCAATATCTAGCCAGCAAATCCGCCAACATCTGGAGTGGAAGTTCAAAAACCAGATTAGTCCACAAAGGGAAGAAAAGCCGCTTTCATTTAAGTTTTTGAAGGATAAAGCAGAGGTCAAAGTCTTGATTACGGATTTCTTTGTATCCAAGGATTCAGCGGGTAAGTTGATTCGGTCTCGGCGCCGTGAACACGGGGTAAGTACCTGGGTAAAGACCTCCAAAGGTTGGAGGCAGTCCAAGCTTCAATACACCAAGGTGGAATGGGTAGACGAAAAGGGTAATTGGCAAGCCAGGCCATAGGCGTCCTAGGCACCTAAGCGATCCATACGTAAACTGAAAATGTGAGTACATCCGGACGCGAGGCCGCTCTTAAGCGACTCCGTATCGTCGGTTACATTGAGGGAATCTCGTTTCTCGTCCTTCTGCTGATCGCAATGCCGCTCAAGTATTTCGCCAATCAGCCCGACGCAGTGCGGCATGTAGGAAGCGCTCACGGTGCTCTGTGGATCATTTATCTGGTTGTTCTGGTACTTGCTTGGCAAGCCACGAAGTGGCCCTTCAAAACCGCTTTTCTCGGTGGTCTTGCTTCCGTATTGCCCCTGGGGCCATGGTGGTTTGAGTCTTACTTAAAGCGGACAGGCCAGGGCTAAATTTTGTTGTAGAAGTACACCGCAAGGCGGTGGGCGGTGGCGTAAAGCTGGTCGTATCCTTCGTTCTTAAGCCGTTTTCTGGCGACAACTAACAGAGTCCGGTCGGCTAAGAAGAGATCATAAATGTTGCTCCGGACAATGAGTTGTTCGAGCTCTTGGTGAAGCTCATTTTTTAAGAGGCCCCAATCGTCGGCATAGACATAGAATTTTTCGTCAAGCTCGGCCCAGCCTGTTTGGATGTCATTCTCAGCCAATCCATCCCTTCGCTCGCGACGGCGTAGAGCGGTATAAGGCTTTATCCTTGTGTAGTGAAAAGCCACGATGCTAAAGGGGTATTCGATAGAATGCTTACCGGTGCCTGTGAAGTAGGAGAAATCAAAAGTCCGGCACTGCATTCCATCTATGTAGCCTTCCAGGATGCAACTCGCAATGGCTCGTGGTTGCTTGAATGGGTTGTAGTAAGGATAATCGCGCAAGATTTTTTCGCTGATCTCTAACGACCTGGTGTTGAAGATGGATTTGGTCGACTCCAATGTATCCACTGGTCGGAGCCCCTTTGGATGCCCCCATTCGCTTCTCTGTCTCAGCCGACGGCGATGAAATGCTCGGGCAATGAATCCAATAATCACAAGCAAGGCAAAGCCTGCCGCCATGCAGAGTCCGAAGAAGTAGGCAACCGCCCAACCCTCTCCATACTTCCGCATGATGTCGTCGGGGTGAAACTGGAGAAGAAGATTCATTGTCGTGAATGAGCGTTTGGATTGGACTTTATCCGACAAGAATACTCTTGCTTCGTAAATAGTGATGCAACAGTGAGGCTTAGCTACCTATCTGATCGCCAAAGGTCCGCATGACGAGTTGTTTAGTGAGGTTCACTACGTTGTAGAACTGAGATGGACTACGCTGGACAAAAGAAGCGGGTCGTGATAATTGGCGGTGGGTTCGGAGGAGCCTACGCTGCCCAAACGTTGGCAAAGAAGCTATCGAGCGACAATGAAGTTGTTCTCATCGACCGCCAGAACTTCCTCCTCTTCTACCCGCTTCTGATTGAGGCTGGGGTGGGGCACCTTGAGCCGCGCCATGTGACCGTACCGATTCGCAAATTCATCGGTCGAAAAGGGAAGTTTGTGCTTGCCGAAGTGGAGTCTGTTGATCTTGAACAGCAGCAAGTCACCTTCCGAGTTCCAGAGTCTTCACAATCAGAGAAACTGCATTACGATCATTTGGTGCTGGCTCCGGGAAGCGTCACCAAGTTTCCGCCGATTCCTGGCTTGGAGGAACACTCCTTCCAACTCAAATCGCTCCAAGATTCAATCGAGTTCCGTGATCGCGGTATACGCCTTCTGGAGATGGCTAACACCATGCCGAATCGTGAAGAACGGCGAGCGCTTTTGCGTATCGTGGTAGTGGGCTCAAACTTCAGCGGAATCGAACTTGCGGGAGAGTATCACGAGTTTTTGACGGAGCAAGTAAAGAACTATCCCAACCTATCGGAAGAGGATGTTGAAGTAGTCGTAGTGGAATACGCGGACAGAATTCTTCCCGCCATTGACGCGGATTTAGCGTTGTTCGCCCGCAAGAATCTGGAGCATCGTGGGTTGACTATCCACACCAAGACGACACTTACGGAGGTTCATAAGGATCACGTTATCTTGACCTCCGGAGAGGTTGTCAAAACTCACACAACGGTTTGGTGCGCAGGCATTTCACCCTCTCCGTTGCTTCACAGAATCGCTGGTTTACCGCTGAATGAGAGGGGATATATCAACTGTGATGCCACAACCAAAGTTCAAGGGTTGAAGAACGTTTGGGCAGTGGGCGACTCCGCTTTCATCCCGGATAAAGATGGCCGACCTTATGCGGCTACGGCCCAAAATGCCTCCAGGCAAGGTCCGGTTACGGCAGAGAACATCCTTCGTTCCATGAGGGGCGCAGAGCTTCAACCCTTCCGCTTCAATCCGGTAGGATCACTCGCGGCTATCGGATGCCGCACAGCGGTGGCCAGAGTCTTCGGGCTGAAGCTTAGCGGGTTACCCGCGTGGTTTATGTTCCGGTCGGTCTACTTAATGAAGATGCCTAGCTGGTCTAGAAGAGTACGCATCGTGATCGATTGGACACTTTCTCTTTTCTTTAAGCAAGAGCCCGTACAGCTAGGAGTTCGAAACCGCTAACGACGCATCTCGCGATCGTGTTTACTCCATCGGATAAACGCGATGAATCCAAAGATCACGATCGCGAGGATGATCGGAACGATGATCAACATCGTCATGCCAACGTCTTCAGCGGTCATCATATCTGGTTCGTATCCTCTGCCTGCATCCTGGTCGTTCGCGCGCGGCTCACCCTTATTGTGACCTCTTTGGTGAATGCGATCTAGAACTCCTCATCTTCATACGCCTGAATGAGTTGAGTTTCCTTCTCTTCTGTCAAACCAGCTTTCAAAGGTTCTGCTACCGATTGACGCCACACCAACGTATCCCGAACGGTATCTGCAAGCGGGCGGAATCTTAGACCTGCTTCAATACCTTTGTCGATTTTGATCCTGTATACGCCAGGAGTGTTTGCCTCTGCTGGGAATTGAGAGGGGAGGGTTGCTACTCCCTGTTCCTTTAGCCAATCAAAGTTGGGGCGAACGATCTCGTACTCTGAACCTACTTGAAGGGCTGCCTCATCAAAGATATCGCCCCAAGTGATGGCGAACTGAGGGCCAGTCGCCAAGTAGATTCCAAATGCTTGAATATGCAGGAGGTGAAGGCAAAAATCCGCAAGGTCTCTCCCGTCGATGAACTGAACGGCTTCATCTCTTTCGCATAGTGAAAGCATCTTTCCACCTTTTTGGGCTCGCCGGAACCAGTACGTGAATCGGTCCGTGTGGTCATAGGGGCCAACAATCATGCCGGGGCGGACAATGAGCGACCGGCCTCCGAAAATCCCTTGCACAACCCTTTCGCAGAGAACTTTTAAACCGCCGTAAGTTGCGCCCGTGATTTCTTCCACGGTCTCATCTTCCAACTCTGCGAGTTCAGATGACTCATCCAAGCCAATCTGGGTGTAGTCTTTGAAGACGCTAATGGTTGAAATGAATAGGTAAGTGTCGCAGCGATTCCGAAGGTACTCACAAGATTGTTGGACAATGCGAGGGACATAGCCACTCACGTCAATCACCCAGTCCCACTTTCGGTCGCCTAAAGCGTCAAGGCCGCCATCTCGGTCACTGTGGACGTGCTCAGCTTCAGGGAAAAGATCAGGTCCAGACTTTCCACGGTGAAAAAGTGTGACCTGGTGGCCTAGCAAAAGTGCCTTTTCCACGATATGCCGACCAACGAACTGCGTTCCACCCAACACGAGGATGTTCATAGATAAAGGTTACTTGGGGAGTAGGTGAACTTGTTCGCGATATAGAGGGAAATATTCAGATAACTGTATTGATGACAAGCTCGGTCTTTGCCTGGCGTAGGTTCGCTAAGGCATAGTACGGACAACTCAAGCTCTTAGGTTCAAAACGGGTATACTGTTGCCTTCGTTGACCCCATTTAGGACTCGCTCCTTTTTGCGTGTCTGGAACGTCTGGAACCTGAATACCCGTGGCAGATCAAGACCCATCTCTTTCCATTGTTAACGTCGATGAAGAACTAGGCCGTTCGTATGTTAACTACGCGATGTCCGTTATCATCGCGCGTGCACTTCCCGATGTTCGGGACGGCTTAAAGCCGGTACAGCGCCGCATCCTCTATACGATGCGCGAACTGAACCTTGCGCCAGACAGCAACTATGTCAAGTGTGCGAAGGTTACCGGTCAGTGCTCAGGTGACTATCACCCTCACGGTGACCAGGTTATCTATCCGACACTTGTCCGAATGGCGCAGCCTTGGTCTTTGCGCTATCCGTTGATCCAGGGTCAAGGAAACTTTGGCTCGGTTGATGGCGACAGCCCAGCTGCTCAGCGATATACAGAGTGTCGACTGACTCCACTATCCATGGAGCTGCTAGAAGACTTGGATCGAGAGACTGTAGATTGGGGTGATAACTACTCCACTACGCTCAAAGAGCCTAAAGTTCTTCCCAGCAAATTCCCGAACCTTCTCTGCAATGGTTCTCAGGGGATTGCGGTGGGTATGGCTACCAACCTGCCTCCCCATAACCTAACAGAAGTCTGTAACGCGCTCCTTCTCCGGTTAGATAATCCTGAGTCAACCCTGGACGAAGTGATGGAAATCATGCCGGGGCCAGACTTCCCAACCTACGGAATCATCATGGGTACCAAGGGAATCCGTAGCGCCTATGAAACAGGTCGAGGTTCGATCATCATGCAGGCGAAGACGATGATCGAAAATGGCGATGCCGGTAAGTCCGTAATTGTTGTGACGGAGCTTCCGTATCAGGTGAACAAAGAGAACCTGGTCAAGAATATTGCGACCATCGCTAAGGAACGAAAGTTTGATGGCATCCTAAACGTTCAGGACTACTCTGACAAGCGGGGCATGCGTGTTGAGATTGAAGTTCGCCGAGACGTGAACCCGAACAAGGCACTGAACTATCTTCTGAAGCACACTGCTCTCCGAACAACCTTCGGTGCAATCATGTTGGGCCTTTCTAACATGTCGCCTCGAACGTGTCCGGTTGTTGTCCTTCTAGACGAGCACCTCAAGCATCGAAAAGAAGTTATCGAGCGAAGAACTCGATATGAGCTCTATCGAGCGCTTGAAGAAGTTCACGTAAACGAGGGTTATCAGATTGCGCGACGGTTCTTGGATGATGTCATTAACGTCATTCGAAACTCGGCCGATGCTCGAGCAGCCATGGTCGCCTTGATTCGCGAGTTTGATATGTCTGCCTTCCAGGCAAACGCGGTTCTGGCTATGCAACTTCGCCAGCTAACCCGCTTGAACCAGCAAGAACTCGAGGACAAGTATAAGGCTGCTTTGCTTCGAGTCCAGAACTTGATGGACATTCTCAATAGCCCAGAGCGACTTCGAGCGGTGATGCGAGAAGAGATCACGATGCTTCGCGACAAGTTTGGTGATGAGCGCCGAACAAAGATCGTAACCCGAGAAGCCGGTGAATTCACCGAAGAAGATCTGATCCCTGAGGAAGAGGCAATTATCTCTATCTCAAGAGACGGGTACATCAAGCGAGTCAGCATTGACGCCTACCGCCAGCAAAAGCGTGGCGGAAAGGGTGTCAACAACACTCTGAAGGCCGATGATGAACCGGCACACCTCTTCCAAGTAAACACTCACCATACGATCTTGTTCTTCACAGATCGAGGCCGAGTTTATAAGCTGAAAGCATACGAAATTCCGGAATCTGGCCGGTATGCCAAGGGTATGCCTGTGATCAACTACATCCAGATTGTGGGTGGAGAGAGGGTAACTGCAACCATCAGCGTGAAGGATCTCAATGGGGATGGCTTCCTAACCATGATCACTCGTGGTACGGGCCATAACCGATGGGCCGAGATCAAGCGAACTCCTATGAGTGCCTTCGCGAATATTCGCAACAATGGTCTTAAGGCGTTTGATATTGAGGAAAGCGATGAACTAGGCTGGGTTCTGAAGACTCGAGGAAATGACGATGTGATATTGGTCACTCGAGAAGGTCAGAGCATCCGCTTCAATGAGAAGGATGCAACGTCAAGATCTCGCGCTGCTGGCGGTGTCCGGGCGATCATGTTCAAGGAATCCAACCGAGAAGATCAGCTTGTGGGTGCCGACATTGTCGACGAGAAGAACACGCTATTGGTTGTAAGTGAGAACGGTTACGGCAAACGAACGGAACTCACCGAGTATCGACTCCAAAGCCGTGGTGGTACGGGCATTCTCACGATGAACTGCACCGAGAAGACGGGCAAGATCGTAGGGGCGGAGATCGTGGAAGAGGCTGACAAGCTGCTGGTGATGACCACCAATGGCAAGGGAATCCGCGTTCGCATCAAGGAGATTCGAACCACCGGACGAGTTGCTCAAGGCGTGAAACTTATCAACCTCTCCGATAGTGACTCTGTTCGCTCCATTGCCCGAATTGTCCAAGGAACGGATGACGGTGAGTTGGATGAAGCAGAAGGCTACGCTGATGAGGCTACAGAAGAGTAGTCTTACCTTTTAGTCAGGGAGAATCAGGTTCCTACCATCGATGGTAGGAACCTGATTTACTTTAGATCATCGCTTCCATGAAGGTTCGGCTTTTGGCATCTAAATCTTCGGTATCCAGAATCTCAAACCGATTGCCGTCTACATCAAGAAGCAGAAGATGGTTGGGACCAAGCCACTGGGCGTTTTCCTGTAAGCTTTGAGTGACAAAATCACGTTCTCCACGGTCGGTGATCACGTGCCAGTATCCAGCTCCAAATTCACTTTTTGCATGAGTGATCTTATGGATAGTGGCTGTGAGATATCGCCGATGCAGCTCTTCCATAGCCGCTGCTTTGGATGAATCATTGAGATCATCCGGATCAGAGATGGACACTATCTCTTCACCTTTTCCGTTTAGAAGCGCTAGGTGCTTGCCGGGACGGGTTAAAGGAGCACACCAAACAGGTTTGACGGTTATGTAGGATCGATCTTCCTGTACTGTCAAACGAAGACGGTCTTTAGGATGATAGAAAATCTGTAGTGAACTAGGTTGCATGGGCTTCTCCTAATGGCTTCCGCGAGAACTCGAACCAACCAGGTTCGGGTTGAAAGTTAAACTTCTTGCTGATCGCGAGGACGGCGTGGTTTTCGCTATGATTGTTCGCCCGAAGGTGAGTTGCGCCACGTTCCTTTGCGCTCTGGGTGGCTAAGGCCTTCACTGCGGTAGCAATTCCTCGCCCTCTGTATTCTTTTAATACACAGGTGTGTTGCACATACCAACAGACTCCTGGTGAAATCTCAGCACAGGCCGAAGCTCCCACCCATCTGTCTCCATCAAGCACGACGATTTCCCCGGCTGGATCAAACCAGCTAGCGGTGAACCAGCTTTTTCGGGCGTCTTCCCAAGTTGGCATCTGATCCGGGTCTAGGCCAGGAATATCTAGATCGGTAATGTGCTCAATTTCCCACATTCGGTAGCGGTTTTCTTCGGTATCCCCGAGCTCCGCCATGGTGGCAATGCGCAGTCCACCTTCCAGCACCCGATCAATGTAACGTTGAAAGGGTTGAAGGTCAAAATCTTGGGGATTGATCCAACTTTCAAAAACGTGGGCGTCTTTTTGAAATCCGAGTTTGACTACAAACTGTTGTGACAATTCATCGCTGTCTCGACATTGGACAAACACCTTCCGATCCGTGAACATTGGGTTCTGCAGAACTTCATTTAGGAGGCGGGTACCGATTCCTTGGCCCCTGAACTCTGGCTCAACGATGATTCGCAAAGTTGCGCTACTGGCATTACCGGCATCGCAAATCTCCAATATTCCTACCACCTGACCATCAAGCTTAGCGGTCCGAATAAACCATTGCTTTTGTTTCCAGCGCTCACGACGCTCCTGCAGGATAGAAACATCATAGGGCGTCGGCATTAACATGGAAAGAAGCCGGGCGTAGTCGGCATCGTCCTCAATCTGGTGTTCAGCTATGATCAGTTTCTTCGCCATTGATGGTTGATCAGAGAGCATATGTGGTGATCCTCCCAAGCCCCATTAACCTCCATGGAGCTTCGCAAAAGCCCTTCGACCTGAAAGCCGAGAGCATCAAGAAGTCGGGCCGAGCGTTTATTGTCCGGCATAAAGCAGGCTTCTATTCGACGCAAGTTTAGGTTCTCAAAGCCGAAGCGGACTACAGATTGCACACCTTCTATCATCAATCCATGGCCCTGATAAGCATGGTCAAGGGAGTATCCAAGCGTCGCATGGCTACCTGGCCAAGGTTGGATGTCTCGCAAGCTAATGGTGCCAATGTATTCTCCCGCCGCTACTGAATGGCCAATTTCTTTAAGGGCGGTACTGTTTGCAATGGATGAAGGTTTGAGTACCAATCGGAAACGGTACGCCTCTTTACACCGGGCTTCATTCTGGTCGCGCTCGGGAGCGCCAATCCATGCCGCCTCAGTAAAGTAGAAGTGATCTCTCACTGGCTCCCAAGGTTGCAGGTGATCTCTGTTTCGAAGTAGATAGCGAACAATGTGACCAACATGGTCAGCCATGGCAATGATGAGAAACATCCGGTCCGTTTCGATGATGGGTAAATCATCAACGAAACGAACCCTATAGGTGTTCGCCTGCCCTTGCTCACTGTTCATCAGGGTTTAACCACCTGCTCCAATCCCAATAATCTCGTTGATGGCGGTTTGGGTTTCTACAAGCTTGTAGAAGTGCCCCTTCTTCTCCATCAACTCTTCATGGGTGCCAATCTCAGCAATCTCTCCCTTATCAAGCACAATCAATCGAGAGGCATTGCGCAGGGTGGATAGCCGGTGAGCGATTGCAAACGTGGTTCGACCTTGAATAAGGCGACCAATGGCCTCCTGAATCTGCTTTTCCGTCTCCACGTCTACCGAAGAGGTGGCTTCGTCAAGAATGAGAACTCTAGGGTTATGCAGAATTGCGCGGGCAATGCTCACGCGTTGGCGCTCTCCACCTGAGAGTTTGGATCCTTTTTCGCCGACCATCGTATCGTAGCCATCTGCCTTTCCGAGAATAAAGTTGTGGGCATTGGCGGCCTTGGCTGCCAGCACAATCTCGTCGAAACTAGCTCCAGGCTTACCATAGGAGATATTGTCTGCGATGGTGCCGTTAAAGAGAAACGGTTCTTGCAGAACAATACCGATCTGATTTCGCAGGTCTTGCAAAGAAATATCTCGGTAGTCTTGACCATCAATGATGATGCGCCCCGCATCTGGTTCATAGAACCGACAGATGAGATTGATGGTGGTGGATTTTCCAGCTCCAGATTTACCTACCAGACCTATCATTTCTCCAGGAGCCGCAGTGAAGTTGATCCCTTTGAGAACTGGGTTTGATTTGTCGTAGCCAAATCGGACATTTTCGAATTGGACCTCACCCACGATGTGGGTGTGTTTAGACTCATCGCCATAACTTTCGCGATCCGTATCCATGATCTCGAAGATTCGGTCTGCTCCGGCCATCGCCCTTGAAAACCATTGGTTCACCTGGGCAAACCACTGGAGTGGCCCATAAAGCAACGCCAGGTAAGCGTTGATGCGCCAGAAGTCACCGACTAAGAGGTCGCCACGGTAGACCATGTATCCTCCAAGCGCCCAATTGATAAGGACACCTAAGGATGTGAAGAAGGACATGATGCCGAAGAGCGTGTACCAACGGCTATCTACTTCCACGCCTGCGTTTCGCAATTCATGGTTGCGTTGGCGGAACTTGTCGTACTCTAAGTCCTCCTTTGCGAATGCCTTAACGACTCGGATGCCGTGTAGCGATTCGTTCAGGTGCATGTGAAAACGAGCCCACTTTTGCCCAACTCGGTGGAACATCTGAGACATTGGGCGCCAATACCACAGGGCCATACCGGCTACGATCGGAATCGGGACAAGAATGGCAATTGCCAACACCCAATTCGTCCAGAAGAGGAAGCCGATGATGCCTAGCATCATCAACCCATTCTGGAGAAGGTAGGGAAGACCATCTACCAGAAATCCCCACACGCGATCCGTATCTTGGGTGACGCGGCTAGCAATGGCTCCAACCTGTTTCTTATCGAAGTAAGTGAGCTGTAGGAACTCAATGGAGCGATAAACGGCAGCACGCAAATCGGCGGCGATGTTGCCTGCAAGAAACGCGATTAAGCGTCCACTCACGATGTGCAGAATCGCTCCCACCAAGACCACTCCCAGCCAAGCTGCCATCATGGTCCAAAGGAGAGGTAGATCCTTTCTTGGAAGCAGGACCGAGTCAATAATGGTGCCTTGAATGTAAGGTGGAGCTAGATTAAGAACGGTAGTTGCAAAGGATAAGAGGGCAAGGATGATCGCTTGCTTCTTGTAAGGTTGCATGAACCGTGAAACCCGAAGAAGAGTCTTGCCGCGATTAACACAAGCAGGACAAACGCCATCTTTCTCAGGTAGAAGTCGATTGCAGTTTGGACAGCGCAATCGTTCTTGCTTGAGATTGATAGAGAAGGGTTCCTTCTTAGCGAGTTGCTCGATTCCCCTAGCGGCTTCGCTGAACTTTGCCGCCATCGTTAACGAGTAGGAGATGATCGGTACGATCTCCTCCTTTCTCGTGACAATCTCTAGCCTGCCTCCTCCCACGAGGGGTTCATTGCGGGCCGTCTTGATCTCCGAAATTGGGGTTTGAAAAGAGACCGCCCCGTTGCTTTCTACAACGCGCACAACCTCACGATCAACTTCCAGCACACGGCGACCGAACCTTCCATCTTCTAGGAAGTCAGCTTCTAAAACAATTAGGTTTTCCGTGGACTTAACCACGGACGAGTTATTTGGCTCGTCTTGAACTTCAATCGACATTGCTCCCTCCGGGAGGCGCAGTCTGGGCTCATTTGGTTGCCAACCAAACTGGCAGTTACATAGTAGCGAACTTCGACCCAGGTATGGGGAGTTCGGTTTACGTCTTAAAGATTAGGCAACACTCTTTTCAAAGCCGGGCGCATCAGCAAGTGTCGCGTAGGAGCGAAATGTTACCGGCTCCCAAATGGTAAGTCAAGGTTTTCTTGCAGGTTAGTGCAAAGGTCTGGCGCACTCTAGGGAAAGGTGAATGTAATGAAGAGCCTGAAAATGGCGCGTGGATGACTCTGAACTTCTTAAAAAAATGGGCGGCTAATCTTGTTTCTGTGGAAGGGATGGGAAATGCCGCCCAAAAGCAGGTCTCTTTGTTTGCGCGAGCTGTCTCGCTACAAAGATGATAGACGTTCACATATCACTTCACAACAACTTAAATCGATTTGTACGCGTAAATGGGGACATGGATAACCCCTAAACCAGGACTAACTGGCCTGATATGTCCCAAAATGGGTTATGGCCCGTTGGATATTGCTCGTGATGATCTTCTGCTTTAGCCTTGGTTGCTCAAAGCCTCCCATGACACAAGCAGAATATGCGGCTGGATTCAAAGATGCCAGTGAGAAGTATTTTGCCGTAACGGAAGAGATCGCTCAATCCGAGTTGCCGAATAAGCAAGGGCTGTCTCGCGAGGAACGAACAAAGATTCTATCGGAGCACATTCGTACTCAGAATGGGAAGATTCGGAACCTTGCCGAGGAGTTTAAGCTCTTGCGTCCGCCCGCCAACTACGAAAGCCTTCACCAAGCCTATCTTGCTTTGCTAAACGGGCAAGTGGAGCGGGATAACAAGTATGCGGCTGCTATCGCTGCCGACGATGGCATTCTTGCCGAAGAATTGACCACCGAATACATGAAATTCTTGCGATCTCAAATGGGTGTGATCCTAGATGAAATGGAGAAAGCAGGCGGCGACGTGAGCAAGTTACGTGAAGAATTCGACAAGATGATGAAAGAGGCCCAGACCTTAGCGACATAATCTTCCAAGACAACATGGATCAAGACGCTCTTTTTAGCAAGCTCGATGCTTTTCAAATAGAAACTCCCAGTTGGGGCTATGCGGATACCGGCACTCGGTTTGGTAAGTTCCTTCAACCGGCGGCTGCCAGCACGATTGAAGAGAAGCTGCAAGATGCGGGAATAGTCCATCAATTTACGGGCTGCTGTCCAACCGTAGCGGTTCATGTTCTTTGGGATTTCAAAGAGGGTGTAGATGCAGGACAGGTTCGTGCTGAGGCAGAAAAGAACCAGGTTCGAATAGGTTCTATTAACCCCAATCTTTTTCAGGATCAGCTCTTCAAATATGGCTCTGCAACCAGCCCTGACTGTGATGCCAGAACCCATGCGGATGAGCATGTCCGGCACTGCATAGAGATTGGTAAAGCGGTTGGTTCAGATCTGTTGAGCTTTTGGTTTGCCGATGGCACAAACTATCCAGGTCAGGACGATATCCTGGGGCGTAAGCATCTGATGCAAGAAGCCTTGCGTCGCTGGCATAGCGAGATGCCGGAATCCATGACGATGCTCGTGGAGTACAAACCGTTTGAGCCAGCCTTTTATCACACGGATATTGCGGACTGGGGCATGTCTTATGTCTTTTCTAAGTTCGCCGGGCCGCGCGCGAAAGTTTTGGTCGACACAGGGCACCATTTTCAGGGTGTTAACATCGAACACATCGTTTCTTTCTTGCTGGATGAAGGGATGCTGGGAGGTTTCCACTTCAACGATCGCAAGTATGCCGACGATGACCTGACGTTAGGTTCGATAGACCCTTACGCTATTTTCCGAATCTTCCTCGCGATTCGGTTGGCGAACGAGCGGCACGGATTGCAAACCGATCACATCGCCTATATGGTGGATCAATCCCATAATCTCAAGCCAAAGATTGAGGCGATGATCCAAACGGTGACCACGGCGCAAGAACTCTTTTTGAAAGCTCAGTTGGTGGACATTAACAAGCTGAGTGATGCACAGACCACAATGGATTTGATCGAAGCAGAGGGCTGTTTGAAAGACGCTTTCGCTACCGATGTCCGGTCGATCCTAGGTTCCTGGAGAACCGCCAGGAACCTAGAATCTGACCCAATGAGCGCGTATCGAGCCAGCGGTTACCACGATCGGGTTGCGGCAGAGCGCACGGCGAGACGAGAAGCATTGGGAATCGTTGCGGGCGGTTCCTACGCTTAGGGATTGTAGATAAAGGATATGAGGAGCTAGGAAGGCTCACAAAGATGTTCCAACCTCTTCACATTCCTCATTCTTTTTTGCTTCAGCAGAAACCCTAAACGCGTTTATCAAACCCACTGGGGCCTCAGGGTGTTGGCGTTCATTCCAGATAAACCCCTCTGTTCTCAGTATGTTACGCAAGTATTCAGGGTCTTTCTCACTGCGGGAATGCCACTCCAAGAAGAGTACATCGACCAGCTGAAGCAATCCCAACTCATGAAGCCGAGATAACACTTCATACTCTGCGCCTTCGATGTCGATCTTAAGCACGAACGTACGGCCTTTAGCTTTGTAGTAAGCGATTTGAAAGGCGGGGCCAACATCTTTTACCTTTACTTTCTCAACAGTTCGACTCTTACAGTTGGGGGCCTCAAACAGAGAATTGCTAGTTCTGGCTTCCGACGCAACTTCTAGCTCGAACTCACCATCTTGATCCGAGACACCGCCTGTATGCAGTTGGATCATCTTCTCTAGCTTTGGGTTCAAATCTAGATTCTCAGTGGCAATAACGGCGGTGCTTGGAACCAACTCATATGCGTCGCATTCGGCATCGTATTCGGCTGCAAAATAGAGGGATGCTAGCCCAATATTTGCGCCAAGGTCCAGCACAAAGAATGGACCAGGAAATTCAAAACTATAGAATCGCTCGACGAAGACTTCATGAAAGACTTGGATGTCGGCAATGTTTCTTATAACTCCCCGTACGCCGGAGACATCTATCAATATGTGGTTCTGATGAATCTCGAACTTGGCTCCAGCTCTCTGGCAAAGGTCACCGGCCATTCGATGGCGATTTATCAGAATCAGTGAGCCTTGGTTAGCCTCTTTGATGGGGGTATCAACGCGTGGAAGCAGCAAGTCCCCTTCAGGGTTCAGCTTCACCATGTCTAAGGGCCAAACATCTAGTTTGGCCAATGAACGACCCCACTTTAGGTTGAGCCGTTTGGTGTAGCTAAACACCATTGCGATCTTACGAAGACGTCCAAGAACTCCCACGCCTAGTAGTGTAAAGGTATCGACTATGGCGTGGGAAGACTTTTATTGATTGGCAAGAAATAAGATCTACTTTTGACGAACCCAAGCGATTACGGGCAGATGATCGGAAATCCACCGTCCTTTCACTTTGTCTTTCGCAATCTCGGCTTTCTCAACGTCCCAACCTGAATCGGCCCAAACATAGTCAATCTTATCCCGCCCAACTTCGCGCCAACTGGTAAAAGTGCCGACGTTTGTTTCGTTAGGAAACAGGACTCTAAATGTATCCACAAACCCTTTGCCCTTTACTAAGCCTGCAACGGGGTTACTTTCCCCAACATTAAAGTCGCCGGTGATTAGCACGGGGTCGGCTGTGCTTCGAGCTGCGATTCGCTCTAGCATTAAGTTGATGCTCTTCTCTCGGCTGGGTTGGGATTGATGATCCAAATGGGTGTTGTAGAAGTAGAAATACTTGCCGGTACGCATATCTTGGAAATAAGCCCAAGTGCAGATTCGAGTGATGTTGTTCCCCCAGTTCTTTGAGTTGGGAACGTTTGGCGTTTCTGAGTACCAGAAAGTGTCTGATCTCAATGCTCGGAATCGTTTGGCATCGTAGACAATTGCCGAAAACTCTCCCTTTGCTTTACCGTCATCTCGGCCCACGCCCAGACTCTGGTAGTTAGGCAATGCGGCTCGTACTTCCTCCACCTGAAAATCCAGTGCTTCTTGAAGTCCGATGATGTCCGGCTTGCGTTTTTTCAAGGCCTCCAAGGTTCTAGGCTTCCGAACCGCCCACCGGTCCTCTCCATCATTTGCGGTTCCGTAGCGAATATTAAAAGACATCGCTTGGATAGTCTCAGGGGCGAGTACCGAGGCGCTGAGAATAGTCGCGCAGACAAGAGATAGCATAAAGCTAGGCTACCCTTGTTGTATTAAATCTACGCCGACGTGAAAGAGAAATCACGAAGGACCTCTATAGGGCCTGGTTAACCGTAGACTACGCAAAAGAGAGGTCAGTCTCTTCGTCCGACTATCGTAGAATAAAACGATGATGATTCCTGATGAACTCAAACGGATTTTGACTGCTGAGTCCGAGGTCATGCATGGAAGTGTGTGTTTCGTGGGAACACGAGTTCCCTTAACGGTCCTGCTAGACAACTTGAATGAAGGAATGGGAGTGGATGAGTTCTTGGTCGAGTATCCCAGCGTAAGTCGTGAACAAGTAATGGCCGTTGTGGGCTGGCAACAGAGAGAGACTCGAGAGGCAATGGGATTGGACTTAGCAAGTTAGTGCGTATTCTGTTTGACGAAAACATGCCCATCAGCCTGGCTAAAAGCTTGGCGGGACATGAATGCACTAGCGTTATTCGCCTTGGTTGGCAAGGTACTCGTAACGGAAAACTTCTCGCCAAAGCAGAGTCCGAAGGATTTCAAGTTTTACTTACTCTGGACGCAGATATGTTGGGCGAAATCAACTTTGCTTTTCGAAGAATATCTGTCCTGATTTTGGTTCCGAATGGCCAAGGTAAGAAAGCGGTCAATGCAATGGCTCCTAAGATTGAGGAGGCCCTTCACAATCTGGCATCTGGTTCGGTAATCACAGTTCGACATGCTAACTGAGCCTAGACTTGTTCAGCATTACAGGGAAGCACAAGCTTCCGACTGCGTACTGTTTGGTTGAAGTCGGCCTAATCAACTTTGCCCTTTCGCTTAACTTTAGTCTGCTAGGATTTAATATAAGTCATGTTTACGATCCTTGCTCTTGCCGCAACCGCAGGATATAAGCTTGTATGGGCTGAAGAGTTCAACAAAGCTGGGCGTCCAGATCCTAAGAATTGGACTTACGAGGTGGGCTTTATCCGCAACAAGGAGCCTCAGTGGTACCAGCCCGATAATGCGTGGGTTGAGGATGGGAAGTTAGTGATTGAGGGGCGCAGAGAGCTCAAGGCCAATCCTGACTATGATCCTTACAGTACAGATTGGCGCAAGAAGCCGTTAATGGCGAGATTAACCTCTGCTTGCATCAAGACGAAAGGACTTCAGGCATGGACGTTTGGGCGCTTTGAGGCACGAGTCAAGACAAAGGCGGAGAAGGGTTTATGGCCAGCTGTTTGGTTCCTTGGGGTCGATAAACCTTGGCCTCAAAATGGCGAGATTGATCTTCTGGAGTATTACCAAGACGCCTTCCACGCAAACACGGCTTATGGCAATCCCGCGGTTTGGGATGCAGTAAAAACCCCTTACAAGGACATCTCAAAAGGTGATCCTAATTGGGATAAGCAATTTCACACGTGGCGGATGGATTGGACTCCGGAGTACATTCGCCTCTATGTAGATGATCGATTGCTGAATGAGACCGACATTCGAGAAGTGCGTAATCCAGATGGTTTCCGACCCTTCCACCAGCCGCACTATATCCTTATCAATCTAGCCCTGGGTGCAACTGGTGGCGATACCACCCATACTCAATTTCCAACTCGGATTGAGGTGGATTGGGTTCGGGTTTATCAGCAGAAGTAGCGTTTGACACTTGAATTCACACTGAGTTTAATGAAGTTGGGCATGAACTCAAGGGAAGCGGCGTTTGTAAGAGGGTTGATATGAAGCAAGTCTCTGATCAAAGCCTTGCCTATGCGCTGCTGCGGATTGCTCTAGGAATCAATTTCTTCGGGCACGGATTTGTACGCGTTGTGGGTGGCGTCTCGAAGTTTGCCGATGGGATCACAAAGGGGTTTGAAGAATCTATTCTTCCCCCTGATCTTGTCCGACCGTTTGCCTTAGCTATTCCATACATCGAGATAGTGATCGGCATCTTTCTCATCCTTGGTTTGTTTAGCCGCTGGACCTATATCGTCGGTGCACTCTTTATGATGATGCTGACCTTTGGCTCGGCTATGAAGAGTGACTGGACCGCTGTTAGCATGCAGCTCACATATTCTATTGTCTATTCCGCCTTGCTATTCTTGCGGAAGTACAACCAACTTTCAATCGATTCTCGACGAGCAATTGGCGAGTAAAGCGGGCCTCTCCATCAACGGCGATAGAGAGGCCTAATCTAGATTCTCGCCCGCAGGCATCTTGCTTGGCGAATACACAATATGTCAGTCTCCCAACATGACCACCAAGTGGTCAGAGGTAGTAGCCAGGGTGTCGAAGATTACGCTTTAACGAGCATCCTAGGTATCTGACTACGTTGTGATCAAAGTTCCTGATCTCAGTCATAATCTCTCACTTGCTATGATTTTGGAGATCTCGACCACTCATTCGCCAGCGACCGACCTCGGTTTTTTGCTGCATAAGAACCCCAGCCGAGTTCATGAAGCTGAGATGAACTTCGGCAATGCCTGGGTGTTCTTTCCAGAAGTCAGCGAGACACTTTGCGTGGCAACTTTGATGTTGGAGGTCGATCCGGTCAAGCTCGTTCGTGGGCGTGGCGGGCCAGCTGGAGAAAGTGGCCTCTTGGCTCAATACGTCAACGACCGTCCGTACACAGCGAGTTCTTTCCTGAGCAGTGCCATCGCAGAGTTTTTCTCTACCGCAATGAGCGGTCGCAGCAAGGAACGACAGCAGGTTGCTGACACCCCAATACCTTTAACGGCCACTTTGCCTGTTTTAGGTTGCCGATCTGGTGAGAAGCTGATTCGTGACTTCTTCGAGCCGTTGGGCTACCAGGTAGATGTGGAAAATCTGGCGTTGGATGATCAATTCCCAGAGTGGGGTTCAAGCGCTTATTACCGAGTGAACTTAACCGCCACCTGCTACCTGAAAAATCTACTGGCGCATCTGTATGTGTTGATTCCGGTTATAGATAACAACAAGCACTACTGGGTGACTCAGGATGAAATCAAGAAACTTTTGCTGCGGGGCAAAGGCTGGCTGGAATCTCATCCTCAGAAAGAGTTAATCACGTCTCGTTACTTGGCTCACCAAAAGAGTTTGACTCGTGAGGCATTAGCACAACTCGTAGAAGAGTCCGATGATCCCGACCTAGAGGCGATAGAAAAGGACGCCGAAGAGGAGCGCGTCGAGAGGCCTCTGAGCTTGCATGACCAACGGCTTCACCGGGTAGTGGAAACGCTTAAGCAGGCGGGAGCGCATCGTGTGGTGGATTTGGGCTGTGGAGAAGGGCGACTTCTAAGTCTCCTTATGAAGGAGCGTCAGTTCCAAGAGATTCTGGGAATGGATGTTTCTGTTACCTCGCTAGAACGAGCTGCGGGGCGAATGAAATTGGAGCGGCTTCCTAGCAAGCAAGCGGAGCGTATTAAGTTGCTCCATGGCTCTTTGGTTTACCGGGATCAACGACTATCGGGTTACGATGCTGCCGCCGTGGTCGAAGTGATTGAACATATGGATCAACCTCGGTTAGCTGCTTTTCAACGTACCGTCTTTGAGTTTGCTCGCCCCCAAACGGTAGTTGTTACGACTCCAAATCGTGAATATAACCAACTATTTGTCGGGATGCCAGAGCATGCCATGCGGCACCGAGACCATCGGTTCGAGTGGACTAGAGCGGAGTTCGAGGGATGGGCGAACACGGTAGCCCAAGTTCACGGTTACACAGTGCGGTTTGAGCCAATAGGGCCGGTAGATGATACACACGGTGCGCCAAGCCAAATGGGGGTGTTTACTCGTGGAGCTTAAGATTCCAGACTTTGGTGTCGTGCTATTGGTGGGGGCCTCTGGAAGCGGAAAGTCGAGTTTTGCTCGAAAGCATTTCTTATCCAGCGAAATCCTTTCCAGCGATACCGCTCGCGGTTGGGTTTGCGACGATGAGAATTCGCTGGATGCGAATGATGACGCCTTTGAGGTGCTTCATTTCATGCTGCGGAAGCGGTTGAAGAATCGACGGTTGACGGTCATAGACGCGACCAACGTGCAAGAGCATGCGCGTCGAGCGATTATCAAGATCGCGAATGAGTACCACGCCCTAACGAGCGCGATTGTTTTCAATCTGGACCCGCGTATTTGCCAAGAGAGAAATGCGCTTCGTCCAGATCGCCAGTTCGGCGATCACGTTGTACGCAACCACACTCGAGACTTGCGGCGGTCGCTGCCCACGATGGATCGAAAAGAGGGCATTCGTCACATGCACGTTTTGAGATCGGTAGAGGAAGTGGACTCGGTTCAAATTCTACGTCAGCCCTTGTGGACGGATCTCCGAACAGAGACGGGTCCATTCGACATCATCGGCGATATTCATGGTTGTTTTGCCGAGCTATCTCAGCTTCTGGGCAACCTGGGATATGAGGTTGAGGAGATCGCAGTCGAGCCTCTTGCTGAAGAAGAAAAAACACGCTACTGGGAAGCGATGAACTGGTTCCGGGTGAAGAACCCGGTGGGGCGCAAGGCTATTTTCTTAGGCGACTTAGTTGATCGAGGTCCAGATTCGCCTCGGGTTCTTAAGCTGGTGATGTCGATGGTGGCCAATGGGCAAGCGCTTTGCGTCCCGGGCAATCATGACGAGAAGCTTTACCGAAAACTCAGTGGAAAGAACGTCCAGATTACTCACGGACTGGCCGAAACACTAGAGCAACTGGAGGCTGAAACTCCTGAGTTCAAAGAACAGATCAAACAATTCCTCAAGAGTCTGGTTAGCCATTACTGGCTGGATGATGGGAAGCTCACGGTGGCTCATGCAGGCCTAAAAGAGGAGATGCAGGGAAGATCTTCTGGCAAGGCAAGAGACTTCTGCCTCTATGGAGAGACAACGGGCGAAACCGATGAGTTTGGGTTGCCCGTCCGCTATAACTGGGCCGCTGAATATCGAGGGAAGTCTCGTGTGGTCTATGGGCATACCCCAATCCCCGAGGCGGAATGGCTTAATCGAACGATCAATATTGATACGGGATGTGTTTTTGGTGGAAAGCTCACTGCACTCCGCTACCCAGAGAACGATTTGGTATCGGTACCGGCAATACAACTCTATGCCGAGCCCAGCAAGCCATTCTTAGATGCACCAAGCTTATCAGCGCAACATGAGCACGATGATTTGCTGGACATCGATGACGTGAGAGGGCGGAGAGCGATCCATACCCAGCTTAGAGGCAACGTCACTGTGCGAGAAGAGAACGCGACGGCGGCTCTTGAAGTGATGAGTAGGTTTGCTGCGAACCCGAAGTGGTTGGTCTATCTGCCCCCCACTATGTCTCCCAGCGAGACGTCCCAAATAGAAGGCTACCTGGAGCATCCCGCGGAGGCGTTTGAATATTACCGCGCGAATGGTGTCACGCAAGTCATGTGCGAAGAGAAGCACATGGGGTCACGCGCGGTGGTCGTGATTTGTAAAGATGGAGAGACCGCTTTGCGACGCTTCGGTGTTGAGGACGAAGGCAAAGGAGCCATTTACACCCGTACTGGGCGGCGGTTCTTTGAATCGTCGGCTCTAGAGGCTGAAATGCTGGCAATAGTCGGAAACGCGTGCAAACCTTTGTGGGACGAGCTTGAAACGGACTGGGCTGTTCTGGACTGTGAATTGATGCCATGGTCAGCCAAGGCTCAGGAGTTACTTAAGAGGCAGTACGCTGCCGTAGGTTCAGCTGCAAATCACGCTTTAAGAGCTGCGGTATCTGCTCTAGGTAAGGCGGATGCTGGTGGCCTGGAGATTGCTGAGATGCGTCAAAGATTTGAGCGAAAAGCGCAGTTGGCGACAATGTTTACCGATGCGTACCGCCGTTATTGCTGGTCTGTGAATTCGATCCAAGACTACAAGTTGGCTCCGTTCCACATTTTGGCCACCGAAGGAGCTGTTCATACGAACAAGGATCACCGGTGGCATATGGAGTATGCCGGAAAAATCGCTCAAGCAGACGATCTCGGGTTGATGATGCAGACCAAGCATCGAGTGGTCAATCTGAATCATCCCGAAGATGTGGCGACAGCAATCTCTTGGTGGGTTGGTATGACCAGCGAAGGCGGGGAAGGGATGGTGGTAAAGCCATTGGATTTTGTGGCAACTGGCGCGAAAGGAATTCTGCAGCCCGCCGTAAAGTGCCGCGGAAGCGAGTACCTGCGCATTATCTACGGGCCTGAGTATTCCGAACCAGCAAATCTGGAAAGACTACGCAAGCGAGGCTTGGCGCGAAAACGAAGCTTGGCTCTAGCAGAGTTTGCTCTGGGTCTAGAAGGGTTGCATCGGTTTGTAAACAAAGAACCTTTGCGACGGGTACATGAATGTGCCTTTGGAGTTCTGGCCATGGAAAGCGAACCCGTTGATCCGCGACTTTAGGTTCCAGGGAACCTGAAAAATGGCGCTGAGGAACCTAAGCATTGTAAGTTTAGGTTCCTGAAGGTTTTTTGCTAGGTTCAAAGGAACCTAGGATTATCGCGGGTCCAAAGGAATGCCAGTGATGTCGATGTTTTTAGTGTAGCTAACTCGGATCTGTAGCCCCTTTAGCTTTTTGGGATCTGCAAAAAGCGTTAAAAAGAGATTCTTGCCATCATTCACCGTTCCGCCTTGTGCGCTCCGTAGCATTGATCTGCGTGGCGAATCGGGTTTGTGTTCCTGGCTCATTCGCTTTTGCATTTCTTCGTTTGAAATGGGGTTTCCATTTTCATCAACCATTTGGACAGGTTTTCCGTCTTGGCCCAAGGGGATCGGATTGAAGTTTGCTTGGTTTGGACTAGCAGAGTTGGAATGCTTGAAAGTAACCGTCCAAACTTTTGCTTGGTCCGAAATCCTTCTCTGGTGAGGCGGATAGCCCTCTTTTATAGACACGATCTCAACGGTGATTCCGGCAACTGTTGTTTTCTCCCCTTTCTTTAACAGAATCTCTTTGGATTCTGGGGCAACGTCGGTTCTGCTGAGCCGAAGCGTAGTGGTTTTGGCAGATGAAGATTCGGCAACAGTGCGAATCTCGTAGTTGGTATGCGTGGTGGATTGATGATCAAACTGAGGCTGGTCTAGCTGGAGGCTAGCGTGATTCATCACTGAGCTAAATCCCGCACTCTGAACGTGAACGTAGCTCATCATCTCCCCCATGTTATGCTGCATCCTCTGCTGGCGGGTGTTCTTGATAATGAGGAGCCTGTTTTTGGACCCTAGCCGCATGCTTACCTGATTAGATCCATAGCCCTGATCAGCACTTCGAGAGATAGCTTGGTTGATCTTTTCTTCTGCGTTTGAGTTGCGATTTCCGTTCACATCCCAACATCGAATACTATCCGCATAGCTGCAAATAGCATCAATTTCTATAGTTTGATGAGCGGATGTGAACTTGCCCGTCACGGTCTCGTCCGCCTTGGGTTGTTCGGGGTAGACAGATTGGCCTCTGCTGGGGCGGGTCATCTGGGGAGCTACTCTTACATCCTGATTCGGAGCAGTTTGCGGTCGAGAGATAGGTCTTGGAGTCTTAGGGGCTACTTGTTCGCTCGCGGGTGCATCTTCAAGCTTTCCTGCTGCGGGAGTCTGTACTGCGGCGGAGGAAGGTGTGACTGGAGTTTGGTTTGTTCTAGGCTCCATTGCCAGCTGACGCCTCTCTTGGCATCCCCAAAGGCACACCACGCCAATTCCAATTCCTAAAAATGTTCGCACTTGCATCTTTTCGTAGTATAGATGCAAGTGCTGATTATCTGTAGTGACTAGGACAGATTAAAAGGCATCGACTTTTTTGTAAGCATCAATGAGGGCGCGCTCACCGTCTTTGCCTGGCTTAGCATTTCCGTGCTCCATCCCCATGATTCCCTTGAAACCTTTTGCGTGGATGTGCTTGAAGATGTTCAGGTAGTTGATTTCACCGGTTGTTGGTTCTCTGCGACCCGGATTATCACCAATTTGGAAGTAAGCAATTTCGCTCCAAGCACGGTCGATGTTTGGAATGATGTTTCCTTCATGAATTTGCTGATGGTAGATATCAAACAAGATTTTGCAGGAAGGGCTGTTAACGGCTCGGCAGATTTCAAAACCTTGAGCGATTTTATTGAGGAATAGATTGGGGTGGTCGCGGAAATTGAGGGGTTCCAGAACCATAACCAGCCCATGCGGCTGAAAGATATCGGCGGCCTTCCGAAGGGCTTCCACAACATTAGCCGTTTGGTAGCCGATGTCTTGGCGTAAGTCACAAGTTCCGGGCACAACGGTCATCCATTTCGCGCCGCACCGTTTGGCAACATCCACGGAGTCTCGACAATTCTGCAGAAACTTATCCAAAAGATCTTGACGGCCGGTTGTGAGGGTAGGGTTAGTCCAGTCAATATCGTTGACCACAAACACGCCCATTGTGATTCCAAGATCTCGCATGAGCTTGCCGAATTTTTCTTGGTCAGCCGCAGATCGCCCTCGCATCCCATTGTCTTCCCACGCAGTGAAACCTTCGTCGGCAGCGAATCTTAACTGGTCCTCGTCAGTCTTGGCATGGTTAGAAAACATGCCGAAGTGAGGTCCGTAGCTGAGCTTGAATTTATGCTTCTGAGAAGTGTTTTCGGTAGCCATGATCGTCGGGGCAATCATACCTAGGCCGGCCACTGCGCCAGCCTGAAGAATTTCGCGTCGAGAAGGTCGCATACAAAAAGTGTTTTACCTCCGTATGGAGTAAATCGGATGGTATGTGCCAACGTATTCGGTTCTCACATCTGGGCAAACTAAAGGAAGGCTACACACCATTTCCATGAACATTGGTTGCTTTGTTGATAAAGGTCAAGAAAATGCAACCAATCGCTTGCGTTTTTCTTGGATGTCGAATATTATGCATCTAATAGGTTGCATAAATGATGATCTCCGAACAGGCCATTTCCCAAGAACTCGTCGTGAAAGCCCCAAGAAGCAAAGTTTGGGAAGCTTTGACCACTCCAGAAGGTTGGACAGGCTGGTTTAGTGAGACCGTAACGGGTGATTTTCTGGTTGGTAGCACCTTGACTCTTGACTTTGGTGATAACACAATTTGTTATGCCTTAGTGGTCGAGCGAAATGAGCTCCATTCACTTGCCTACAAATGGCACCCTGGCGAGGACTGTGCGATTAATAAATATCAAGAAAGCGAGATGACCACGGTCCGCTTTACTTTGGAGGACTGTGCCGATGGGACTCTGATAAGGATGGTTGAGTCTGGTTTTGAGAACATCCCCTTGGAGCGACGTTCTGCTTGCGTAGACAGCAATACCACGGGATGGAAGTGGGAGCTTGGAGAACTTGGCTTTTATCTCAACCAGGGGCTTCGACAGTCACTGGGTGGTTATCAGATTATCAGAGAACGGACTTACAAGACCAGTCCCGAGACATTGTGGGATTTGGTTGCCACTCCCGATGGCATGAAGAAATGGTGGGCGAAGGATGTGGAAGGAAGCTTCGATATTGGCAAGTTTGCCATGCTGTTCTTTGAATACGAGGGCAAGACTATTCAGGGACCTCTGCGTGTGGTGGACTCCAGGCGTCCCGAGGTTTTTGCGTTTCTATCCCAGCCAGGTGCCGTCTCAAGCACTTTTGAAGACTTTAATGAGGCTGAAGCGACTACAACGACATTCACGATAACTGCCGAGCCAGATGGAGCGCGCTTGAGAATTGTTGAGTCTGGTTTTGATCGAGTCCCCAAACCCAGCAGAATCGATATCATGCTAGGCAACGCCGATGGCTGGACTATGGTAATGGACATGATTGCGGGCGCGGTCCAGTAATGGCGCTGCCTTATGCGATCTATCAGGCATTGGGTGATCCCACACGTCTGGAAATTATTCAACGTCTTGGCGATCGGGGTCCGATGCCAACTCTGGAACTCGTAGAAGGCCTTGGCATGACCCGCCAAGCGGCAACAAAACATCTTTTGGTGCTGGAGAATGCTGGTTTGGTACAGAGCCGAACGGAGGGAAGGCAAGTGGTGCGTGAGTTACGGCTAGAAGTTCTCAATGAAGCCGAAAACTGGCTTGCAAAACGAACTGCCATGTGGGATCAAAAGTTGGATGCACTGAAGAGATTGTTGGAGGGTGAGTAACTTAAAACCGCCTGTGTTTATCTAGTCGCCAATTCTCCAAAGAACGGTAGCATTCTTGTTGCTGAGTCTCTGCTTCCTCTTTCAAAAGGTCTAAGTCAGGTCTTTTAAGGGATTCTGGATTCGTAAGGTATTCGTGCCATTCCTGCTTTGCGACAGCGAGCCACCATGCCAACCAGTCACAAACAATCTCCCGTTGTTTAGTGGTTAGTAAGTCCATATTTCTTTTCGATGGATCAATCGCCGCTATGGGAAGGAATCGCGACGCAATGTCATCGTCCGGGTTGTTGCTTATAAGTGATGCCCTAAGATAGGCCGGCAGAAGATAAGTGAAAGCTTCGTCTGAAAAGTAGTATGTGCCTTCCCATCTAGCCTGATCCAGCTCCTTGGCTGTGAATTGTCTCCAGGTCTTGCAGATGAATAACGCTTCTACATCGGAGCTATCCCAAACTGCATAACAACAGGGATCATCACCCTGAAAAGGAACATCAGGAAACGCTTCTTCTAGTCGATAAATGAGATCCTTATTAATTGTGAAAGTGATTCGAAGTTTAGCATAGAGCAAACTAAAGTGAAATAGCTTTAGCGAGCATCTACATTTGAACCTCCGATACCACGATTCCCCCGGAAGCACACTCACTAGAGGTAGCTGCATAAAACCTCGCTTGCAAGGATGCTTTTAGCGCTTTCAAAAGAATTAAAACGATAGTGAAGATCATTCCAAGTGCTGCAAGAATCATAGGGATTTTAAGGACAAGCCTTCCAGGAGACTCTATCTTTAGGAACGAGAGAAGCACCCCAAATAGAGTAAACACTGTTCCGAAAACACAAAGGAATTTTAGTAGCCGATCCATAGTTTGTCCCTCAATTCAATCTGGCTAACGTGAGGGCTGTGCATCCTCTACCAATGTGTGTTTACCTATGAGTGAAAGGTTTCGGCTCACGCATCGGCACAACCCATCCGATGTCTACTGGATCGCAATCGATGAGTAAATTAGTGCGTCCTCCGCTCACATGTATTCGTAGACACCGGATGGTTTGTGCCGGTGCGTCATCCGCCCATGTTTTTCTGTCGGCGGGAAGGTTTATCTTTCAAGTGGTAAGTTTTTTCTTCGGTTGGTAATTTTTTTTCCGGGTAGTTGTCTGCCCAGAATGCGTCAGTAATAAGCACTCGTGAAAATAAAACGGCAGTCTTGAAGATAGGAATATAGAAATTTCGTAGCTATCAGTTACCAAGAAGCTCATCTAGCCAAAATATTCTGAGAAGACATCCGTCTCAACATCAGGTAATTACGGTCAGAAAGATTTGCGGAGGATATCAACAAAAATCGTTCTGCAGAAGTCATAGAGACTGTTTCGTCGACCAGCACTATAGCTGTAGGTCGTCGCTAAGTGATTGGCTCAGCGTCATCGTTGGCTTTTTTCTTCCGGCGGTTCATGGCGTTTCGAACATAGTCCGATTCTCGCATTTTCAGAGCTCGTGAACTGAAGTAGTAAAGCCATGCGCCGATCATAAAGACACTGCCCACGGCAATGATGGTGAGAGTTTTGCTCGTCGCGATCTGGTCAGCTATCGGGGTGAAAGTTACGATGCTCGCCGGGATAGCGATGGCGATAGAGCAGAGAGTTGCTTTGAACAGGGTTTGGATGATTCCCTTAAACTCAAGTCCACCGATCTTAGGCGCTACAGTAAGCGCTAGAATGATCACGAGTCCGATGGCCGAGATAGAACCCGCTAAGGGCAACGCTCGATAGCCCAGAGGAATTCTGAGAATAAGGATCAAACCAACAAACACGCCCGTTGTGACCGTGCCCAAGGCAATGGGCGTTACAGTGTTTTGAATGGCGAAAAAGCCTCGCATGAGAACGGGATGTAAGCACCATGCGGTGATTCCAATGGCGAAGTATCGGAGGCATTCGGCAGTAACCGCGGTGTCGGCGGCGCTAAATTTTCCGTGTTGGTACATAGCGCCCACAATTTGCGGGGCCATGATGAACATAAGGATGGCGATGGGAACCGTAAGATAGATGACCGTACGCATTGTGTAGGCCAACTGGTTCCGATAGTTGTCCATCTGCTTTAGCGCATAAAACTGAGTGAGAGCGGGGAAGACTGCGATCGCAAGGGATTGCCCGAAAAATCCAAGCGGAGCCTGCATGAGCTTGTTGGATAGATCGAGATACACAATCATCTCTCCCTTGTAGTAAGAGCCAAAAGCGCTCATGATGAGAGCGTAAACTCCCGGCAAAGATAGGCCAAGCACGACGGGCAACATGAGCTTGAAAACCTTTTTGACGCCAGGATGCTTTAGATCGAGGGACGGCTTGAACTGAACTCCTATGTGGCGCATTGCAAGATAGGGGACAACAATGTTTCCCGCGAAGGCACCAATGAGCGCACCCCAAGACATTCCATATTGGGCGGGCGTTACAAAAGCCGAAATGATAAATGCACCTAAGATGATGCCGATGTTGTATATGTTTGGCCCTAGACCTGGCACAGAAAAACGCTGGTTCGCATAGAGCGTCCCGAACATAATCCCCCCGATGAAGAAGGCGTATTGAGCAGGCAGCACAATACGACTCATATCAACGATGTAGGGAATGAATTGGGGATCAGTCCCTGGCGCAATTGCATATCTACTAATTGGATCAGCAAAGATCCAACTGACCACGATAAATCCGATCACCAAGATCGACATAAAGGTGGTGACAACACTGAAGATGTGCCAAGCCTCTTTTTCTCTCTTTGTGTGTAGGTATTCGCTAAAAACAGGGATGAAAGCTGAGCTGAGTGCTCCGCCGGCGATAAGAAAGAAAAGTAAGTCCGGAATCTTGAAGGACTGGTAGTAAGCAGCGGTAATGTCATCCGCTCCAAACTTGTACGTGATGATGGAGTCCCTTACTAAGCCAAGTACTCGACTTAAAAAGATACTAAGCATCATGATGGCGCCTGCACGGGCGACATTTGGAACAGAATTGTTGGGTGTTGCCGAGGCCACTGAGAGTTGATTAAACCTGACTGGCAAAACAAAAGCCAGGAACCATCAGGCCCCTGGCTGGCAATCGCTGGCTGAATTGCGATTACATCGCGCGGTTCAACATATCCGCATACTTCTCTTTTGGAGCCATGCCGATTTGCTGATCCACAACCTTTCCACCCTTGAAAACGAATACGGCAGGGATGCTCATAACGCCATATTCAGAAGCGAGATCTGGATCTGCATCTACGTCAACTTTATAGACCTTTGCCTTACCCTCCACTTCGCCTGCGAGTTGCTCAATAGCGGGACCGATAGCCTTGCAGGGTCCGCACCATTCGGCCCAGAAGTCGACCAGAACCGGGACCTCCGATGCCAATACCTTGTCCTTAAACTCTGCTGTGCTAACTCCTAGATTTGATGCCATTTCTTATATATCTCCGTCCTTCTGACTGGTAGGGAATTGTATACCCTACACACGTTTCTACGCGGGTCTGAAAATAAACTGGAAGAGGTTGTGACTTTTGATCCACAATGAAGCGTCCATATAACCGGAAAAGAATCGTTACCGGTTCGCAATCAGGAGGACCAACCAGTTTTGAAACAGAAATTGACTTACACAGCTATGGCTCTGGCAGTGGTGTCGGCTTCAGCAATGGCTCAGAAGCCAAGCGGAGCAGAGAACGCTTTGGTCGGAATCAAGCTATATGACACAGGCTTACGTGTTGTTAGCGTTTATGGCACACCCGACGCTGTTCAGGCTGTAGGTGGTGGTGGTAGTGCCATCGGCCCTGCCGGCGGTGGTCCAGCTGGCGGTCCAGCTGGGCCATCTACTGGTCCTTCTGGTGGGATGAGAGGTCCGGCAGGACCTGGTGGTGGTGGTGGTCCGTCTACTGCCCCTTCAGCATTTCACGACCCAGCTTCTTTTGGAAACTTATTCCTCCAAGGAGCCCCTTCAACGGCGCCGGTCGGAGCTCCAGGTGGAGGCCCAGGTCGTGGTCCATCTGGTGCCTCGGGTGAGGGCGGAGGCCCTGGTGGTGGTGGAGTCGGGAATGCTGGTGGAGGTGGAAGAATCCTCTACACCCGATGGGTTTACAACCGCAACGGTTCCAAGTACGGGTTTGTGCTTGATAAATCTAACCGCGTTGTTCAGATTGAAGCCATTGGACTTACAAACTCAAAGGTGAAGACATCGAGAGGAATTACTTTTGGCTCCACATTTGCGCAGTTGATTCGAAAGTACAACGCACCAGATGGTTACGAGATCAGTGGTGAGAATGTGGTTGTGCGATTCTTGGTTAAGAACAAGGTGGCATTCCGACTTTCTCGCTTAGGTGCAGACAAGCCTCAAGTGGTAACCGGCATTGTGGTTGCTGCAGGTAAGTCTTAAGGCATCTCTGCGTTGGCTGGTGAGATTGACGATATACGAGCTCGTATTGATATCGTCGATCTTGTCGGTCAGCGGGTTCAACTAAGAAAAACCGGTAAAAGTTTTACGGGCCTCTGTCCTTTTCACGATGACAAGAGGCCCTCTTTCACGGTTAATCCCGTCATTCAGCGTTACAAGTGCTGGTCATGCGGCGAGGGTGGAGATATTTTCACCTGGGTCATGAAGACCCAAAACATTGACTTCCCTGAAGCTCTAGATATCTTGGCAACACAGGCTGGCGTTGTCCTTTCTAAGCGCGCTACTGATCCGACATCAAAATCTGAGCGAGCGCTTCAACTAGAAATCATGGAGGCAGCGCAGACCTTCTTCCGTGAGCAACTTCTGAAGTCCCCTATTTCTCTCGACTATTTGCGTAACCGAGGAATTGATTTGGATGTCGCACAGGAATGGGAACTTGGCTACGCTCCCGATGTTGGCGAGGCCATGGCGGTGTTCCTTCAGCGGAAAGGTTACTCTCTGGCTCTCTGTCGCACCCTCTTCCTGGTCGAAGAAGATACAGGGGGAGGCTATTACGACAAGTTTCGAGGCCGTTTGATGTTCCCCATTCGTGACGAGAGGAATGCGCTCGTAGCATTTGGAGGAAGGGTGCTGGGAGATGCATTGCCAAAGTACATAAACTCTTCGGACACGCCCCTCTACCGTAAGAGCAGGGTTCTTTACGGAATGCACAAAGCTTCTTCCGCCATTGTGAAAAGCAAACCTCGTCAGGCTGTATTGTGTGAGGGATACCTCGATGTGATCGCTTGCCATCGAGCCGGGGTCACGGGGGCTGTTGCCTCTCTGGGGACAGCGCTGAGCGAGGATCACGCGAAGTTGCTAGCTCGATGGTCAGATGAGGTTGTCATTCTATATGACGCGGATGCTGCTGGTCAGAAAGCCGCTGAGCGAGCACTAGAGGTTTTGAAGACGGAGAAACTGGTCTCTAGGGTGGCGCTTATGCCTCCGGGTGACGATCCGGACACTTTACTTAGGAAACAAGGCCCTGCTGCCGTTCAGGAAGCCGTGAAGGGTGCAACACTACCTACTGCTTTCCGGCTAGATCAAATCGTCGCTGCTCATAAAGAAAAAGGTCAAGCCTTTTGGGCTGCAACTGTCGAGGCCCTTTCGCAGGCTTCTGATATTCCAGAAATAGAACGACATATAGAACGGCTGGTTAGCTTGTATACCGGCGTAGAAGATCAGCTTTATGTTCGTGAGAATCTTAGGACTCAGGTTCTGCAGAGGCGAAGAACCGCTAAATCTCAAGAGCCACAGCAACAAACGGCGCCTATCTTTCGAATGGCTGCGTCCGAGTTGCATTCTTCTGAAGCCACCCTTGTAGTTGCGCTCTTGACGCCTGGTCTTCGGAACATAGCTCATGATGCGTTGGTGCTTCCAGAGCTGTTCATTTCTCAAACCGGAAGAGAATTTGCCAATGGCTATGTTCAAACCTTTGGTGAAGAGCCTCCAAGCGGTGAACCCTCGGTCTGGATAAACCGGCTGAATCAGCAGATGCAGGATCTTGTTCAGCACTGCGCAAGTGATGTCAGATTTATGAATCTGACAGACCGGTTTGTTAAAGACGCGGTGGAGTATCTCGGCAGAATGCTAGAGAAGCGTCACTTGCAGATGATAAAAAAGAAGGAAGATACAGACCGCTTGGCGAAGATTAGGGAAACCCTCGAACGAATAAAGAAGGATCGACGTTAACGCAACGAGATTTCGGCAACGATAACGTTTTCACAAAATATTCTCGCTTTCTTGGGAATCGGCAAAACGTCTGCTATATTGAAATGCCTTTGGAATGAAGCAGGTTAGCGGGGAAGGTGAGGCGCAAAGGAGCTATCTCAATTTCCGCTTAGTTGAATTTAACGGAATATGGTCCAAGCCAACCTACTCGATCAAGTCCACGGAGAAAGCGAACCGGGATCAACCCACGCACATCCGTCAATCACCAAAATCAGAGGATTCGATGCACCTGTTGCTCAAGATGACTCTGAGTTTGAGCTCGTACCGCACCCTGAAGCAGATTCAGATTTAAGCACCGTAGATGATTCGGTGAAAATGTGGTTGCGCAAAATTGGGCGAATCCCATTGCTAACAGCGGAACAGGAAATATCTCTTGCCCGCGATGCTCAAGAAGGGTCAGATAAGTGCAAGCAAGTCCTGATCGAAGCGAATTTACGGCTTGTCGTTAGTATTGCAAAGAAATTTCTCGGTCGTGGACTCTCCATGCAGGACCTTATCCAAGAGGGAAATATGGGGTTGATTCGCGCCGTTGAGAAGTTCGATGCGGCCCGAGGGTTTAGGTTTAGCACTTATGCTACATGGTGGATTCGGCAAGCCATTTCAAGAGCCATTAGTGATCAGGGTCGGACGATCCGTGTTCCTGTTCACACTCTAGAGGCCGTCAACCGATTGATGCGTGCAGCTAATCAGTTACAGCAGAGATTTGGCAGAGAGCCAACCACACTGGAGCTAGCTGATGAGCTTGGAATAACCGAAGATAAGGTTCATGATTTCTTCCGAGCCATTAGTGAGCCTCTATCTCTAGAGACTCCCGTTGGTGAAAGCGAAGACAGCACATTAGCTGAATTCATTGTGGATGGTCAGGGTGAGACACCGGCTGATGCAGCGGTGCGATCGGTTCTAAGGCGAAGAATTGATGAGGTTCTGGATGCCTTAACGGAACGTGAGCGAGAGGTCATCTTAATGCGGTTTGGCCTTTTGGATGGGCAGCCCCACACCCTCGAAGAGGTTGCACGGAACTTCCAGGTAACGCGAGAGCGAATCCGCCAGATTGAGCAAAAAAGCTTGAAGAAGCTCAAGCACCCTTCGAGAGCACAACACTTGCAGGAACTTCTTGACTAGCGTTGTCAAAGCTAACTCTAGATGATGGTTCCTCGGTCACGATTGAGGAACTCTGTAGTCAAGGACCCTTGGTCTTGGTATTCGTACGCCATTTCGGGTGTGTTTTTTGTCGATACCAAGTGTCACAGTTGAGATCTGCGGTTGATCTGCGGGTTTTCTTTGTCTGCATGGAGTCCGCCCCCGAGGCGGCGGGTTTCAGGAAGCAGATGCGCTCACCCCACCCTTTCATCAGCGATCCACATCGAACGTTATATGGCAAGTATGGTGTTCAGAAAGGCACCGTAGGTCAATTGATTAACCTAAGAGCTGCTATACAAGCAGTGAGGGCTGCCTTCTCTGGAGTCTTCCAAGGAAAGCCTACAAGCGATCCAAGCCAACTCGGGGGATGTATTGTTTTGGATGAGCACCAGCAGGTTGTTTGGCAAATGTCTGCAAAGACGGCTGCTGACATCGTTACAGAGCAACAGCTGCGCGAAGCTTTAGATCGGCTCGACTAGGTGGAATCCGCTTTCCCTAGGAAAGATGAGCCATGCTCGGTCGAAGGGAACACCCGCCAGCAAGGGTTCAAAATCAATCTCGCTTCCATCGGCCCAGCGAATATCGGCTCCAAGTTCCTGATTGATGAGAATAGATGCTGCCGCATCATAAATGAACTCGCCACGGCCAATCAGGCCCCGGAACCTTTGGCGAGCGGTAAAGGTGCCATCAATCACAAACGCTCCCGAACAACGCATCTTTCCAGGGAATTTTTGCCCGTCATACCAACGCGAAATGCCATCGTGGTAGCTAACCAATTCATGACTCTCCACCCGTCCAGAAGGGATGGTGGGCAAGAGTTGGCCATTGGCCCATGCTCCGCAACCTTTCTCAGCTAGGTAACATTCATGAAGATCAGGCAACCATATCGCACCCAGCCTTAGCTCTGACCCGACTGCAAGACCGACACTTATTCCCCAAAGCGGAGAATTGAAAGCAAAATTCGATGTGCCGTCTATGGGATCGATAAGCCAATACCCCTCGGGTGAGCGTTCGCCCCGGCCAAACTCTTCTCCCCAAAATGAGGTTCCTGGCCACACACGTAAAAGCTCTTCCCTCAGAAAGGTTTCTACGGCCTTATCGGCAGATGTGACGATGGAACCATCGTTCTTTAGATCTAAACTTCGTCCTTCTCTAGCTGCAATTGCTACCTGGCTGGCGCGATCCATGATGTCCGCAAGGGACTGAAGTTGACTAGAAGGAATAGGCACATTTCATTTTAGACCCGTACGGGTTGAAATCTCCGTAGGTTGAGGGTATGATTTATCTCCGTTGCGGGCATAGCTCAGTGGTAGAGCGATTCCTTGCCAAGGAATAGGTCGCGCGTTCGAATCGCGTTGCCCGCTCCAGTTTCATACAGGTTCCTTTGACTTCAAGGGAGCCTGTTTTTTTGTTTCGCCTTTCCAGCGCTTCTCACTGCGCTTAAAATTTGAGAGCATGATCCTACAGACCTTTGAGGATTTAGCTTTAGAAGAAGTGCAGTTATCGCCCAAATACTTCTAGAAAAGAGTGAAGTAACTAAGTGACATCAGAAATTTACAATTCATCATAAAAGCATGGACTTATGGGAGAACTACAACGCGACTGAAAAATTTGGTCGAAAGATAGTTCCGTGGATGCTATTGGTCATCCTAGTCCACTTTTTTGTAGTTAGCAACCTAAACTCTCGTGATCTAAACTCTGAGAAGGAAAGACATCAGTCTTCACTGTTTGGCAGGGCTAAGTTTGAACCAGGGTAAAGCTCCAATCAAATTGGTCTAGGCATCAAGTGATTTACAGGCTCCGCCGGGCCCACGACATAAAGCCACTAATGGCTTCATCGATCATTGCGAGTTCTTTGCGGCCTGAACCGATTGTGTATGAAAGGAACCATCCGGCCATAAGTCAACGAGGGTGAACCCTCTGGGCTGGCCCAAGAAGTCTCCTCTCCACCAGGCTCCACTGACGGGAGGACTGACTATATAGGATATGCCCAAGAACTCAACTTTTTGAGGCATATGGGTGTGTCCTGATAGGGCAAGCTTCACATTCTTGAACTGCGAAAAGAGATGTGTTAACTCAAATGAATCACTGTGGATTAAGTGGTTTTTGAGGGTCCACTGCCCTTGGGAGTCTGGGCGCAGACTTTCAGATGCAAAGAACTCAGCAGGTCCAGCCACGATCGGGATGTGGGACATGATTATCGTGGGTGAGATCAGATCTGATTGGAGTTCAGATTCCAGCCAGGCGCGTTGGGTGGCACCTAGATCTGCGTAAAATCCGTGCCGACCTCCTCGTTGAATACTGTCTAAAACGATAAGTCTCCAAGAGCGGAGACGGGTTGCATAGTAGGTTCTTGGAATTGCCATTTGCCGCAAGAACATTGCCTTGCCAAATAAGGGTTCATCGCCAGTGCAACCGCTTGTTTTTTGGTTCCAACCCCACACGTCTTGGTTTCCTAAACATGGGAAGAGTGTGAACTCAGGGAACCTTTCACGGGCATTCTGAAACTCACGCCATTGTGCCTCTACTCGCGGCAGGTCCGCCGCTACCGAGTTCATGACGATATCCCCTCCCAATAGTCCGGCTTCAGCGCCTAATTCTCTGGCGAGAGAGAAGCTATCACATAAGCCTTCAAAAGCCGCACCTTCGCGAACATGGATGTCCGCGAAGTGTGCGATGCGTGTCTTCTGACTTTCTGTTGAAGGCATTGAATGATTGTGTTCGAGACTAGCGGCCAGAGGTACCGGGTGTTCCCATCGGTCCTTGCGCTTTTTCTCGAGCAATCTCTTCATCGGTCATCCCCCGTGCCCTAGAACTAGCCTCATGATCGAGAGTAGTAGGGGCAACAGGAGCATTTATCATGTCCTCCTTGTCAGCTTTTTCTCCGCAACCGACCAAGGTCATGATGAGCGTCAAGATTAATACTGGAACTAGTTTCCTGCCCATCCGCTCCCCCAGAATGCATCAAGCTTTCGATTTGTAAACGCGGTACACCAAGCTGTTCTATTAGCCGCTTCAGTGGTTCCGTTAGCAGGGTTGTTAAAGTAGCCTATAAACTTTTCTCGACCAAATTTGGCAGCGTGCCCGTCAGCATAAGATCCAATAAACTTGCCGGAACGATAGCGGCTTCGGGCATCCCAAATTAAGTTATATGGTTCATAGGTTGAGAAATATACATCCATTGTTGGCCATGCGGCTTCATATCCGCTGAAGTACATCCAACCATAAGGATTTCTTGTGCTGTACTGAGTTGGAGCAAATGCTAGCCGGTCGGCAGGGTTTTCAATTGCAGTATGAGACTTTGCAGATTGCTGTCTCGTCGCAGCAGTACAGGTACCAGAGCCGTTCGTAGCGTATCCATCCGAATTTATTGACAAATTAGTGATCCAGGCCCATCCATAGTCAGAACCAGGATAAACAGCATCGCTGTAATATTTATTAGTTCCTACCGTTACATCTGGCTGAGGCTTAGATCTCATTGCATCAAAGAAAATGTCTTGATTCTTTGTGTAAGGTATGAGTCGACCTGCGTAAGTGTCTTCGCTTCGATAGTTGACATTACGATCATAGTAGAACACTACCATATCGTCGTAGTCGCTAGAGTACATCACAGATCCAATTGCAATCTGCTTCACATTGCTAAGGGAAGCTGTAAGCTTAGCTGCAGCCTTTGCTTGAGCAAAAACGGGGAAAAGAATTGCGGCTAAAATCGCAATGATAGCGATTACTACCAAAAGTTCAATAAGCGTAAAGGCTTTTTTCGATGAATGCAAATGTTTCATTGATTTCTCCATTGAAGATGCGTATTAAGAGTGGATAGGTAAGTCATGCACTTGCGAATTCACAGATTTCCAAGACACGGATCGGTGACGAAAACTGCCGTTGGTCTCTAAATCAAAAACCATGAAGGCGGGCGGAAATCTATGAAATGAGCCTTGCCACCAATTGCCGCATACGGCTCCACCGCAAATGTAGCTAACGCCATCAAATTTGCAATGATCCATCTGGTGCATGTGTCCACTCAGGGCAAGGCGAACATGCGGTTGGTCAAAAAATAAATCTCTTAAATCTTTTAGATTTGCAACTTGCCAACGGTTAGGAATGGCAAAGGCTCCATTGTTAGCCACTTCATTCTCAATGAAAGAAGTAACCGTTAAGATTGGAGCATGAGAGAGTAAGAGTATTGGCTTTTTAGTTCCGAGGATTTCATCCTTTAGCCAGGCCATTTGCTCTTTATCTATTTGGCACGTTCTATCTTCATGGAATGTATCAAGCATTAGGAAGCGCCAGCCTCCCACATCCTTTCTATAGAATCGGTGTGGCATTCCGTAAGTTGCAATCCCTTTATCTTTTGAATTGTGCCAAATGTCATGGTTCCCTAGAACAGCAGCAACATCCGTCTTCTTAAACCGGGACATGACAACGGATTTGAAGTTATCAAACTGGGCATTTGCTTCGTTTTCTGCATAAGAGGATCCGCGATCTACATCCATCACTTGGTCACCACCTAAGAGAATTAGGTCTGGTGATTCTGCAAGTGCTTTATCTAGGCATTTGCGGACCCGATCATTCTGTCCCTCAGCGGGTAAATGAATGTCCGTTAGGAAGACAACTCGAAATGGTTTAGGCTTACTACTAAACGACAGTGAAGCTCCAGCAATAGCAGCCGAAGCGGTGGTCAGGAAGGTTCTACGGGTCAAAGACATAGCATTGATGCCCTGCTTGATACCGAATACTTATCGGGGTTCCAAGAAGGTGACAATGTCCTGACCGGGACAATGAAAAACTATATTACACTAGCAACAGGGTATGAGTGCAATATCAGAAATACGGTAGTTCAAGAATCATGCCAATGAACTACCTAACGATATCTTTGAGTTTCACTTAGAATAAAGTCCCTAAGTTCTTTAATCGGGTTCTGATTCCCATAAAGGCAATCGTTTCTTTCCAGAATTGTCTCACTTAGAGCGTTGTGCCACTCCAGATTGTTTGCCAGTTGGATCGATTTTTCAACAAAATCGTCAGTGTCACTCGCGATTAAGTCATCCATCTCCATGGCTTGATACTGGGCAAGTGTGATTCGTCCTCTCAGGAACTTACCGGGCAAAGTTACAATCGGTGCTCCGGCAGAAAAAGCTTCGAGGGAAGAGTTTCCGCCCCCAAAGTAGAAGGTATCCAACACTGCATTGGAGATTTCACAGAGCCCAATGTATTCCTGCCAGTTGAGGCGTTTGAGGATCAAGATGCGGTCAGCAACGTCAGGAATGGTTCGTCGGAACCTTTGCATCAGAAGCCGGTCCCAGTTGGGTTCATTTCCAGTCAGGAGCACCAATAAGCCTTTTTCATCTCGACGTAAAATCTCCCCAAAGGCAGCATCCATGTCGGGGTGAATCTTAAACAAAGTCTGAGGGCAAGTGTAGATGCGCTTATCCTCGGGCAAGCCCAATTGATCCCGAGTCATCGTCGCTGAAGTAGGGCGATCAAAGACCGTCATTAAGGAATCAAACTTTACCAACCTTTCCGCGTAATCCTCCTCACTATTGTCCCGCTCCAAATCTTTGCTGGAGAGGAAGCAGTCCATATGGGGGAGGGCCGGAGATGATGGATGTCCCCAAGTCATAAATTGGAGGGGAGCCAGACGTGAATATCCGATGAAGTACGTCGTAGGATTCATCCCGATCTCCGGATAAAACAGGGCATCTAGCTTTTGAGAAGCGATGAACTCTCTTGAGGAGAATATATCCGGGATGAGTTTATAGGCTGCGTCTACCTGGGTAGCCAACTTAGCTGTCCAATCATCAGGCTTCCCCCCGCAGTCAAACAGAATCACCTCAAGGTCGTCATTTCGCAGTCCCGCCACAAGGTTTAGGAAGAGTTTGCCAATCGTATGCCGGTTTAGCTTGGATGACAGCACCCCCAGACGAATCTTTCCCTCCCGCTTTTCTTCTAGGTAAGGCGATTGCCAGTCTAGATTGGGCGAGCAATGCAGGTATGCCTCGACAGAGGCACGTTGAAGAGGAAGCTCAGATTCACTGTGATAGCTCCAGAAGAAGTTTGTGTGTCCAACCTCTAGGTTGGGGTCCAATACTAATTCGCTAGATTCCTTTGCCGCCTGCAGAAGAGCAAGGGAACGCTCTCGCCCCGCCTCAATGGCTTCTCTGGAGTCGGGAATGATCGGCATATGAGCCGCTTGAGCCAGCATAGCGGCTGTAGAGGGAGTGGTGATCTTGGCAAAGATCTCCGCCGCCTTCTCATACTCGCCAATCTGATTGAGAGCATTGGAGTACCGAGCCTGATAAAGCGGCTTTTCTGGCTCAAGTTCCATCGCTTTCACGTAACTGGCCAAAGAAGGTTCTGTGAGTTGGAATATTGCCTGCAGATTTCCCAAACGATAGTGGAGATTCGGGTCCTTAGGGTTCAACGTGGTCGCGGTGGTAGCTGCTTGAAGGGCTCCCGTAGCGTCTCCCATCTCGGACAGAACCGTAGCGAGGTTCAGATAAGCCTCGGCAGACGGTCGAATCTGGATGGATTGACGAAGGTACCGGAGCGCATCATCGTGCTTCGATTGATGATAGAGCGCCACTCCAAGATTTCCCAGCGCCTCCTCATCATTGCCGCGAAGCTGGATGACTCGAAGGAAAGAAACCTCCGCGCTCTTAAAGTCTCGAAGCTCCTGCATGGAGTTCCCTAGGTGGAACCATGCATCCGCAAAGTTGGGCTCCAGGCTCAAAGCCATCTCAAAGCTCTTGATGGCCTCTTCATGACGCCCTAAATCCTGAAGAATGAAGCCGCGCTTGTCATGAAGGTCCACCCGATTGGGAGCCTTTGCCGATGCCCGCTCAATCATGGAAAGCGCCTCCGTGAACTGCTGCTCCTCATGAAGAGCCACCCCAAGATTAGCCAGGGCATCCACATGGTCAGGATTGATCTTTACTGCTCTCTCAAGGGAAGCTCTTCCGTCAGAGCGCCGCCCCGTCTGATAATAGAGAACCCCCAACAGCTGAAGGACGTTTGCGTCATTCTGAGGAAGCTGTAAGTACATCACCTCTGCTTCGGGTAGACGCCCAGCCTGGTGCAGAGCAATCGCATTCTGAATCGAGGGGCCCGAAGGCGGGGGAACGGGCCGTCGATACTTCTTGCTCACGACGGGAAGTATACGATGTGATAGTGCCTGAGTCTCCAAGGCTTTAAAGCGGATTTTCTACACAGAGCAATCCCTTCGAGGCGGGAATCTGGTTAGGCTGTTCGCTACTCCGTTCATAGGGTTGAGATTTTTCTCGACAAGGAGTGTCTTGCCGCCGCCATTAGATAAACGTTTGCCGCAAAACGGTAGATAAATGGTGTCGTTTATCGAATTTTTGGCGAACTTTTTTTGTTGTTTGTCGCCAAATCTCAAAAGTTTGTTGCCAATCAATGAAACAACGGCAGCATCCCTTGGGGCATTATCGGCGTTGTTCCACTCCTGATTCTCGCCTAGGCAGATTTGTGATTGCTAGGGTTTTAGTTTTTCTAGAGGCTTGACCCGCCGCCATTCCCTTTGTCCCTATCCTGCTTGCTCGCAGGGTCTTTCCGGCTTATAATCCCGCATCGATGGAACCCATCCGCTATAAGCCCGGTGAAGCGATCCGCTGGTTGGAGACCGGCGCGGACAGCTTTAAGAAGTCCGCGAAGTCAAAAGGCAAAGACGCCGTAGACCCGAAGCGGGATCGGAGCGGATTTAAGAAGGTAGGCGAGAACGTCGCAGATGCGGCGGGCGCCATTTATGATCTGGGCAAAAGTGCATGGGCAGATTTGCTTCACCGACAGGCGATGGCGAGCGAATATGTACTGCAAGCAAAACACCTGGATGTGGTGAGCGGAAGCTCGATCAAGATGGTGGAATATGAGCGGGTGAAGGAGATTGTGGCGAAGGGCGAAGTATTTGTCCTGAAACTAGACAAGGGGAGCCTCACGATCAAGCCCTATGCCTATATTGTTTCCGGGCGGGTGAAGGTCCCGGTTGGCTGGAGTCGAAATGGGATGGAAGTTCCATATGAGTTGCTGATCGAAGAGTTGGCGGCGAGATGTGGGGTAAACCTCACAGACTCGTGAGTATTTGGCATCTTCCTGAGCCTTCCAACTGGCAAGAGATCGTTGATGTAGCCATGGCCGAAGATGTTGGCTTTGGCGACGTGACTGGTGGCTGTCTTCCTCCCGACTTGCTAGTCTCCTGGAAAATTGAGGCTCAAGGCGACGGAACTCTTTGTGGCGCAGGCATTGTGGAGTACCTTCACGCGCCGATTGATGGTGAGCCGGACGAGTGTTACCTAGAAATGCGAATGTCGGATGGAGACAAGGTGACGCGAGGTTCTATCGTTGCCGAAGGTCGTTCCCCCGTGGGGAAAGCATTGATGTGTGAACGCGTGGCGCTTAACTTCATCATGCATTTGAGTGGAGTTTCTACACTGACGGCTAAGTTTGTGGAACGGGTTCAGGGCACCGATGCCAAAATTGTTGACACTCGGAAGACACTTCCTGGATTGCGCCTGCTGCAAAAGTATGCGGTTCGCTGTGGGGGTGGGCAAAACCACCGGATGGGTCTCTATGATGGGGCAATGATAAAAGACAACCACATCATTGCGATGGGAGGCGTGAAAGAAGCCGTAGATGCTATCCGTCGGTATGCCTCTCACATGACGAAGATTGAAGTAGAAGCGACCACTCTTGAAATGGTGGACGAAGCGGTTGCCGCAAAAGCCGACATTGTTTTGCTAGACAATATGGATCCTTTCATGATGCGCGAGGCTGTTCAAAAGCATAAGGGCAAGTGTCTGTTTGAGGCCAGCGGAGGAATCAATTTGGATACAGTCAAGGGAGTTGCCCAGACAGGAGTGGACATTATCTCGGTAGGAGCTCTCACTCACAGCGCAGTTTCGGTTCCTTTCCACATGGAGTTTGAGTAAGTCCTTCATGAGATCGCCTTTGGACCTTGGCATTTGGGATGCCTACGATGAGGTTGAGTCTACGCAAGCCATTGCTGCGGAAAGGCTTCGGAAAGGAGACCCTATTGGGGTTGTTTTCGCGAAGCACCAAGTAAAAGGTAGAGGCAGATTCGACCGGGAATGGCATAGCGTTGCCGGAGACTCGCTTACAATGAGCCTCATTTTTCGCGACTATGCCGATCATCCATCTCCCCACCTCATTGGAATGGCGGTGGCGTGCGCCGTCGCGGGGACCATTCACTCGGAACTCCAGTGGCCCAATGATCTTGTCTTTGGCACAAAAAAAGTAGGCGGAATTTTAACGGAACTGTTGCCTGATGAACAGGGAAGAAGGGTTCCGGTGGTAGGAGTTGGACTTAACTTGAACCAAAAGAGCTTCCCGGAGGCCATCCAAGATCGTGCGATTAGCTTGGCGATGCATCAGGGCGGTGCCTATGAGCCTGAAACTTTGGGCCAGCAGATTGTGAAGCGTTTTTCTAGCCTGCCAGAACCCAACCATTGGTCAGATATTCAGCCGGTATGGATGCTTTTTGACCACACTCCAGGGAAGGTTTTTGTTTTGCCAAACGGGAGCGAAGCAGTGGCGCTTGGCGTAGGACCAGAGGGCCGGTTAATTTGCGCGGTTGATGGTGAATCCACCTCAGTTTTAGCGGCCGAGGCGATCTTTGGACAATCAACATCGTCTTAACTAGTGCACAATAGAGATGGAAGTATAGTTTATGAGGTTTGGGACACAAGAACTGCTGATCGTTTTGGGAGTCGTCATTCTCCTGTTCGGCGGTGCAAAAATTCCGGAACTGATGCGCGGCGTCGGCAAGGGAATGGGCGAGTTCAAGAAAGGACTTGCGGAAAGTAAAGAAGAAGGCAACGATAAGAGCGAAGGCTCCGAGAAGGAATAAGGTAGAAAGCAATTATGAGTTTTGGCGGACAAGAGATGATCATCGTCCTCATCGTGGTCTTGCTTCTGTTTGGAGGCAAGAAGATTCCCGAGTTGATGCGCGGCGTCGGTAAGGGAGTTGGGGAGCTGAAGAAAGGAATTGACGAGGGCAAGCGAACGCTTGACGAGTCCCTTAAGTCTGAATAAGACATTCCCTGAATTAAGTTTAAAGGTGGGCGTGTGCTGTTAAGCCACGCCCATCTTTCTTTTGTACTGCATGAAAAAGCGCTTATCCCCAAAAACCTATACTTATCCACCTTTAGGGCTTCAAGTATCAAAGGTAGAAACGGACAAAGCAAATGTACAGGTTCAAAGCAAGGAAACTTATCCCCAATGCTATGAATGTTATCCCCAAACCCTACCGCCAGGTCCAGATTTACCCTATCTTATATTTGTCTTCAGCAATGAGGATGTGAAACAAACAAGAGGTTTAAGTAGCCCATCACTTGAAGGACTTCGCAAGAGGCCCTATACCAAGAGAGAAGCTAATAGAAGCTGATTGAATGTGACACTTGAACCGAAAGGTTCAAATTGCAGGAACCGACCAATGAATGACTGGGTGCAGAGGAACCCGAAAGGGCCCCAATGTAGCCGTCGACCGGGCCGGGGAGAGCAACCTCTCTCCGAAAGGAAAGAGAATTGTTGAAGCTGGCGAAAGCGAGCCGAGACAACCGGTTCTTAACGGAACCAAATCAGGCAACCGTCAGCCACAGAATGAAGGTTAAGAGATAGTGTCCGAAAGGATAGTTGAACAAAACTTTCGACCTCGGTTGGCGAAGTTGACCTTCTCGCAACCTAGCGTTGCGGAAAAGCGCGAAGGGTGGGCTTCGGCCCACCAGTCGCGGGGAACTCTTCTAACGAGGATTCCAAAATAAGCCGGAAGGCTGTGAGATTGGGCTTCGGACTCTGAGTTCGCGGCCCTTTTCTCTTTACTATGCTTGTTGTTTATGTTTGGGGCGTATCCATGTACAAAATATGGTTTTAAGAATCTAAAAACTTAGCCATATCCTGTTAAAGCTCTGTCTTGTCTAGAAATCTGATTAGCCTTAGATGTATGTAGGATTTACTTGGTTTTCTTTCAGATACAAATAACTTTTAACCCGATTCATGGAAACATAGTTGGCAGATCCCTTACTAGAACCCAATAGGGTTGCGGATGCGTAGAATAGGGATATGAATCGTGCAGTGCTCCGCTTCCTTGGGAAGTGTGGTCTTTACTTAGGAGGAATTGGTCTTTTCCTGGGTGCCTTAGCGATTCGTTCCCCAGAAGCCTTTGTGCGGGTTCCCCCGGAGCGACACTCCGAATTGATGGGGAGTTGGTATGTTGATCGATATGGTTCCTTCCGTAAATATGTCTTTAACCGGGATGGGACCGGAGAAATCTACGTTCCAGAAAGGGAGCCGCGCAAGTTCAGGTGGGGCACTACAGGGCAGACGTTACGCCTCAAATACCAAACCCAATATGGGTGGTCAGCTCCCTTGTTTGAATTCAAGATTGGAAACCAGGTTAATTTGAAGGCCATAGAGAATGGCTACTCAATGACTCTCAAACGTGAGGCCCCCGCAAGTGCAAGGCTTCAATAACGATTGTAGGATTGGATAGTCTTTCGAAAGAACTCATCTATTGGCTCTTCCGATGGAAGACTTGATGAAACCGTTTCAACACGATTCATCACTTCAAACTCTGCCTCAATAAAAGCTTGAATGGAAGCAATTTTTGGTCCTCTTCCGGTTTCTCCTACTTGCCGCTTAAGTTTCAATAGTTCTTCAATATCTGCTCTCAGTTTTCCTTCGGGTATGAGTTGGTTTACCATGGCTTCGAACTCCATGGGAGCTGGGCCAAGGTTTGCCGCAATCCACTTACATGCCAGAACCGGTCTTAAAACATAGAGATATTTCTTCAGAGGGACTTCATCTTCATTAAAGAGGGTTTGGCTGTTTCCGATCGCCATGGAGCGGTAATGGTGATAGCAACGCTCTGGGGAATAGCTAGATTGCGCTACCTGTCTAAGTTCATCCGTAATGCTTTTTCGATCCATATACACGAGGGGTGAGCCCAGCCACTCGAAGAAGGGAGGGTTTGATTTTCTCATGAGTCTCAGCGCCTTTCGGAGTTCCCAGCCGCTCACATCTAGGTCATTAGGCAGCATTCTCTCGATCACGTCCCGATGATCGATGATGGACAAATACCATTCAGGTGGATTGACGTAGATGAATCGCACATCCCAATCACTGTCGGGCGAATCAAACCCCCAAGCTCTGGAGCCAGATTCGCATGCATAGATCACTTTGCATTGGCACTCCACCTCGATCTCGCGCAACGTGGCTTGAATGTGAGAAACCATATCCATCAGAACTATTTTGATCGGATAGATTGAGATCATGGATTCATCCATCGCAGAAAATGTGCGAGGCCGCATTCTGGTCCTAACCGGCGCGGGCATATCGGTGGCCAGCGGGATTGCCCCGTTTCGGGGGGATGGTGGATTGTATGAGGGGTTGAATCCATACGACTTGGCAACTCCGCAAGCCTTTGCTAAGCACCCGGTTACGGTTTGGAACTGGTACCTGATGCGGATTCACCAAGGACTTCAAGCGAAGCCAAATCGAGCTCACCACGCTTTGGCGGAACTTGCGACTCTTGTAGAGGAACTTGAGATCGTGACTTCAAATGTTGATGAACTTCACGAAATTGCGGGGAGCAAAAAGGTCTATCACCTCCATGGGAAAATATTGGAAACGCGATGCATTGGTTGTGGGGATGTTCGACCGTTAGATACGGAAAGACTGCCCGAAAAGATTGATGCGGCAACGATTCTGAGGTGTCATTGTGGAGCGATGCTGCGCCCCAATGTGGTTTGGTTCGGCGAGTATCCGTGGGACCAAGCGATGAATGCGGCTGAGTTAGGACTGCGGTATGCCGATGCTATTCTGGAAGTCGGAAGCAGTGGAATTGTGAGCTATGGCTTTGCCGAGCACGCCGTAACGCGAGGAAAGTTTGTCCTTAGGATAAATCCTGAACCCGAGCCTCACCCTGGAATATCGCTCTGGTCCGAACGTGCAGAAGTGGCATTACCCCGCCTTGTCGAATGGCTCCGCGCTTCCCACTCGCCAAAGATATAGATCACTCCGCCCAGGGCTCCTAAGGTCCCTCCAAAGAGGATGATGTTTCGACCTAACTGAGTCCAGATATACAGGTCCGAAGGATTCTTTAAGCTCATCATGTAGAAGAGCACCCCTAATAGGATTGCCATTCCCCCAAGCCAGGCCACGATGCCACCCACAAACTTCATGTCTCAGATGGTAGGTGGGAAGTGGCTGACTACAGGTCCTGAATTGCTGCGACCTTAGGCGTATTTCTCAAGCAGTCCGCGAACATATTCGGCCCTCAGTCTTCCGGCTTTGGCTTCATCAGCGGAGACCTGTAGTTCAAGGTGAGTCAGGTGAGCATCTATTTCACGGGGGTGAAAATGAAAACCATCCAACTCTGCGTGAGCGGCCCATCTCGCAAAGGCAAAGACTCGAAGGGCATCGGGAAGGGAGAGGGTTCTTGATGAAAGGGCAAAGTCTCGAATCTGCATGGCACGGTCTATCAGCATTGGACGAGGCAATGAGGCCCTTGCTTCTCGTTCTTCGCGTAACAGGTATTCAGCAGCGCCCACAAACTCAACCAAGCTTCCACTAATGATGCTGACTTGGACGAAAGCTCCAACGGCACGACTACTTTCCCCAAAAAGACCTCGGGCAACAATGCCTTGAGCGGCAAGGGCCTTTAGGACGGCGGGAAGTCGTTTGGATTGAGCCAAGCCGATGAGGTGGAACATAGCCGAGAGACGGTGTCCTTTGCCTGCATTGTAAGGGCTTGCCGCCAGGTAACCGAATCTAGGCGACCAGGCAAACTCAAGCAGTTTGCCCATCTCTTGTAAGCCGGCAATGGCGTTGGCTTGAGCTGTTTGGGCTGACCAACCCGCCGTTAAGGCCTGAACTCTTAAGTGGTCTTCCTCGTTGACCATCACGCTTAGCCGACGATCTTGGTCCAGAAGAAGAGCACGTCCTGGCAGGCTCCATGGAAAATCAGGCGAAGCCAAACGACAGCCCACCAAGTACTCCCTTTCTGCGTTAGAGATATGTCGATAGACGCCAAAGTCGATTCTGGATTCGCGGATGGCCTGTAAGACTCCCTTTAGAATTCCCTGGAGCTCGTCATTAGAAGCCGCATGAGGAAACTTCTGCCCTTTTAGGTTTCTCAAAAATCTAGATCGAGTGCTAAGGACAACATCCGAGTGAGGGGCGTCTCGATCCAACCAAGCTGGAGGTGGCATCGACCGAAGCACCATTCTCTTCCAGGCTTCAGCGTTGCCAACGGTGGGCATAATCTTATTTTGACATGTGGTCATATCTCCCGTTTTGGGAGAGTGAGTGATATACTAAGAACATGCGAGTGTTGGCACTCAGCACTTTGCGTGATTATTGGGAGTCGGGACACGCCACTGCCGAAACTCCACTTCGATATTGGTTTGCGGTTACGGAACGTGCAAGTTGGTCTAGGTTTGCAGATATCAAACAAGATTTTCCAGCTACCGATTGGGTGGGTGACAAGGCAATCTTTAACATCGGAGGCAACAACTATCGCTTGGTTGCGATGGTGAATTTTGAATCGAAGTATGTCTTAGTGAAGTGGATTGGGACCCACGCAGAATATGACCGACTAAACCTGGAGAACCTAAAGTGAGCACTGTCGTTGTTAGGCCCATCAAGAGCAGAGAAGATTTGGATCATTCGCTCAAACAGTTCGAGCTTGTTATGTTTGCGACGCCTGGTTCGCCGGAACATGACCTCATGGAAGTGCTAGGAGCTCAGATCCAAGCTTATGAGTCCAATCATCACCCGGTTTTCGCGCCTGATCCTGTCGACGCCATTAAGGAAGCCATGTCGCAACGACAAATGACTCCAACCGATCTGCGGAAAGTGATTGGTGGCGGTTCAGGGCGGGTTTATGAGATTCTCAATCGGAAGCGTCCTCTGACTCTGGCGATGATCCGAAGGATATCGGAGGAATTGCGAATTCCTGCCGACATCCTTATTCAGCCCATTACGTTAGCAAGTTAAAGGTCTTGCTCGCGCAAGAAGCTTCCCCCTTTATCGAAGACTCGCATCTTCATGGGTGCGCCTGCGATAGCGGTAGGACTCCAGTCGGCAGGGCGAATCTTCGCGGTTTCGCCTGCTTTGAGTTGGATATTGCGACGCTCAATATTTGCTTGGCGTCCCAGCCCAACTTGAGCTTTGATTGCAAAGCTAGAATCTCCGCCTTCATTCACCACGCTCAAGGACTCGTCCTCATCTTCGAATTTCACTCGAATAGGAGCTGTGTTTTTGCTGATGAGTTCGCTGACCTCATATCCCTTAATGCGCTGAGCATGGGGTGACCAGCGAGTCGCGCAGACCTTCATCATCTTTTCACCACTCGGTACGATTTCGACTAGAGGGGTCGCCAATTGAGGTTGAATTCCAATCTGATCAACGCTTCCGCTGGCCAGATTTCCTTCGACCGTGATGCTGCCGTATCCGGTGCGCATCCCCCATTGGTATTCACCCCCACCTTGGCCTTGGATCTCATACTTGAGCCCACGCTCTTCAACAAGTCGACGGGTTAGGGTCTCGACCCCTGGGATGGCATCAGAAGCCAAAACGGCATGATCGAGAATCTCCCCGGCCAGGACACCGCCAATGGGGCGAACCTTGCGACGAGGCGGAGTACGCATGGCAAATACTTGAGGCGCACCGTCTTTCGAGAGAATGCGTCGAATCAGTTCAGCCTCCGTTCGGAAGCTGCCGAAGCGGCTTACAAATGCTCCGGAAAGTTCATTCATTGCCGGGAGTAGAGCCATACCCGGAATTCGTTTTCCTTCGTCCCGAACAATGTCGGACCACTTGGCCGGGTTTCCCCGAAGATTGGGTTCAAAGAATGTACGCCCTTGGCTATCGGTGATCTGTTTGGTCGTGCCGTCTCCACCCAAGAAGAAGAGTCCACCTCCAAACAGCAAAGCCATGACTTCCCAGAACGGGGTTCTTGGTTGCATATTGTGAACGCAGAACGGGGTGGAGAACATTCGACCGCCGGTCCATGTGCCGCCATGGTATTTGGTGCCACTCTTGGTGGTGAATGTGAACGTGTTGGCGTCTGGGTCTACATAAATGATGTTGAAGGACTTGTTGTCGTCTTTCTCCTTTGGATAAGGAGTGTTTGGGTCTGCAATGTACATCTTCCACGGCTTGCTCGACTTGTCCCATTTATAGGGGCGGACCGTGTGAGCGCCAGCTCCCCAATAGTCACTGGTCAACGAAACAACAGGATAGTCTCCGCGTGCAAACTGCTGTCGACTTTCCTCAAAGCATTGAACAGGGTTGTGAGTTGCCCCGGAGAGGAAGTGCAGCACAAACCAATCAATGTATTGAGCTCCGCATTGATACCCATGTTTGATGTTGATCTCGTTGATCATCTCGTTGTGGGTACCGGGTTTTGGCTCCGTGCCGTCAGTAGGGGCGAATCTACCGATCGGTTCATTATAAATGGACCTTCCCACCTGAGCATAGACTGATTCCAGCGACATCCCATAGCAGTTACCGCCATCGGCCATGCTCTTGTAAACCAACTCATAGTAGAGCGCGTTAAAGGGATGCCAGATGACAGACTCGTCTTCATCTACGTCGGTGAAAGTCTGGGCAAACTGAGATTTGGTTAGCTTGGCGGTCGAGAAGTTCTCGTAGTTCCAGAAAAGGTTTTGGCGGAACTTACTGGCATCGTACTGAACGATCTCTCGAATCTTGTACGCGATCATGAAATCTTTCTGCCAATGGGTGGCGTCCTCGTTGATTCCCCAGAGGTCGTCAATTGTGTAAGTCTTACGGACTCTCCCAAGCCGGTCGTCATTGTCACCGAACCAGCCTCTGATGAATCCCCCGTCCGAATCCCAACCTTCAAAATCTACGGAAATAGTGAGATCACCGGTTGGAACACCAAATCTAGGCAAGGTGCGGTTGAGCGCTTGATCTGCGCCGTAATCGCCGTCTCGGGGAAGGCGTTCACGAATGTTGTATCCCTTGTTCGTTTTGATGTCCATGATGAAGTACACATCCTGACCACCTCCTAGGAAGCCATCATCACCTTTGGAATTGATTCGGTCGATGTACAGCTCTAGGTTTTGAATGAGCCTCATATTGGTGTAGCTGCCCATCCACATCAAGATGCCGTTGGCGAAGTCGTTGTACTGGCAGGTCCCTTTCGGAGATCGGGTTTCGTTGGACTTCGGAAATCCAAGGACACCGATGGGACCATTCAGTTCATTCTCATACTTGGCCCGAATATCTCCATGGACCTCCCAGGCTCCTGTTCCGGCACTCCAATAGATGACCGCTCCTGCGAAGCGACTGAGGCGTCCCACTTCGGTTTTGTTTTTAAGAACCGGAAGCTCATTGCTGGTTGGGTAGCCCACAAAACTGCCTGGTCCTCCCAGGGCGAGGTATCGAGTAAGGATTGCGCCGTGAACCTCAAATGCGCCGAAGCTGGCATGCCAATAGATGTGTCCGTTGTCAAAGGTACAAGCTTGTCCACCCGCAGCTGCGGGAGCTTGATCTGAGGTTGGCAGACCCAAAAAGCCATTGATGTCCCTTAAGTTGCGGTACTGAGCATAGATGTATCCATGCAGGACATAGATTCGATTGCCACCTCTATCCACAATCATTCCGTGTTCAAAATAAGCAGCAGAGCCACTTCCCGGCAAGCTGAAATAGTCTTGGATTGGATCTCCAAGCACGGCCTCCCCTACTGCTTTCCACTTGGTGTGGATGCGCTCAGAAATCAAGATCTTTCCAAAGGCTTCTGTTTCGACCTCTACTCCCACTCGGCGTAAATGTTCTGAAAGCCTTTCGGCTAACGATGGGTCTATCACGCGTCCTGGACGCAGGTCTCTATCAACAGTTGGTGTTCTCATCTTCTCTCCTATCAATGTCCAAAGTGGACAAGAATCAAGGTATGAGAAGACTGGTAGTTTTAATAGGTATCAATAGTTAGGTTATGAACCTAACTTGCGAGGGTAGAGGCTCAACTTCCATCTACTTCCACAGGTATTCTTCAACCTAATATGGCGACACCCATTACGATGACTCCGCAGGGGCTCAACGTGCCCAATGACCCCATCATCCCCTTTATCGAAGGCGATGGTACCGGCCCCGATATTTGGGCTTCTAGCGTCCGCGTTTTTGACGCCGCAGTAGAGAAAGCCTATGGTGGTGCCAAGAAGGTTGCCTGGCATGAAGTCTTAGCCGGCGAGAAGGCGTTTAACCAAACCGAAAGCTGGCTTCCTGATGCAACCCTTGAAGATTTCAATAAGTATTTGATCGGCATCAAAGGTCCTCTGACCACACCCGTTGGCGGTGGCATTCGATCTCTAAACGTGGCCTTGCGACAGATTCTGGATCTGTATGTCTGTCTCCGACCGGTTCGCTGGTTTACCGGAGTACCGAGTCCAGTTAAGAGCCCTGAGAAAGTCGATATGGTTATCTTCCGAGAGAATACGGAGGATATCTACGCAGGTATCGAATATGCAGCGGGTACGCCGGAAGCTCAGAAGTTCTTGGACTTCTTGGCCGAGAACTTTCCAAAGGAATTTGGCAAGGTTCGATTCGGTACGGAAGAGAAAGGCAATGAGTGGAATAAGCAGTTGGCAGGCATTGGCTCTCCGGCCCGATCCAACTCAATCGAAGTAGGAATCGGCATCAAGCCAGTCAGCTACCTGGGAACTGAGCGAATTGTCCACAGCGCGATTGAGTACGCAATCCGGACTAACCAGAAGAGCGTGACCCTTGTTCACAAGGGCAACATCATGAAATTCACGGAGGGTTCTTTCCGTGATTGGGGCTACAAGGTTGCGGCCGATTTCTTTGGTGCGGTTCCACTTGACGGTGGACCTTGGCATGTCATTCCAGAAGGAAAGCCAGGCGCAGGAATCGTGATTAAGGATGCAATCGCGGACATCACGCTCCAGCAAGTTTTGACTCGACCGGAGGACTTTGATGTTATCGCGACCTTGAACCTCAATGGTGACTACTTGAGCGATGCTCTGGCAGCCCAGGTGGGTGGAATCGGTATTGCTCCCGGAGCCAATATCAACTACGTCACTGGACATGCCATTTTTGAGGCCACTCACGGAACCGCTCCTAAGTATGCCGGACTGGATAAAGTGAATCCATGCTCGGTCATCTTGAGTGGTGAGATGATGTTCAGATACCTCGGCTGGACCGAAGCGGCGGACTTGATCATCAAGGGTGTCGAAGGCGCAATCGGGTCGGGACGAGTCACGTATGACTTTGCTCGATTGACCGAAGGGGCTACCGAGATCAAGTGCTCGGAATTTGGCGATAACATCATCGCTCACATGGCCTAATGGTGATTCTGGCTAACCTGATTTCAGGTTAGCCAGAACCTGAAAACGTTCTCCCAGATGGTGGTCTGTAAACACCAGACTCATCACTGAAATCATTGCGGTTAAGTGCATATTTATTGATGTTGATTCGGCTCTATCAACAGAAACAAGTCGAGCATAGAACGCACGTTTCTTACTCCTTCAACCTTTAAGGCGATTATCGTCGTTTTTGTCAATCTTTTTTGGCACGCAATCTGGATGTGAGAAGCCAAATTAAGAGTTCCCTCTGGACAGGGGCCACAATCGTCGGCTCAAGAGTGCTAAACTATTCCCGCCGGGAACTGCGCGGCAGCAGGCTGGTGAACCCCGCCAGGGCCGGAAGGCAGCAACGGTAAGTCGGTTCTCTGTGCGATGCAATCTTCCCGGTATTTCTGTGGTCTGTAATCTGTAGTTTGTGGGATGTTATAAAGACACAATCCGCAGTCCACACCACGGTCCACACCCAACATGGCCTATATCTCGCTCTACCGCAAGTATCGAAGCCAAACCTTTGGCGACTTAGTGGGCCAAGACCACGTTGTTAAAACTCTCCAGAACGCCATAGAGACGGGGCGCATTGCTCACGCCTATTTGTTCACTGGCCCTAGGGGGACAGGGAAGACGTCCTCCGCGCGCTTATTGGCAAAGGCCTTAAATGCAGAGAATGGCCCTACGGCAAACCCAAGCGACGACGATCCGATCTGTAAGATGATTACGGAAGGTAGCTGCCCGGACATTTTGGAGTTTGACGCAGCGAGCGAGGCGGGAGTTGACAACGTTCGGGAAGCGATTGTTGAAAATGTTCAGTACCAGCCGATGATGTGCCGGTACAAGATTTTCATCATTGACGAGGTTCATGATCTTTCGGGCAAAGCGTTTGACGCTCTTCTCAAGACTATCGAAGAGCCTCCTCCCCACGTCATTTTTATCCTTGCGACGACTGAATACAGCAAAGTCCCGCCGACGATTCGATCTCGGTGTCAGAAGTTTGAGTTTCATAGAGCTTCGCTGACCGACTTGGTGAAGCGATTAGAGTACGTTTCCGCATCTGAAGGCGTCGAGATTGAGCCTGCAGCCGTGAACGCCATTGCACGGATGGCGGATGGCGGATATCGAGACGCGCTGACTTTGTTAGAACAAGCGATCTTAACCAGTGATGGCAAGATCACTCTGAACCAGGTTTATGACCAGCTCGGCTTAATCTCTGAAGAAACGGTTGACGGCCTCCTAACCGCGATAAAATCTGGCGACGTGCCCAAGATTGTTGAAATCTTGAATGAGATTGCGCGTTTAGGAAGAGATCCGCGGTCGCTCATCGAATCGATGTTGCACCGATTAGGCGACCTCACCCGAGCATCCTATGGAATTGACATTGGAGGTACCGGCGATGCGGCGCAAGAAGCGGCTTTGCATGCGGCAGGAACCCAACTAGGCCGAGATTTTCTCTTATCAATCCGGGCTGCTCTTTCAGAAATACATAAGGTGATCCGAGATATTTCTTTGCCGCGACTTTGGCTAGAGTCTGAACTGATTCGAGTTGCCACTCATGTCCCGCAAAGCTCGATGCCCAGCAAGCCAGAACCCGTAAAGGCGGAAACTCACAAGGTTGAGGTGAAGCCGGAAAGACCTGCCACCGTAACTTCCACGGCGGTTGTAGAGCAAAAGCAGGAACCTCAAGCTACGACGGAGCCAGGGCCAGCCAAACCCGAACAGACTTCATCTGCCGATGTGTCCGATCCAATGAACCAAGCTTGGAGTCAAACCGTTCAGGAATTGAGCTCAATGTCCAAGCTGATGGCAGCGCGACTGGCGGATACAAAGGTCTTCTCTCTTGGGGAGAACCATGCCGTGATTGAGTTCACGCGAACTTTAGATCACCTGTGGGTGTCGGAGTCGCCGAAGAGAGTTGCCGCCGTAGTCGATTCGTTGAAGAGTCGACTTGGCGATACATGGAACATTGAGCTTAGAGCGGAGAAGCGTGAAAACGCGGTTCCTGAAACTCAGGCGGTAGAATTACCATTAGAAGGTCAAAAGCTTGCGGACAGAGTTCGCGAGATTTTTGGAACCGACAAGAAGGACGAACAATGAAGCTTCCCAAAGGATTTGGTGGTCAGGGTTTTGGCGGCATGCTGCAACAAGCGCAGCAAGCAATGGCACGTGCGCAACAGCTGGAAGAAGAGTTGGCCAATGAGCGCATTGGCGTAGACAAAGGGCCAGTAAAGGCACTTTTCGATGGAACTGGCCAGCTTTTGCAACTGAAGATTGACAAGTCAGTTGTGGATCCAGAGGATGTAGAGGCACTGGAAGATTTGATCGTCTCCGCTGTCCGCGATGGCTTCACCACTGCGACCGAAGCAAGAAATGCCAAGGTACAGGCGATCATGCCGAATGTACCGGGCCTTGGCTGATGTTGACTGTGGGATGTGGGTTGCGGGCTGTCATCTGACCTGTCGCAACCTACAGGCCACAATCCACAGACCATATCCACATGCTGTTTGCCCGTCCGCTTGCTGAACTCATTGCGGAGCTTGAAAAGCTCCCCGGAGTTGGACCTAAGTCGGCACAGCGCTTGGCTTATCATTTGCTGAAGACCACAGACGCAGAAGCGTTTCGGTTAGCGGATGCAATACGCAGAGCCAAAGAGAAGCTCCGATTCTGTTCTCGTTGCCAGAACATCTCTGAGAACGAAACCTGCGAGATTTGTCTTGATCCTCGACGAGATCGCACCGTGGTTTGCGTAGTGGGCGAGCCGAGAGACATTGCTGCGGTCGAACGGATCAACGAGTACAAAGGGCAGTATCACGTCCTGCATGGCTTGATGAGTCCAATGGATGGGATTGGTCCCGAGCAGCTAAGAATCAAAGAACTGCTGCATCGGATAGGCGAGCATGAGATTCAAGAAGTGATTCTCGCTACTAACCCGACCATAGAAGGCGATGCCACCGCGCTCTATCTGGCAAAGCTGATCAAGCCGATTGGGATCACCGTTTCCCGACTCGCCCACGGTATGCCCGTGGGTGGCGAACTAGATTACGCCGACTCTGCAACTCTCCTCAGTGCGCTTGAGTATCGGCGTGAGATGTGATTCGGCGCTTGTCTCCGTTCGCAGCTTAGTTAGACCTTACGGTTGCCACGCTTTTAATCCTTGACTCTGGAAAATACAATCAATGTGTACATATATCAAATTTTGATATATAATCAAATTTGACACACTGGGAGGTATTGATGGCATTTCGTGGTGACTTGGAAGCATTGATCCTAGCGGTTTTGGCGGATGGACCGAAACACGGATATGAGATTTCAAAGCAGATCAAGACGGCAAGTGGAAAGACTCTGCAGTATGGAGAAGGGCAGTTGTATCCGGCGCTTCATAAGTTGGAGGAGTCTGATTCTGTGCAGGCGTTTTGGGAATCTCAAGATAATCGGCCTCCTCGGAAGGTGTACGCCTTAACAGAGGCTGGTCGAAAACAACTGGATCAGAAGAAGGTGGAGTGGGCTAAGTTTCAGGAGTCAGTGACATTGATTCTGGGAATCGGACCTTTGGAGGAACCAAGCCGTGGGTAAGTACTGGGATTGGTATCAGGTTGAGTTTGAGCGAGTGGCGAGGCGTAGGCTAAGCCCAGAGAGAACAGCGGCGATTATCGAATCGCTAAGAGAGCATGTTTTGGATTCCAAAGGTGAGTTTCAAAACGAGTTTCGTAGCCCAGATGAGGCGGAAAAGATAGCGGTCAAGAACTTGGGGGCTCCGAGCCTCATACTTCGAGCTGAGCTTGGAAACCCTGCTCGGAACTGGTTGCCCGTTTGGGTTGCGGCTGTAGGTTTGGTTTTATTGACATTCTTCGTATGCCTATCTACTGAGCCCTGGAGTTTCAATATCATCTTGCCGCTCTCGGTAGTCACGCCTTGCTTGGTTTTACTCGCTAGCCTAGGCAATCAGCGGCCTAAATTCTGGGCGTTGGGGGGAGTAACGGCTATTTGTGGCGTAGTCATGGCGCTTGTCATGTGTTTCGGCTGGATCGATATGAACCAGGCCGGTGGGTTGGGTTTTATGCCGAAATGGCACATCAGTAGCGTTACGGAAAATAACCAGAGGCTCGTGGAGCAGTATCAGCGACAGCGGACGGAGATCGCTGATACATGGACGAGAATTCAAGGAGCAGATACGGCCAGTGCTAAGCAACTGATTGAGGATGGAGGTAGTTACCGGGTACCCGTAGCCGCTGTTTTTAAGGGACATAATGGCTCTTGGGTTCTCATTCGTGACTTTGATGAAGCGAAACGAAAGTGGTCGCAAAATCTGAATGTGTTAACCGGCCCTGCGGATCAAGCGATTCAGCGGATTTCCGCAAACCTAGCGGCCATGAAAGACCCTCTTTCTTTTGATCCTCACTCCATATGGGTGAAGAACGGCTTCTTGATGGTTGGAGTGATCGTCATGAGCTATCTGGTTCTGGCGTTTTCCCACGGAGTAGGACTCTTTGTTTCGGCTATTCCGCTATGGATGTTGCGACGCAAATGGAAAGTCGCGATCTAACTGATGATCTTAAGCAGCTCATCATGCCCGAAGTAGAAGTGTTGGGTGAACTCGCCGGGCTTCATCCACATGAGGGACTGAGGCAAGTCCGGTAAGAGGAAGGCGGCAACGGTTTGGGCCTCAATGGGGGTTAACGGTTGACCGTCTTTCTTTGTGACAATCAGGTGAAGAAGATCCTCTTCTCCCTCAAACTGGTAGCGGAACTCTCCGACGGTACCACCAAACTCATTCGGTTCTAAGCCAACCGATTGCAGCGCAAACTGATCGCTTGGGCGGGAGATTTCGGGATTGAAGGCAGGGAGATTAATCCTTTTATCAGTCCGAACATAGTTAAGAACGGACTCAATCACTTGGTCGCGCTGGGCGATCTCAGTCGGGGTAGGAGTCAGAGGTGAGTGTTGGATTTTGTGTTTGAAAGCGCGAGTTTCCTCGCGCACTCCCAAAAAAGCTGGCAGAGCGAGTGGGATTCGAACCCACGACCCGTTCATCACGAGTACGAGCTTTCCAGGCCCGCTCCTTCGACCACTCGGACATCGCTCTGCGTTAGGCGTTTATTATGGCAGGTTCCTTATGAATCTCGCATAGATAGCCCACTGCGATTCTAGGGCGGAATCAGTTTTGCCTAAGAGATTTAGTCCAGAAAGTTGAGTAAAGTTCAGTCATTCCCGGGGAGGATTGGATTTTGAAACGAAGTTGTTGGATTCTTATCAGCGGAATTGTGGCGTCGGTGAGCCCAGCGCAAACGGTTACGGTAGACCGGTTACTGGATGAAATGGTCCAATTGGATGGGTTATCTCGCCGTCCTTCACCCAACTTCAAGGCCGCTCAGGCGAGTAGTTATGATCGTGCTTCCACCACGCCTCAGGATGCCAAGACATGGTTTGCCAATGATGATGTCGGGAAGTATCTACGAGTAGAGCAGACTGCCGGACGCCGGGAGTATGTGATGGCTGATCTGAAAGGGCCAGGAGCGGTCCTCAAAGTCTGGTCGGCAAACCCAATGGGCACTATCCGCTTTTACTTCGATGGTGAGTCACAGCCACGGATTCAGGAAAAGACAATTGATTTCTTGACCGGAAAGGTGCGTCCATTTTCTGATCCATTAGCCTACATGGCGGCTCAGGGCACGAACATCTACTTTCCATTCCCCTATGCCAAGTCGCTTAAGATCACGGTTGAGAATGATAAGCCGGGTTTGCCAAACATGTACTACATGGTGGGCTACCGCACCTATGATACGGGAACTCAGGTTGCCACATACGACGCTAGCAAGTTGCCAACGGATAAGATTGAGGCGGTGAAACACCGGCTTGGGACTGCTCCGAGCTTGCTTAATACGAGAACAGAGAGGGCTACTGGCACACTCACCAGAACCCAAAAGTTGACGAAAACGATTCGAGCAACTCAAGGTGGTGCAGTGAAGATGCTGCAGGTGAAGATTCCATTTCCCCTTGTGCTGAACGTACGCGCTATGGATTGGGACGACGCTTTTCAGCCTCACAACATTCTAAGACAGAGCACCATTCTCATCAAATGCGATGGGGAGAAGACAGCCGAAGTTCCTTTGGGAGACTTCTTTGCCACCGCTCCTGGCCCAAATGCAAGCCACAGTTATCCCGTATCGGTAACTCCAGATGGCACCATGACTTGCTATTGGGTAATGCCTTTCAAGAAACAGATTGAGGTGAGCCTGATTGGACCGGGCAAGGTAGATGTGCCCGTTCAGCTTGAGATGGCATGGGAAGAGAGGCCGTTTACAGCCGACACATACTACTTCCGCGCGGTTTACAATGCCGATTTTGGAAGTACCCGACCGATGCGGGATATGAACTTCTTGATGGCGCAAGGGGAAGGTTTGTTTGTGGGGACGCACCTTCATGTGACCAACCCAACTCCTGCTTGGTGGGGCGAAGGAGATGAAAAAGTTTACGTGGATGGGGAGACTTTTCCCAGCACATTTGGCACGGGAACAGAGGACTACTTTGGCTATGCTTGGTGTTCTCCGGAGCTTTTTACGAAACCATTCCATGGTCAAGCTCGGTGCGATGGTCCCGCAAACTTTGGGCAGACCAGCGTTCGAAGATTCCAGACATTTGATCCGATTCCGTTCACCAAATCACTGAGATTTGATATTGAAATGTGGCATTGGGCGGAAGTCCAAGCTCGGTTTGCGAGGACCACTTATTGGTATTCCAAACCAGGTTCAAAGGCGAATGCAAGCCAGTTGGGTGCTGCACAACGGCTATTGGTGGAGACTGTGCCTCCTGCACCCGTCAAAGGTGCGTTGGAAGCAGAGTCGCTCACCTTCCAATCCTCGGGAGGAAAGACCGAACTGCAAGGCGGTTTTTGGGAGCTTTCGGGGGGACGCCAGCTTTGGTGGCAAGATGCCAAAGCAAATGACACACTAACGATAAAGTTTTTAGTCAAGGAGTCCGGGAGTTTTGAACTGGTGGGCAACTTCTGCCAAGCGCGTGACTACGGGATTCACAGCCTGCGAGTGCTAGATTCCGCAGGGAAAGAAGTCATTTCTCCAAAAACCTTGGACTTTTATAGCGACGGCCTCAAATGGTCGCGGATGTCAGTAGGGCGTTTGAGTTTCCAACCTGGGGAATACATATTGGAGGTCACCAGCAAAGGGCATCGCGCTGTGGCGATTCCTCGAAACATGTTCGGTCTGGACTACTTGCTGCTCGAACGTAAGTAGACTAATAGCGTGGACTCGCTCTGGCAATTTGACCAATCTCTTTTCCGGGCGATCCATGTAGATTTGCACCGAGAATGGTTGGACCCCGTTTTTTGGTTGATAACGTCAACGGGTTTGGGGTGGGTGCAAGCTCTATTGGTTTTGATTGTGCCGCTCATCATCGACCTGCGGCACGAGTTGCGGCGGAGATCTTTCTTCAAAGCGGTGTGGTCGGTATGGAAGAACCCTGTCTTCGCAGTTTGGCCCTTGCTTTTGACGACCGCAGTGTCTGGGCTCTTTTTTGCCCAGGGAGTGAAACGGTTTATCGCGGCTCGCGATAGGCCCAGCATGTTGGAGTACTCAAACCCTCAAGAAGGGTTTATGCACAATAGCTTTCCCAGCGGACACACCACCACGTCGTTTGCTTTGGCGTTTATGCTCTTCTTTATCACCTGGCGGACTGAGAACGCCTGGATTGGTCGAGCGGCCTTTGTATGGGCATTTCTGGTGGGTATAAGCCGCATTTATCGAGGCGTTCACTGGCCCACAGACATCTTGGGTGGCATTTTTGCAGGACTGCTGAGCAGCAGTGTGGTGTATCTGATCACTCGGGGTTCCAAAGCTACCGAACCAGCAAGCGTTTAGTCCCTTGAAGTAAAGCAGGGTCGGTATCCTGAATGCGGAATGACCGCAAAGACCGTTTCGCAATCTCGAGTTGAGATGGCGCAGATTATGCAGCCCAACGATGCCAACTTCTTGGGCAAGGTGTTTGGAGGTCGAATCCTGGAAATGATCGACCTATGCGCATATGCAGCAAGTTCGAAACACGCGGGAAGGATATGTGTGACGGCAAGCTTTGATCGTGTCGACTTCCACGAACCCATCAACGTCGGCGAACTAGTGACGATGATTGGATATGTCAGCTTTGTTGGAAGAACCAGTCTGGAAGTCACGATTGAGATTTACGCTCAGAACTTGATGACGAGCGATAAGCGCCACACCAATACCGCTCGCGTAACGATGGTGGCGATCGACTCCAATGGCAAGCCGGTGGTTGTTCCTGGGCTCGTAGCGGAAAGTCGGGATGACAAGGTGCGGTTCCTTGAGGGCAAAGTGAGGAGAGAGCTCCGCTCGAAGCAGAGAGCAGAGCTTGAGGCAAAGACGGTTGAGTTCTCACAAGCCTCGGACGAGTCCATAGACCAGCTTCTTCAAACTGATAAGCTGACTTAACAAAGTTACGACAATCCTTGGGCTAGCAATCAAGGCTTTTTGATGTGCTAGATTCGCCTATGACTCGGCGAGACTTTCTTCGCGTTGGGGGCCTTGGCGCAGCTTCCATTGCTTTCCCCAATGTTGTTTTGGCCCAGGCTGACTTTGATCTCGTTATCCTAAACGGGCGAGTTATCGACCCAGAGTCCAAGCTGGACGGAATCCGTCACATCGGAGTGAGAGGCGGGCGTATCGCCAGCGTTTCACGGGATGAATTGCGGGGGAGACGAACCATCGACGCCCGAGGGATGGTGGTTGCTCCAGGTTTCATCGACATCATTGCCCACGGACATGATCAGGAGAATGATCGAATACAGCTCCTAGATGGTGTGACGACCAAGCTACAAATGGAGCGCGGTGCACTGGAAGTCGACAAGTGGTACCAAGAACAGACTGGTAAGCGGCTATGCCACTATGGTGCAGCTGCGAGCCATACCATGGCGCGATGGCGGGTGATGGATGAGAAAGATTTACCCTCCAGTGACGCTCAGGTTGCGGAGATGGCTCGATATGTTGATCAAGGCCTGAAGGAAGGTGGGCTGGGTGTAGGGTTTGGTCTGGAGTATCAACCCGCGGCGACAAGGTGGGAGGTCTTGGAGATGTTCCGAGTGGCGGGTAAGTACAAAGCTTCCTGCCATGTCCACACCCGTTATGGAACTTTGCTAGAAGAGCAGAGCAACCTTACATCGCTTGCTGAGGTGATGACCGCTTCCTTGGTCAGTGGAGCTCCAATCCATATTGTTCATGTGCCATCTATGGCGCTTGGACACACACAGCGGGCTTTGCAACTGATAGAAGAAGCTCAGGCCAAGGGCTTGGATGTCACCTGCGATTTCTATCCCTACACCGCTTTTGGAACCGGAATCTCTTCTGAGGTCTTTGAGGAGGGTTGGCAGACCAAGTTTGGAATTGACTACAAAGATCTACAGTGGGCCAAAACCAATGAGCGTTTGACCAAAGAGACGTTTGAGAAGTATCGGGCAGAGGGAGGAATGGTGATTGCCCATGCTATCCCGGAAGCCGCAGTTCAGACGGCAGTGAAGAGCAAGGCGACGATGGTTGGATCAGATGGTGGCTTAACAGATGGGGTGGGGCATCCTCGTTCAGCGGGCACTTTCTGTCGCGTCTTGGGTCATTACTCACGAGATTTGGGATTGCTATCTCTACCGGATGCGATCCGAAAAATGACCCTCATGCCCGCAAAGCGATTCGAAAAGCGTTCTGCTGACTTCAATAGGAAGGGGCGAATCAAGACCGGTGCGGATGCAGATATCGTTATCTTTGATCCGAAAACAGTGGTTGACAAAGCAACATTTGATAAACCAGCCGTGGCTTCTGTGGGAATGCAATGGGTTTTGATGAATGGAGAAGCCGCAGTTGAAGAGGGCAAATTGGTTGAGAGGCCGACGCTGGCAAAGCCGGTCCGCGCAAGAAGATCAGCTTAGGCTTTTCACCAACACCCAACTCTTGTAGTTGACTTCTGGCCGCCAATCCGCCTCAGCGCGAATTTCATAACCTAGGCGTTGGTAGTAACCTACGAGGTGAGCGGCCTCTTGGGCAGTGTCCAGGCAGATCTCTGTTGCGCCAAGTTCTTTGGCCATTTGCTCTACATGCTCAACCAATTGTCGCCCTAGCCCGAGTTTTTGAATGCTGGGATCGACGGCAAACTGTCCAAACAGGGCCAAAGTATGGTCGGTTGTGTATTCGCCGTACGGAGTTTCCACCGGAAACTCCAGCGTGATTGTGCCCACAATCTTTTCATCCAGCTCGGCAACATATGCATAGCCCGCGTCTAGGCGCTCACGAGTGACTTGAGGCGTTTGGTGGGTGGCAATAAAATGAAAGCCTAAGTCAGCATTTTTTCGATAGGCTCGGTGGATAAGACTTGTGATCTCATCCACAGAGTCTGACTCTTGAATTGGGCGAATAACAGGCTGAGACACGAAGTGATCAGACTATCACATCTCAGGGTTTCAGAAAACCTTTGAGAGCCGCAATGTAACGGTCATATACCTCGACCTGAGGCATATGCCCCACATTGTCAAACTCTATGAGTGTCCCGTTCGGGATTGTCTTGACCACTTGCTTACCCAAACGGTCGTATCTGCCCAGTTCCTTCTGAGCCTCGGCGCTGACGCGATCTTTTCCAATCGCAGTTCGATCTCGAGTGCCCATGATCAAAAGGGTAGGCATTTTCAGGAGAGGAAATTCCCGAATAACCGGCTGGGTGTAGATCATGTCGGCGGTCAACGCAGCGTTCCAAGCTACCTTGGCATAGTCTGGGTGCAAGGTCCAACCAACCAGAACCGTAAGAAGAGGGTTGTATTCGGGCTTCCACTTGCCATCAAAGTAAACGTTTTGCTGATATCCCTTGATGCTTTGTTCATTGGCTTTTAGTTCACCGGCGTATAGTTCGCTGATAGTTCGATAGGGAACCAGATTCTGGTAATCCTCAAGCCCAATTGGATTTACCAGTGTCAGGCTAGTAATATGGTTTGGGTAAGTAAGAGCCAGCCTGGCGGCAAGCATCCCACCCATGGAGTGGCCTACCACCTTGTATTTAGAGATACCAAGGCTTGTGACTAGATCATGCGTGTATCTGGCGAGGGAATGGAAAGAGAACTGGTAGCTCTGGGGTTTGCTGGACTTTCCAAAACCAACTTGGTCTGGAACAACCACCCTAAAGCCATCCTTGGTTAGGTCCTGGATAGTCTTTTCCCAATAGTGTCCTGAGAAGTTTTTGCCATGGAGCAAGACAACGGACTCGCCATTGGGATTCGTGGGCTTTACATCCATATAAGCCATGGATAAGGTTTGGTTCTGATCTTGAATGGCGTAAGTGGCAACTGGATGGGGATATGGAAAGTCCTTTAACTCTGGATCAAGCGGCTTAAACTGAGCTGTGGCGGCGGAGCCAGCGACAACGAGACACAAAAAGGCGATTGACTTTCCCATTCCTCGTATCAAAACGCCAAAATGAATTGGAGCGTTCGGAAGATTGGCGAGAGGAAGGAAAGTTTGGGTTTGGGCAGGAGTTTTGGCTCTATCTCTTGCCGGGTTCTGGCTTTTGCGCCCCGTGGCCAAGCCGCCGACGGTAGAACCTACTCAACCACCAGTTGAAAAGCCAGCAGAGCCTGCGCCCAAGCCACCCCCGAAGACGAGTCCTCGCCCTATCCCGACAGTAGACAGTGCCCTAAGTCGGACTCAGGCCTTGGCGAACTCATCCTTTCCGTCCGGCATTGTTGCTCGAATGGAGTTGGTAACAGTTCGTTATCGAGGCTTTGATGGTCGTGAACATCTGGGGCAGATTGTGGTGGACAAGGGCTTGGCGGTGGAGGTGCGGGACATATTCGAGGAGATATTCCAGACAGGTTTTCCGATCTACAGCGTGATTCCGGTTGTTCGATTTGGGTGGGATGATCGAAAGTCCATGGCGGCAAACAACTCTTCAGGATTTAACTATCGGAAGCAGATAACGGCTACCGGTGAAGCAAAGATTCTTTCCAAACATGCATTTGGACGGGCGATCGACATCAACCCTTTCCAAAATCCTTACGTGTCACGGAGTGGAAAAGCGACTTCTACCTACAATCCACAGGCTCGGGGAGCCTTAACGAAGGAATCTCCAGTTGTAAAAATTTTCCTGAGAAAGGGTTGGAAGTGGGGTGGGAATTGGTCTGGAAACAAGGATTACCAGCACTTTGAAAAACCATAGGCGCAATCAGTAGAATCTGATCGCGCCTATAAAGAGGTTTAGAGTTTTGATTAGCCTTTGAGGGCTTCGGCGCCACCCACGACTTCGAGAATCTCTTTGGTAATTCCGGCCTGACGCTCTCGGTTTGCCTTGAGAGTCAAAGAGTTGATCATCTTTCCGGCGTTATCGGTAGCCGAAGTCATGGCGGTCATACGAGCGCCGAACTCTGAGGCCGTGCCTTCAAGCAAAGATTGCCAAACTAGGGTCTGGAAGTAGCGGGGAAGAAGTGCATTCAGAACTGCTTCCGCATTTGGTTCGAATTCAATAGATTCAGCAGAGCCCGCCTTTTGGTCCTTATCGGTTTGAACCGGAGCTTCAATGGGCAGAAGCTGAACAAGCTGAGGAACCTGCCGAATTGCGGAGAAAAACTTCGCATAGCATACGAAGATTGCATCCACATTTCCAGATTCGAAGGCTTGACGAGTAACTCGAGTGACCTCGACGGCATTATCTAGTGATGCACCTGCTGAGGGCATCGTGACTGAATGTCGGATGTTGTATCCACGCTTACTGAAGAACTGGAAGCCCTTCTTACCGACCGTGATCAAATCCACTTCAAAGTCCGCGGTTTTGATAAAGTCAGCTGCTTTGCGGATCAGAGAGGTGTTATAGCCACCAGCTAGACCTCGCTCCGAAGTAACCAAAACGAGGATTGCGCGCTTGATTTCGCGCTGTTCCATGAGGGGATGCTTTGGAAGTTCACCGGCATTTGCCAGTGATCCCATGAATTCCTTCAACTTATCCGCGTAAGGGCGGGCCTCCAACACTCGGTCGGTTGCTTTCTTTAATCGCGCTGCCGCGACCAGCTTCATCGCTTTCGTGATTTGCTGGATATTTTTCGCGGTCTTGATTCGCTGTCGAATCTGCTTGAGAGTTGCCATGGATTGCTAAATTGCGGGAATCAGATACTTCTGGCTGGATCACTGATTGGTTTCAAGCAATCCAGCCGTTGAGTATTAGTTGTAGGTGCTTGCGAACTCCTTGATCGCCTTTGTGAGGGTTTCCTCATTCTCCTTGCTGATTGTCTTAGAGGAGCGGATACCTTCCACAACGTCTGGATACTTCTCATGAATGTTCTTGAGAAGTGCAGCCTCGAAGCCCTTTACTTGGTCATTTGAGATATCGTCGAGAACACCCTGACCACCAGCGTAGATTGCGATGATCTGATCTTCGACGCTATAAGGAGTAGAAAGATCTTGCTTGAGCAATTCTGTGAGACGCTGACCTCGGATGAGCTGCATCTGTGTGGCCTTATCCAAGTCCGATGCAAACTGAGAGAACGCTGCAACGTCGCGGTAGTTAGCCATTTCAAGCTTCAACTTACCGGCAACCTGTTTCATCGCCTTGATCTGAGCGTTTCCACCTACGCGGCTAACCGAGATACCAACGTTAATCGCGGGTCTAACACCGGCAAAGAACAGGTCGGGCTCTAGGTAAATCTGACCGTCGGTAATCGAGATAACGTTGGTCGGAATGTATGCCGAAACGTCGCCTGATTGAGTCTCAATGATTGGAAGTGCTGTGAGCGATCCGCCACCCTTTGCATCGGAGAGCTTAGCTGCTCGTTCCAGAAGGCGCGAGTGGAGGTAGAAAACGTCTCCAGGATAAGCTTCTCGTCCTGGTGGGCGTCGGAGAAGTAGGGAAAGCGCGCGGTATGCCTGTGCGTGCTTAGAAAGGTCATCGTAGATAACGAGAGCATGCTTTCCGTTGTCTCGGAAGTACTCACCGATCGCTGCACCAGCGAATGGAGCAAGATATTGCATCGCGTTCGAGTCAGCCGCAGAGGCTACAACGACGGTGGTGTACTCAAGTGCACCATTGGCGCGGAGTGTTTCTACAACACGAGCCACGTTTGCCATCTTCTGACCACAGGCTACGTAGATGCAGTAAACGGGGTCTCCACCGGGTTGGTGAGTGGACTTCTGGTTGATAATTGTGTCAACACAGATAGCCGTCTTACCCGTTTGGCGGTCTCCGATAACCAACTCTCGTTGACCACGGCCGATGGGGATCATCGCGTCAACGGCCTTGATACCGGTTTGGAGGGGCTGAGTAACTGGCTGACGGTCAACAACACCGGGAGCACCGGTCTCCAGACGTCTCATTTCGGCTCCTGTAGGAGCAGGCATGCCGTCAATGGTTTGACCAAGTGCGTTTACGACGCGACCAAGCAGTTGTTCGCCAACGGGGATTTCGATGATGCGTCCGGTTTCTCGAACCTGGTCGCCTTCCTTAATGAGCGTATCATCGCCCATCAAAACCGCACCGATGGAACTTTCTTCCAGGTTCAGCGCAAGACCGGTTACGCCGTTAGGGAACTCAAGGAGCTCTCCCATTTGGCAGTCCGGCAGACCGTAAACGCGGGCGATGCTGTCGCCAACCTGAATAACGGTGCCAACGTGCTCGACCTCAACCGAGCGCTCAAAGCGCTGCAGTTCCTGCTCGAGAATGGATGTGATTTCTTCTGGACGAATGCTAGACATGGGGTTGCTCGGTGTCGATAATCCTCAAAAACTAATTCTGCTTCAAAACATCGCGGCGTAGCTTCTCGCCAAGTCGCCGCAGGGAACCACGAACGGTTCCATCTAATACGTAGTCGCCAATCTGAACTTTAACTCCGCCAATCAGGTGAGGATCGATTTGGAAATCTGCCTCCACCTTTTTGCCGGTCTTTTGCTCAAGCTTAGCGATAATGGCACTCTTCTGATCGGGTTCTAGTGCTTCGGAAGAGGAGACCATCACATAGGCGATGCTCCCGAACTCTCTTCTTAGAGCAACAAACTCATCGTGAACGCTAACAACTTCTGACTCACGTCGCTTGACCAGCATTAAACGCAAGGCCTGCATCGTGAGGGCAGTGACACGATCCGAAAAGAGCTTTTCGGCAATCTTGATCTTCTCTTCGCGACCAACTCTTGGGCTCAGGATGAAATCCTTGAACTTAGCGTCGTTCTGAAAGAGGTTCGCAATCGCCGATAGGTCGTCCTCAACGCTCTTCACCACATCGTTCTTTTGTGCGGTAGCGAATAGCGCAGAAGCGTATCGACGGGCGACCTTAGTATCTACCATCTTAGCCGGGCACCTCGACCTTGTCGATGAATTCGGCGATGAGCTTGCGGTTCTTGTCGGAATCCATGTTCTCGCCAAGAATCTTCTCGGTGGCAGAAAGGGTTAGAGTCACCACTTCGGTTCGAAGTTGACCAAGAACCTTTTGCTTTTCGGCCTCAATTTCTTGTTGGGCTTTTTTGACCATCTCGTCTGCCTTGGCGGTTGCTTCGGACATAAGAGACTGTCGCAGGTCTTGGGCTTCTTTAATCTGAGCTTGGATTTGAGCGCGGGCCTCGGCTTCGGTTGCGGCGAGTCGCTGCTCATAATCGCTCTTCATCTTGGTCATTTCATGGCGCAGGTCTTCAGCTTCGCCAAAAGTGGACTCAAGAGCGTTGGTGCGCTCGGTGATTGCATCAGAGAGCGGCTGGATAAAGAAGAGTCGAATGACCGGGAACAGGATAAGGAAAACGCCAAAGATCGAGATGGTTTTTCCAAGATCAATGGGAATGCCCTGTTCGGCTAAAGAATGCTGCCAGTGCAGGAAGGAAAAATCATTCTGCTTTACTGACAGGTACATGCCGACAAACATCAGCGCGGCACCGATCACGATTCCGGCTAACGTTTTGGCTCCCGAAGGCTTCTGAACTTCACTCATAGAGAAAACTTTTCTTAATAGTGGTTAAGGGCCACCTAAGTGGCCCTTAAAGGATATTACTTGGCGGCGCCAGGAACAACGAATACGGTGAGAAGGAATACAAGCTCAACGAACGCAAGTGCGATAAGCATAGCGGTTTGAATCTTGCTGATTGCTTCTGGCTGTCGGCTCATGCCTTGCATAGCGGAGCTGCCGATCATACCGAGAGCACCGGCTACGCCGAGTCCAGTAATGCCAATTGCGATCGAAACGATATTTCCAGTCATGTTTTTTAATGTTCTCCAGGTTTTTAGCTTATTAGGTTGTAAGTTAGAAATCGAATTTAGTGAGCGTGAGCAACCTCTCCGTGTGGCTCTTCGCCGTGGTGATCGCCGTGCTCCTCATCGTGGTGGGTCACCAGCGAAATGTAGACGCTATTAAGAAGGATAAAGATTAGCGCCTGAACTACGCAGGTAAGAACCTTGATAGGAAGGAGGAAAGCACCGAATGGAACGAAGATGCCAGAACCCAGTTCATTCATCGCTTCCACCGCGCGGTGACCTCCATCAATGTTTCCGTAAAGTCGCAAGGTAAGCGAAACGTTCTTCATCATCTCCGAGATCAATTCAATTAAGAAGATCATTGCGGAGATAAGCACCATCGCTCCACCTAGCTTTGGACCCGCAAAGTGGCTGAAGTGTCCAAAGAAGCCGTTTGCCTTGATACCCTCATACTGAACGTAGAAGATAGCAACCAAAGCAATACCCAGATTGAAGCTGATGTCTGCCGTGGGTGAAGTAGGGAAGAACAGCGCGATGCAGTTTGCAACGAAGATGACCATCCAGAAGACCATCATCATCGGCACATACTTGCGACCGTGGGGGCCGATAATGCCTACGCAGAGATTTTCGACAAATAGATAGAGCTGCTCGAAAACCTGAGCCCATCGATTCTTAAAGACTCGGTTGCCAAAATCTTTTTTCGCAATTGCCATCAACGCAAAGAGGATGACAAGCGTAAAGATTAAGTAGATCAACAAGCCCCAGTAAGAGGGACCATGATGACCGCCGGCTGCTGCGGCGACATACGGGGTGAGAATGGAAGACGATAGGTCCATACACGTTTATGGGCTAGGATTCGCTCTTGGCTACAGCCCACCCGACCAGCGAAAAGTATACCAGCCCAAGCCCCCACAAGAAGCAATTAGGGGCCTGCTCATCAATCCTTTGGGCCAGAATTCCACAAATAACGAAAATGGGCACCTTAATCAAAAAGCCCATGACCACCAGAGCCGAGGCACTTTTTGGAGGAGGATTGTCTGCGGAAGACGCTCCAAGGAGCCATGTGATGGCGTATAAGCCCAAAGCACTAGAGATGCTGCCAACGATCCCGAGGATCATTCCGATACCGCCGCTGGTCCCACCAAAGATGAACGACACGGTGATGGCGGCGACAATCACTAAGACGGCGACGCGCCAATCTAAGAAAAGAGAACGAATGGTCACGGGTTGTTGTGTCGGTTGATCTTGTAGAACGCCATCATGATTCCGGCAATGGCGCCCAATAAGACACCAATTCCTTTCCAGAAGTCCACCCCAAGGCGATTGTCGACAAGCCATCCTACTCCGGCTCCGAATAACGGTAAGCCAATAATGGTGTAAGCAATACTAATGCCAATCCCCAATCCACGTGCGGCATCGCGATCAGATGAAAGCTTTCGCTCTAGTTCGCGGGATCGATTTTTTCGAACAGATTGAGCTTGATTTGCCCGATGCTCTAGGTCTTTCAGCCGACCTTCAAACTCGGCATCAATCTTTGCGGCTTCCTGCTTGGCGCGATCAATCGCCGGAGTTTCATCCAGGCCAAGGTCACGGATACGACGTTCTAACTCATCCTCATCGGAGATTTCTTCTGAATTTATGGGCTTGTCGTCGTCGATCATTGTGTTAAGGGTACCGGTTACAACTCATAGACGTTGTTTGGCGGGACTTGGCTTCCAGTTTGAGTCCAGGTTATTGCCCCCAGATTTGAATAATCATGCACGTTCGTCTAGTATTCTAAGGTAGATGCAGGATCGGTCGCTTGATTCAGAGGTGCAGTGGCTAAAAGGGGTTGGCCCCAAGGCCGCTCCGCTTTTTAATAAGCTGGGTATCTACACGGTGGGCGATCTGCTTTATCATCTTCCACGCCGATATGAAGATCGGACGAAGATTCCCCCTATCAACCGGATTCGCCCAGGAACGCACGTTACCGTTCGCGGGAACCTAAGAAATGTCGGCTCCAGACCGATCAGCGGCGGCAGAGTGATTGTTAAAGCAATCGTTGAAGATGGTACGGGGTCAGTAGCGCTGACTTGGTTTAATCAGCCTTGGGTTGCTCGGAAGCTATCGGAATATCGAGGAGAGATCGTTGCTTATGGTCTGGCCAAGGAAGCGGATTTTGGCTGTGAGATCAGTGCGCCGGAGTATGAGCTTATTGAAGATGAAGAAGACGCTGCCGACTTTGCGAGGATCATCCCGGTATATCCATCAACAGAAGGGATGGTTCAGAAGCTTATTCGGAGAGCCGCCCGAGCCGCGCTGGAAGGCTATCTAGCCTACGCCCAAGATCCATTGCCACCTTCTATCTTGAAGGCTGAAATGCTGCGCCCAATTCGGTGGAGCCTCCGCGAGATTCATCAGCCAACCTCTGAAGAAAATCGGCTAGAAGCGAGAAAGCGATTGGTCTTTGAAGAGTTCTTCTACTTGCAAGTCTCCTTGGCAATGAAGAGAGCCGAGACTCAACAAGAGTTAGGCATTGCTTTTCCAATTGAAAATCTTAAGAAGGGGGAGGAAGTTCTTCCTGCCGATACCGCACCCACTCAAAACAGGAAAGCAGTTCTGGTGGTGAAAGAACGACGAAGCTCGAACTTGTTTGAGTCCGAGCAAGAAGCTAAGAGGGAAGGCATTCCCTTGTGGCAGCAGATCCACCAAATGCTGCCCTTCGAGTTAACGGGTGCTCAAAAGCGTGTTGTGGAGGAGATTTGGGCAGATATGGCTCAGCCGCACCCCATGAACCGGCTGGTGCAGGGCGATGTGGGTTCGGGAAAAACTGCTGTTGCGGCTTGCTCCATGCTGGCGGCTGTCCGGTCTGGGTACCAGGCAGCATTAATGGCTCCTACCGAGATTTTGGCCGAGCAACACTATGTGAATCTTCAAAAGCTCTTTGCTCCTTTAGGAATAGATGTTGCTCTATTGGTTGGAAAACAGAACTCAAAGGAACGTAAGCGTTCTCTCGCTCTCACGGAGTCTGGCGAAGCTAAGGTGGTAGTTGGCACCCACGCACTTATTCAGGAGGGTGTAACGTTTGATAGGTTAGGATTGGCCGTTATCGACGAGCAACATCGCTTTGGAGTCTTGCAGCGAGCGGCATTAAGAGAAAAGGGATTGGGGAATCCGGACGTTCTTGTCATGACTGCTACGCCTATTCCTCGAAGTCTTATGATGACTCTCTATGGTGATTCTCAATACAGCAAGATCGATGAACTTCCACCAGGAAGAAAGAAGATCATAACATTCTTTAAGCGTAGTAATGAACGTGAAAGCGTTTACAAAGGGGTTCGTAAATTTGTAAAACAAGGTCGCCAGGCTTTCTTTGTTTGCCCGATGGTGAGTGAGAGTGAAAAGATGCAGACTCAAGCCGCCACTGATCTGGCTTATCGTCTGCAGACGGGAGTTTTCAGTGATCTGCGGGTCGGCCTTCTTCACGGTCAAATGAAACCGCTTGAAAAAGAAGAAGTCATGGACCAATTCCGGAAGCATGAACTGGATGTCCTGGTGAGCACAACCGTCATTGAAGTTGGAGTGGATGTACCCAATGCCAGCATCATGGTGATTGAAGATGCCAATCGTTTCGGTCTAACACAACTCCACCAATTGCGAGGACGAGTAGGTCGCGGAGATCAAGAGAGCTATTGTGTATTAATCGCTGACGCTAAAAGCCAAGATGCTCGGGAACGGATGGATACCATGGTAGAAACTACCGATGGGTTTAAGATTGCCGAGGTCGACCTGAGGCTAAGAGGTCCGGGTGAGCTTGCCGGAACTGCCCAAAGTGGCAACCGAGACTTCAAGATTGCCGACTTAGTACAAGATGGCAAATTGTTGGAAGTTGCCCGTCAGGCAGCCATGCGGCTCATTGAGTCAGACCCATTTTTGCGTCTAGAAGAGAATGCCGGCATCTTGGAGAAAGTGCAGGAGCGTCGATCACAGACAGCAGTCATCACAGTTTCCTAACTTCATAGGGTTCAATGCGACTATGAAGGAAGTTACTCCCATTGAGCTAGAGGCCGAGCTTCAAAGCGAATTTCCCCCGGTTCTCCTAGACGTAAGAGAGGCTGAGGAACTGGAAGTGAGCGTCTTGCCAAACGTAATCCACATTCCAATGGATCAGGTTCCGGTTCGCTTTGGCGAATTAGACCCAAATGCAGATACGGTTGTGATTTGTAGATCCGGAGGGCGGAGCGGCAAGATTACAGAGTTTCTGACGGCTCAAGGGTTTCGAAGCGTAAGAAACATGGCGACAGGTATGAACGGTTGGGCCGAAACAGTGGACCCAAGCTTGCCCATCTACTAAAATGAAAAGAGCCGAGCAACTGCTCGGCCCCTTCCACAGGATTATTAAGTTTTAGAGTGAGCCTGGTCGGCGTCCACCTTGTCCGCCCTGACCGCCACGGGGTTGCTCAGGGAACTTGAATGCCTTGCCGCCCATTGCAGCCAACTTCGTCTTTTGGTCAGCAGTAAGAACCTTTGCGAGCTCAGTGTTCATGATCTCGTTATTCTTCTGCATGGACTCTCGAGCTTGTTGCATATCAATCTCTTGATTGCGCATCTTCTCTCCGAGAGATTGGTTGGCCGCGTTCTGCTTGTCCTGCAGATCCTTTACCTTAGCCTTCTGCTCAGCTGTGAAACCAAGCTCCTTTTGAACATCCTCATTGGCGATAGCAGAGTTGCCCATTCGCTGAATGGAGAGCTCTTTAAGTCGCTTCTTCTGCTCGTCGTTTAGGACAGCAAGAGTCTCTTTGGTGTTCTCGGCCTGCATTTTTCGCATTTGCTCCATGCGAGCTTGCATGTCACCGCCGCCACCGCCTCCTCCATTCTGGAAGGCTTCTCGTTGGCGAGTTCTCTGAGCTTCACGGATGGACTCAAGCTTGGTCTTTTGCTCGGTGGTGAGTTTCAGCTCAGTCTGAACTTCCTCCATGTTTAGCAAGAAAGAACCGCTTGGATCTTGCATCATGCCGCCACCGCGACCGAATTGGCCTCCAAAGCCTCCGCCGCCACGGCCTTGACCGCCACCACGACCTTGACCACCTCCGCCACCTTGGGCGAAGCTAGATACGGCAACTACGGCAACCGCCGCAACAGCGATGAGTTTCATCATTGATTTCATATTAGTTTCCTCCACCCTTGCCCGTTGTGTCAGGCGGGGTTGAATGCTTCTTATCCTTGTCAGGATCGTACTTACGATTGAGTTCTGGTTGGATGATCTTCTGGCTTTCCTTGCTCATCCGCTTGAATTCGTCCTCGCGGAGCTTGCGAGCTTCATCTGGATCCTTCACCACTCGGGGAGTGAGGAAGACAAGGAGTTCAGTCTTCACATTGCCCTTGGATGTAGACCGGAAGATTTGACCGATGAGAGGAATATCTCCCAGCAGAGGAATCTTCTTCACTGTTGAAGTGACGTTGTTGCGGATGATTCCACCCAAGATGATTGTTTCGCCATCCCGTACACTGACCGTTGTTTGAGCCTGTCGTTGGTTAACAATCGGTGCATTAAAGTCTGTGAAGCCTTGAAGATCGTTCGCGGTTTGGCTCACATCCATCGTCACATAACCATTTGCAGTGATGCGGGGAGTGACGGTTAAAACGATTCCAACATCTTGGAACGCGTAGTTGAACGTAAGGTTGCCGTTCGTGTCTTCTCGAGTGCTAAGCACATAAGGAATGCTTTGGCTGATGTTAATTTCAGCCTCCACGTTGTTTGACGTGAAGATTCTTGGTGTACTGAGAACCTGGAACTTGGTGTCGGTCTGTAGAGTATTCAAGAAGCCGGTTAAAGCTCCACCAGTTAAGGTGTATTTGAATCCTTGAAGAGCCGGGCTTGCCGTGGACATTCCGAAGTCTGGGCCTGCTGTGCCCGAACCGGAGTTTTTGCCAATTGGATTAGAAGTTGTATGCTTCCACTCAACTCCAAACTGAGTTGACTTATCAAGCGTAGCTTCGATGATCATGGTTTCGATCATCACTTGCTCTGGAATTTTGTCCAACTGAGCCAGGATGCTCTTCAGCAACTCCATATTCTCAGGAGTCGCAACAACAATGACGCTGTTGGTGTTGTTATCCGGAATAACCGTGATCTGACCCTGAAGGTCGTTCACGTTTACTAAGCGCCCTTGGCTGTCTCGACCCGTTTGAGCCGCAGTCGTTCGACGGTTGTTTTGCCCGCCCATTCCTCCGAAACCGCCCTGTTGGACCACGACTTCTGTTGGCAATGAGCCGTCTTCGTCAAGATTCAGATTCAGGTTGTTAGGATCGATATTCTCGCTGTTCAAGCCACCACGAGAACCTGTGTTTCGGTTCTGGTTCGTGTTCCGATTTTGGTTGGTGTTTCGGTTTGTGTTCTGCCCCATATTGGACCGATTTCCACCCTGCAGTCCTTGGCGAGTGCCGAAGGCTTGTTGCATGAGTTGCGAAATCTGGTCCGCTCTGGCATTAGCGAGAGGGAAGACAAACGTTGTGTTCTCAAGCTTAATTTCTTGGTCGAGTTCCTCAATCACCTGAGCGACTAGCTTGAGGTTATCTTCAGTCGCAGTGACAACCAAGGAGTTTGTTCTTGGCTCGCTGACCACAGTTCCAAATGCGGCTTGCATACCGCCAACACGGGCAGCTTGTTGGAAACGCTGCTCGATAGGAACGTTTTGGTTACCGATACCGCCTCGACCTCTAGGAGCATTCTGAGTGAGAACGTTCTGTACGACAGAGACCAAGTCATCGCTGCTGGCAAACTCTAGTTTAAACACCTTCGGTTGTTGAGGCTGTTCCGTTTGTTTGTCAATCTGCTTGATCAGATTCTCGACTTGGAGTTGCTCTTTGGAGGGAGCATTCACGATAACGGAGTTTGAAAACTCATCGCTAGAGGCACGAACAACCTGTCCGCTATTACCGCCGCCAAAGCCACCTCGACCAAAATTGCCGAAGCCGCCTCCGCCACCACGGTTTCCACCCCATTGGTTATTGCCTCCACCGCCTCGGCCACCTCCGCCACCACGGTTTCCGCCCCACTGGTTATTGCCTCCACCGCCTCCCCATTGGTTTCCACCCATCATCTGCATGATCTGATCCATTGGGTTGGGGGTGCTTATGAAGACTTCGTTAACCACACGAGCGACTTGGCTGGCATTGGCATACTGGATGACATAAACCTTGAGCTGAGTTTGGTTCTGGTTCACGGTTTCCATCATCCGAGTCATATCGTCGTTGCTAGGCCACCCTTGATTATTTCCTGTACCTGGGCCGCGTCCTCGATCCTGATTCTTGGGTCGAATAACAAGGAAGTTGCCATCCTTTCTCATCTCAAAGTTCTTGAGCCCAAGAACCGTGTTGAATAGATTAAAAGCGTCTTCTAGCGGAATGGACTTTGCGCTTACGACGGATAGCGTTCCGGTGAGAGCGGGATCTTTGATAATCGTGATGCCGGAGGTCTTGGCGTACCACGATACAATCATATCAACACCGGTGTTCTGGAAGTTTGGCTTTACGGAAGTCTTTGGACTCTTCAGCATGCCTTTCCATGCCGGGCCAGAATTACTATTCCCACCCCAGCTATTTCCGCTGTCAAACTGACCAAAGGCTGCCAATGGGGCAACCATAGCCAAAGCGCATACAAGCGTTCTAATTTGCATTGTTATCTCCTTCGCTGGCTACCGTTCCGGCGGGCGGCGTACCGGGTGTTTCCGGGCGCACGGTTACCGGGCCGATTTGGCCTCTCAATCCTTGGCTGACGTCCACCGGGGCAAAGCCTCCGGCCATCATCGAGTTACTGCTTAACTTCTCCTGCATCTTCACAGTTACTTGTTGTCCATCCGAACCTTGAAGAGTCAAAGAGTCTTCGGTGACTGCGACAACTCTTGCTTTCTTCCAGGTTTGACCTACGGTAAGAAAATCGCCTTGTCCGGTCGATGGATTCTCTACAACTGCCTGAATCCTTCCATCTACCGCCGCTGTTCCCGTATAAGCCCAACCAGATTCTCCTCCGGTCAATTCAGCCGGTAGAGCATTGGGTGACGAGTTGACAAGCGCAACACTTTTCTTTACTACGGGCATAAACGCATTCTTTGGCGAGTTGTTCACCCGATCAAATTTTGCCTTCATATCGGCTTCAGTGATCAAACCGGTTGTGGCCACCTTCGTTGTGTTGTTACGGCGCGTGGTTGAGCTCTTAGCTGTTGCTTGAGGCTCAGTCATCACAAATGCAGCGATGCCAACAGCGGCAATCGCAAGCCAGAGGATGGGACTAGTTTTCTTTTTTGGTTGCATTTGTATTGTTCTTCGCGACCACGGGTTTTGCCGTGGATATCAGTCGATAGGCGACAACTCCGATCGTTGCCGAAACGAGATCGCTATTGGGGTCAGTTGCTGAAACTTGAACAAGATTGGTTCCCATCTTCAAGCTGCTAGCTTCTAACTGGCGAGTGAATTTAACAACGTTTGGATAGGTTCCTTCAACAGAAATGATAAACGGAACTTGGGTAAGACCGTTCACTTCTACTGTCTTTTGGGGCCGGAAACCCATCAACTTTAGGCTCTGACTTTGTGCGAACGTGGTTATAGACTTCAGCGCAGTTGGACCAATTTCTTCAAGCGGTTCTGTCCAAACTTGGCCCGAAATCTGAGTGTTGAGCTTCTTTTTATCGCTCTCCAATCGATCTACCTGTTTCTCGAGATCGTTTCGAGATCGCGTTTTGCCCGCAACAACTCCTTCCGTGTCCGGTGGCTTTAGGAACAACATGAAAAGCCCCGTTCCGGCCAAAACCAGCACGGCAGAAAGAATCGCGATGCTTGCACCGGTATCAGCTTTGGACTTAAAACTGATCATGATTTTCGGGCTCCTTTCTTCTTGGGATCAATCAGTGGCAAGTTGCCAACCGGGAATGCCTGAATAGAGAACTGAACCACAGGAGTTTTTTCGATTTCTCCGTTATTTGCGAAAACCAGCTTTACATCCCTCAAGCGAGGTTCTGCGTTAAGGGCCTCCAAGTAAGCAGATACTCCGTCATTCGACGACGAAGTTCCTCGAATGTACATGATCTTGCCGCGTTCATAAGTCGTACCCGTTAGCCACAGGCCCTTAGGAGCATGGTTAGAGATAACGGTATAGACGTCGCCAGGAAGCTGAGCAGGAGCTAAGGCTCGCTTGAGACTGTCCGAAGTTGCGGTCAACTTCGTCAGATCGGCTTCAAGTTTCTTTATCTTCTCTCGCTCGTCCTTAAGAATCTTGGCCCACTTCGCGTCGGTAATTCGTCTAGCTTCAGCGCCGTCCGCCCAATCTACATAAACCAATAACGCGAGCAATGCAGCCGATGCACAAAGCAGAACGGCAAGCCGAGATCGATTGGCTTGTTTTGCTTTATCACGCTTGGCAACCGCTTCACGGGTCTCAAGATTGATTCCCATGCGATCAAGAGGCGCGGAGAGAAGAGCTTCTAGGGAGGTGGTGTTTGACTTGTTTGCAGCAGACCCTAGAGCAAATCCACCGGCGGCAATCACGCTGGATTCTGGCAATCCTACGGCTTGGAAGGATCGCGCGATCTCAGACTCCGTAAGGCTTTGGTTAGCGGGAGTAGGAGCAACACGTGAATACCGCAGCTCTCCGCCGCTCAGCAGATCGATTCCAAGTCCCTCACCCGTCTCTTGAACAACGGCGGCATCCTTGATATCAAGCGACTCTGCCAAGGCAATCGATCCAAAAGCAGCGGGCAGAATGCGTTCTGCCCGAAATCCAGCTTCCTTAGCTTCTGTCTGAAGCCGGATCAAATCTGATTCTCGAATTGCGGCAACGATGGCTAAACGCCCTTCTTCATTGATGTCGTCCGATAACCTGAAGGAGTAGGCCAATTCATGGAGGGGCACCGGAAACATCGATGTCATTTGAGTCTGCAAAATCAGGTTGACTTCGCTTGCAGAAGCATTTGGCACGCGAAGCGCCTTCACAAATGAGGACCGACGGGATACCGCAACCACAATTGGACCCGTCGGGAATTTCCCTGCGAGATCGCCAAAGCTAGCGGCCCGGACATACTGCTTGGTTCCGGCATCAAAGCCAACCACCTCATTGGGTGACCATTCAACGATGCGTGAAAGTATTGGGGCGCTCATTGAACCCCCTTAAGAGTTGTGGTTGTCACAGATTCAGATTCCCATCCCCATATATCGAAGACGTTGGAATACGGCGGCTGTTCAATGCGAATAATTTTTGGAGTTCCATTTTCTAAAATGATGGTGGCTTGAAGAGCAATGCGCGTGGCGCCAGACCTTCCACTCACCCTAACTAAAAAGCTTTGAGAGTTCACTTCAAAGAACCCGGCGACTTGCTGTAGTACCGTTAAATTGTTAAGACCCGCGATATCCAACAGTTCTCCGAGTTCGGTAAAACCTGAGCTTTGGCGACTCACGATTGCACTGGCAGCGTCGGCAGGGAGATTCGGTACGCAAAGAAGGACCTCTTCGGGAACGGTGTTCAGATTAAGTTTGCCAACTTGATTCTGACCTCCAGCGGTGCATTCATTCAGGATGGTGCGAGCATTTTGCTGAGTGATGCCGGGGACAGCGAGCACTTGGCCGATGTCAGTGTAGCCAGCGGCGGGGCGGCTCGACACGATGGATTGAGCGATGGGCAGGGCTACCTGAGCCCGTTGCACGATCTGCGCAGCGTTCGCCTGATTAATGTTCAACTTTGCCTGACCGGAGGCATTGACGGCTAACGACTGGGAGTCGACAGTGATCAATTCCTCAAGTGGAAGCTCAATTTGGTCCCCTGTGCTGGTACGGGTTGCTTGATTGGTGCGTTCCACGTCTGTTCGCACCGTGTATAAATCTCGAGCAGTTATGCCCTTTACTAATAGCAGTTCATCAACAGATTGGAAGAATCCGAGTTTGGTGTTGTATCCGTTGGTAAGGTTGTTGTAATACTCGTCCTTGGCTCCACCGGCTCGGGCTTGTCGCGATTCCTCTCGCCAATCCAAGATGCAGTCGATCTGGTCTGTATCCAAAGGCAGTAACTCTAGCTGGGCTTGCGGGGCCGTGTTTAGATTGATCTTGCTTGCGGCATCAATAACTTGCACCCTAAAGGTGCCATTCCCAAGCTCAAACTCTTCTCCACCGGTGTCGCCAAGCAAAGCCCAATCATCGTTAATGGTGGTTGGAGAATTGACTTGATCCTGCAATTCAGTGAGGGCTCGCTGGAGGCCAGCCTCAGCAAGTATTCGGGCCCGCTTTGCCTCCATTCTGCGAATCTGTACCATGTTGGCAGTGCGTTGGCTTGCCGCAGCAAGAGCCAGTACGGCGACCAATCCTGCCAAGACTGTGATGGCAACGACTAGAACTCCGCCCGCCTGTTTAGACCTTCTCACGTATTGCCTCCTGGAGCCGTTTGTTCGGCGGGGGCATCTGCAGTTACATCGCTGATCGGCAGTCGTACCACCAGAATATGGGGACGATCTTCCCTTTCACCTTCTCGAGAATAGGTCACTCGAACCGCGGCAGGAAGACGTTTTTCGGCTCCAACGGTGGTGGACCATGAGGGCTGCCAAGCGGAACCATCCCAGAATTCAAACTGTATGGACGTTACGGACGCATCAAAGACAGTCTCAGTACCGCCTTGAGTGGGCTCACTATCTGATGGTTGTTGAGTACGGATAAAGAGCCCAGTTCGTGTACCGGCATCGCCGACCGCAGTTAAAGAGAGGGAAACTTCCGTGACTCCACCCTGAGGTCCATAAACTTCATTCTGAGTTTCGAAGTCATCCTCGCTCTCAATCAACTCACTTCTCGGTCTGGTGCCTTGCACGGTGAACTGAAGCGTGTCTGCGTAGTCCGATGATAAGACCTGTTGTCCTCCCGTCCCGGCGATGAAAAACGTATCGGTGTTGGTATCGTCCGGAGCCAAGTAAGCGTGCTTCAGGAGTTCGGTAATGCGTTCATCCAAAACGCTTTTCGCCTCTTGCTTTTGGCGAGCTTCAGAAAGTCGAGTTTCGTAGGTGAGACCCGTCACAAAGGCTCGTGTCACTGCTGTGATTAGGATTCCCACTATCGCGATTGCGATGATGAGTTCAAGTAGCGTAACACCCGCTGTCTTTCTCACTGCGTACCGCCTTGTAGAGGAGGTTGAAAGACAAGGCCATCGACTGTAGCAGATGGTCCTTCGCTATCTCCGGTTTGGTTCACGGTTACAGTCAAGACAACTAGGTTCTCTTCACCGCTGGGCTCGACTTCCGCCGACCATTCGAATCCATCAATGTTCTCTTCAACAAAGTCACCACTGAGCTGCGCGGTATCAATCTGGCCTGTAGCAACGACTTCGTCGTATTTTTGAACGGCAAGGGTTAGCATCTCTTCGCGAAGCAAGAGTTGCCGGTCGGTCTTTGACATAGCGGCGAGACCACCCATAACGCTCGCCACTCCGATCCCAATCAAGCCAATGGCTGCGACCGCTTCCAGCAAGGTGAAGCCTCGTCTTCGCGACTTTCTTTGAGGTCGACGTGCTTTCTGTTTAGGTTCCTGGGAACCTAAACCCGAAAGCGTAAACCCCTTTAGGTTGCTAGACTCGCTGCTCATAGCCTCCAGCATCCCAATTCTCGTCTTGCTCATCGGGCAAAGGGCCATCAATCTGGCGAACCGCTCCCCGCTCATCAATCATGAAGGTTGTTACTCGTCCATCAGAATCAAATGAGATGCCCACTTTTCGCGCTCGGCCGTCCGAATAGAACTTAGCGGCCCATTCTGCGGAACTGCTTTCCGTTTGTTCGAGGCGGTAAGCCGAGGCAGACATACCTTCAGGCATATCAAGCGATCTACCTGCTACGGAATCTCCCGATTCACTATCGGTTGTCTCTATCACCAGTCGATTTCCAGAATCATCCACTCGAACCGACCGCGTTTGACCGTCTCGAATAGAACTGGACCTCGCTTCTAGCATCAGATTCCTGGCTTTCGAATAGAACTCACGAGTCTGTCGGCTACGCAGGTCGCTGGTCAGGCGGGGCATTACTGCCGCCGCCAAGACCGCTAACACCGTGATGACGACGATCATCTCGACTAGGGTGAAGCCTCTATCAGTTCTCGGAGATTTCTTCGCCAATATCTGCGTTGTTACCGTCGCCGCCTGGGGCGCCATCTTTGCCGTAGGAGATGATGGTGAAGTTTTCGCCATCGCTGGAGACTTGATAGTCGTACTCATTGCCCCATGGGTCAGTTGGAAGTTCCTTATCTAGATAGGGTCCTTTCCATCCATCAGAGCCTTCAGAAGGCCTGGACCGTAGGTCTTGCAGCATCTCCGGATAACTTCCAACGTCGGTTCGATACATTTGAACCTGGGCTCGAAGCGTGGCGATGTCGCTAGCCGCCTTTGCTCGCTGAGCATCATCAGACCGTCCCACGATTCGAGGAATGATCAATGACGCCAGAATCGCCAAGATCAAGATAACCACGACGAGTTCGATGAGGGTAAAGCCCTTTCGAATTCGAGATCTTCTATTCATATGTTTCCCACCTATTTCATTCACTAAATTGATTCTCCCTGTTCCTACCGCACCGCATTCTGCGCTTCAAAGATCGGCAGTACTACGCTCAAAACGACAAATCCTACGACCACTGCCATCCCAAGAACAATGGCGGGTTCTACCAACGCGACTAAGCGTCGCATACCGTTATCAACTTCAAAATCTAAGCTTGTAGAGACTCGTGACAGCATTTTAGGCAGGTCGCCAGTCTCTTCACCAATCGCTACCATGTGAGTAAGGACGGGAGGGAAGTCTCCAGCGTCCCGCATCGCCTCTGCAATCGGCTTTCCTTCACGAACCTCTTTCTCAACAATCGCACTGCTTGCCTGGAATACCTTGTTGCCGCTGGACAGTCCGGCGATCCGGAGGGCCTCAAGTATTTCTACGCCACCAAAGACCAGGGTACCGAGGACACGTGCGAACCGCGAGACGGTTGCCTTTCGAATAACGGGGCCAACGATTGGCATTCGGAACAGGATGCGATCCCGAGTCAGCTGTCCAGCTTCGGTTGCCACCCATCCGCGATACAAGAAGTACAAGCCCACAATTCCGCCAAGAATATACAGACCGTACTTGGTCAGGAATCCTGTGGTGCTAAGGAGCATCCGTGTAGTTACGGGTAAGTCCGTTCCAAGGCTACTGAAAACCGGAGTCAGCCTGGGAAGAACGAAGAAGACGAGGGCCAAGACGACGAAGATGGCAGTAAAGGTTAGAACCGCAGGATAGATGAGTGCGGAAACAACCTCACTTCGCCGGGTGACTTCTTTTTCTTGGAAGTCAGCCAGCTTGCCCGATACTTCTGGGAACTGGCCCGAAGCTTCACCCGCCCTTAAGGTTTGAGTGAAAACATCGGGGAACAATTTGGGATACTTCGATAGCGCCTCGCTAACGGGGGTTCCCTTGCGAACCTGGTCCAAAGTATCCAGCGCCACAGCTTCCAGGGCTTCACTTTCTGTCTGTTCGGCAACAACCTGAAGAACGCGGTCAAGAGGCAAGCCTGCATCAGCGAGGTCCGCCATGCGGCGTGTGAACAGGGAGATGTCTCCTCGCCCGACTTTCTTACTTTTGGCAAGCGAGAATGCCTTCTTAGCGCCCCCACCGGCTTGTTCCTGAATCTCTAGAACGTATTTGCCATCCGCTGCGACCAGCGCAATGGCGGCATCCTTCGATGCGGCATCAATAAAGCCGGTCTTGCGCTTGCCCGAAGGCTCCAACGCAGTGTAAGCGAAGGTTGTCAAAGGGTTCCTCGGTTATACGATTCCTCGATTCCTTGATGCCAAAGTTGCCTAGACGCGAATGTGGAGAAGTGCTCGCCCTGATACTGACCGGATAAAAGAACTATCACGAGAAGTCCTCCCGTTGGCAGACGCGCATAACTTCTTCTGGAGTTGTGCGCCCTTGCAAGGCCATCAACTTGCCTTCCATGAGCAATGTCCTCATGCCCTGGTTCTTGATTGCATGGTTCTTCATGACGCTTGAGGAAGCTCGATCAACGGTTAAGCGTTTGATGTCTTCATCAATAAAGAACAGTTCATAGAGGCCTTGGCGTCCCTTGTGTCCGGTGCCTTGGCATTTATCGCAACCGCGTCCTTTCTTGAATGTGCCTTTTGGTAAACCTGCAATCTCGTCGTCGGTAAAGCCGATAGCCACCAATGATTCGTGGGCGGGCATATGATCCTCCACGCAGTTGGGGCAAATCCGACGAACAAGTCTCTGGGCGATGACCCCGATAAGGGATGAGGCCGCAAGGTAAGGCTCTACCCCCATGTCCAGTAGTCGCGTGACCGCACCGGGAGCATCATTGGTGTGCAAGGTAGAGAACACCAAGTGACCGGTGAGCGATGCGTGAATCGCAATCTCGGCCGTCTCGTGGTCACGGATTTCACCGACCATGATGACGTCCGGGTCCTGTCTCAAGAAGGATCTTAAGCCGCTCGCAAAGGTGAGACCGATATTGGAACGAACCTGAACTTGGCTGATGCCCGGAACTTGGTATTCAACCGGATCTTCAATGGTCAGGATGTTGGTGGTTGGAGACCAAATCTCTTGCAGCGAAGCGTAGAGAGAAGTCGACTTACCCGAACCGGTTGGACCTGTTGCAAGAACAATTCCGTAAGGCTGATGGATGAGCTTCAGCAGTTTTTGATAGGTCTCTTCTGGCATCCCCAACTCTTGCAGTCCGAGCAGAGCAGTACCCTTATCGAGAAGTCGCATAACTGCGCGTTCACCGTAGACCGTTGGAACGATGGAAACACGGACATCAATGGCTCGACCAGCAATCGTAATCTTAATGCGACCGTCTTGGGGAAGTCGACGCTCCGCGATGTTCATTTCACCGAGAATCTTTAAGCGGCTAATGATCGCAGCATGCATTCGTTTCGGCGGCTTCATCATGTCGTTCAACATGCCGTCGATACGATAGCGAACCTTTACTTCTTTCTCAAAAGGTTCAATGTGGATGTCAGATGCGCTGTCTCGAACCGCTTGGGCAAAGATGAGGTTGACCATCTGGACAACCGCAGTCTCTCCCGCCATTTTGGTAAGGTCGGCAAGGTCGGTTGAGTCATCAATCTCTGCAACCGAGCCACCCTGATCTTCTCCAGGAATCCCGGCGAGAATTCGTTCTAAGAAGTATTCCTCAATCCGCTCTTTAATGAGGTTTGGATCGCCCATTACAGCCCGCACCGATCGGTTCGCAAGGATGCCTAAATCATCGACAGCGGGAAGGGAAGTAATGGCTCCAATGGCCACCACTAATGTTTCGCCTTCTAGGTGCAGAGGTAGTACCTGATGCTTCAGGGCAAACTCGCCGGGTGCAAGCGACATCGCCGCCTCTTGAGGCTTGACGATTTCAAGGTCGACTCGCTCTAGTCCATCGTTTGTCACTACGGACGAGGATGGCGCAAAAGTCCGGGCGCTGTCTAGCGGTTCATGCAGGCTCATTAGGGATTTCCAGGTAGCTGGAAGTCATTACGAGCCAAACAGGCGAAAGTTCACCTTCAAACGGGACTTGTTAAGAGGGTTTTTTGCAGAACGGGAATGATGAAACTTGGAAATGGGCTAAGTGCTGCATCGTTCCTCACCCTTTGCAAGGATAAGGAACGATGCAATCCAAGTTTTTAAGCGGCCTTCAAGGCTTCAACCACAGCATAGCGAGCGAGTCGGTCTTTGCTTTGAAGCTCTCGCATGACGAAAGCCGCAAATTCCATGTTGCTGGCTTGATTGATCAAGTCAACCTCTTCGCCATTGATGCGGATTGAGACGCCGCTGGGCGCAGGGGACGCCGTCAGTGGGATATAGACATTTCTTCCCTCGATAGGCTGGTCAAACATTTCGGCAAACTCGGTAGCTCCCCACTTCTCTAGAATGAGATTGAGGTTGCGGTCGATGTTAAGAGAATAGTCGACGCCGAGTTCCTTGAAGGTGCTGCTTCCCATGTGGTGGAGGAATGCGCCGTCTACCGTCCACAAGCTGAATCCCGCCTGTCGGCAACGGAGATTATAGTCATCGTCCTCAAAGTTGCCAATCCCAAATCGAGGATCAAATCCACCGACTTTGCTCAAACAATCGGGGTGGATCATCATGAAAAGTCCCCGAACTTGCTGGCTCTGAGTTGCGCTGGAATGATGGTCACGACCCCAAATGCTGGCGCGATCCTGCATCTCGGCAAGGTTGGCGTAAGGGCCGATGTCAACACGCTGTCCGCCACTGATCTCATTGGTAACGCATCCCAGAATTCCAGGATTTAGGTCTTGCTTCAATAGCTCGCCAAATGCAGTTGCCATTTGGGGCAAGCAGTCCACGCTTGGAAAGACGTCATCGTTACTCACCAGATAATAGTCAAACCAAGCCTCTTGCCAAAGGTAATCCAATCCGCGATTGGCTCCTCTGCCATAACCAAGGTTCTCTGACTCTTCGATAAGGTGAACGATGTAGGGAACCTCATTTCTTAGGTTCCTCAGAACCTGGAGATTGTCTTCGTCGCAACCATTAGCGACCACAGCAATCTCAATTTCGCCGGGGTAGAACTTGGTGAATCCCAGAATGGCATCTTGGGTTCGGGAAGCGTTTCGGGTTGGAATCGCGATCCCGATGCGGGGCCACTTCGGAAGTTCCTCATCACCGATCACCGCAATCGTATACATGGCGTTGTCGTCTAGTCCTTCGCGAATGAGTCCCGGCCAACGGCCTTCTTGACTCAGGAATCGAACTTGACGGGTAGGAAAGTGGGAGAGGATAAGATCGGAAAACTCACTTGGCGTCCATTCCACGGTGTGGAACTGATTAAACGGTTTATCCTCTAATCGATTACCGGGGGAATGGGTTTTTCGGTTTGGGGTGCTGATAACGATAGAGCCCTTGCAAGTCTTTAGAGCATCGAGGAACTTATTCGGATCAGGAACGTGCTCAATGGTCTCAAAACTGATGACCAAGTCTGCTTCGGAATAATCCGCAGTACAGACATCTTGAAGCTTGAACTTTGCGTTGTCATACTTTCGACGAGCGTGTGCTACAGCATCGGCCCCAAGATCAAGGCCGGTTGCTTGGGTTGCAAACGCAGCCGCGTAGGCAGTGCCATAACCTTCGCCACTCGCAGCATCAATGATCCGCTTTTCCGCGTACCATGGGCGGAAGTACAAGTAGCGCTGCCAGTGGAAAAGCTCAGTGGCAGTATCGGCTTGGTTAGGAACCATGCGCTCGCCGGTCCAGGCGAGATTTGGGACGTCGATCGGTTGTGCGAATGCGGACATAGGATGCTCCAGGTATTTCTATCGGCAGCATCCTAAAAATCTAGAGTGTTACTTTAAGTTTTCAGGCCTAGGCTCTTCCCAAAGACTAGAGCGCAGACTCGATGGCTTTGACTAAATCTGCATTGTCTGGAGTTGTCCGTGGATCAAATCTCTTGATCACTTTGCCATCTTTACCAATGAGGAACTTGGCAAAGTTCCATTCAATCTCGTCTTTGGGACGGTCAGAATGCGACACCAAGAATTCATAAAGAGGATCAATTCCTTTTCCTTTGACCACGATTTTCTCGAACATCGGGAAGGTCACTTTGTGTTGTAGGGTGCAGAATTCCTTGATTTCCTTATTCGTTCCTGGCTCTTGAGCGCCGAACTCATTTGCTGGAAATCCAAGCACCTCAAAGCCCTTGGCCTTGTAAGATGAGTAGAGCTTTTGAAGTCCGTCGTATTGAGGCGTTAAGCCACATTTGCTGGCGACATTCACAACGAGGAGTACCTTGCCCTTGTACTTTTCGAGCTTAACGGGTTTTCCGTCAATATCTTTCTTTGTGAACTCGTAGATCGTGTTTGCGGGTGGCTCCATGGTTGGAGAAACCATACCGCAGGCGAAGACAAACGCGAGAGATGGAATTGCAAGTGCTCTGAGTTTCATGGGTTTGTAGTGATGGAAAGGTAATAAAGGGGTGCCAAGTTCCCTGGCTAACAGGAGGAGCTCTCAAACATGGTCAGAAAGCTCCTTGCAATCCATGTCCTATGCCTCGACTAGGGCCAACTTGTAAAGAATGTGAGCGTAGATTCTGCTCATCTTAAAGAGGTGGTCAACTTTCAGCCGTTCATCGGTCTCGTGAGCCTTTCCATCGCCTTCCCAGCCAGTGCCAATACTCACAGTATTGGGAATTGCGCGGGCATAGGTTCCGCCCCCCATGACGCCGGGCGCTTTTGTTTCGCCCGTTTCTTCTTCTACTACATCTCGAATCACTTTAATGAGTGGGTGATCTAGTGGGAAGTAGAGTGACGGGCTGTCCCGGACAACATCCAGATTGAACTTGTACTTTAAGGTTGCCAAGAAGGCTCGGCAAGTATCAGCCAACTCAGTGCCTTTCCAGGTAACTGGGTAACGGATGTTGGTGAGCATACTAAGACGCCCATCTTTGGTTTCAACAATTCCTAAATTGGAGGTTAGGTCTTTACTAACGTCGTCTCGCCCATGGATGCCGAGACCAACTCCGCTTGGGTGGGTGAGCCAAAGCAGTTCTTCGAAGTAAGTTTCCGCAGAGAGCGGAGCTATATCGAGCAGGAATCGAAATACTCGAGTTGCGGCATTGTCACCAGAGAATGGACGTGATCCGTGAGCTGCCTTACCCTTCGCTCGGATCACCAAGACATCTTCATTCCAATTCCAAGTCACGTTGGCATCCCAAGCGTCGGCAAGTTTCCCTTCTACATGAGAGCGAACATTGGGAGCGACTCTTACCATCGCTTCACAGTCATCAATGACGATATTGGGGCGCTGTCCACCCGAGACTTCAATCAACTCAAAGTCTCCCTTTAAGAGTTCAACGGAAGTGACGAAATCGGCAATGCCTTTCTCAGCGTGATAGCAGGGCCAGCCAGAATCAGGAGCGACACCATAGGTAGGGGCTTCCTCCGTCTTCACATAACGTTCAACGCACAAGAATCCCGACTCTTCATCACAGCCGAATACTTGGCGGAGGCGAGATGGAATGTTTGGGCAAACTTCTTTGATCGCGCGCATTGCGTAGAGCGAAGCCATGGTTGGGCCCTTATCATCTTCAGCGCCCCGAGCATAGATGTAGTTATCGTCAATCTCCGCACCGAATGGCTCGTGCTTCCAGCCATGTCCTACTGGAACGACATCCAGGTGCCCCAGGGAAACCACGAGTCTTTCGCCCTGGCCGAATTCTCCCCAACCGGCATAACCTTCCAGGTCCTTGGTGGCAAATCCCCACTTCTCGCAGAGAGAGAGAGCAAAATCCAGTGCTTGACGGTTCTCTTTCCCAAAAGGCGCATTCGGTTCTGGCGAACCTTCTACGGAAGCAAACCGCAGCATCGTCTGGGTGTCTTGGAGAAGCTCCTGCTCATGAGCGCGAAGCCAATCTTGAATCTGAGCGACTATGGGATCGGGCATGTCCCCATTTTAGACAGTGGGGGGATGGGATTGCTGGAAAGCCTAATGGTTTGATTGCTGGGTTGTTGGATTGTCGCGGGGAGGAGTGGTTGAGAAGAATGCGGGCAACATCAATACGGGTTTATATAACTGAGAGATGATGATTATTGCCAGCGATATCTGACAGCAGTGCCCAAGGTGCCAATCTTCGGGGGCCAGCAAAAAAGGCATCGTCCACGCCAAAAGACTATAAAAAAGGGATGCGGTGAGGACGCGAACAGGAAATCGACTAGAAGTGAAGCCCAGGTTGATTGCGACTAGACCACTAACGCCTATTGCCACAAGAATGAGGCAACTGAAAGCTACTGCGAAGGAGTGCTTGCTTAGCGGCACATCTAATCCTAGCGTCACGAGTCCGCCCGAGCCTAATACGGCAATTGGAGTAATGAGAAGCACAAGTAGCGGCCTCTTCTGGAGCGTATCGATCACAAGCCAATTATATGGCAAGTAGGGAGTTTAGCTGCTTGACAAAGGGTTCAATCGATTGATCAGGCAATAAAAAAGGTTCGCGGGTACTCGGGCGGTTGGTTGAGCACCCGCTGAACCACAGGCATCTTTCCATCTTGTGCCGACTACGTACCTGGTAATCGCACTGGGTCTTTATGGAGTTAGGTTCAAAAAGGGTATCAATGCAGGGTGACTCTAAACGGACTGGCCTCCTTGTATGAAGAGCAACGCAATGCTCCGCCCGAAATTCTGGCGATTGCCCCTGGTCGCGTCAATCTTATTGGCGAGCATACAGACTACAACGACGGTTTCGTTTTTCCGGCGGCAATTGATAAAGAGGTGATGGTTGCGGCAAGGGTTGCGGGGGAAATTACAACACTCTCTTCTGAGCAAACCGGACCTGGACAGCCATTTGATGCTCGCACGGTGTCTCCTGGGGAAGTCAGTGGTTGGGCAGCCTATGCGGCAGGCATGGCCTGGGTTTTGAGGGAGCACACAGGAAAAGCCATGCCAAACCTTGATGGACATGTGGCCAGCACTGTCCCGATGGGGAGCGGAGTGAGCAGCAGTGCAGCCATTGAAATGGCGTTTGGTGTTGCTTGGAATAGGGTTGCGAGTTTAGGATTGGATAACAAGGTTTTGGCAAGGCTGGCCCAACGCTGCGAGAACGAGTTTGTCGGTGTCAACTGCGGGATCATGGATCAAATGGCGAGTGCCATGGGGCGAGACGGGCAAGCCATGTTCTTAGATACACGATCTTTGGATATTGCTTACGCTTCTATCCCCAGCGAATTACTGATTATGATCTGTGACACAAAGAAACCTCGTGCGCTTACTGACTCTGCCTACAATGAGCGTCGATCTCAGTGCGAAGAAGCGGCGGCGGTGATTGGGGTGAAGTCGCTAAGAGATGCAACCCTTGAGGATTTGGAAGCCAAAAAGTCCGCGATGACGGAAGTTGTCTATCTGCGTGCGCGCCACGTGATTACCGAAGATGACCGAAGCTTACGATTCCGTACTGCCTTGGAGACGTCAGACTTTGCGGAGATCGGCACCTTGATGAAAGCGAGCCATGAAAGTCTGCGAGATGACTATGAAGTGAGTTGCGCCGAACTAGACCAAATGGCCGAAAGCGCTTGGGCTCATCCTGACTGCGTGGGAGCAAGAATGACAGGAGCGGGGTTCGGTGGAGCCTGTGTTGCACTCGTTAAAAAGTCCGGTATTGAATCGTTCATTGCCGAAGTATCTGCTGCTTACACTGATAAAACCGGTATTTCTGGTTCGATTATGGTGTGCCAAGCCGTAGATGGGGCCCGTTGTGTTTAGCGAATTGTTCTAGAACTAGGGATATAATAGAACGAATTGAAAAGCCCGTAAATTTAGGGGCGAACATTATCTGTGTTTTTGCGACAAATCAATATGTGTCCTAGCTCCGATCTTTTCCGGGGATGTGTCATTACGATAGAGCGAGATTGGTGGGGCCCTAAAAAGTTCTGCATCATATCGCCATCGAAAGATTTTTCTCTGGGCCCATCTCAAAATTGCCGGGCTGTATGGAAAGAGCTATACAGGCGGTTAGAAATACAGTGAGGGGTGGGTTAATGCCAATGCCAACCACGTCTAGATCGGATGGCTCAAATCGAGCGGTTCGACTGACGAAAAGAGAAATTGAGGTTCTAAGTCTTATAGCGCAGGGTCACAGCAGCAAGGAAGCGGCTGATACTTTGTACGTGTCGAAACGCACGGTGGACTTTCATCTCGCAAATATTTATGACAAATTGCAAGTGAATAATCGTGTACAGGCCTTCCGCGCGGCGACGCGTCTTGGTCTGATTCCATTCGAGCCGACATTCGGACATACTCGAGGCGACGCGTAAGCTTACTAGCTACGATCGATTTGGCCCTTCTGAAGAAATTCAGAGGGGCCTTTTCAATTTATAAAGGTTCATTTTTTGGTTGATTTAGTATTATGTAGGCGTGCTTCAGGGTGTCTTGGACTGGGTTTACCCACCAAAGTGTGGACTCTGTGCGCGACTTGGGAAGGATGCGGTTTGTGACATATGTCACAAAGAGTTTTTGCCTCTAGACGAAACTCCACATCAACGAGAGGGAGCCCTATCTGAAGTCAGCTCCTTATTCAAATATGAGGCGAGGGCTGCGCAAGCGGTGCGACGCCTGAAGTATTCGCGGATCACTTCTCTCATTTACCCTTTAGCTTCGATGATGCGGGAAGGTTATGATCGACAAGGATTGGATGATTACGACTTGATCTTGCCGATTCCGATTCATTGGCGAAGAAAAGCTTGGCGCGGCTTCAATCAAGCGGAGGCGCTTGCTTCCGCATTGCCTAAAGATAAGTTACGCGTTGATCTTTTGACGCGAATCAAACATACAACCCCTCAGGTTCAACTGAACCGGGAACAGAGGGCTCAGAATCTGGTGGGAGCTTTCCGCGCTGATCCGGCGGTTGCAGGGAAGGCCATTCTGCTGATTGATGATGTCTGCACTAGCGGCCACACTGCCGAGCAATGTGCCCTCGCTCTATTGGAGCAAAAGGCTTATCAAGTTGGTTTGCTAAGTTTGACCGGTGAAAGCTAGGCTTCGGTCAAAGTAGCTACCGCAAAGGCCGCTAAACCCTCGGTTCGCCCAATAGAGCCAAGCTTTTCGTTGGTTGTGGCTTTGACACTTACAGATTCGAAGGGGCATCCTACGGCGTGAGCAATTTGTGAGCGAATCTCGGCGGCCTGAGGCATCACCTTCGGACGCTCGGCAATGACCGTGGCGTCGATGTTGACGACCTTCCAGCCGGCTTCATAGATCAGTTCGGTGGCGTATTTGACAAACTCGATAGAGGCTCGATCCTTCCACTGAGGATCGGTATTGGGGAAGTGAACACCGATGTCGCCCAAACTCGCCGCACCGAGAATCGAGTCTACAACTGCATGTAAGAGAGCATCGGCATCGGAGTGACCTTCTAGGCCTGTACCACTAAAAAGAACTCCACCCACAACGAGAGGCCGAGTGGGATCACTGGAAAAACGATGAACATCGTAACCAAGGCCTGTTCGAGTCTCCCGGAAACCTATGATTCCTCGAGCCTTAGCCAAATCGTCTTCAGTGGTGATTTTAAAGTTCTGAGGCTCACCTTCTATGATGGCTGGTTTGATCCCGATGCTTTGAAGCAGGGCTAGATCGTCTGTGACGAGTTCCTTGCTTTCAGCATGAGCGCGAAGGAGGTCTGCGGTTCGAGCTCCCTGTGGAGTTTGCATGGCAACGAGATTGGACCGATCTACCAACTCACCGCTTCTGGTTCGGAGGGTATCAACAACTGATACGGCAGGTCCAGCGGCTCCCGTTTGTAGGGTTTCTTCTATAACCCGGTCGATGAGGTCAGACGTGACTAGGGGGCGTGCTGCATCATGTACGAGAGTGAGGTCGCAGTCTGAAAGTTGTTGGACTCCAATCCACGAGCTTTCCTGGCGAGAGCTTCCCCCTTCAACAACAATGGCTTGTTGGCCAATCTCCTCACGATAGCGATCTAGGAGATCAGCTGGGCAAACTACTACAAGCTTATCTATCTTTGGATGCGACTTGAAAGCATCAAAAGACCATCGCCACACAGCTTTGCCACTGAGCCGAGCGCGAACTTTGTCCCCACCAAAACGGGCGCCACGACCGGCGGCAAGAATGACCGCTCCAATCCTCATTAGTGGCTCTTCTTCGACTTTCTCATATGGAAATCTATGTCGTCCTCTCTAATCTCGCCAAAGATAAGTTTGCCTCGTTCTGTTTGAATGACTTGGGTCACCATGACGTCAACCGTTTCTCCGATGGCGATTCTTCCGTTCTCAACGACAACCATTGTGCCGTCTTCTAGGTACCCAATTCCTTGGCCGGGTTGATTGCCTTCTCGAATAATCATCAAGGTAAGGGATTCTTGCGGAAGCACATTCGGACGCAAGGCAAGAGCTAAGTCATTCAGATTTAGGATCTTAATTTCTTGAAGGGCTGCGACGCGATTAAGGTTGAAATCGTTGGTTACGATATCTGCGCCCAGGTGTTTTGCTAGTCGAACAAGACGGGAATCTACGGGTTCCTTGGGATCTGGAGCGAAGCGGTCGTAAGATCTCACCTCTAGGGGAAAATCTGCCTGCATATGCTTGAGAACCTCTAGACCTCGCCGGCCTCTTTGCCTCCGTAACCCGTTGCTATCGTCGGCAATATATTGAAGCTCATCTAGGACAAAACCTGGAACGTAGATTTGGCCTTCTAGGAATCCAGCTTTGGCGACATCGTAGATTCGTCCATCGATGATGACGTTTGTGTCCAAAATCTTGATGCCGCTACGGCGTGCCTTGCCCCGATTCTTGGACCAGGGCAGCACCTCATCCATGGATTGCAGGGCAAAAATAGAAATGGAAACAAAGCCAATGCTTACCGCAACAACAAGAATGGGTAGGACGGTGAGCGAAACTCCGATTGCCTGAAAGAGGACCATGAATGGCAATGAGACAACCACGCCCACAAAGGCACCGATGAAGAGGGTGACTTTGTCGCCACTGGCCATCTTGTCCCAGCGCTCAATGGTGCGTTCCACCCAGTCAAAAACTTTTGATCCAAGCCAGGCGCCAGCAATGCCGCCCAGGACGGCCAAAGGAAAAATCGAAGCGAATGAGTTCGCTCCGGCGTAACCCTCGCCGGTTTCGGGGGCTTTCCCACGCACCAGGGGTGTGACCCAGAGAAATATCTGGGTGAGAATAGAAGGTGCAGCAAACCCCAACGGTACGGCACCCAGCGCCGCGAAAACGGCAATAGTAATAAGCCGGGCGATTCCTCGACCCCGGCCTGTTTTTATCTTTCGCGGCGGCTCTGTGCCAGACGCCTTGGGTAATTCTTCCATGTCTACCAGCGGCGAGACTCCATAACTTCTATTTTTACTTTATCCAAAAACGTGAATGTAAAGGCTTCTTCTACATTCCCGTCGGAAAGCTTGACGTGACTTGCTGAGATTTGTGGATCGGCAGTGGTTGAATCCATTCCCAACCAGCGCTTCCCATCCCAGGCCTCAACCCAAGCGTGATAGTAGAAGTTACCATCCCAGTTGACTAATCCGCTGGCAACCCGGGTCGGAATTCCCGCAGCACGCATTAGCGTTGCGGTGAGGATGGCGTAGTCTCTGCAAACGCCTTCTTTGGTGGCTAGAATCTCCGTAGCGTCGCGCAAAACGCCAATGCCAGCATTTGGGCTCATCTTCTGCTGGACGTACGCTTTGATCTTTAGAGCCGCTTTCTTGGCGTTTGTCTCTTTGCCAACGATCTGCTTTGCAAGTTTGCGGAACTGTTCTGAATCGCTTGGGATATGAAGGCTTGGCTTTAACCACTTGGCTTGTGTCTTTGCCGCTTGTGCAATGGTGAGGCCCGCGGAATCCCCAAGCTTTGGAGGGTGAACCGTAACAACCCAGCTTTCTCCTTTGCCAGCCAAAGTTTGGTGAGCATCTTTAGGAGCACGGGAGAGATCACGCCCGGTCACTTTCATTTTCAGGTAGCCCAATTTGGCGGGATCTTTTAGTGGTTTATCGGTTTTGATGCTTGTGACCAAGGCAAGGTCGATAGAAGGACGGTATCCCGACTCGTTTGAGCCCATAGCTTCCTCTTTTGCTTCAGGAATCATTTCGATTCCCATGGGGCCTTCAGCTTTTAGGAGGTCTCCTTTGCCAGACAGAAAAACGGATGTGTTTGCACGGGGGTCGATGATTTCGACTTTGGTGCCAGAAACCTTTTTGCCTTTGATGTCGACATCACTGGCACCATGGACAACCAGGTCATTCTTGATGAGGGTCGCGGTTGTTGGGTCGAGAACGTAAAAAGTCTTCTTGGTGCCCGCAGTAGCCCCTCCAGTGACCAATGGAGTTAGAGGGTCATCCACAATGTCGGCTCCAGCGGGAACGGTAATGGACTTCTTACTTGCAACCCCGTTATTCATGATGTCGATGGAGATTTTGTTGGGCGTGAATACGGCATCCAGAGTCTGAGTCCTTCCTGAGCTATTTGTTACAAATCGCATCTTGAGGGGTTTGCCGTTGTCATCTGACCAAGTCACAGATTGCAACTCCATTTGCATGGCAGTGCCCAATAGCCCAGCATTGAGGACAGTTCTCGAATCATTGCGCTTAACCGGCTTACCATTGAGGGAGTCGTTGGTTTGCTTGTAGCTGGAATAGCCAAGCTTATTGCCCTGTAGGTACAGCCCAAGGTAGGTCTCTTGCGAGAATCCTAGGCAAGTGAGCGTCATTAGGACGAAAAAGAGAACTTTCTTCATTGGAGTATCGAATAGGAGTCTATCTGAGCAAGAAGCAAGGAAGGCGGGATTATAAGCAAAGTCGTCTATATCCCTTCATTTCTTGCGCTCATCTGTCAAAGATCAACGATTGGAACTCAAAGATGGTTTCATCGGTCACGTAATGCGGGTAGGATGCTCCCGCTGATTCCTGCTCTTTATTGTTGAATCGCAAAACCAATTGGCAAATGGCAAAGAAACTTGTAATTGTGGAGTCGCCGGCAAAGGCGAAGACGATCGGAAGCTACCTGGGCAATGACTATGAGGTCCAGGCAAGTATTGGGCATATTCGTGACCTGTTGCCTAATGCAAAGGGTCTGCCTGAGGAGCATCGTAAAAAGTGGTGGGCAGACTATTCCGTAGATGTTGATAACGATTTTGAGCCCATCTATGATGTTCCGGCAGAAAAGTCGCAGCAAGTCAGTAAGTTAAAGCAAGCTCTGAAAGGCAAAGAGGAGTTGATCCTCGCAACTGACGAAGACCGCGAAGGCGAATCCATCTCTTGGCATCTGTTGCAGACTCTCAAGCCCGCAAAGTCCGTGAAGGTTTCCCGTATCGCGTTTCATGAAATCACCAAGGATGCGATTCTTGAAGCACTCCGAAATCCTCGAGCGATCGATGAAGATTTAGTGGAGGCGCAAGAAGCAAGGCGAATTCTAGACCGTCTCTACGGCTACACACTTTCCCCGGTCTTGTGGTCTCGAGTCACCAAAAACTTGAGCGCTGGGCGAGTGCAAAGCCCGGCAGTAAAGCTTATTGTTGAAAGAGAAATTCAACGTCGAGATTTCCGAAGTGCGATCTATTGGGATTTGAAGGCCAAGCTTTCCCACGAAGGAACCCAGTTTGATGCTGAGCTAAAGTCTGTTGGAGGAAAGCGAGTTGCTACTGGTGCGGACTTTGATCCTGACACTGGCAATCTGAAAGCGAAGTCTAACGACGTTCTGCTCCTAAATGCTGAACAAGCGGGTGAGTTGGCTCAAAGACTTGAGCCTGCCAAGCCATGGCAAGTTGTCAAGTTGACAGAAACGGCAGGTCAAGAGCGGCCCTATGCGCCGTTTATGACCACGACTCTCCAACAAGATGCCAACCGCAAATTTGGATTTGGCGCTGATCGTACGATGCGCATTGCCCAAACTTTGTATGAAGGTGTTTCTATCGCTGGAGAGCAAGTCGGTCTCATCACTTATATGAGAACGGATAGCTTGACCCTATCTACAGCGGCTCTAGAGAATCTTCGAGGACTGATTGGGAAGGACTATCCAGATTGTCTGCCGGGCAAGGCGAATAACTACACGAGCAAGGTTAGGAATGCTCAAGAAGCTCACGAAGCGATTCGACCCACCGATGCTCGACGAAAACCAAGCGAGATTCGATCTTTCCTTACGGATGATCAGTTTAAGATTTATGATTTGATCTGGAAGCGAACAGTTGCTAGCCAGATGAAAAATGCGGATGTTCTTCGAACCGAGGTTGAGATTGGAATTGAAGACGCAATTTTCCGGGCGAGCGGAAAGCAAATCTTGTTCGATGGCTATCGTCGTGTCTATCTCGAAGGCTTAGATGACGAGGAGGCAGAGAAGGAGTCCGGCGAGCGCAAACTGCCAAGGCTGAAGGAAGGCTTGGAAGTAAATCTGGACAAGTTGAATTCGGCGGAGCATGAGACTAAGCCGCCAGCGCGATACACCGAAGCCACACTCATCAAGGAGCTTGAGAATCGAGGCATCGGACGACCGAGTACCTACGCAAGTATTATCAGTGTGATTTTGGATCGCGGCTACGTTCGAAAGAACGGGAAGCAGCTTGTTCCAACATTCAAGGCATTTTTGACCATGGAAGTATTGGTGAAGGGATTTGGAGAGTTCATGGAGCTCGACTTCACTCGCAACATGGACGATGAACTTGACGAGATAGCCAGCGGCAAGGCAAGCGCCAAGAAGTATCTGAAAGAGTTCTTCCTCGGTTCAGGTGAACACCCTGGGCTTAAGAAAGCAGTTGATGAGCGCAAGAAAGAATTGCCCTATCCCGCCTATGAGGTGGGTAAGCATCCTGACAACGGAGCACCCATCATCGTCCGAAACGGCAAAGATGGCGATTCCTTCTTGCAGTACGAGGAAGGGGAAACAAAGCGATACGCCAACGTTCCTGAAGACCTGGCTCCTGCTGACTTAACTGTCGAGAAAGCCCTGGAGTTATTCAGCCAGAAGGCTCCAACGGCTGAAGTTATTGGGAAACATCCTGTATCTGGACGCAACCTACTGTTGAAGCAACGTGGAAACTTCTACATTGAGGTTGAGAGGACTCCTGAAGAGATTGAAGCGAAGGAGAAACCTACTTGGGTTAGCTTGCCGCCCAATACGGATCCACGAACGCTATCGACAGAGGATTTAGATCTGCTCTGTTCCTTGCCAAAGACAATTGGAACGAACCCTGAGACTGGCGATACTATTGAGTTTCGAATCGGTAAGTATGGTCCTTATATCCAGGGGGGCAAAGAGATTCGGAACATTGAGGATTGGCGAGTTGGAGTGAACTTAACGGTAGATCAAGCAACCGAGATACTCAAACAACCCAAATTCCAACGCGCGGCTCGAGCGGCGGTTGCTCCTCTGCAATCATTTGGTCAAGTGGAAGGTGCTGCGGGCGAAGTCAAAGTCCTAAGTGGTCGCTTCGGGCCATATGTCACGGATGGGGAGACAAACGCTACTTTGCCGAAGGGCAAAGATCCGGCTTCAATCACGGTGGAAGAAGCTATGGAGCTGCTGATCAAGAAAAGGGAAGCAGGACCGTCTACTCGGTTTGTGAAGAAAAAGAGTTCTGCCAAGAAACCGGCAGCCACGAAAGCTCCCGCAAAGAAGAGTGCGGCTAAAAAGAAGTAGGAGACTTTGCATGGTGGATCGGGCAGTGAGTCGGTTCCACCAAGCCATACTCCATCGTGCTTAAAATTCTGACCATCCGTCATGGTTCTCCTGAGTATTGGGAGACAGTACAGCTTCGGAGAAGAATTTTGAGAACCCCTCTTGGACTAGACTTTGATGCTGAGGACCTGGCAAAAGAAGTACGCGATCTTCATATTGCGGGGTTCGAGCTTGCCCATCTAGTGGGGTGTTTGGTCCTGACTCCCCAGTCCACAGAGGCCATTAAGATGAGACAAGTTGCAGTGGATGATCAGATTCAGGGGAAGGGAATTGGTACACAACTGGTCTTGCATTCCGAACGAGTTGCGAGAGATAGGGGTTACAAGAGAATGGTGCTTCACGCACGCACTACGGCTGTGCCCTTTTATGAACGCCTAAAATACGTTATTGAAGGCGACGAGTTTGAGGAAGTTTCTATTCCTCATCGGCAAATGGTGAAAGAGCTTTAACTTGGCTTGGGATGGACTCCCAAGCCGGTGACTTCATTTATCCGTTCGGTATTTCTCAATCAATTGAAGGGCGAGTTCGTGACCGTGCCAATCCTTCACATCAACGGCCTTATCCTCAAGGTGCTTATAGACTTCGAAGAAGTGAGTGATCTCTTTTAGAGTATGTGGATTAACCTTATCCATATTGTCTCGATAGCCATATCGAGGGTCTTTGGTGGCTACGCAAAGAATCTTTTCATCCGGACCTTTGTCATCAGTCATTTCCAAGACGCCGATTGGTTTAGCTTCGATTAAACACCCAGGAAAGGTCGGATGGCTAAGAAGAACGAGCACATCTAGCGGGTCTCCATCCAAATAGTGAGTTTGGGGAATATAGCCGTAGTCAAATGGATAAAATAGCGGCGAATAGAGGACTCGGTCCAGTTTCATGACTCCTGTTTTGGGGTCGACTTCATACTTGTTCGTCGAGCCTCGAGGAATCTCGATAATCGTATTCACGACCTCGGGGGCGTTGTCTCCAATCGTTACATCAAGCAGTGACATTTACGTCGATTAAGGGTACCGCTTGTGCGTAGTTGTAAATGGGCCAACCTGATGTCAAAGAATGACTGGTGATTTTGCCGGTTTGGGCCTATTTTTGAATCTTAGAGTTAAGAAAACTAATACAATTGCGCTTAACGTTAACTTGCCCAAAACCTGTTTTTTGGGCCTGCAAAGGTGTAGTTTTATGATTTTACGTACCCGTCTTGTATCAGCATTCGGTTTGGCGTTGGTGGGCTGCCAAGCCTTTGGCGTCACTTATTTCCAAGATGATTTTGAGTCTCAAGATTTCTCAAAATGGCCAGTTGATGTGAATCCTGGTTTTGGGATTAGCAGCACGCAAGTACACTCCGGTTCATTTAGTGCTAGCACAATTGATGCTACAGCAAAGCGTCGTGCAGCTTCTATTGGACCTATATCCGTAGAAGATACATTAACATTCTCTTTCTGGATGTATGACACCGTAGGTGTAGGAGGCGGCGGGCGACAGTATTCTGAAATCCGCTCCTACGCAGGTGAGGCTTATGGAACTGGAGGTTTGGAACAACTTTATGCTGTAGGACTCAATAACGGCGTTACGCTGGCCGGTGAAACTCATTCTTCGAGTAAGTATCAAGGACGGGTAGCATTTGGACCGGGTACCGGTTGGTTTAACTTGACAGATGCTCCGAACCGTTCTGTCGGCTGGCATGAGTTCAAAATTGTGCTTGAGGGCACAACGGCATCTTTCTTTGTCGATGGAGTCCTTGGGAGAACCATTACTCGAGGAACAGTTGCAACAATTGACTCCGTAGTACTTGGTTCTGGGCTTTCTTCTGCAAATCAGCCAGCTTTCTACGATGACTTCCTAGTTTCCGCATCTGCGCCGGTTCCTGAGCCTGCTACTCTTGCAGCTCTTGGACTTGGAGCGGTTGCTCTGGTTCGTCGCCGCCGAAGCGCTAAGTAGTTCCTTATGTGGTTGGCCCATCAGGCCAACCACATTCCATTCCTTCAAACGGGTCATTTTAGAAACGTTTTAACGCTTGGTGAACCCTTTTAATCCTAGAAGGTTCAGTGGGGATGTCGAGACTCGAACAAGGTTCGGAATCGACAAAGGACTAAGAGATGAGCAATCCCCCGGACCAGTTCCTGGCTGACCAGATCAAACAAGGCCAACATGAGGCCAAAGAAAGGTTCGTTCGAACCCACTATGAATCGCTGTTGCGGTTTGCTTTGTGTCTGACGAGGAATCAGACCGACGCAGAGGATCTGACCCAGCAGGCATTGTTGCGGGCGATTCAGAAGATAGACCGATTTCGAGGGCAGTCTTCATTAAAGACTTGGCTTCATTCGATACTCTTCCATGAATTCACGAAATGGCGAAGGTCTCTTCGTCGATGGACAACCTTACGTAAAGATCAAGTTGCGGATGGTTGCGCTTACCAGCAGCTTCAAGATGCGCAGGCAATCTTGGACGCTCTAGAAGCTTTAGATCCTATTCATCGTGCGGCCTTTGTGCTACACGAAGTACAGGGTTTTGATGTTAGTGAAGTGGCAGAGTCGTTGGGAATCCCCGAAGGAACGGTTAAGTCTCGTTTGCACCATGCTCGAAGTCGCCTTAGAACAAAACTAGAATTAGATTCGGAGGAACCTAATGGAAAACCAGTTCTCCAAACAAGATAAGACAATTGAAGAGGGAGTTCAAGCCCTTCGTAGTATGTCAGTGGATACCTCAGGGATGAGCTCTGTTCTTAATCCACATCCGAAAAGATCAATCGCGTTGCCGGTAGGCATGGCCACCGCCTTGGCATGCGCCATCGGCGTGACAATTGTGATGTCGCCTGGCAAAGCCGAAGCAAATCCTTTCCAAAAAGTTAAAGATGCGGTACTCAAACAAACAACCGTTCACCAGCGAGCTTTCGAAAAGAACAAGGATGGAGCTTGGATTTTGGAAGTTGAAACTTACCAAGATGGGAAGCAGAAGGGTGTGAAATGGGGTGAGGCCAAAGGCAGCTACCAGTATGTAATTGTTGATGGCAAGAAGATCGAGAAGAGGGGCGAAGTATTTGAGATTACGGCTCTTCTCGCATCTTTGGATGAAGAGGCCTCCGAAGATAATCCTACCGTCTCTATACATGAGACACTTGCTCGAGATGGAATGCAGTTCTTAGGCATTCGGCGATCTCAGAAAAAGAATAACAGACTATGTGATGTCTATCGAGTGAACTTTAACGGAGAGCCGAATGATCAGCTTTACTATGTAGACCCAAAAACTGATCTTCCATTCTTGCTAGAAACAGTGGATAAGGATGGCAAAGTCATTGATATGGTGCAGCTAGACTTCTCTGGAACTATCGTCATCTTTGATCTGGAGTCTTTCCAAGTCAAAGATGGAGGGAAGGCGAAACCCACGTTTGTAAATGGATCCAAGGATTTGTTTACAGTGGAGGTTGAGATACCCACTCAGATTGAAGGAAAAGTTTCGAATGGGAAAGCGGAGTCTTTCACAATAGAATCAGTGAAACCTAAGGCTAAATCTTCACCCGCACGCAACTAGCACCATAGGTTCAACCAAAGAGGTTAAGAACGAACCTCTTTGGTTGAACCTGGTTGGAATATTTCAACTGGATTGCCATCAGGATCTTCAACCAATACTTGGCTTCCATCAGGCCCAACTAATGGATCATTTCTAAAATGAGCACCAAGTTCGTGAAGGCGTATAACAATCTCATTCAAATTGCTTACCGATACAACGACCCTATTCCACCCTCCTGGTTCAGGTGTTCTACCGTCTGATATTGGTGCGGCTACGGTTGTTCCAGGGCCGCTCAACCAAAGTTCCAATCCTGCTCGGTGGATAATGGCAAACTCAGAACCACGTCGTTCTTTCTCCCCAAAGCCAAAGGCCTCTCGATAAAATTGGATTGATTTCTCAACGTCGGTTACGAAATAGCGTGCGATAGCCATACCCTATCTAGACGACTTTTCCAGCTAGTCCCCACTGGTGGCCAGAGACAGCCTCTACTTTGATCACCTTGCCCTTCAATGATATATCTCCTGGGAAGTGCATCATCCGGAACTCTCGGGTGTAGCCTTGCAGGGAACTTGGGTCGCGAGGCGATATACCCTCAACCAAGACTTCAAAAGTTCTACCTACTAGTCCGGCATTGATATCACGGGTTACTAAACTTTGAAGTTCGATTAGGCGCGCCAACCGTTCTTTCTTTAGAGGTAAAGGCAACTGTTCCATGTCCGCGGCAGGCGTTCCGGGGCGCGGAGAGTAGATGAACATATAGGCTCCGTCGAACCTAATTTCTCGAACCATATCGAGTGTGCCTTGGAACTCTTCTTCTGTTTCCCCTGGGAAACCAACGATAATGTCCGTTGTTAGCCCAACATCAGGTATGGCTTCTCGAAGCTCTCGAACAATCTGCTTGAAGCTATCTACGGTATAGAGCCGCTTCATCCGCTTTAGCAACACATCATTGCCGCCTTGGAGGGGCATATGACAGTGCTCCATCACTTTTGGACAATCACGGATCGCCTCAATCACGTCGGCCTTAAAGTCTCTTGGGTAAGGGGAGGTGTAACGAATGCGCTCCAAATCTGGAACTTCAGCTAACTGCCACAACAGTTGGCTGAATGGCACCTTTCCTTCGGGCATATTTTTGCCGTAAGAGTTCACCGTTTGCCCAAGGAGGGTGACTTCTCGAGTTCCGTTTCGAGCGAGGTCTGCAACCTCTTCCACAATATCTGCAGTAGGACGAGAACGCTCTCGACCTCGGGTCGTAGGGACTATACAGAACGTGCAGAACTTATCACACCCGTATTGGATGGGAACAAAAGCTTTGAGCTTCGCTACTTGACGAACGTGTCGCCGAGGCATTTCCTCTACAACAGATCCCTTTCGCTCGGGAAGGTCAAGCCGTTTCTGGAATCGGCGCTTTTGTAGAGCTTCTTCAACCAATCCTGGAATGGTCGATACTTGCCCGGTGCCGACCACGAAATCCACGTGGGGTGCTCTACGGCGAATCTCATCGGCACGCAATTGAGCCATGCATCCACACACGCCGATCACAACTTCTGGCCGTGACTTTCGCAAAGAGGAAAGTTCTCCGAGCATCGAAAACGCCTTGTCTTCGGGTTTCTTTCGAACAGAGCAAGTGTTCAGGAGGATCACCTGAGCTTCAAACATGCTTGGAGTTGACTCAAATCCAATTTGCTCTAGGTACAGCGCCATCTGTTCGCTATCCTCTTCATTCATCTGACAACCCCAGGTTTGGACGAAGTACGTCCCTCGGCGTGGTCTTGGCCGGTTTAGGAGTTGAAGGGGTTGAATGGTGGCAGACATAGAGATTTCTTAAAGATTGGAACTAATAGTGTACCGTTTGGCATTAAAGCTGTAAGCTCCCAGGAACCTGGGGCTAGACCCTAAGGAACGGTAAAATCAACCTGTGTCATCAGTTGCACTCAATCGTCTGCTCATCATCCTCGGAAATGTGGGCATTTTTATCTCTGGCTTCCTGAGTTTGAGCCATCGGCTTAAGCTGTCCTTGCCATGTGGAGCCGCTAAAGGATGCGACGTGGTGACCACTCACCAGTCCGCCTACCTCACTGGTGATCACTTCCGAGGTGGGATTCCCGTCGCCTACTTGGGACTGCTCGGGTATGTAGCTCTAACAGTTCTTGCTATCTATAGGGCCACTTCTAACAAAGAGTCCAATAAGACGCTCACGACTATTGGGTTTGTTCTTTCTGCGGCCGGAGCCCTCTATAGCGGCTATCTGACCTACACCGCACTTTATGTGATCCACGCAACCTGTTGGTGGTGCATCTCTTCTGCCGCAACAATGGTGTTAACCACTATTGTCTATGCGGCGATGCTGCAGTCTGATAAAGCAGGTGAAAAGGGTGCTGGCAAGCTAGATGTGATGGTCATTGGCGCGTCAACAGTGGCTATGGTGGTTGCTCTGACAACCATGATTACGATGCGTATCAATTCTAATGAAAAGATTGATGGCCAATCTGAATTTTTGATTGCTCAGAAACAGCAAGAAGGGGAGTTAGAGTTGGTGGGGCCGAACGCTCACATCCTTGGCAACAAGGAAGCTCCCGTGACAATTGTGGAGTTTGCGGACTTACTTTGTCCCACGTGTCAACAGAATTTTCCAATCCTTGAGGACCTGGTGAAGAATAGTAATGGAAAAATTCGATTGGTTTTCCACCATTTCCCACTGTTCCAACTAGAAGGTCATAAGATGGCAATCCCAGCCGCCGCCGTAGCAGAGATGGCCGCAGAAGAAGGAAAGTTTTTCCCGTTTATCGCTGAGGTCTACTCGAAGCCCAATTCTGAGATGCAGAACAATACGACTTTGTTAGCCATTGCGAAGTCGTTGGGCATGGATGTGGCGAAAATAGAGAAGAGACTTACCGACTCTGAAGATCAGGCAATCAAGAGAGTGACGGACGATATAAACCTTGCGCATGCAATCAAGATCAATGGGACACCCACTCTCTTCGTCCAAGCAAAGGGAGGGAAGTTTGAACAAGTTGCCTCCAGTGGATTGGAGCGTAAGTTAAATGAAGAGCCATATCGGTCCCTAATCCTTGGAGGCGGCACTGGCAACTAAACCTACGTATTTGGTCGCGATGTCGGGCGGAGTAGATAGCTCGGTTGCAGCGGCTATTTTGAAGCAACGTGGTTGCGATGTGATCGGCATGACTATGCAGATCTGGCAGGAGAGTCAAACAGATCCTCGGCACGCCGGATGTTGCTCTCTTGGCGCCGTTGAAGATGCACGACGTGTTGCTAGGAAGCTTGATATTCCGCACTACGTCATGAACTTCAAAGAGGAGTTTCGACAAAACGTAATCGAGAATTTCGTCTCTGAATATGAGAGGGGCCGAACTCCCAATCCCTGTGTGCAATGCAACAAGTACGTCAAGTTTGAAATCTTGATGCAGAAGATGCGTGAGCTAGGGTGTGACCGGCTAGTGACCGGTCACTATGCTCGAATTCGCTTTGATAAGGCTACTGGACGACATAAGTTGATGCGGGCCAGAGGCAAGGGTAAGGATCAGAGCTACGTCTTGTACATGTTGGATCAAGATCAACTTGCGAATAGCTATTTTCCAATGGGTGAGTTTGCGGATAAGGAGCAGGCTAGAGAACTTGCTCGCTCGCTCGGATTAAATGTAGCGGATAAGCCCGACAGTCAAGAGATTTGTTTTGTGAGCGAAGCTGGAGGCTATCAAGAGTTCCTTCGAAAGTCTAAACCACAGATATTCTCAAAGGGTCAGATTTTAGACTCTGAAGGAAAGGAACTGGGTGAGCATGAAGGGGTTGCAGACTTCACCATAGGGCAGCGTAGAGGGATTGGTGTTTCGTCGCGAAAGCCACTCTATGTGTTGGAACTCAAGCCGAAAGAGAACCAAGTGGTGGTCGGCCCATCGGAGTTATTAGAGACGCGAAGAGTCGAACTGGATGGTCTTTTTTGGAATGCCATTGAGGCGACCAACGAGCCGCAGAGAGTGATGGCAAAAATCCGCTACAACATGGAGCCCCAAAAAGCGACGCTTTATGGCGGCGAACAACCTTACCTAGAGTTTGATAAGCCTGTCCGGGCAGTCACCCCAGGCCAGATTGCGGTCGCCTATCGCGGAATGACCGTTTTGGCGGGTGGAACCATTGCGGGTGGAGTAACTGCTGAGACAAATCGAGTGTTAGCCAGTGCCTGATAATCTTCGTGCCTCGATAAGAATTCTCAATGTCTTCGCCTATTGAGATTTACAAAATAACGTATTGGATATTGTAAGTCTAAATCGCTGCGTTTGATGCATTTTTCGAGTGGGTTATGTTTAAGGTAGTGAGGCACTAGGCCAGCCTCACTACCTACTCTATGTCTGCTTTCCGGCGGCTTTCAAGGTTGCCTTTAGCGAGTACCTAGTTTCGCTTAGCTTTACTTTTGCTCGCGAGGCAATAGCGCTTCCTTCTACGGCCACACCGAAGTGTTTCACTGCCTTCTCAAGGTGAGAAGCAGCTTCGCCATACTTCTTGGCCTGATTTAGGACAAACGCACAGTCTTCGTGATACATCCCCATCTGCATGTTAAGGAGCGCATCTGTGGGGGCGAGAGTATGAGCTTCGGTGTAGAAACGCATAGCCGCATCACCTTGATGCGTAAAATCCTTGTTAAGGCCCGCTTCTATGAGCCAGGCGGCTTCAAGTCCATTTGATGTGGCAAGGCTAGGCAAGAGGCTTGATCCCTGCTCTCGATAAATGCGCTTTACGAATAGGTCGCTATCCACGAAGAGTTGCTTGCTCTCGACAAGTTGGCCAGATCGGGCCTGGGCCAGTCCGAGTAGGGCCAATGGTGTTGCACGGAGATATCCGCCTTTGGCCAAAGGCTGCAGAATCCCAACAGCCTCCCTTGGTTTTCCTTGTTCAATGAGGATTTGTCCCTGGAGAACAAGGAGTGCGGGCTCCTCGGGGAATCGTTGCTGCGCATTTTTGAGTACCTGTGCCGCGTTCGTTACAAGGCCCCGGTCAATCAGGTCATTGATTTGCTTCGCCTCAGTAGAGACAGCCTCATGATAGGCACGATTATTCACCAAGTAAGGAGCCGGGCCACTGGAGTTTTGTGGGTGTTTGCGCTGAGGCTCGTATTGCCCCTGACAAGCCCCTATTAATAGGATGAAGACAATCAAATTCCAGTTCAAGATTTCCTCCTCTTCGGAATATCGTGTTTTTGTAATTCTGGTGACTTAGAACAATAGGATAACTTAAATGGTCTTTTTGTGGTGTGTTTTGCAAATGAATGCTTCGTGATTGACTATGAGCCTTTTGGTAGCACTAGCCACAAAAGGTTAGCTATTGCTCCGCGATAGTCATGGAGCATGTTCGCACTCAACCGAATCGGGAAAACGGTTCATTCTCTGAGCATTAGTCTGGCTCCATCGGAAAATTCTAGGCGCATGATGCCGAACCAGCACACATTTTTGGGTTCGAACACGCCTTGAGTTAACAACAATACAAGAAGAATGACGAGTGGCAACCACTTCGTTTGAGACCAAGGGGCTCAGATGGCTAGGTTACAAGCAACTGCACAGCTGGTAAGCGATGACCGTGATATACGCGCGCTTGTCTCATGCCATAGGAATGATTACTTGAGGTCAATGACCATCGATAATGCTCGACTAAATCTAAATCCCCAGTACTTGAACTGTGGGAAATAAAGGTTCGTCGGGAATAAGAGTCCTACGTGCGAAGCAAACTGGCAGAAATGTCAAAAGATGAGCATAATGGAGCTTGAAACCAAGGAGGAATGAAATGAGCCACGAGAAAGAAGATGCGAATGTAGTGTTGTACATGTTAGCGGGTGTTGGCCTGGGTGCCATCATCGGTGCTGCTGCCGGACTTTTGTTTGCACCTAAGGCAGGAACGGAAACCCGCGATGAACTCGCCAGCAAGTTTAACGAGCTCAAAGGGAAGACTGAAGAGTGGGTTGCGGAGCAAAGAGCCAAGCGATCTACTAGCGCAGCTGTCGAAGAGCTAGGCGTCTAAGGTATAACCGCCCCTAAGATGGGTTGGAGAGTTACATTGTGGGTCACCTTAGTGGTGGTTACTCTTGTCTTTCTCTACCTGGTTAGGGGCATTTTGCTGCCCTTCATCATCTCTTTCATCATTGCCGCACTACTAGAGCCTAGCGTTCGAAGATTGCGACTTCGCGGATATTCACGTGGAATCGCGGTGACGATGGTCTTCATTGTCTTCTTCTTAGGCATGACGCTGATCGGCGTTTTCGCAGGTCCGACTATAGCTCGACAAGTTACGACTGCGTCCAAATCTCTTCAAGATTTCACGGGTAGCTTATCTGCTGGCAGTCAAGCAGACAATTACTTTTTGCGTTGGAATCCCGTTAATCAAGCTCGACAGGTAAGTGAGCAAGATCAAATTGATGTTTTACTTGTCCAAGCAAAGCCTTACCTTGAAAGACTAGGATTGCCGAGCACACGCCGGGCAATTACTGAGCAGTATATTGACAAAAATCGAGGCCAGATTTCGGCTTACGTCCAGAAGGCATTTGGCTCCTTTTTTGGCGTGCTGACAGGACTTGCTTCAGGCCTGTTTACTCTGCTCCTCGTTCCCTTGATCGTTTACATGATGCTCTTGGAGATGGAGGATCTTCGGCGTCGTGGGCCAAGATGGATACCTCCGTCTATTCGGGCAAACACGATCGCGATGATGAGCGATATCGGTCAAGTTTTTCTCCGGTATTTGCGCGGCGTCACTACTGTGTGTCTGCTGTATGCGGCCTTGACAACACTGCTTTTGTGGTTTTTCAATGTGCCTTATGCGTTTGTTTTGGGCATTCTGTTCGCTAGCTTTTACTTGATCCCTTATATCGGGGGATTTATTAGCTACAGCGTGACTTTGCTTGTGATCGGGCTTGGTGGGGTTTCTGGGAACTTTCTGTTTTCGCTCGGATCACCTTGGGCGTATGCATTGGCGGTGGTAGGTATTTACGCGGTGATCGGGATGATCTTTGACCAGGCGGTCTATCCACAGGTGGTCGGATCTTCGGTTGGTCTGAGCGGGGTGATCAATATCTTTGTCATTCTATCTGGAGCCGCACTCTTTGGGCTCCCTGGGATGATCCTCGCTTTCCCTCTAGCTGGTTCAATCAAAGTAATTCTTGATCGCCTGATCAAGGTGACGTCTGTTACCGGTGACTCTTTAACTCTTCCTGCAGTGCCTTTAAGACACCGTAACATTGCTAGCTAATCGAGTTTGTCTTTGTTGTAATATGTAGGCATGTTCAGGAAGGTGTTCTCCCTGTGTTTATTGCTTTGCTTATCGGCTATTGCTTCATCAGTTTCTATAACGGGTAATTTTGCTGTAGATGGATGGGACTTCCAAGGTTCGTCTCTTGAAGCTGGCAAATGGGCTAAAGGAGCTACTTCTGGAAACTACTTTAGTGCATACACCACCAGTTTTAAGCTAGGCGAAAACGACCTTGCTCACAGTAGTCTTGTAGGAAATCCAACGGGCTTGCTGACCGATGGCTCCTTATGGATGAAAGGCGACATCATCTTGGGTGTTGGAGTTATGTCGAACTCCTCTAGTCTTGGCTTTACAAGCGGTGTTTACTATAAGCTTGATCTTGCTGGTACTGGGACGTGGCAAGCTGCCGACTCTGTTGGCGGTAGTAACGGTAACTCTCACTCCGAGACTGGATCTGTAAAGGGTGGCATTTGGGGTTTCCAGCATCCACATACCTACTATGACGCGCAGGCTTATCGTTATACAAATGCTAACGGAGATATGTTCCGTTGGGGCCATAGCCAGAATATGATCGACTACCATTCTGCGATTAAGTCATTCTCGATGCTTGGTGATCCAGCGGGCAGTGGGCAGGCAATGAATGCAGTTTCATCGCAGTTTCTTTTTAACTATTCGCTACTCCAACGATTAGGTGTGCCTGTCGCTGGGATCGGCTCTTCAAAAATTGTGATTGGCGGTTACGGTCAGGGCTGGGGGCAAGATATGGTAATCGGTGGATCTGGTGGAGCTTTCAACAGTCCAGTACCAGAACCGGGAACCATTGCTTTGACCATAGCTGGTGCCGCATTAGCATTGAGAAGACGAAAACCAAGGGCTAAGCTGTCCGCTCAAGATTGACTCGATTGACCAAATCTTCGGATGTCAACTCTACCGTGTATCGGCCTGATTGAAGAGTAATTGTCAGGTCGATTGATTCGACCTGAAACTCAAGTGGCTCGGCTTCTCCACGGATAAGGAAACACACCTTTCCTGGCTCAGCTCGGCAAGATCGGATGGTGTCAAATGGAAGTTTTGATTTCCTAAACATGCCGCCAAACTGGAACTCTGTACGAGAAATGGATAGAGTCCCGGTGGCTCCTGAATCAAGGTTAGTAGCGGCTCCTTTCCACAGAAGTGTGTTCTCATCATCAAATCCAATTTCACCTTCTCGATAGGCATGGATGATCTCCGCATTTAGAGAGTCGGCAAAGGCGGCTTCTTCGTCAACGGTCGGCAAATCTTGAGCAATCCGGTGCCAGTCTAGAAGTTTGTTAGGGGCATCAATGTGCCTTAGCAATCGTTGGTTTGGAGAACGTACAAGCCTTAGGTATGGCTCCGACTTATCAAACTCTGTGTGACACTCATCACAAACTAAACCGGGATGTGGACTGTACTTCGAGACAGCTAGCCACCGCATATCTTCAAACGTTAGCAGGCGACCAATGTTTGGGTTTGCATAGCCAAAGGGATCATCCTTGCAGGCCAAAAGCGTTACATTCTCCCCTTCGACATAATAGTCAGCGGCGCAAGCGGTGCATTCTGCATTTCCTGTTCCCGGCTCCAATCCTGCTGCAACGCAATCCCATTCCTCAGAGTAAAGACGTTGATAGGGAAGCTGCCTAGAAGAAACTGCCAGGCTTAACCGTCCATCTGGCTGTTCATCCAGTTGCGAATTGCAAGAATCACAGTGCCAAACCTGTTCAGATCTCCTGGCTTGTTCAAGCGCCTCCTTACCAAGTTGATCACCAGAGAATATCGAGTTGCAATCCGGGCAACGAGCCTGGATTTCCTTACTAATCAGGTTCTTTTTCTTGATAGTGAGCCAGCCTGTTTTACAATCTGGGCAAGTGCGAACTGGGTTTAGGTTGTGGAACTTTCGCATGACCGAAATTCCGCAAACTGGGCACTGACGAGGATGAATCACTCGGACTTTGATTCCCCCTTCATGGCAAACTGGGCAAATCCCTTTTCGCAAAGGGCGAGGTTCTTCTAGTAGTCCTTGACAAGCAGGGCATTGACGCTTTTCAAAAGTAAATCGTTGTAACCGAACCATCCTCGCATCTAGCTCGAAAAGGCCGAGAGGTCCACTTTGTTCAATCTCTTTGGACAGGAGCTCTCTAAACTCGGCTATGGTTTGGGGGCGGTCAATGTACTTCAGGGCCAAGCCATTTTCAATCGCAGCTACAAGAGAGATATCTGCCTCTGGACGATATATGCAAAGGGGTGTCAATTGGGTGCCAGATGCACGGTCTGTAGCGCTTTCTGGCTTATGCCCGGTCACCATTTCATAGAATGTGGCGCAGAGGGCAAAAAGATCACTTGCCGGACCTCGCCGCGCCCGTTCGGTCATCTGCTCTAATGGAGCGTAGCTTGGCGTGAATAACACGGTGTGAGTCGTAGACAGGTCTGCCTGCCATTCGCGCGCCGCCCCAAAGTCAATCAAAGTCACCTCTCCATTAGAGTTGAGAAGGATATTGCTGGGCTTAAGATCTCTATGAAGAACGCCCTTGGCGTGGATCGCTTCAAGAATCTCTAGGCATTGATAGAGGATATCGAGAGCGCCATCTATCTCCATTCTTCCTTCCCGTATCATGACTTTCTCCAAGGTTTCGGCTTGGGGCAAGTAGTCAGTCGCAAAGTAAGCGGTCCCGTTCTCCGCAAACCCCATCCTTACGGGTAGAACTCCTCGCACATGCAATCGGCTCAGGGTTTTTGCTTCGTTGAGAAAGTTTTGACGAGTACGATGTGCCGATTCCGAAGGGAGATTCAGCAGGTTATCCGTTTGACGGTGGACACCCGATGGCGCAAGTTCCTTGACCACTACATGATCGTTTCTAACAAGATCATGGGCTCGGTAAACAATACCAAAAGCTCCACGACCGAGAACTGTTTCAACCTCAAACCGCTCGGCGAGCAGCGTGCCTTCAGGAAGGGGGCGCGGCTCTATCGACATAGGCAAAGGGTACCTTCGATCTCGTTAACTGGAAGAGTCAGGCAATGAATTGGATACCGCAGTGCAAAACTGGAAAGTTGGCTATTATGCCTCGACCTCAAGGGTATCACGATATTCAGGGGTGGTTTCAGCAGGGAGCTACAACAGTTGTCTCAATGCTTACCATGATGGAAGAAGCATGTCTGGGATTAAGTGATGAATACGAGGCGTGTCGTAGCTTAGGCCTTCATTATGTGTCAGTACCAATCCCAGATAGGGGAGTTCCTGACTCTATGAAGTCTTTCGCTAACCTTGTCGATGATTTGTGTACTCGTATAAAAGCGTCAGAGCAAGTGGTTATTCACTGCCGTATGGGCATTGGTCGATCCGGTCTGCTTTGTACCTGCATATTGGTGAACCAAGGTTATTCTATAAGCGATTCTCTGGAAGCGGTTAAGAAGGCTAGAGGAATCGCTATTCCAGACACTGTGGAGCAATTGGATTGGATTAACCAATACAGTAAGTGGTTCCATTCCCAATCAGATTAGCTGTGTTGTGTCACAATTGATTGCCTCATATGGCGCATCAAACCGTTATCGTTGTTGACTTCGGGGGACAATACACCCAACTCATCGTCCGACGAGTCCGCGAACTCGGAGTCTATTCCGAGATGGTGCCATGGACGAGTGCAGAAGCCAAGATTCGCGAGGTCAAGCCCGATGCGGTTATTCTCAGCGGCGGTCCCAGATCCACACTGGAAGTTGGCGCACCAAATATCGACTTCAATGTTCTGGATTCCTTGCCAACTTTAGGGATCTGCTACGGGATGCAGTTGATGGCCAAAGAGCTTGGCGGAAAAGTCGAGACGGCGAATCATAAAGAGTACGGGTTCCGAGCGATCACTCCCATCAACCCCGAGGGTGATGTTCAGGAATGGGAGCAAGAGGGAGGAGCCCTGCTATCGGGTCTAACTTCTCATGATGTATGGATGAGCCATGGAGACCAGGTGCTGGACGTCCCACCAGGATTCGTGGTCACAGCGAGTACTGAAACCTGCCCGATTGCGGCCATCGAAAATTTGGCCTCTAATCAGTTTGGTGTCCAATTCCATCCCGAAGTCACGCATACAGCGGATGGAAAGACAATCCTCCGGCGGTTCCTCTTTGAGCACGCAAAACTAAAAGGCGACTGGACAAGCAGGGCCTTCATAGATGAAGAGGTTGCTCGAATCAGAGAGAAAGTTGGACCGGACAAGAAGGTTCTGTGTGCGGTGAGTGGAGGGGTGGACTCCAGCGTCATGGCGGCGCTGTTGATTAAAGCCATCGGAGACCGGGCTGTTTGTGTTTTCGTAGATCATGGCCTGCTGAGAAAGGGCGAGGCACAACAGGTTGTCGACACATTTGGAGGGCATTTCCAAGGAAACCTTCATGCCTTTACGGAACATGATCGATTCTTTGGAGCTTTGGCAGATAAGAAAGATCCGGAAGTAAAACGCAAAACGATTGGCGAGCAGTTTGTCCGGGTCTTTGAGGATCATGCGAATGAACTAGAGGGATGCGACTTTTTGGCTCAAGGAACCCTCTACCCAGACGTGATTGAAAGTGGTTCTTCGACCTCTGCAAAGATCAAGACTCATCACAACGTGGGCGGACTGCCAGATTGGATGAAGTTGGACCTGATAGAGCCTCTTCGTTGGCTGTTTAAAGACGAGGTGAGGGAAGTGGGCCGACAACTAGGTTTGCCTGATGAAATGGTGGATCGAGAGCCTTTCCCTGGACCTGGACTAGGCGTAAGGATTCTGGGAGAAGTGACCCCTGAGCGAGTCCGCATGGTTCAAGACGCAGACTGGATCTTCAGGTCCGAGCTCCGGGCTAGGGGACTAAACAAAGGCATCTGGCAATCCTATGCCGCCTTGTTGGATGTTAAGTCAGTAGGTGTCATGGGTGATGAACGGACCTATGAGCAACCGATTGTTCTGCGGGCGGTCGAGAGTGAAGATGCGATGACGGCTAGAGCCGTAAACATCCCCTTTGAGGTCTTAGAGCACATTGCGAATCGAATTGTGAACGAGGTTGACGGTGTGAATCGTGTTTTCTATGACTTGACCAGCAAGCCTCCCGCAACAATTGAGCTTGAGTAAGGCTTTTTAGATGTCCTTTATATAGGTGAGACTAAAGTCGGTTTTGATTATGACTTCCTTATTCAACCGTGGGTATACTAGATCGTTCTAAGTCTCGTTAGAATTCACCTGTCATGCTCCCTTCCCCAGATATCCTAACCGATTTTCCACAGGGCAAGTTTGTCCTCTCAAACCTGGCTGCCAAGCGAGCCAAACAGTTGCGTGAAGGAGCTCCTCCGCTCGTTCAGGTTGACTCTAGCCACCCATTAACCATTGCTCTTGCTGAGATCGCAGCGGGCAAGATTAAGCCCGTAATGCCATCGGCCGATTCGGTCATTATCGAAGCTCCTGAAGCTGCGCTTCTGATCGATGAGACCATGCCAGCTGAGCTAGGACTTCTTCTCCCTGCATTGGATGAGACGGAAGCTGCTTTGATTTCTGGAGACGGAGAGGATGATCACGACGATCATTCAGACGCCGATCCCGATGAATTAACCCTATCCGCTCTTGCCGGAGACGAAGAGGAAGAAGAGGTAGCGGCTTCAGATGATAGCGATACCCTTTCCCTTAGCGACATCGCCGAAGAAGAGAACGCGGGCGACGACGGCGAATCTGAAGACTAAAGCATGGCGCAGAGAGATCCCTACGAGGTGCTTGGAGTGCCGAGGGATGCCTCGGCGGACGAGATTAAGTCTGCTTACCGGCGGCTAGCTAGGAAGTATCACCCGGATGTGAACCCGGGCGATACGGAGGCCGAAGAGAAGTTTAAGGAGATAGGATCGGCGTATTCGGTTCTGTCTGATCCTGAGAAACGCCAGCGGTTTGATCGTTTTGGGTCCACCGAAGATTCGGGTGGAGACTTCTTTGGCGGCGGTCAAGCGGGTGGTTTTACCGACCTTTTCGACATGTTCTTTGGGGGCATGGCGGGTGGAGGCGGTGGTGGACGTCGCCAGCAGAGGATGGGACGCGATGGTGGAGACATCGAGATTCAACTGGATCTCACTCTCCGAGATGTTTTAAACGGCGTTCAGAAGGAAGTTAACATTGAGCGCCTGTCGGAATGCGATGCGTGTTCTGGAAAGGGAGGAGAAGGTGGCACGCTCCCAATCTCATGTCCTACCTGCAACGGCTCTGGAATGGTGACGCAGGTGCGCGACACATTCATTGGTCGTATGCAGACCTCGGCTCCGTGTGGAACCTGTCGAGGACAAGGCTGGACGATAAAGGACCCCTGTAAGAAGTGTGGTGGTCAAGGCGTTGTGCCGAACGAAGCCCGGGTCATGATTACGATTCCAGCCGGAGTAGAGAACGGCAACACCTTGCAGATTCCTGGTCAAGGCCATGATGGCATGGCCGGTGGTTCTCCTGGAAATCTCTATGCTCATCTTCGGATCAAGCGAGATAATCGGTTCCAGAGAGAAGGGCAAACGTTGTACACAATTGTTGAAGCTACCTTTGCTCAGGCCGCGTTGGGGCACACCGTTCAGTTTGAAGGGGTTGCCGAACCATTGGAGCTTCAGATTCCGGCCGGAACTCAACCAGGAACTCAACTTGCGATCAAGAATGTTGGGCTTCCGCCACTACATGGTGGTAAGCGGGGAGATGTGGTTGTGCAAGTAACGGTGAAGGTTCCTACCAAGTTGAATGAGGCTCAGTCCAAGCTACTTCGGGAGTTTGCAGAAGTAAGCGGTGAAGATCTACCGGTAGAAGAGAATCGGGGTCTGCTCGGTGGACTCTTTGGGAAGAAGAAATGAGCTGGATCGAAGTTGTTGCCTATTTTGATCAGGCACCTCAGGATTGGTCCCCATACATTGATGTCTTTGGGCAGTTTGGATGTGAGAACACTCTTCAAACGGACACGCCTCCTACTCTTGGGGCTGCCGTTGTAGAAGTTGATGGTTCCGCTCAAGTCGTGGAGGCACTAAAAACTGCATTACTTGAAGCGGGTGTACCAAGAGTTGAAAGTCGTCCACTGGTGGAAGAGAACTGGGAGGAAAATTGGAAACAGTTTTTCAAGCCCAGACGTGTGGGGCAGCGCTTTGTGGTTCGCCCAACCTGGGAAGAAGTAGAACTTGGCGAGGGCGATGTTGAAATCGTTCTTGATCCTGGGCAAGCTTTTGGAACCGGCGATCATCCGACTACGCGGATGTGCTTGGAGCTGCTAGATGAGTTCATGCAGGCTGACCAGAAGGTTGCGGATATTGGTTGTGGAAGTGGCATCCTCTCCGTAGGCGCAGCAAAACTTGGGGCCGCAAGAGTGGTCGCGATAGATATTGATCCTATTTCCGTTGAAGTATCGAAAGAGAACGCAAAACTAAACGGCGTAGAGTTTGAAGCATTGGCCGGAGCTGGAGTACAAGTCTTGCCCCCAGCCAGCGAAGAATCTGCTAAGTACGACTTAGTGATTTCCAATATTATTTCTGCAACCCTGATCTCAATTGCTCGAGAGATCGCTCAGGTGGTGCGAAAGGATGGTTTCTGGATTGTTTCTGGCATCATCGAGGCAAACTGGCCCGATGTGAAAGAAGCCGCAGAGCGAGCCGGGTTTCGGCTGGAGAAGCAGCTTCAGGAAGACGACTGGATCGGCGCGACTCTCGTGAAGGTGGAATAGTGGGGAATCTTCCCATTCGAGCGCTCCCAAGGGTTTTTGTGCCTGGCGCTTCGCCAGAAGACCTGATTGAATTTCCGTCGACCGAGGTTGATAAGCTTCGAAAGGTTTTAAGGCTAAGTGGTGGAGCACAGATTGCGGTTTTGCCCAATGATGGCTCTATCATACGATGTGAGTTTACGGGTCGTGATGCTCGTCCGATTGAGGTTCTGTGGCCGTCTGTTGAGGCAAAACGAAAACTCACCATCGCTCAGTCCTTGCCAAAGGGCGATAAGCTTGATGAGATTGTCCGAGCTTGTACAGAGATTGGGGTTGCAGAGTTTTTGATCTTTCCTAGCGAACGTACAGTCGTTCAATGGGATGCCAAAAAGGTTAGCGATCGGCTACATCGCTTGGAAGTCATTCTGCGAGAGGCGGCTGAAGTTAGTTTTCGGACAAAGCTACCGACCATCTCCTACTTGCCGTCTCTAAAAGATGTCTTGAAGCATCGTCCAGATGCAGTCGTCCTGAGCGAAGTGGAAGATGAATCGCAGGTGTTAATCCCAAAGGAAGAGATGACGATTGTGGTGGGTCCAGAGGGCGGTTGGAGTAAGCGAGAACTAGAACTCATTGGAGACCGTGGGGTCACTTTGGGACCCCGAGTTTTGCGTGTTGACCATGCCGGTCCGGCAGCTGCGGCGATTTTATTGCTTGTCCACTGATGTCAACATCTTGGCCTGAAATTGGTTCTCAATCCCCTATTTAGTGGTTTTCCGTAAAACTTGCGGCTTTTTATTGTGCACCTCCGTCAGAATTCTTGTAGTTTTAACACCCACAAGGTGCCAGGAAAAAATGCGGTGAGATGCCGCAACAGTTATTGGCCTAAACGATGTCATAGGTCTAGCCGAATACCTGGAACACATCTATAGCGGGAGCCTCGTTCAGAGGTTAAAGTGATCACGGTTCGCCGTGTTTAGGTGTCGTTCTAGCTCGTGTCAATTCCTGCCCTTCGCGGACACAATAATGAGTACGACTTATACGATTGGAAATCGAACCTTCGCTTTAGACGAGGACAAAGCCCAAGCCTCTCTGGCGGCCAAGCGCGTTATAACTGGCCGAGAGACCATGACCTTCAACCTCCTCCCTCTCAAGTACCACTGGGCTTATGAGCTTTACCGCAAGATGAAGGCAAACCACTGGGAGCCGGAAGACATCCCCATGCAGAAAGATATTGAGCAGTGGCGAAGCGATAATGCCCTGTCCGATGTAGATCGCTGGATTATTAGAATGGCGATTGGCTATTTTTCGGCAGCGGAAGGAATCGTCGGCGACAATATCTTGCACGTGGTGCGAGAGTCTATTACCGCCTCCGAGTTAAAGTTGGTTTTGGGGAGACACGCACACGAGGAGAATATCCATGCAGACTCCTTGCTCTACATGATCTCTTCCTTGGGGATCAACCCTCACGAGTGTGAGGCAATGTTCGAAGACGTGGCCACGATTCGGCAGAAGAATGAATTCGTTACCCGCATTAGCAAAGGGCTTCGCCGCGATCTTGATTTGACGTTGACCGAAAACAAGCAGCTCTTGGCTAAGAACATTTTCGTGTTTGGCCAATGCATGGAAGGCACCCAATTCTACGGACTATTTGGCATGGTGCTGTCCCTGTATCGTCAAGGCAAGTTCCCCGGAATTGGTCAAATGTTCCGCTATACACTGCGGGATGAGAGTAACCACATTGAAGTTTTCCGGCAGTTGTTCATCAACTTGGTGGAAGAGAACATGGATGTTTGGACTCCAGAATTCAAAGCCGAACTGACTGATTTGATGCGTGAAGCCGTCCGCCTAGAGCAAGAATTCATTCGAGATTGTTTACCGGTCTCAGGAGTTGGCCTCAACGCCGATGAATTCTGCCAATACATCGATTTTATCGCCGATCGGCGACTGGAAGGAGTAGGACTAAGTGCGCTGAAACCAGGAGTCACAAATCCTCTTCCATGGCTTGCCGAGCTAATGGACGTTCGAAAGGAACAAAACTTCTTTGAAGGACGCGTCACCGAGTATCAAAAATCATCCTCGCTCATCACAGCCGACGACGACGATCTGTAACACAACGAAATGAAGACCATAGACAGCCCCGTGATCCAATCTCTGTTTGATGACATCGACATTGCCGTAGAGCCAACTCCTGTTCGGGTCAAAGCGGTCAAACCTCCCCTCGGCCCAGCTCCCAAGCTCATTCGCCGCAACGGAATGGTGGTGGAGTGGGATTCCAATAAGATCGAAGTCGCGGTTCGAAAAGCCTTCTTAGCCTATGAGCAGGATTCTGATCCTGCTGTTAAGATTGCCAGGGCTACCGAACTGAAAGTACGAGGCCTCGATATCGAAACCATTGGAATTGAACAGGTTCAGGATATTGTTCAGGAAGAGATCATGCGAGCGGGCCATTACAAGGTGGCTGAGGCTTACATTATCTATCGAGCAAGAAGGGCTTTTGAGCGAGAAGTTGCTCAAGCGGAGACCAACCTTAACTATGAATCGCCCTTCGGTTTTATTGAGGCGATTGATGAGACGGGGCAGCCGTTCCTTTACGATGGACGTGACTTGCCACTTCGTATCGTCTACGCGCGTCAGGGCCTAGATCTTGAGGCCGAGGACATGGAGATCGAGCAAGAACTACGCCGATCTTTGGGCAGTAATGTTGATCTGAAAGATATTCGCAAAGTTGTCGTCATGAATGCAAAGTCTCTCATTGAGAGGGACTCTGACTACGCTCTTTTTGCCGGACGCATTCTGCTTACCTATATCTATGAAGAGGCCTTGGGCTGGGATATTGTCCGCGATGGCGTTGACCAACTGAAAGCCTTCCACCAAAAGGGCTTCCGAACCTACCTTGAGAGAGCAGTCGCGATTGATCGTATAGCGACAGATATGTTGGACTATGATCTGGAGCGGCTTGCTTCCGATCTAGATCCAGACTTTGACTTAGCGTTTGACTACTTGGGCATCCAAACCCTCTTTGATCGGTACTTGCTGGTCGATAAGACGGAGGGCAAGAGTCAAAGAATTGAGGCACCTCAGTTCTTCTGGTTAAGGGTTGCCATGGGACTCTTTAAGCAAGAGCCCGGCGATAGGGAAGACTGGGTTCTCAAGCTTTATCACCTGTATCGAAGCCGTCGATTCTGCAGTTCAACCCCGACTCTGTTTAACTCAGGCACCCCTCGATCTCAGCTCTCATCTTGCTACCTCTATAAGATTGATGACTCGCTAGAATCCATTGTCCAACGTGGTATTGCCGAGAACGCCATGCTATCCAAATGGGCAGGCGGCTTGGGTGGCTCTTGGACTTCAGTTAGGGGCACCGGTGCTCATATTCATGGCACAAATGGGGAAAGCCAAGGCGTTATCCCGTTCCTGAAGATGCACAACGATCAGCTCGTGGCGGTGAACCAAGGCGGTAAGCGAGCCGGGTCTGGTTGCGCCTATCTGGAAAGCTGGCACAACGACATCTTCGACTTCCTGGAGCTACGCCGGAACACTGGCGACGAGCGACGTCGAACGCATGACATGAACACAGCTAACTGGATTCCAGACCTGTTCATGAAGCGCATGGAGGCTCGCCAGCACTGGACTCTCTTCCGCTCCAATGAAGTTCCAGACCTGCACGATCTGTACGGAAAGGCTTTTGAGGATCGCTATGTTCAGTACGAGGCCATGGCTGACCGAGGCGAGATCTGGGGGCGACGTGTGGAGGCTCTGGAGCTTTGGAAGAAGATGCTTCAAATGGTCTTCGAGACCGGCCACCCATGGATCACATTCAAGGATCCTTGCAACCTGAGGAGCCCTCAAGACCACGTTGGCGTAGTCCGATCCAGCAACCTGTGCACCGAAATCACGCTCAATACCAGCGATGAGGAGACCGCAGTCTGCAACCTGGGATCAATTATCTTGGATAGCCACTTGCTCGAAGACGGCTCTCTGGATACCGAAAAGCTCCGAGAGACGATCCGCATTGCGGTTCGAGCCTTGGACAACGTGATTGATATCAACTTCTATCCCACCAAGCCTGCGGAGACCAGCAACCGACGCCATCGCCCAATCGGAATGGGTGTAATGGGGCTGCAAAATGCGCTGTATCGAAAGGGCGTCGCCTTTGCTTCCCAAGAGGCCATCGAGTTCAATGACGAGTTCATGGAGGTCATCGCCTACTTCGCTTATGAAGCGAGTTCCGATCTGGCTGCGGAAAAGGGAAGTTATTCCACTTACCCAGGCTCCAAGTGGTCCCGAGGGCTTCTGCCTCAAGACACCCTGGATGCGCTAGAAATGGAGCGCGGAGAGACCATTGAAGTGCCAAGAGGCGGCAAGCTGGACTGGCAACCGCTCAGAGAGAAAATCTCCAAGCAAGGCATGCGAAACTCCAACGTCCTCGCGATTGCTCCCACCGCAACCATCGCCAATATCACCGGGACTTCGCCCTGTATAGAGCCGATGTTCAAGAACATGTTTGCCAAGAGCAACCTGTCTGGCGACTTCATGATCGTAAATCCTTTCTTGGTCAAAGACCTGAAAAGGATTGGCCTTTGGACAGACTCAGTTCGAGATCAGATCAAATACTTTGATGGTGAGCTGGAGCAAATCTCCGAAATCCCATCTGAGCTTAAGGAGCGGTATCTCACCGCCTTCAAGATTCCGAATGAGTATGTGATCGACGCCGCTGCTCGACGTCAAAAGTGGATCGACCAATCTCAATCTGTAAACCTATTCTTGGGCGAGCCAGACATGAAGACCCTTTCTCACATGTACCGACGTGCATGGAGAGTCGGCCTGAAAACCACCTATTACCTCCGAACCCTCGGGGCATCCAATATCGAAAAGGCAACTGTCGCTGTGAAGAAAACCTTCACGCCCGAAGAGCAAGCCGCCTGTTCTATTGAAGCCATGCGAAACGGAGAGGAGTGCGAGGCTTGTCAGTAACTTTGCGAGAATAGTTGTAACAACATTAATCCCGGCATCGCTTTCAGGCTAAGCCTGAGGGGTGATGTGGCAAAGCTAACCCGGTGCTCGCAAAGGGCAGGGAGGCTTCAGAAAATGCTACTCACCACAATGATTGCCGGGTCTATGTTGTCGCAAGTTCAGTCCACCAGGGTGGACCATGCCGTGGATCGCGCCGTGGAAAACTCCAGGGGCACAGGCTGGTACACGCACTACGCAGGCAGCGCAGCCTGGGACCCAAAGACGGTCATCAATTTTGAAGGAAAACTAATCGGCGTTGTCCAGTCCGCAAAGAGCGTGGACGTAATGATTAAGCTCCGCAATGGCGGAACTGCGTTCGTAGAACTTGGCCCCAAAGCCTATTTTGATGGTCAGGCTGTCCGCCTTACCAAGCAAGATCAGCTTAAAGTGAGAGGCTCAAAAGTGATGGTAAATGGCGAGTCGCTGGTATTGTGCCAAGAGCTTCGGCATAATGGTAGCAAGATTGCCTTCAGAACTGTGGACGGACGTCCGTTTTGGAATCTCAAGTAGGGTAATTAGTTACCCGTAAGTATTGAAAAGGCCACGCACTGGTCCGGGGAGAGCAAACCTAGTGCGGGCCTTTTTATTTGTTTTGGCTCGGTCCAGGAGCCTCACAATGGTTAGTTGACTTATAGCTCGAATTTGTTCCGAATGTCTTCAATTTTTTCTGCCGGTTGGGAAAGTAGCCTCAACCCCGCAGGCAGAACGATGAGGAAGTCAACCGCATAGATAAGGCTGGCCGAGAGTAAAAACTGGCCTAGAAACAGTCTGGCCAATCCAACCGCCGCCAGAAGCACGGTGATCTCGCCTATCATAAGGCAGGTCAAAGTCGCCTTAAACATGTCCTGAGCAGATTTCACCGCCTCTGGGTTCAACTTAACCCGCGCAATCATCACGCAAGCCACCACTCCAATGGCGGAGATGGATTGAAAGACTTGCCGCATAGCCGCCAGCTTTTTCTCCGCGTCTGCGCCAAGACCCGCCGCAGTGCCAGCATTCGCAATATAGATTCCAAAAAGGACAATAAGGGTCTGGAAGATCATGAATCCGATAAACATTCGAATCCATAGCTGACGGACAGTCACGGGCTTGGGCGGCACATTTAATTGTACCGGGCGTAACCCCAGGATGGCTCACACCTGGGCAACCACCACCAACCCGAATGTAGCCCCAGGATGGCTCATGCCTGGGCGAAACACCACCAACCCAAAGGTAACCCCAGGCTGACTCATGCCTGGGCAAAACAGCCGCCAATCTGGAAAGTAGCCCCAGGATGGCTCGTGCCTGGGCGAACACCACCAACCCGAATGTAGCCCCAGGATGGCTCATGCCTGGGCGAAAAACCACCAACCCGAAGGTAACCCCAGAATGACTCATACCTGGGCGAAACACCACCAACCCGAAGGTAGCCCCAGGATGGCTCACGCCTGGGCAACCACCACCAACCCGAAGGTAGCCCCAGGATGGCTCATGCCTGGGGAAACACCACCAACCCGAATGTAGCCCCAGGCTGACTCACGCCTGGGCAACCACCACCAACCCGAAGGTAGCCCCAGGATGGCTCGTGCCTGGGCGAACACCACCAACCCAAAGGTAACCCCTGGCTAACTCATACCTGGGAAAAACATGCAGATATAAGCGCCAAGAGAAAGGAACCCCAAAGGGGTGAAAGACCTTAGCCAGGCGGTCGCAGACCCCTGGAGCCAACAGCAAACATTCCGACCCCAGAGGGGTCGCAGTTTGACTTCATCTCTCCCCAACTCCCAACTCCAAACCCCAAACTCCAAACTCCAAATTCAGAACAGCTCCCCCTGCCCCCCACTCCGACGCCGCACCTGCGGCGGCTCATCCAAAACCTCCGACTCCAGCATCTCATCCGGAATCGACACAAACAAATCCACCAATTCACGAGGCTGAGATAAAGGGTTCAGCCACCGATCCTCATCTTCTCGCGAGAGCAGCACCACCGGCACGCGTTCATGAAAGGTGGCTGCGATCCCCTTCGCCGCCGCCGTCAGCATCGTGCAGCTAAACCCCGGAAACCCCGCCCGATAGGTGTACAGCCCCGCAAACGAGACAAACTCGTCGCCTTTCACTGTCAGGCGGTGAGCCACTCGGCTTCCTTTCGGACCCGTCCACTCACACCACCCACTCGCGCTCAAGATGCACCGCCCCGTATGCATGGCCTGGTAATACATCCCCCGACCGTCCATCAGGTTGCGCATCGCCGTCTCGCTGCGGGCATTGTTCGGCTTGTCATACCCCGCCATGTCCTCATCCTTGATCCAAGCCGGAATAAACCCCCAATACATAGAGGTCACGATCCTCTCCCCTTTGTCAGAGAGAACGATAACGGACTGATGCCCCGGAAATACTTCCGCCGGAATAGGATCGTCGACGCCAAGCCCCCGAACCTCCTCCGCTCCGCTACTCCCGGCCTCCCCTCTCCCAGTCTCCCTGTCTATACGGTATCTCTTCGCAATCTTTGCCGACTGATGAGCTTGGAAATAGCGATGACACATAAACCATTTGTACCTCCCCCTTCCTATTGGAGCGAGGCAAGAGTGAGGCGAGGAAAGGGTTTTAGAATGTCGAAGATCCTGCCTTTAGAGAAATGAGCTTGCGAATCGGGAGAGAGAAGAGGGATAAAACTTGGCGCACCACCTATTGCCATTACATTATCTGTGTGATAAAGTAGCCACGTGCGAAATAAAGCATTTAACACCAAGGGCGTTCAATATGCAGACTTGCCTACTCTCGACGCACGTGTAGAAAACGTTCAAAAACTAATCCAACAACGTATTTTCAGTGCAAAAGTAACCAAGGCCCATTCCATTGATTTATCTGGCCTTGGTCTAACTATTGTGCCGAGCGAAATTCTAGCTTGTAAGGAACTTAGAAGGATCGATCTAAGCCAAAACAAGCTTACAGAACTTTCCGCAAGGTTCGCAAAATTACCCCATCTAACTCACTTAGATATCTCCTCGAACAGTATTGTAGATAAAAACCTGAATATCGAATCCCTATCTAACTTAACTTTCCTGGATATTTCATTTAATCCTATTCAAGAGCTTGGAACTAAATTTTCTAGATTAAAGAATCTAAAAACTCTTGTTGCACGTGCCTGCAGTATAAATGTTTTAACGGATGAATTCTGTTCACTTAAAAGTCTCCGTCATTTGGACTTAACTCAGAATAACATTGAATCGATTCCTGATTCATTATCTAATATGACGAATTTGGAATTGCTAGGCATGGCCAGCAACTCCATTAAGAGCATTCCTACCTCTATCGGCCTTCTCGTGAATCTGGCTAGCTTAGATCTCCATTCTAATCAAATTTCACGGATGCCTCCTGATGTAGGAAAACTCTTACTGTTAAAGTCTCTCATTCTTAGCGAAAACCCACTCGAAGGTTTACCGCCTGAACTAGGGAGAATCAGAAAACTTATGGACCTGGCCCTGCCAGAAGACCAACGGTTTATCCCACCAGATGTGTGCGTGCAAGGTCCCACCGCGATCCTTGCATACCTCAGATCATTTTTGGATGAGAACGCACTAATCTATCCACGGCAAGCAAAACTAGTATTAGTTGGACAAGGAAATTCAGGCAAGACATTCCTTGTTAACAATCTGCTTAGTGAAGATAGCGAGTCCTATCAAGGAAAGACAGAAGGAGTTGAAGTCAGAAAACTACATGTCAAGCATTCTGCGAATGGCGAAAACATGGTCCTGTCTGTATGGGACTTTGGTGGCCAAGAAATTCAGCATGCTACACACCAATTTTTTCTAACAAATAGATCTATTTTTCTGCTAGTCTGGAATGCTCGTCAAGACGTAGGAAAGAGAGGCGGTAACCTTCAGTACTGGCTCGAAATGATTCAATCGCGCGCTCCAGAGTCTCCCGTAATCTTAATAGCCACACACTGTGACCAGGAACCTGCACGAGTGTCAATTGATTACTGGAAAGACCAGTTTCCAAATATTTGCGGAATTGTTGAGGTTGGTAACAAAACGAAAAAGGGCATCGACGAAGTACTAAGTTCAATTCAACAAACTGCGAGCCAACTTGATGTCATAGATGAGGCTTGGAATAGAAGATGGCTAGACGCGCGAAATGCGATAAAGGAGATTAACAAGCCATACATACAACCTAGCGAGGCTTGGCGAATCATGGCAGAACATGGCGTGGAGCCAGATGAAATGACTATTATCGCTGCAAGAATGCACTTGCTCGGCGATATAGTTTATTTTAGGGAGAATCCTGAGCTAAAAGACACAATCGTACTTGACCCGGAGTGGTTAACGAAGAGAGTATGTCAGGCAGTATCTTCCGACCTAGTTCAAAAGAATTTGGGAGTTATGACAAGTGAAATTTTAGAATCTACTTGGTCTGATGAAAGTGCCCATGTTCGTGAGGAACTACTAAGATTTATGGAGCAGTATGACCTATCATACAGGGTCGAATCTGGAAAGCACGATAGCATAGTGGTTCAAGCTCTACCTGATAGTCCAACTACGGACCTATGGGAAACTTGGAATTACTTTCAGGAATATCCAACCTTACACCTAAAGTATCGGTTTAAGGGAACGTTGCCACCAGGTATACCTTCGTGGTTCATCGCAAGAGAGCACAGATTTACACGGAACTTACATTGGAGATATGGAGCGGTACTGCAAGATAGAAATGGTGATCATCGGGCACTAATTCATTTAGTTGAAACCGCAGGTGACCTTCACGTTTACTTAGGTGTTCGAGGGCCAGAACCGGTTCGCTTCTTCAGCATTTTGCAAGATGGATTCGAAGAAACTATTAGCAGATATCCAGGACTAGAAGTTAAACGCGTAGTTCCATGCTCGGGTATGGGTTGCGCTTCCGACTCGCAATGTGATCATGAATATAGATTAGAAGAATTAGAGAAGTATCGAGAGAGAGGGAGGGAGATGATCATTTGTGGCTCTTCCCTTGATGAACATCAAGTTGTTCGTCTCCTTTACGGAATTGCTATACCTAAAGCACCTGCATCATTTGAAAGATATGTCCGTAATTTGTCGCTTGAAGTTGTTGATAAAATTGATGATTTACGCGAGGATACTTTGCAATTGGTCGGCGAGGTGCTTGGGTACCAACAAAGAGAGTTTACGAAAATCTTCACAATGTTTCAGTCTCATGAGGAAACGCAATCTCCAAGTGTTTTTGTACTGGAGAAGCCAAAGGAAGGTTGGACAAGGAAAGCTCTTGGTCAGAAATTGACTGTGAAATTGTGCTGTGAGATGCCAGGTTGCTGGCATCCGTTGCCAGAAGGAGAAGGCGAATATTCGGTATCAGATCCTGCTCGGTGGTTGGTGAGAGTAGCACCACTCTTTAGAAGGTTGGTTAAGGCTCTTAAGGTTGGTATGCCACTGACGTCCGCAGTGATAGGTTATTCCTGGTCAGAGATCGAGGAGATGTTTAAAAATAACTTAGAACTTGCGTGCGAGTTAACAAACATTCTTCCAGATATTCAAGATGTAGATGATTCCCAGCCTGATAAGTTAGAAGCAGGAAGGGCAACGGGGGCTTCTCTAGGCGCTCTAAGAGAGGTCCTTTCCAAAGGTGATCCTTACTTGTCGCGTACAGGACTACAAAAGGTATTGATGCCTGAGAAAAACTATCTTTGGCTGTGTAGGCAGCATGCTGACGAGATACTGAACGAGAGCAGGCAATCTAGACGCGATAGTGAAGAGCTATCGGTTTAGTATTTTCATCTCTCCACAACAAGGCACGGGTTGTGGGGGCTTTGCTGCCTCGGGATGCGCTGACCATCTGATTAAGGGACAGCACAAATTTAAATCCTGAGGCTAATTCCAGAAACTAGGTTATTGGCTCCGGGAATCAATTCGAGAGCCCCCAACATACCTAAGCCGCTTCAACCACTGCCTCACCCACAAAAACCGTCACCTGATTCCGACCATTCGCCTTCGACTGGTGCAGCGCCAAATCCGCTTGCGACACCACTTCATGCAGCGCACTGTGCCCCGCATTTTGCTCGACCACCCCAAAGCTCGCCGTAACCGGACCATGCGGCAGTTTCAACGCCTCGATATTCGCCCACGCCCGCTCCGCTAACACAAAGGCATCCTGTGCCGAGGGTTGAGGACAGAGGATCACAAACTCCTCCCCTCTATACCGACGAAATCTGAAGTTAAAAACGGATGAAAACCCCTTCGCCCACGAGCCGTCGCTCCAGCGCCAGGCACCAAGCCGCCCCGACTCCTATCCGACCATCCAACTACCCGACCATAAGACCACCGAAGGCAACCAATGTCCGACCCCCGATCTCTAACACGTTGATATATCGATGTATCTATTGCTTTTGAACCTGTTAAGCTGTCAGCATCACACCGACGATGAAGTTCTCCGATGGCAACTGGATGATGTTCCCGGGCGTGCGCGCTCACTACGCCGCCGAGGTTTATGAAGCGGAAATCAGGGGGAAAACGCTTGATCTTCTCACCCCCACTCGCAAGATCCGTCATCGCGGAGACACTCTGGAAGGTCCTGTCCTCACCGTCCGGATTTCCTCGCCCATGCCCGATGTGGTCCGTATCCAGTCGGGGCACTTTTTAGGTTCAAAGGAACCTAAACCAAGTTTTGAGATCAAAGAACACGCGGATTTTGAACCTGAAATCGAAATCACCGACGATTTTGTTAGGTTCCAGGCGGGTCGCGTAGAGGCTAAGATCGATCGGACCCAAGATTGGCGCATCCAATTCTTCGCAAATGAACTCAAATTTGCCGAGACCCCAAATCGCGGTCTCGCAAAAATTGACCACGAGGCTCAGGGAACCTACGCAATGGCCCAATTGAACCTAAGCGTAGGCGAATACGTTTTTGGGTTAGGCGAGCGTTTTACATCACTCATCAAAAACGGCCAAACCGTCGAAATTTGGAACAAAGACGGCGGCACCGGCAGCGATCAAGCCTACAAAAATATCCCCTTCTACCTCACCAACAAAGGGTACGGAGTCTTTGTAAACGACCCCGGCCCTGTCTCCTTCGAAGTCGCCACCGAGAAGGTCTCCCGAGTTCAATTCAGCGTCCCCGGAGAGCGGATCGACTACTTCATCATTTACGGCCCAACTCCCAAAGAGATCCTTCAAAAGTACACCGCCCTCACCGGCCGCCCCAGCCTCCCGCCAGCCTGGACCTTCGGCCTCTGGCTTACCACCTCCTTCACCACCAACTACGACGAAAAAACCGTCATCGAATTCGTCGATGGCATGGCCGAAAGGAACCTGCCGCTGCATGTTTTTCACTTCGACTGCTTCTGGATGCGCGACTTCCACTGGTGCGATTTTGAGTGGGATAAAAGAGTCTTCCCCGACCCTCCCGCGATGCTAAAACGGCTGAAAGACAAAGGTCTAAAAATCTGCGTCTGGATCAACCCCTACATCGCGCAAAGGTCGAGCCTGTTTGAGGAAGCCGTTGACTTTGGATTCCTCTTGAAGAAGCCCGACGGGGAAGTCTGGCAAACCGACCAATGGCAACCCGGAATGGGCATTGTCGATTTCACTAATCCTGAAGCCGTGGAATGGTATCAATCCAAGCTCAAATCTCTCGTGGATATGGGGGTCGATAGCTTCAAAACCGACTTCGGAGAACGCATTCCAACCGATGTGGTTTGGCATGACGGAAGCGATCCGCTGAGGATGCACAACTATTACCCGTACCTCTATAACAAAGCGGTTTTTGACGTCATTCCAGGTTCCTGCGTATTCGCCAGGTCCGCGACCGTAGGCTCCCAGAAGTTCCCGGTTCACTGGGGTGGGGACTGCGATTCTAAGTTCGAATCCATGGCGGAATCCCTCCGAGGAGGCCTCTCGTTGGGGATGAGTGGCTTCGGATTCTGGAGCCATGACATAGGCGGTTTTGAAGGGTTGCCGAACGCCTCGCTTTACAAACGTTGGCTAGCGTTCGGGCTAATGTCTTCCCACTCCAGACTCCACGGAAGCTCCAGCTACCGGGTGCCTTGGCTCATTGATGAGGAATCTTGCGATGTGTTGCGGCACTTTACTCAACTGAAATGTCGGCTGATGCCTTACCTCTATGCGAAGGCGATAGAAGCTAAAGAGACCGGGATTCCGCTGATGCGGGCAATGCTTTTGGAGTTTCCCGATGATCCAACGGCACCATTTTTGGATCGGCAATACATGCTTGGCGATTCGCTACTGGTGGCTCCAGTTTTTGATGCCGAGGGAGTTTGCGAGTTCTATTTGCCAGCAGGAACTTGGACGGAACTCTCGACCGGGAGAACCATCGAGGGGCCGATTTGGGTGAAAGAGAAGTTTGGATTCCTGGAGATGCCGATTTGGGTTCGCCCAGGAAGCATTTTGGCGATGGGATCTGTCGATGATCGACCGGATTATGACTACGCGCAAATGTCCAAGTTTTATGGATATGCGCTAAGTCAAGAGCAGCTGGTCGATGGATACATCCCGAACCTAGATGGGGAAAAAAACAAGGTGTTTAGATACGAAAACGGCATTCTCAAAGTTGATGGAGTGCCAACTGAATTGGAGGTGGTCTCATGAGTTTATTGATCGCATCGGCAGTTATTCTTGGCCAACTAAAACCAACCGTGGTTGAGGCTAACGCCACCATTTATCCCGAAAAACGGATGGCAAAAATCGCACCGGAGGCAATGGGAATCGGGGTGGCGGTTTGGGATAAGAATATGACCCACGCCGACGTACCAAAACTCGTGAAGGATGCCGGATTCAAGATGATCCGCTATCCGGGAGGCTCCTACGCAGACCTCTACCAATGGAAAACTCACTCCTCGACTAAGAACCTTGGCTTTGAAGCGACAATCATGCCGGGAACAGACTTCGACAGCTTCATGGCGATGTCTCGCAAAGCGGGGACCACGCCTTTAATCACGGTGAACTACGGCTCGAACCCAGAAGGAACCGGCGGCGCGGAACCTAGCTATGCAGCGGAGTGGGTTCGATACGCGAACATCGAGAAGAAGTGGGGCGTGAAGTATTGGGAGATTGGCAACGAAGTCTATGGAAACGGTTTCTATAACGGCGAAGGCTGGGAGATTGATCTTCATGCCGGGGTTCTGAAGAACAAGTCGGAGCAGTTGAAGCACCCCAAGCTTGGGCCGTTGGAGTATGGGAAGAACGTTGTCGAGTTCTCCCGGGCGATGAAAGCCGTCGACCCAACGGTGAAGATCGGAGCTGTGTTGACCTGCCCAGGAGGGTGGCCGGATGGAGTGGCGCCAGATTGGAATACGAACGTTCTCAAGCTCTGCGGCCAAGAGATCGACTTTGTGGTGGTGCACTGGTACGGGGAGGGCAAGACGCCGGTGGAGGTCTTGGAATCCACCAACCAGATTCCCGCGATCACCGCAAAGCTGAAATCGCTGGTGGCGGAGTACTGTCGCCCTGGAACCCAGTTTTGGATGACGGAAGGGGACGGGAGCGGGTTCAACATGCGCTTCCCTGGAGCGTTGTTTGCGGCCGATTTCTTTGCTAAATGGCTAAAGCACGGCACCACAAGCGTCCAGTGGTGGAACCTGCATAACGGCTTGGCGGTGCAAGAAGACCCGAACTTTGATGACCAAGGCCTGCTCTCTAGCGGTCACACAAATCGGGGGGTGATTCAGCCCCCGGTGAACACCCCGTTCCCACCGTATTACGGAGTCCAGATGTTCACCCACTTCGCCAAGACAGGCGACCAGTTCGTGGAGTCCACCTCAGATCGCCGGAACCTGGTGGTCCATGCAGTGGTGTCGAACGGGAAGAAGAGAGTGATGCTTATCAACCGTGACCCGGAGATGGAGATGTCGGTGAGTCTGACGGGCTTTGGTTCTGGGGAAGTAGAGCGGTTTAAATTCGCGAGAGGCATGGACAAGCCACGCCGAGATCGAGTGCGAATCGGGGCAAAGGTATCGGTCCCGCCTTATGGGATTGTGGTTTTGAAGGAGTAGCCTTAGGCTGGCTGATAAGGAAGGTGTTCGATCAGGCGATCCAGTAAAGGTTGCCAGTGCGGGCGTGATTCTTCGTCCGCATCGACAATAAGCCCCTCGCCGGGGATAACGATTACCCTCAGGTATTTGGTGTCGGAGCGAGGATCGTCGGTGAGGATCAGTTCGGTGACTCCTGAGCGTTCCTCAAGATATTGGTCTAGGGAGGCTTGGTCCTTGGAGTTGGATTCAGCGAGATAGCGCTCAGCTAGAAACTGGATGCCTCTCGATTCATCGGCGAGGACGAGCTTGTAGAAATTTTGTAGCGATGAGACGAGATCCCCTGGCCTGATTTGATCGCATATAGGACTCAATCGAATTGCCATCTTCAAAGCTTACTGTTTTCGCCTTGTGTCTGGGCCAACCTTGGGCCACGTTTGAGATGAAGGAGGCTCAGGTATCGATTCCCAGAATGCGAACGTGAAAGGTTGACGCACCCTACGTCCAAAGCGGAAAACATACTATAAACATACTAAATTGATATTCTAAAACCTAGATCATAGTCTACTATAGGAACACAGAAATGGCATCAATAGACTCGCAGATAAGTAGTATAGGCGCAGCAATCGAAGGCAATATCGAAGCTTTGCATCATGATCGCGCACTATTATCACAGAATTTGCTTGCACAACTTCGAAACTTGGTCGAGGCGGTTGCTGTACGATTGCATGTGCGAGATGGAAGCATAGAGTTCAACTATTTGCAAACAAAGCCAGCCCTAGATTGGGTTGGCTCCGGCATGAAGCAGATCAATTTCATTCATCGCTTTCATAAATTATTGCAAATGAGTGTTTCACACTACTCCTTCGAGGGGGATACGTCTGAGCGTCTAATGTTGAAATACTATGAATATCTCGTTCGCGTACGAGCGCTAGTGAAGGCAACCTGCTCAATCAACATTCTAGGAAATCTTGAAAAGTTTCCAATCGATCTTGATCCATCGCTGAGAGAGTATCATCAAAAGATTGCTTGTCGAATAGATGCCTCACGTTCACTCCCTTTATCACATGGAGTAACAAACAGATACTACATTCATAAGGCGCGACCATTCTTTACAGAAGGACGCATATTCTACGAGATTACGTTTTCTAATGCGATTAACAAACTAAACAAGTTTGACCGCATGATTGCCTTCACCGAGATCGACATCAATGAAGCATATGCCTCAAACTTGACTTTAATCGCCGACTCGATAGACGTCTTTGGGCAAGTCATGCCGATTATGATCATTCGCGATTGGGAAGTGTCTATTCGGCCGTGTGAACTAGACAATTTCGCAAGAATATTTGGGCAGCTGGTTAATGCCAGTTCTCGTGGTTCAGAGTATACGGCCCTGATGCACTTTCTTACAGAAACCGAGTCTAACCTTCTGGACTTAATGGATGTTGATGAAAACCGCTATGCGCGAGTGCGTGAAAAACTAACAGCAAGCACAAAGGTTCCTAAAATCTTTCCCGTTCTAGATCAAGCTCGAAGGATCATAAAGCAGAGGTCACCAGGATGCAACATACTGCGTTATCTAATGTTATCGATGAACAATCGGATAATCAAGCTTCAGTATTCACGACACGAGTCTAATCTTCTATCCCATTTGTTTCTAGCCCCTGGATGTAAACCTTTTGACGTGATGCCACTTTGCACATCACCTATTCAACATAATCCACGATTTTCAGATCTTATCGCCAGCATCGCAACTGAAGGACGAACGCATGAACTGCTAGCGAGAAGGGTCAAAAATAACGTAGAACGCCATGGAATTTTATATACGCCTAATAAGGATTTTGAGGCGTTTGGAAACGTGGAAGATCTCGTAAGGCAATATAACCAAAAAATTTACTCCAAACATACTGGACGACAACTGATATTTGATAAAGGGCACTTGTTCTTAAGGGAGTATGAAGATGGTGCAGTCTCTATCATTGAGAAGTTACAACAGTTTGCTGCTGCGGGAATCGGTGGTTATCAAGCATCTGTTCAAAGATGGCTTGAGGAAACCCAATTAAGCATCGATGATAGTGTCAAGCGAGAGGCTCTAAGCAATCTCTTCACAAAGTCACGAGTGGCATTGATTTATGGGGCAGCTGGTACCGGGAAGTCGACGATGGTCAACTATATCGCAAATTATTTTGGCGAAAGGTTGAAGCTGTTTCTTGCTCAAACTAACCCTGCGCTTGATAATCTGAAGCGCAAGGTAAATGCACAAAATGCTGAATTCCGCACGGTGAGTAGCCAAAAAGCACGGACTAGCGCTCAGCCAGATTATGATGTCTTGATCATTGATGAGTGTTCAACAGTAAGCAATAGTGATTTTCTGAAGGTACTAGAGAATACGCGATTCAAGTTACTTGTCTTGGTGGGGGATGTACATCAAATCGAGGCTATACAGTTTGGAAATTGGTTCAGCATTATCCGATATTTCTTGCCCAAGGATTCTGTTTTTGAGTTAACAAGGCCGTTCCGCACCCACGATGAGAATCTCCTTAGATTTTGGACACTGGTTCGACAGCGTGACGACGGAATTGAAGAACATATAGCCCATAATGGATACTCAAAGCTACTTGATCACTCACTGTTTAAGGCTGATGCGGAAGATGAGATTGTTCTATGTTTAAACTATGATGGACTTTATGGCATCAACAATGTCAACAGGTTTCTTCAAAGTAGTAATAAGGGTAAAGAAGTTTTTTGGGACGTATCCGTGTACAAAGTTGGTGATCCTGTTCTTTTCAATGATACGGATCGTTTTAAGCCATTAATATTTAATAACTTGAAAGGCAAAATTATTGATGTGATTCAGTATCCGGATCGAATTCAATTTGATGTATGGCTGGATCGAAGCGTAACTGAATTTGATGTAATAGGTATGGATGTTAAGTATGTTGCCGAGTCAGTTGTTCGCTTTGATGTCTTTTCTGCGAAGAGCACCGACGATGATGACGACTCTGTTAATACCTCGGTTCCTTTCCAAGTCGCTTATGCTGTTTCGATCCATAAAGCTCAAGGCTTAGAATTTGACTCGGTTAAGATTGCGATTACTGATGCAAATGAGGATGATATTTCCCACAGCATTTTCTACACAGCGATAACAAGGACACGTAAGCACCTGAAAATCTTTTGGACACCTGAAACGCAAAATGCCATCTTGAGTTGTTTGGAGAGTAAGAACTACGATAAAGATGTGGCACTATTAAAGCAGCGTAGGGGTTCGGACATTGCTCAAAAGAGCTGCTGAGTTCAGTAGTGGGCTGGAATTCGCTTGCTGGCTCTAACGTGGATAGTCTCATAAGTGGTCGTCAAGACACTCTAGAGTTTTGTTTAACAATTGCTAAATTCTGTAGAGCTTGACGATCACCTGTTGAATTCTTCAACGACTTTCAAAGCCGCCTGAATGCCGCTCTGAGCGAGAGCCTCGCAGACCTTCACTGAAGCTCTAAGCGCGGCGTCGATGAGGTCTCGTTCTTCTCGGTCAAAGGAGCCAAGGACGTGGGTGATGGTGCCTTCTTTTTGGACTTTGCCGATGCCGATCTTTAGGCGGGGATAGTCTTTTGTTTTTAGGGATTGGATGAGGGATTTGTGGCCGTTGTGGCCTCCGGCGCTGCCACCTAGTTTGATTCGGAGCTTGCCAACGGGGAGGTCCAGGTCATCGGCGACCACGAAGATATTTTCGGGCTTGAGTTCGTTCTCTCGGGCGAGGGGGGCGACGGCTTGACCGCTTAGGTTCATATAGGTGAGCGGCTTGACGAGCAGGACTTGGGTGTCGCCAACCTTGCCAACTCCGGTGATGGCGCGGTGCTTTGCTTTGCCGACTTTGATTCGGTGGATATCGGCGAGGCGGTCGATGACATCGAAGCCGACGTTATGGCGGGTGCCCTTGTATTCGCCGCCGGGGTTGCCCAGGCCGACGATCATCCACTCCGGGGGGAGTCCAGGGGTTGCCTTTTTCCAGAACATGGTTGGTTAGTGGTTGGTTACTTCTCGGCTATTGAAGATACCGTGCTCGGGTACGCGGCATGGGTCCATACACGTCGGGTCATCATGCAAGACGCTATGGCTCCTCGGCACAATCATCAGAGGGCTACTTGATTCCGGTCATGGGGTCTAGCGTGCCCGTTGCCAAGAGGGCGATGAGAACAAGACCTAATAGGATTCGGTAAGCCACGAAGGGAAGGATGCCGTGTTTCTGAATGAACTTCATGAGGAACGCAATGCTGGCGTATCCCACCACAAAGGAAACTACGGTTGCGACAAGGGTGGGGGCCAGATTGCTACCCGCCAAAAGATTATCTTTCTCATCCAAGAGCTCCTTCACACCAGCGGCTAAGATGCTTGGCACACTGAGGAGGAAGGAAAATCGGGCGGCGGTGGCGCGATCAAATCCGGCAAAGAGAGCCCCGGTGATGGTGGACCCACTGCGACTCATTCCAGGAATGAGCGCGAGGGCTTGCCATAAGCCAACGATGACTCCATCTTTGGGTTGCACGGAGGCAAGCAACCGATGCTTGGATGCCACTTTTTCCGCCACTGCCATCAGGATTCCCATAAGGATGAGGGTTCCGGCGATGACCCATAAGGATCGAAGTTCCCCCTTGATCCAGTCTTGGCCGAGAAGGCCCAGAATCACGATGGGGATGGTTCCAAGGAAGATGGCCCAACCCATTCGACCCTCAGGCGCTCCGTGGCTTTGGCCAGTAAGGGTTTTGGTCCAGCCTACCAATGCACTCCAAATGTCTCGAGCAAAGTAGATGAGAACCGCCAGAACCGTTCCCAGTTGGATAACCGCGGTGAAACCAGCTCCCGGATCGGGCCAACCCGCAAGGGCAGGCACAATGCGCACATGCGCGGTGCTGCTGATGGGGAGAAATTCGGTGAGGCCTTGGATCAAGCCGTAGATGACGGCTTGAATTAGCTCCACATGGCCACCTGCGGACTATTGATGCCAAGTTCCTTTAACACAACGTATCGAATGCGCTCGCTCGCTTTGCCGTCTCCGTAAGGGCTCACGGCCTGGGCCATCATCTGGTGGGCGTGGGCATTTGCCAGAAGCACATGGCCTTCGGTATAGATTCGGCTTTCATCGGTCCCCACAAGCTTGGCGGTGCCGGCATCGCAGCCTTCTGGTCGCTCCGTGGTGTCTCGAAGAACCAGGACTGGGATACCGAAGGCAGGGGCTTCTTCCTGGACTCCACCCGAGTCGCTGAGAATGAGGTAGCTGCGTTTCATTAGAGGCACAAAATCGCCATAGTCGGGAGGCTCGATAAGGCGGACTCGCTCGTGCTGGCCCAGAATGCCGGTGAGGGTTTCTCGGACGGCAGGATTTTTGTGCATTGGGACAACCAGCAAGACGTCGTTAAAGTCGTTTAAGAGTCGTAGAGCGGCTTGGGCAATCTGGCGCTGAGGTTCGCCCCAGTTTTCGCGTCGGTGAGTGGTTAGTAGTACGACTCGACCAGTCCATTCGGGGAACCATTGGGTAGATGGCTTTTCGCCCATTTGGATGACGGCGTCAATGCCGGTATTGCCGGTGACAAATAGGTTCTGGTGGCCTTCCTTACGGAGGTTATTAGCTGACCACTCGGTGGGGGGGAAGTGAAGCTTGGTAACCAGGCTGGCGGCGCGTCGGTTGAACTCTTCAGGGAATGGGTTATCGATGGTTTCGGTGCGAAGGCCTGCTTCAACATGTCCGAACGGAATCTGGCGGTAGAAGCTATTGAGAGCACCTACGAAGGTGGTGGTGGTATCGCCTTGAGCAAGAACCATTTGGGGTTGGTGCTTGGCGAGAATTCCATCTAGTCCTTCGATGGCTCGGGCGGTGACTTGGGCAAGGGTTTGGCCATGCTGCATGATGCCAAGGTCTTCATCTGGCTCCAAACCAAAGGCACCCAAAGACTGAGTGAGCATCTCTCGGTGCTGTCCGGTGGAGACTAAGATGGTTTCCACATTTGAGAACCGGCGGAACTCTTGCACCACGGGTGCAACCTTGATTGCCTCGGGACGCGTCCCGACTACGCAAATGATTTTTGGCTTACCCATTCTTCTGTAGGATGATTATAATAAGCGTGCCACATAAGGCAGCGGCCGCAAGATACAAGACCCAAACGGTCTGCCTCTGAGTTAACCCTTTTTTCAGCAGTTGGTGGTGGAGATGACGCTTATCCGCCTGGGTGATAGGTACTCCGCTAAGTTTGCGGCGAATAACCACTTGGATGGCATCCATGATGGGGACACCAAAGACAAAGATCGGAATGATCAGGGTGAGGGCGGCGGCGGTCTTTACTGCACCAACGATGCTCAGACAAGCGAGTGTGAATCCAAGGATGTAGGCTCCGCCGGTCCCCATGATGATCTTGGCGGGGTTGTAATTGTGGCGGAGGAAGCCAATACAGGCACCTGCGACGGCGGCGGCAATAATGGCCACTCTTGGCTGCCCTTCATAGACAGCAATGGTCATCAACGTTCCGGCTGAAATGGCGGCAATACCAGAGGCAAGGCCATCCACGCCGTCGATGGTGTCCATCGTCTTGGTGACAATGAAGATATAGATTGCTGTGAGGGGAATGGCAGCCCAGGCGAGAGGGAAGTAGCCGTCGTTAAAGGGGTTTCCAATGGTCTTGATCTGAATCTGACCAAGATCGCTGGCGAAGAACTGGACTGCAACACCGGCAGCAAGCAGTATCAATAGTTGGATTTTTGCCGAGTATTGGTATAGGTCGTCCAGAACTCCGGCAAAGACTAATACAGCCCCAATGACAAGGATGCCAATGAGATAGAGCGGATATTGTGTTGACTCCGGGTAGGCGAAGGGAAGAATCCCAAGAATTGCAACGGCAATGCCGATAAAAATGGCGATTCCACCCCATCTGGGAAGGGGTTCCTTGTGGATTCGTCGATCATCCCGCTTTGGATCATCGACTGCTCCATACTTAAAAGCCATTTTGCGCACCAGCGGCGTGAGCCCCCAAGTGATCAATAGAGCAATCAGCCCAGTGAGAAGTGGGAACCTAAATCCACCCCAAAACTTGGGCGTTTCCTGTACTAAGCCGAGCCAGGCATCCATCAGATTACAGTTCCACCAACTCTAAGACGCCTTCGCGGTAGCGAAGAACCTCCATATTTGATTCACGAAATAGTTCCAAGCTAAATTCGTCGGGATAGTCGCCTTCATAGATACATCGCGTGATTCCCGCGTTGATAATCATTTTGGCGCAGTTATTACATGGCTGGCAGGTCACATAGATCGTTGCACCCTCGCAAGGGATGCCGATCATTGCGGCCTGAAGCAATGCGTTTTGCTCAGCATGCAGAGCACGGATGCAATGTCCTGCTCTCAAGCACCCTACTGGCCATTCGTGAGTTGGGCCAAGTTCTGGGCAGTGGGAGATTCCTTTTGGGGCACCGTTATAGCCAGTACATAGAATGTGCTTATCTCGCACAATAAGCGCACCGACCGAACGGCGGGGACAGGTTGCCCTTGTTTTCACCAGATGCGCTATCTGCATGAAGTAGGCATCCCAACTTGGCCGTTCCTGCATTCCGCTGTGATTATGGCTCAAGCCACCCATTATGAGCCTAGGGACTTTGAGTTGTTGGTAGCTCCGTAATTCTAGGGGGTAACCTGCCGACCGTGCCCACGGTTGAGTACGATCGATATTATCGCTATGCCGAACTCACAGCGATACTGAAGAGTTTCGAATCTGAGTTTCCTCAGTTAGTCCATGTAGAGAGCATTGGACAAAGCCACGAATGTCGAGACATTTGGTTGGTAACCGTAACCGATTGCACCACGGGACCAGCTTCGGAAAAGCCGGCATTTTGGGTGGATGGAAACATTCACGCAAGCGAATTGAGTGCAAGTACAGCGGCGATCAAGCTCATCCATAAATTAGTGGAAGGGCAAGGTGACCTCCTCAAGACGCATACCTTCTACATCGTTCCTCGCCTGAACCCAGATGGAGCGGAATGGGCGATGGAGGATCCTCCGCGAATCGTAAGGTCCGGTACCCGCAACTATCCTTTTGACGATGAAGACCTCTATGGTATTGAGCGGAAGGATATGGATGGAGATGGCCGAGCTCTCTGGATGCGAGTTCAGGATGATGATGGGCCATGGATTGTGTCTGAGCTGGATTCGCGTCTATTGCGCAAGCGAAAGCCAGGAGAAGCCGGTGGAGGCAGTTGCTACCGATTGTTACCAGAAGGTGAGTTCCACAACTGGGATGGGCTTACTTTAAGAGATCGTCGTACTGCACAGGGGTTGGACTTTAACCGAAACTTTCCAAGCGCTTGGCGTCTGGAGGGTGACCAATATGGAGCAGGTCCATTCCCAACGAGTGAACCAGAGATTCGGGCGGCTGTATCGGCTATCTGCGAGCGTCCCAATGTTTGCGGCGCCGTGTGCTTCCATACCTTTAGCGGCGTTCATCTGCGACCACCGAGTCGATATGCTGATGACGAGCTTCCGGCAGAGGATTTGTGGAATTTCAAGGCTATTGGCGACAAGGCCTTTGAGATGACGGGCTATCCTGCGATCTCGAATTATCACGAGTTTCGATACCATCCTAAAGAAGTCATCACTGGAGTTTTTGATGACTGGATGTATGAACACCGCGGTGTCTATGCTTGGACTACTGAGATTTGGTCTCCGCAAAGACAGGCGGGAATCACGGACTACAAGTACATCGATTGGTTCCGAGACCATCCCCATGAAGATGACCTCAAGATGTTGAAGTGGAGCGATGATGCGCTTGAGGGCAAGGGATATGAGGACTGGCGTGAATATGAGCACCCACAGCTAGGAAAGGTTGAAATTGGCGGTTGGGATAGAGAGTATGCATTCCGAAATCCACCTCCGCAGTACCTTGAAACTGAGATTTCTCCATTAGCGGATTGGGTTATCTGGCAGGCGACATTAGCACCGAGGCTGGCCGCAAAGAAAGTGCAGGTTGAAGGCAATCGGGTCAGGATTGTTGTGCAAAACGTAGGGTGGTTGCCGACCTATGTGACCAAGACAGCGGTTCAGAAGAAGATGTGCCGTGGCGTTATTGGCGAAGTAAAGGCTTTGGATGGCCAAGAAAATTGGTTGGTGAGTGGAAAGCTGAGAATCGAGGGACCCCAGCTTGAGGGTTGGAGTTCAATCGGAGCCTCGGCAAGTATGTCTTGGGGATCGCTGGGTAACGATGACCAAACGATCTTTGAATGGGTTTTGTCCCCAGGCAGATACGAAGCACAGTTCCGACATGATCGTGCCGGAACCGTGCGAATAGAGTTTGAAATCTAGGAAGCCATTAGGCTTGGTTGGCGTGCGGCGTAAGAATGCTGCTTGACCAGTAAATGAAGCGGGCCAGGACAATTCGTCCAGACGGATTCATTGCGATTCATGTATGTGAAGTAAATCAGTGCGTTCTCTTTGGTTCTGGCCCAACGGGGTTTCCCGTGACCCGTATACAAGATAACGTACATGCCCGAAGGCACGAGTTCTTCATCTCGAAAAACGTGCGATAAATCTAGACTTTGGCTGTTCTCTAGCGCCATCTCGCTAAGCACGACGTGACCCCTTAGGATCTCTCTAAGCGCACCTTGGTTTTGAAAGAGAACAAACTCTTCTTCTGGACGATCATTCCTTTGAATGCCCACAATACGAATCACCGGTTAAGACCTCCGACTTGTTTATACAGACGTTTTGTATTATCGAAATGGGTGCAAAAATTTTGATCAATCATCATTACTTCTCAGGTCTATTTGGGTAACGAGATGGTCTGAGCCAATAAGCGATTCGCTTTTCTTAGTACTTCGACGGTCTGATCAAGCGGCTCTTTTCCGATGCCTGCTGTGACAGCTTTGGAGACACTTTCGATTGCTTTAACAGCGGCGGCCAAAGCCGTCTTGCCGCGATCTGTAATTCTTAAATGCTTTACGCGACTATCTGTTTCGCTCGGCACTTGCTCGATTAGATGCTTAAGGCCCCTAAGTGCTTCGGTTAGGGAAGGTGGCTTGATTCCAAGTCTTCTGGCAATCTCTGCTTGGGTCGCGGAAGGGCCCGCTGCATGGATAGTGCTTAGGAGATCAAATGTTGCAGGCTTTAGGCCGTGGGCGGCCAAAGCAGGTTCAGTGGCAGCATTCAGTAACTCACCCATCAATAGAACTTGGGCAGTCAATGAATCCGGATTGAGGCTTAGCCGTTCGGTTGCCATATGATTAGGATAGCAAATGAAATTGTAGATTGCAAGCAATCTGTCACAATTTGCGCGTGGAACGGCATGATGTCGTGGTAGTAGGTGCGGGAGCGGCGGGAATTATTGCCGCTTGGAATGCGGCTTCGTTAGGCGCTCGAACGCTATTGGTTGAGAAGACAAACCGCATTGGAACCAAGATTTTGGTGAGTGGAGGCGGAAAGTGCAATATCACTCATGACGGACCGCTAGAAGATGTACTACGCGCATTCCGACCTAATGAAGCCCGGTTTATTCGCCCTGCTTGCTATCGCTTTACAAATCGTCAAATTGTTGATTTGTTAACCGATAGAGGATTGCGGGTGTATACGAGAGAGGATGGTCGAATCTTCCCGGTGGATCAAACGGCTAAAGATGTGGTGGCGATTCTCCGTACGTATTTGGTGGATGCGGGAGTTGATATTCGTTTGGAGACACCCATTAAAGAAGTGGTGGCGGTCGACGGAAAGATAAAAGGCGTGCGGACAGAGGATGACTATTTTCAAAGCCCCCGAGTCGTGTTGGCAACGGGGGGAAGCTCCTATCCGAATAGTGGAACCACCGGAGACGGCTGGCCTTGGGCCAAAGCTCTTGGTCACACTATCATAAAGATCCGAGCCGCACTTGCTCCTATTTATCAAAGCGTGGGCGAGGAAAGTCCTAGATCGGGAATCGCTTTACGCGATATTGTGCTCAAGGCACGAAGAGGCACAAAAGAAGTCGCGCGCTGGAGAAACGATTTGTTGTTTACTCATCGGGGTATTTCTGGACCAACAGCGCTCGGTATCAGCCGAGTTGTTACCGAGTGTCTGGAAGAAGGGGAAGTCACGTTAGAAGTTGATCTTAGGCCAGATTCTTCGTTCGAGGAGTTAGGCCAAGAGATTAAGGACTGGACTCAAACAAATTCTCGGAAGCGGATGACCAGTTACATGGAAGAGGTGGTTCCAAAGAACTTGGTGGAAGACGTCATGTTGGCGGCTAAGCTGGACATGACCCTTTCGGGAGCAAGTCTAGGGCAGAAGGATCGAAATCGATTAGTGGAAACACTAAAGGGTTGGAAACTTGGGCCGGTCAGAACGGTTCCGCTCGAGAAAGGGGAATGTGTAGCTGGTGGCATCTCGCTGGATGAAGTCGACCCGCAAACCATGAAATCAAACCTTGTCGAAGGGTTGTATCTTTGCGGAGAAGTTTTAGATATTGCCGGTCCGGTGGGTGGATATAACCTGCAGTCAGCATTTGCTACCGGTTTTGTGGCAGGAGAATCTGCCGCCTTAGGTAAGTAGTGGATATTGCTTTGGCGAGCTCTGTTCGACAAGTGATCTTAGTCATTGCCGGATTATCTGCAACGTGCGCGAAGAACTTTAGGTAAAAGCTTTGATGGATTCAAAGCTGACACTAACTTGCCCGGTCTGCCAAGGAACGAAGTTTGAGAGAGGGGAGGTTTCCACGACCTACGACAAAGAAGCCGTTCGTTTCCGCGTTCGTACCTCTATGATTACATCTGATTGGACAGATATCTACGCTCAAAAATGTTTGAGGTGTGGTTATGTGTTGATGTTCAGCAAGTAAGGTAACTGTGTGACCTACTGTGAGTTCTCGATCAATAACCCCATCCATGGGCCGTATCACGATAAGGAGTACGGCTACCATCTTTCGGACGAATCGGCTCTCTTTGAGAGACTGATCTTGGAAATCAATCAGGCAGGACTCAGTTGGGAAACGATCCTCAAGAAGCGAGAGACGTTTTGTTTGGCCTATAGCGGCTTTGATGTGGATGCAGTGGCGGCTTATGGAGACAAGGATAAAGCAAGGCTGTTGAATGACTCTGGGGTGATTCGTAATCGATTAAAGGTAGAGGCCGCGATTCACAATGCTCAGGTTATACAGCGCTTAAGAAACGAACACGGGAGTTTTGCGCATTGGCTGGATATAAACCACCCGAAGGAGAAACCCGAGTGGGTAAAGCTGTTTAAGAAAACGTTCCGATTTACGGGAGGCGAGATTGTAGGTGAGTTCTTGATGAGCCTTGGCTATTTGCCCGGCGCTCACCACCAGGATTGCCCGATATATAAGGAAATTGCCCGTGTAGGAGCACCCTGGATAAACACAAAGGGCTGAGGATTTCCTCAGCCCTTTGTCGATCAAATCAAAGATTACTTGCTCTCTTCGATCGTGACCTTCTTCATAATCGCTGGATTATCTTCAAGCGGATTATCTCTACCGTCTCGCTTTAGGTTAACGATCTTATCGACCACATCCATGCCAGAGATGACTTGTCCGAAAGCGGTGTATTGCTTGTCCAGGAAAGAGGCGTCATCTACGCAGATAAAGAATTGGCACCCGGCTGAGTTGGGGTCTTGTGATCTAGCCATCGATACGATGCCACGAACGTGCTTTGTATCATTGAACTCGGCTTTGATCTTGTAGCCCGGATCTCCAGTGCCCATTCTTGCTCGATCGCCCGACTTACTGTTGGGATCTCCGCCTTGAATCATGAAGCCTGGGATGACTCTGTGGAAACGAGTGCCATCGTAAAAGCCCTTCTTGGCGAGGGTTACAAAGTTCTCGGTATGCCCGGGAGCCTTATCCTCAAGGAACTTAAACTTGATGGTGCCGAGATTAGTCTCGATTACGGCAACTTTGCCCTTTACTTCATCGGCAGGGGCTTCAGAGCCATTGTTATCTTTCTTTGTTTCTTCCATGGTGTTAGTGGCCGCTGGTTCGCCCAGCGAGGGAGCCATGGATTCTGGAGCGCATCCAAAGAGAATTGCACTCACGATCATGATCCATATCGGGAACCGCATAAAAAGATTGTACTCGCTATATGGCCTTATGCCGTGATTGTGGAGACCGAGTAAACCGCTCGGAAATATGGCTGATAGCCATCAATGGTCCATAACTCGGCGCAGTACTCTACGACACCGTCTGTGATTTGGCAGAAACTACACCGCATTCTTTCAATGCCCCAAACCATTTCCATGGGTTCACTCACAAAGGTGAGCGTATCTCCACTGAAATTGCCTCGGAAAAGCATTGGGTCTTCTTGAGAAGAAGCAAAACTCCACATGCGATAGCACTGGTGTTTGTCACTATAAGTGATAAGCGAATGGATGGACTCTGTTCCCAAAAATGGAATCTGTCCAAAGAAGTCCATCCGCATGAAACGATCGCATTCCTCGCGCTCCACGTGCATATAGCCACTAAAGGGAACGGGCAGGCGCATGGGTGGGCACAACACTCCTTGCCCCGAACTATCTCCGATCAGAAAATCGAGTTTTCGTAGTTCGGCAACTGGCAACCTTGGAATAATTCCATCCTGCATCTCGGGTTTATCTTACGATAGGTTCCATGATTTTTACAGTTTTTTTACGCAAAAAGGTACGGCATTGTTTTATTGGATTCACTTGCTTATGGCACAATTTTGCAGCGTATGTTACTTGATACAAAGTTGGATTCGATATTCCTTAATGCAATCGAAGGAATAAATGCAGCAAGATGCAATGAATCTCCAATACTGAAATCGCCTGGTCTCTTAGAGACGAAGATGCTAAGGAATCTTCAAGTGAATTTCTTAAAAGAATAAGCAGAAATTTTTATAGATAGCGCGTATGAGTTCCGCGCTATCTCCCTTAGCCTTTAAGCTTTTTCCAAGCCTCGAAATAGTTCTTCGCGCGAGGATTAGACTCATTCCAAGCCGGAACCTTGTTAGAGTTTGCAAGGGCTTGGACTCCTAAGCCGATAGCTTTTGTGATCTTTTCTAGATTGTTGTAATCGATCTTGTCCCAGTGGTCTCCTACTCTGTGATAGTCAGGAAACGAGTATGCGACGCTGATGGTGTGGGCAGGTATGCCAACTCGAGCAAGAGCGGCGTTGTCGCTCGCCATAAAGTAAGGATCACCCTGGGGGCGACTATCTACTTCCACTCCAATCGTCTTAGCGGCTTCCTTTATCGTTTTGGGCAAATCTGAAAAATCAAAGCCGGTGAGGGCAAATCTGGATACTTGTGCACCCTCATCGTCATCTGTACGACCGAGCTGTTCCATGTTCACCATGCCAATTGTTTTGGCTAGAGGGAATGCAGGATTTGCCGCATAGTACCGTGCTCCTTGAAGCCCCTTCTCTTCGCCCCAAAATGCGATGAAAACAATGGTTCGCTTGGGTTTTGTCTTCATTGCCCCGAATGACTTCGCCAATTCAATCATCGCTACAATGCTGCTGCCATTGTCATTGGCACCGTTAAAAATCTTGTCCTCTCCCTCGCCACGGATTCCTACATGGTCATAGTGGGCCGTGACCAGCAAATAGGAATCTGATAGGGCTGGATCACTTCCTTTCACAACTCCAATCACGTTTTTGACGGGCTTCTCTCGAAATACTGCTGGTTGAAAATAATTGTCTTTCGTCAGGCCTTCCAAGCCAGCTTTTTCAAACTCTGCCGCGATCCAGGTAGCCGCAATATCAAGTTCGGGCGAAGGTGTGTCTCGTCCTCTCATTTCATCGCTGGCCAAAAACCTTAGGTTGGCTCTCAAGTTCCTGGCAGAAATACCAGCAAATGAATCGGTGCTAACTTGGCTGGTCTGTGCGAGGGCCATTTGGCTGACACTCAGAGTCAGAGCAAGCGTGATATAGATGAAAAAGCGGTGCGTTTTCAAACGTGTTCTCCAGATAAAGGGGGCGGGTAAAGAACAGAAATGGTCCTTGATGGCACCCTAAACAGATCATAGCAATTCGTGGCGACTTAATGAAGCCCGCACTTCAAGAGTAAGATGAGTATTGACACTGGAGATCGGTTGAGAGAGGATAGATCGGAAACGATTCTTGCCCTGCAGCAAAATGTGCGGGAGAAGTGGGGTGAGTTCGAAGATAGTTTCTATGGGCGATTAGTTTCCGTAGGAAAGGTTTTTACGAGAGGGTGGAACTGGGCTTCCAACCGGCATGTCACGATTCAGTACAGTATCGTGGCGGTCGGTCTTGCCATTGCCTTGATCATCGGCAAGGCCTTTTTTGGTGCACAGCCTGTTCAGAGCCAGCTTCTATTGTTTCTTCCGGCGGTTCTGCTAAGTACCACTTATGGTGGGCTTCTTTCTGGTGTGGTGACCTCAATCATAGGCGCGATCATTACCTTGATTGCTTGGCCTCCACAGCTTTATCGAAAGATAACGACGGATATTGGAGTCTTCGAAAGTTCACCTTCGGTTCCTTACTTGCTTTACTTCATGGTCTGCATCATGATCTTAGCTCTGTGGAAGGTGCAGGACTATAAGCAACAGGAGGTCTTGCGTCTAAAGGACGAGCTAGAGGAACGGGTTCACGAACGAACTGCAGAGCTTCAATCCGCTAACGAAGAGCTATCAAACTTCTGCTACTCCATCTCTCACGATCTGCGTGCTCCGATGAGAAACATCGCCGCGTCTAGCTCGATGCTAAATCAGGAGATGGAAGGCAAGCTGGATGAATCTGGACAGGAGTTAGTGGAAAGCATCGGTCGGTCTGCTACTCGACTCTCGGAATTAGTAGATGATCTTCTGAACCATGCTCGGCTAGGTAATGCTGCTCTCAAGCCAAGGTGGGTTAATTTCACCGGCATGGCAGATGAAGTTGGGGGAATGCTGAGGAAGGAAGATTGGCCAGCAACAACCATTGAGTTCAAGGTACAGCCTAACATGGTAATGACCGCTGACCCGTTGCTGTTGAAATTAGCGCTCCATAACTTAATGGAGAATGCGTGCAAGTATTCGAGGAAGGGCAGTGACCTGGTCATCGAAATCAAAGAAACTCGAAATCGACACGGGGCGGTCTTTTCAGTAAAAGACAACGGCATCGGCTTTGATATCCAGTATGCAACACGCATTTTTGAGCCTTTCCAGAGGCTTCATCGAGACTCTGAATATCCAGGCACAGGAATTGGGCTCGCAAACGTTAAGCGAATTATTGAACGGCATGAAGGTCGTATTTGGGTTGAATCAAAGCCCGATGTAGGGACTACGTTTTACTTCACGATTGGTGAGACCAAAAAGAATCTTGTGAGTTTGCCCGAGACGGAATCTTCATAGAGTTCGTCTGTCGGCAAAAGAGCTGACTTCTCGCATCTATAGACCAAACGCATACTGGAAAGTACGTGGTCTAGTTCGGCTTGGCCATGCACTGGGAAAAGGAGGAGGCAAGCATGGAGAGAGCCCTAGCCAGCGATCTTTACCTGATTGAGAGGTGCCAGAACGGCGATAAGCACGCTTTTGATACGCTCATGGATCGCCATAGAGCACGTGCTTTTCAATACGCGTTGAAACTGACAAAGCATGCCGAGGAAGCAAGCGATGTTGTCTCAGAAGGGTTTGTCAGAGTCTTCCGGGCTATCAATCAATTCCGGAGCAACAGTGCGTTTACCACGTGGCTTTATCGGATTTTGCGCAACTGCTTTCTTGATATGAGAAAGCGAAAAAGTCTGCGTATCGTTGCAAGTTTAGATGCGGTGCGAGAAACAGACGATGGTGATTTGTTTATGCAGGTCGTCGATAAATCTCCTTCGCCGCATGAAGTTGCCGTAAGGTCCGAGCATGGCGTAAGGGTTCGACTTGCCGTTTCCAGATTAACGGAGATCCAGAAGTCTATGATCATTCTCTATCATGGGGAGCAGTACTCCTACGAAGAGATTTCAGAAATGCTAGATTTGCCGGTAGGAACGGTAAAAAGTCGATTGAATCGGGCCAGAATTGCGCTGAAAGATTTACTATCAAGCGAGCCAGATTTACTACCCATGAACTCACGTAGATAGTTTGAATGTCGGTTGCGAACGGCGTTTAGTCGACGTGATAGGGTTTGACGTACATTGCCAAACCCAGTAGCTATACTGACCCAAGTCGCATGCGTCGTAACGAAGTTCCTATTTTGCTCGCCGTCTTCCTCGACTTGGTCGGCTTCGGAATGGCATTTCCTGATGTGCAGCTTCGCGCTGAAGCCCTCGGTGCCTCTGGCTTTGTCATTGGCTTTCTTCTCGCCAGTTTGTTCGCAGTCCAATTGGTAGTTTCTCCAAAATGGGGAGCACTTAGCGACAGGATTGGTCGAAAACCGGTGGCGGTTTTCTGTACGTTCTTAAGCGCCCTAGCAATGTTGGTCTATGCTCTGTCCGATTCGCTCTGGGGAATCTTGTTTAGCCGCGTTGTGGGAGGCTTTGCGGCCGCGAATGTAGTGGTTTTGCAAGCTTATCTGGCGGATTTAACCTCAGAGTCCGAACGTGGGGCTGTCATGGGCAGGATTGGAGCTGCCATCTCCGTTGGGCTGATTGCGGGCCCATTCTTTGGTGGACAGTTAGCTCAAGCCGGAGGGAGCAAGCTGCTTGGATTGGTTGCAGCAGGAGCAAGTGGACTTGGAGCATTGATACTTCTTGTGGGAATGAAGACGGTGAAACCTCCGGCAAAAGAAAAGCCCCCCAAAACTCCTTTTATAGACCCTAGACTCTTAAGAGACCTTCCTGACCTTCGAGCTATGTTTATGCTTGCCGCTGTAGCGTGGTTTGCTCTAGCTTGTTTAGAAGGCACGTTTGGACGGTTGATCTCAAGCAAGTTCGAGTTTCCTTTAGCTAGTCTAGGCATGATCTTTACCAAGCCTCAAGGCGCTTCTGGAGCTGTCTTTGGATTTGAATCACTCATAAGCTTCCTCATTCAAGGCTTACTTTTCGCTTGGATAGCCAAGCGAACATCGTATAAGAACTTGCTCTCAATTGGCTTTCTTATGCAAGGTATTGGCTTGTTATTAACCCCGTTTGCCCCTGGGTTTGGATTGATCTTGGCTTTCAGTGCCATCTACAGTGCCGGAAGTGCATTCGCTAACCCAACTATCAATACTATTTGCTCGGCCAAAGTGCCCGAGAATAGGCAGGGAGAGTTGTTTGGCTTGCTGCAATCGGCAAGGTCTGTAGGATTCTTGATCGGTCCCATGTTAGGTGGGGTTCTGTTTGATCTAGCTCCTTCTGCCCCATTCGTTCTTGCGGGAAGCGTAGCAATCATTGCTACATGGCTTGTAATGGCTAAGGTCTAAAGTAATAAGTATATAGTGCATGATTGCACTTGTATTGAGTTGACTGGTTGCAGGGATCGCAGGTTTTTAATGGTCGCCTGCCGCATTTCATTGTGCTCTGTCCAATTTGGACTCATCTTAGGACTTTAGACTCCAAAAAAGTTTTTTACAAACGTGGGAACTCAATTGCGCTTATAGTGAGTAAGAACATACAGCGTGAAGGTTCAAGATTCTGAAAGGAATCGAAATCCCAAAAACCTCAAGGCACTCTTCCACGCGTTAACAAGAAGAGGCCGCTGTCCCACCTAAGGGTGGGTCCGGCATGGCTGGCTAGTTGAGAGACTGGCTGGCCTTTTTTCTTTTTAGGAGTAAGGCTAGTTTGGTCTCAGACGATGGAAGTAACCCAGGGTACGCTGAACCTATGCCTTGGCTGAATACGGTTCTCATCCTTTTCTCTCTGCTCAATATCGGCCTAGGAATCTACGGATATGTCGCCAAAGACACGCTTGTTTCCCTGATTGCTGGAGTTGTAATCGGTGCGCTAATGCTTGGGAGTGTTGCGCTCACGAAGACTCATCCCAGATGGGGACGAATTGCTTCATTGATCATCACCATTGCGGTTCTAGGACAGTTTGCTCCTAAGTTTCTTAAGACGCAAGACTGGCTTCCTGCAGGTGTTCTCACAATAACCGGAGCTATAGTGTTTGTCTGCCTGGGGGTAGGACATATGTTGGGTGTGCGAAGTAAAAATTCTGCATCGAGTACCGTCCCTTAATCAAAAGCTAACTTTGCCTTAACGATCCTTGGGTTTGCTCTCCTTTGGCTGTATGCAGCCCTCGGAGAGTGAAATGAAAAGAGCACTATTACTAGCACTGGGCGTAGCGGTAGCCGCCCCGGCAATGGCACAGACTGACCTGAATGCAGGCGATCTTGCATTAATCAGCTACAACGCTTCAAATCCCGATGTGATGGGTTTTGTTTCCATGACTGGGTTCAGCGCCGGTACCTCATTCATCATGACGGACTACGGTTGGCTAACCGCCACTGGAACCTTCCGATTTGGCGGTGAAGGATTTATCAAGGCAACGGCAACTCGTGACTTCGCTGCAGGTGAAGTGTTTGTGATTAGTTCCAATAACACCACGGGCGTGTCGGGTGCGGGCTTCACCTACGAATGGGACGGTACTCCTACCTCTCCACAATATGCTCCCTCTGCTGCTGGTGACGGAACGATTATCTTTCAAGGCTCGATTGATGATGTAGCTCAAACTTGGAGCGGAGATCTACTCTTTGCAGTTAATGCAGAAGGAACAGATGCAGACTCGTTTGGCTGGCAACCTACCGCAACTAATTCGAACAACAGCGGCTTACCTACGGGGTTAACCAGCGGGCTTAACGCTATTGGCTTTGTTCGACCCGGCTCCGGAAACACTGAATGGGAAACCGAGTACGACAACTATAACTATATTGGAACTCGTACAGGTACTCAATTGGAACTGTTAGCCTCGATTACTGATCGAGCCAACTGGATCGGACAAGACTCTCCTGTTTTTGATATCGATACAACTTCATTCGATGTTCAAGCTGTTCCAGAACCCGCAACTATGGCTGCTCTCGGCCTCGGTCTAGCTGCGATCATCCGGCGCCGCAGAAAGAGCTAAGGCTTATCTTAACTTGGAGGCAGTATCTGCCTCCACCTCACTCCTTGTCCACTCCAAATGAAATCCCGAGCCTTTACCCTTATTGAATTACTGGTCGTGATTGCGATCATCGCTATCTTGGCTGCGATCCTCTTTCCTGTGTTTGCTCAAGCTAAACGAGCCGCGAAAGGGACAGCTTCCAAGTCCAATTTGCGGCAGTTTAGTATTGCCATGCAGATGTACTTGGCAGACTATGACGACTATTTTCACAAGGCGACAAACAACTTCGCAGTGCCAGCAGGAAATGGATTTGCGGCTACGACGGTGTCATTCACCGATGGCTGGACGTGGTTTTATGGACCTTACATCAAGAATCTTGACATCTTTGATTGCCCGTTAAGTCCAACCTCCGTAGACTTTAAGAAGCCAAACTGGGGAACTGCTAACGTGGGCTATACGGGAAACTACGGCTATAACTACGACGGACTTACCCAGAACGAAACTGTTCCAAACGCCCGGAATCAATCGAATCTTGAGGATGTTTCGGGAACGTACGCTTTCTTCACGAGTCGTCGGGCTTCGGTCTCTCCGGGAGCAAACAACTACTTCAATCTCTTGATCCTGCTTGGAGTGAGCAAGTGTACAGATGAAGGTGCCCCCAACCCAAACGCTAGAGTTACGATGGACAATGCTTTTCGCTCCAACAAACAAGCGATTGTGGTGTTTGCCGACTGTCATGTTGGTGTCGTGCCAGCTACAAAATTCGTAACTATGGGAGTCGAAAACACAGCCCCATGGATGATCGACTGGCGAAACTCTGGTCCTGGAGGTTGTCCGGGCGGTGTTTGTCCTCCCCCAGTTATGGGACCCGGAACTTGCTTTGACCCAGCCAGTTTGCCTTAGCAAACTGGCTACTCAAGCCGCAGAATAGGCATTTCTCGAACTTCGGCTTGGATTGGACCTTTTGATGTTTCGATAGTGACCCACTCGCCGTCAGTTGCGGCCTCATTGCGAAGGATAGCCGCGCCGATGAAGCCGTTGGCGGGGGAAAAGGTTGCGCTGGTCACTTCGCCGGCGTCCGGTCTGCGTGAATGCTTCACCAAGTCTCCGACCTCAAAAGGATCATCGGCAACTAATCCCATCCAGGTCTTGTTGGTATGTCCTCTACTGTGGATGCGCATGAGGACTTCTTGTCCCGTATAACAACCTTTGTTGTAGCTTACATGCCGAACATCAAAGGCCTGGCCCAGTTCCGGAGGCATCGTCTTTGGATTGATGTCTTGACCAAAGCGGGGAATTCCTGCTTCCAGTCGAGATATCTCGGCGGCGTCGGGATGAATCGCTTCGAACTCTTTTTGAAGTTTGGTGATTGCTTTCTTTGCGCTGGTGGGCAAGACAATATCCCAGCCTCCCAAGCCTGCGCGGTTGGATCTCAGCAAGATGGTGTTTGTTTTCTCAAACTCCGTCTCATTGGCGTCTAGAGTTGGTAATTGGACAAGCTCTCCCAGGCGAGAAGTTGCGTACGGGCCTTGGATGCTGATGATTTTATGGTCGTCCAGCACCTTTACAAAGACATCTTCAATAATCACCATCTGCTCGACTCGCTTCAGAAAGCCTTCCAGAGATAGTTTATTGAGCGCGATGATAAATCGATCTTTGATGGACCAGATTTCGCAGACACTGATAATCTGTCCAGTAGGTTCTACAAAACAGAAAGAAGAGGAAGCGCCGAAATCTAGAGAACGCAGGTTGTTTGTGGCTTGTCCCTGAAGCCAACCCTTGCGGTCATCGCCGGATAATTCGACGAGGACTAGCTCATCAGTCGGGAAGATTCCGCATTCAGCCCGTAAACAATCATACGAATCCGCCACTTCTGGCGTGATTGGGTCGATAAGAGACTCAGACATCCTTAATACTCCGCATTGTTGGCCAACGATGGGTTAATATCCCAAAACGCAAGCCCGCCGCGCCGCTGCGACTATTAGTATGAACTACGTCCTTGACAATCCATTGGTGACGGTCCATTGTTCCTAGTTGCGATTGGGTTGGCTGGGCTTCTTTTTGGGGTGGGATCATCTGAGGTTCGTCGGTTTGAGAATGCGGCGGGAAAAGATATCTCTGGCCGATTACAGGGAGAGGCTAAGCAGGTAAAGGTTAGGACTAAGCTGGATCCTTTTCAAGCGATGGGAGGGCGATTTAAGTCTGCGACCATCACGGCTTCCCAGTTCTCCACGGAGGGGTTGCCTTTGTTTACCCAGCCCGAAGGTTCAACTCGTGGGCGATTGGATGAGCTGAAGATCAATTTATCTGATTTTTATTTAACTGGCCTAAGGGTGAAGAAACTGGAGGCCAGGATTACCGGGTGCCGGTTTGATTTTGGTCTTGCTCAACGGAAGGGACAGATTCGCCTGACTAAGAGTGGGGAAGGGCTAGGATCAGTAGAAGTGGAGCAAGATGCGCTGAGGGACTACATCCTGAAGCGTTTTCCTTCTATCAGTAAGCTTTCCGTAAAGCTGGACGAAGGCCAAGCAACCTTCGAGGGGACCGGGCGATTCGTGACTTTTGTGGCCGATTTTAGGGTGACTGGTCAGTTCTTCTCACCGGATGGAAATCGGATTGAGCTAAAGGATGCCAAGGTATTTGTGGGTGATCAAGAGGGTAATCCTGTTATCACTAAAGCGGTCCTTGATCTGCTTAATCCGGTCCTTGATTTGGATCGCGATTTGCTTTTGTATGGTGCTATTCGGGTGAAAGATCTCAAAGTTGGCCAAGGGATTTTGGTAGCCAGTGGGGTGGCAAAGATTCCCGATGAGCCGAAGACCGAAACAAGGCCCCTTAGCTCCATTCTTGTAGTCTTGCCTGGACCATAGCTTCCTCTGATCAACGCTTGAAAAGACATAATTTGAATCTGTATAGAAAAAATATGAGATTATACTGAGCATAAAGACCTTTGTATGGCTAGACCTCCGGGCAAACTATTGCCTGATGTTTATGTTATGTTTTAGAAAGAGAGCCATCAAGGGTCTGCCGGCGGCAATGGTCGCCGGTATGGGCCTGTTGGGAGGTTCTGCCTTAGCGCAGACAAGTCTTACCAGCCCAGCGATCTACGACAGCGGAACTTACACTGTGAACTTTGCGGCGAGGGGATCTTTGGAGTTCAATCCTCCCACCCGCGCTAACGTTTTGGTAGTAGGTCCGTCGATTCTTTATGCCAGTGAAGCCAAACGCCTAACTAACCCTTGGGCATCTGTTTTAGGACAAGATCAATCTTTTGAACTGAACTACAATCGGACCTCTGGAGACCTATCTTGGACACTCTTTGGCAAGACGCTTCAGGCCAACGTGCAGATCGAGGAAGGGTATGGCCTCGCCTACCTGCTACCGATGATCAAAGTTCAAACTCCAAATGGGTCGGCAGACAATCTGGGAAGGCTGAGTAATTTAGCGGTCTCAGTCAATGGAGCTGCCGCTCAAACCTATGGTCCTTGGAACGTATCCGGAAACGACATCGCCATGGATGCCATCTATTTCACCAGCTATGATGCCAACACGGTGAAGGTCACGGGAGATGTTATGTTCGATATCCCGGAAGCCTGGTCCACCAATATCAATGGAACCTATTTTGATATCGCCATCCATTCTGCTCAGCCCGTTCCTGAGCCAGCGACTCTAGCGGCTGTGGGGATTGGTCTGATTGCCTTGAGAAAGCGACGAAAGAAGTAAGAGTAAATGGATTAACGGAGCCGACGCAGAATCGCTTCTGCATTGGCTCCCAAGACTCGAATGATGCTGTAGATAGATAACCCAGCGCAGGGGCCGTAGAACCAAAACAAAGAGACCCCAAGTTTCCAAACCACAACCAAGAGCACGATCCAAATGAGCACGAGTGCCACGGCTTCTCCCAGATACAGCTTGCCTTCTTCGTAGCCATAAACGGCTAGAACAAGAGCGATCAAGGCAATAGGCATTGCTAAAGTCAAATCCCTAATAGATACGCGGAGATGGAGCCATGGGATTCACACTTTTCGGAATCTTCTGCAATAGATTGCGAATAACCTCGACGGAGGTTGAGGATTTGACGACACCCTAACATCCTTTGTCGACAAGCTTCCAATAGCGGTCGAAAATCAAACATTCATTGGCGACATGGAAACAAGATTTGGCGACGTTTATTCATTGTTTGTCGCCAAATGTTGGGCCAACACCGCCTGTTTTGGCCCTCTCAATATGGTTTTTGGAATCCAGTTCAGGAGGGCCAATGGCGTTTGAAGGTCCTAGCTATCCTTGAGTGTAAGGCTCCATTCGGACTTCTCGGTGGCACCGGATGGAAGGACGACGCGGGTCTTGAATGCCTGCTCATTGAGGTTGATATCGATGGCTCTCCCACCGCGCTGCCAATCACCGTAACCTGAGATCCCGGAGACTCGGCCATAAGCCAACTTTACGCCCTTATGAGTTCCGATATAGTCGTTCACATGGTCATGTCCGCAGAAGACGGCCCGAACGCGGTTGGATGCCCGATAAATCTCAAAGACTTCACCAAGATCAGACTCAAAGCAGACCTTCTCGCCTTGTCTCCCGACCGCCGCTTTATCATCGAATAGGGTCTTGTATTCGATGGTCGGGATGTGTTGCATCACGATAATCGGATGCTTGTGCCCGGCTTTGGCATCACTTTCTAGCTGAGTCTTGAGCCAGGCCGATTGCCCCTCGGTGACGATCATTTTGGTGAGAGGGCTGCCGCAGTTGAACCCAAGGAGCGTGGCTCCAACCCGCCCTTTCTCATCACGGACATCAATTCGGAAGCAATACTCGCGATTTCCGGTGGAATCAGTCTTATATCCGGTGGCATGATTCTCTAAGCGCTTGTAATAGTCGTCCAGCGACAGGGAATTCTGAACCTTTCCGTGGTCGTGATTGCCGAAAACCAAAGACCAAGGTGTCCCGAGGTCATTCATAAAGTCAATCGCGTTGTGCTCCACTCCGGCAACATCATTGTTAATGAAGTCTCCGGTGTGAAAGACGAGGGAAGGGGACTGCTCATCGACCAGTTTGCGAATGAGCTTGCGCGAGAGCTCATCCTTCAGCCGGTATTCATCCGTCGGTCGTCCAAAGTGGGTATCGGTGAGCTGAAGAATACGGACGCGAGATGGATTTTCGCAGATCAGATCAAAGCGATCTGTGGCCTGGCGGACAACCTTAGCATTCGGCTTCTTTGAGTTTGCGAAAACAAGATTGGGCATGGAGATAGATGCTACTCCGGCGGCGGCAACAGATAGAAACTCGCGACGATTCATAAGACGAATTGTCTCCGAGAAGTTTTATGGTGCGGTTAAGTAGTTGACATCTTCATTAAATTGTCTGATAATAGAATACATTCGTCTACTATAAACGGATAAGGAGAGAATATGCGATATCAAGACTATATTGTTGAGTCAACTCTGTATGCGGTGAAAGAGGCATTCAAATATGCCAAGGCCGTTCCGGCGGAGAAAGCGGATTGGAAGCCTTTGGATGCAGGCCGATCGGTTTTGGCTTTATGTAAAGAGATGGCGCAGTGTGCGGGTTGGGCTGAACTGATCTTAACCGGCAAGGCGGAAGGCGCTTTTTCGCAGGAAGCGATGGAAGCTGCTGAGAAAAAAGAGGCGGAATGGACAACGATTGAGCAGTGTGAGGAAGAGTGCATGCGCCAGGTGGAAAGCTTCCTAAACGTTGTGAAGGAGTTCCCAGATGAAAGGTTAGATGAAAAATTCATCCTGCCCATGGACGGCGGTCAAGAGATGACAATGCGCGAGAACATGGATTATCCACGCTGGAACTTCACTTATCACCAAGGACAGATTGGATATATCCAAACCCTATACGGCGATAACAACATGTATTGGTAGTCTTGTGGACCACGCGTGCCCTCACGCGGTCACAAATGAAATGGGTCCAGGAGTGATTGACTCCTGGACCTTTAGATCCTTCGGGTAGTGTGCAATGGCACGCCTAGACCGATTAAGCGTTGATCTGAACCATCTCGAAGGCTTCCACCTTGTCGCCTTCTTGGAAAGCTTCCCAGTTGTCAAAGGTGATACCGCACTCCATTCCTAGAGTAACTTCTCGAACGTCATCCTTCAAGTGCTTGAGAGAGGCAACCTTTCCTTCATAAACCAACTCTCCGCCTCTACGAACTCGACAAAGCGCATTTCTTGTGACCTTGCCTTCTGTAACGTAGCTACCTGCAATAATGCCCTTACGACCGAACTGGAATCGGATTCGAATCTCGACTTCACCGAGTTCCTGCTCCTCAAACTTCGGTTCAAGCATGCCCTTAACCGCAGCCTCAATGTCCTCGATCAATTCATAAATGATCGTGTAGGTTCTAATTTCAACCTTCTGCCGCTCAGCTTCTTGCTTAGCTTTGCCCTCTGGTTTGACATTAAAGCCAACCACGATGGCATTGGCTGCTCTTGCGAGTGAGATGTCTGACTCTGTGATCTGCCCAACGCCGCTGAGGATGATTTTTGTCTCAACTTCCTCGTTTTTGACCTTTTCCAGCATGCCTCGCACAGCTTCTACGGAACCTTGTACGTCTGCTTTGATAACTAGATTGAGTTCTTTCAGATCTTCTTCATCTAGCTTCTTTCGAAGTTCGTTGAGGGTCATACCTCGGCTCTTCACAACCAGGTTCTTTGCCCGATCATCTTGGACTCTTCGCTCTGCAATATCGCGTGCGGTTCGCTCATCTGCGGCCCACTCTATGCGATCTCCAGCTTGAGGTACATCACTGAGACCCAGAATCTCAACTGGCGTGCTCGGGCCGGCTTCGGTGATTTTCTCACCTTGGTAGTCCGTCATCGCCTTCATTCGACCATAGGTCGTTCCAACGACAAGTGCATCTCCAATCTTGAGCGTGCCTTCTTGGACTAGGATAGTTGCAACCGCGCCTCTACCTTTCTCCATCTTGGCTTCAATAACGGAACCTGCAAGCTCAGCTTTAGGATCGGCCTTAAGCTCCATCACTTCTGCTTGAAGAAGAATGCCTTCCAAGAGGTCTTGCACGCCTTGACCGGTGTGAGCAGATACAGGGACACACATCACCTGACCACCATACGCTTCTGGAATGACTTCAAATTCCGTTAGCTGTTGCATGGTTCGATCCGGATTTGCATCTGGCTTATCAACCTTATTGATCGCAACAATCATGGGAACGCCAGCGTTCTTGATGTGCTGAATCGCTTCCCGAGTTTGGGGCATGATGCCGTCATCGGCGGCGACCACAAGGATGGCGATGTCGGTTACTTGCGCACCACGAGCACGCATAGCGGTAAATGCCGCGTGGCCAGGGGTATCCAAGAAAGTGATCTTTCCTTCAGGGAGCTCTACTTGGTAAGCACCGATATGCTGGGTGATTCCGCCGTGCTCCTTAGAAGCTACATTCGCCTTTCGAATGTAGTCGAGAAGGGAAGTCTTGCCGTGGTCAACGTGGCCCATGATGGTAACGACCGGTGGCCTAACCTGAGCGCCTTTCTTACCTCCGGCTGCTGAACCACCACCCTTAGAAGCGGGTTTGGGCTTGGGTGCATCGGCCCACTGAATAGTGAATCCGTAGTTCTCGGCAAGCTTTTCGGCCACGTCATCTTTCAGAGTCGTGGTCAAGGTTGCCATGACTTTCAGCTTCATCATGAGCGCCTTCTGGACTTCTGGTTGGGCTACTCCCATCGCAATGGCAAGATCGCGAGGAGTGCGGCCTGGTGCCAGCGTAACCTGTTTTGAACCCACTTGCTCAATAAGAGACTCTTTGATCAGATCAACGGTGTCGTTATCAGCCTCAAAGTTTGTTCCATCGTGCTCTAGACCCAAGTCATTCAACACGCCGTAGACGACGCCGGGAACGACCTCGAACTCTTTAGCAATATCTGCGATGGCAACGATCATATCTTTCTTCTTTACCTCAGTTTGCATACTAATTCTTCTTTCAGCTTCGTCTTATAGGCCCCTTCGACAGAGGTTCGAAGCGCTCGCGCCAGCTTTTCCTTAGCCAGTGCAGATTCCACACACTCCGCAGAGCGACAAATATAGGCGCTCCTTCCAACGCCTCCTTTTTCACAAACTATAACGCGCCCCCCGGACTCTCGGGAGACGCGTAGAAACGAGCTTTGATCGTCCTTACGTCTACATCCGATACATGTCCGTTCCGGAGTGTGGTTTGCGGCTTGTGGCTTCTCGGTTGATTTCATTAATCTCACTTCCCAATCCACAAGCCACAGAACCCATGACTATTTCCCTTCGCCAGCCGCTTGGGCTTCGCTGCGAATATCGATCTTCCAGTCCGTCAAGCGAGCTGCTAAACGCACGTTTTGCCCGCCCTTACCAATGGCCAACGACAACTGGGTGTCTGGTACCACAACGTAAGCGCTTCGCTCTTCTTCGTTCAGCTTGATCGTATTCACCTTTGCCGGACTAAGGGCATTGGTGATGTAGGTATACGGATCATCGCTATACGGAACGATGTCAATCTTCTCGTCAAACAACTCATCAACGATTGCTTGAACGCGAGAGCCACGAGGCCCTACACAAGATCCAACAGCGTCAACGCGCTCATCAGTGCTATGGACCGCGATTTTGCTTCGCTGACCAGGCTCTCGTGCCACCGATTTGATGACCACGATCTCTTGAGCAATCTCCGGAACTTCAAGCTCAAAAAGCTTACGCAGCAAGTTCGGGTGAGTACGGCTCACGATGACTCGTAGTCGTTTTGTGCTGTCGTCTACTCTCAAGACGTACACCCGCATCCGGTCATTCTGCCGATAGGGCTCTGTTGGGACTTGCTCCCTCTTCGGAAGCTCGCACTCAATCTTATTGACCTGAACGTAGATGCTTGATCCTTCGCGCCGAGTTACGGTGCCGGATACAACATCCCCCATCTTCTCACTGAAGATGTCATGAATCTGCTTAGTCTCAGCCTCACGTAGCTTTTGATTAAGAACTTGCTTGAATACGGTTGCCGCAATTCGGCCGAACCGGTTCGGATCGACGTCCATCTCCACAAAATCGCCGATTTGGACATCCGACTTCTTCTTGCGGGCGTCCATAACGCTGATTTGATAAGCAGGCTCGGTGACAAACGCCACAACTTCTTTACCAACGGTTGCCGACCAGCCTTTTGCCGGATCGAGTTTCACGTGAACCTCAACACGGACATCGTGGGGAACGTTGATGAAGTTCTTGTAGGCGGCAGCGAGAGCGGCTTCGATCTGCTGAACCAGTTCTTCAACCGCGATGTCCCTCTCTTGGGCGATCTGCTTCAACTGTTGCATGATGTCCATCGCGTTCTTCTCCTCGTGGCGGTACAAAAAAAGGCGGCTATAAGCCACCTTCAGGCGCCTTGTTTGGAAAAAGTGTAGCATATTTGAATCAAAAACCGCCGGGTCCTGAGGCACTGGGCGGACGCGAAAGAGGCATCATAGATACGTAGCCATGTATTCAATCTTTATCCACGGTATTGAGTTTTACGGCTTTCACGGAGTTCCTCCTGAAGAGCGGGTGGTTGGACATCGCTACCGAGTTGATGTTGACCTTGTTGTAGACGGAATGGCTAATTCCAGCGATGCCATTGAGGACACAGTGGATTACGGTCGACTTGGGCAGCTTATCGTGCAGATTGGAACTCAAGAGACCGTGTACACAGTGGAGCGGCTAGCGCAGCTTATTGGAGAGCGAATTTTAGAAGCTGCACCCCTAGCTCAGCAAGCGAAAGTAAGGGTTGCCAAACCTCTTCCTCCGGCACCGATCATTGCGGAAGTGGCGGGTGTGGAGTTGGTGGTCAATCGCTGAAGCTAGTTAGAGAGGCGTCTGGCTTCGTTGATTGCAAATCGATCAGTCATTCCACTGATATAGTCGACCGCACCTTGAACGCCTTGATACCCTTCTGGCAGGTTCCCGGGAAGGGTGTAAAAATCAAATAGCTTGGCGACAATCAGCTTTGCTTCCTTCGCTTCGGTTTGGACACGTTCTGGAGCTAGATAAACGTGTTCAAACATCCATTCTTTAAGGTCATTCATGGATTCAAGGAGTTGAGGAGACATGCGGATAGCAGGTTGATCCAAGCTGTTTTCCACGACATCGAAAACCATGGTCTTAATCCGACGAGATTGATTCACTCCAAGCCACTCAAATCTCTCGGGTAAACCTTTAATCACCCCAGCGCGGATGGCATCATCGATGTCATGGCTCAGGTAAGCAATTCGATCACTCACTCGAACAACTGCTGCTTCTAGGGTGGAAACCGGCTCTCCGTCATAGGCACTCAGGTCATTGCGTCCTTTGCTATGTCCGCCGATTCCTTCGAGAACCTCAAAGGTGAGGTTTAAGGGCTCTAACACATCGAGCAAGCGAAGGGATTGTTCGTGGTGGCGAAAGTGGTTGGGCTCGGAGGATGTAGATTGCAAACACTCATCTAGTGCCTGCTCGCCGGTATGCCCGAATGGAGGATGACCGACATCGTGTCCGAGAGCAATTGCTTCGGTTAGGTCTTCATTCAGTCTCAAGGCTCGGCTGATTGTTCGCGATATCTGGCTGACCTCAAGGGTATGAGTCAATCTTGTCCGAAAATGATCTCCGCTTGGAGAAATGAAGACTTGAGTCTTGTGTTTTAGCCTGCGAAAAGCCTTTGAGTGGAGGATACGGTCGCGATCACGCTGGTAAACCGTGCGGATAGGATCTTGATCAGTGGCTACCTTCCGCCCGCGAGATGTAGAAGATAGAGCTGCAAAAGTGGACAGTCGTTGCCTTTCCCAATTCTCAATTTCTTCTCGCACTTGCTGAATCACAAAGGTATATACGGACTAGTCTCCCGTGTAGGCTCGTGTGAAAAAACTAGATATCTATTTATCAAGTGTTTCTAGGCGCCTTTGAAAATCTGCAAACTTCTGTGACTCATCCTCTTTCATCGCCCAGTTTTTGATCTCATCAAAGTCAATCGAGGTGTTTGTGGCTACTGCGACTGCTTGACTGAGTCCAGCATAGTCATTCCAGAAAAAGTAGGCAGCTAATCGATCTTTTACTGAATCCTCTGGCCTAATAACTTCTAGTTCTTGCAAGTTTCTGCTCACAGTGTTCCACTGTGTTATAGCCTGCTCTCCAACCCCTAAGGGGCCTTTGGGAAAATCTAGAGTGAACGGAGTCTGATGGGAGGCAAACGTGCGACCAACCTGTCTAAACCCGAACTGCTCAATGACCCACAAAACCTTTGCTTCGTCAGTCCACATTGAAAGTACAAAGTCCAAATCACGAGACTGATAGGCGCCGGCGCATAAAACGTGGCAGCAGAACCACCGCAAAGGACAGCTGTGATTTTATGTTTCCTAAACTCTGTCCCCAATGTAAAGGCGATATCAACTAGAGACATAGAGGGATTCATATCTCTTTACCCCTCTTCCGAGGACGCATACGAAGGCTTTCGATTGCCTGTTCAAACTCTGGGTAAGCGCTTGCAATCTTGAGCAAAGTAGCTTTTATCTCAGGAGCCGCAATAAACCCGGGATTCAGGGCAACGCGCCGTTCAGTTCCCCGTATATTGGTACGAACTAGCCCTTCATCTTCAAGGGCTTCTACCATTTGTTGGACACTGAAAAGGGTAGCTTTCATTAGCCTAGCCAACTCTCTTGGGAATGTCTCACCTAACATTGCAATAAACACCAAAGTCTGGGTTCGTCTCTCACTTCCAAAGACTTTGGGCAATCTGGGTTTAAGCATAGCTATATTATGACCAGAAATATCTGGTCTCTTGACAAGAAATTTCTGGTCAGGTGGCTAATGATTGAACACGCAAGCTGGATCTGATAGCGAAAAGAAAGCGTCTACTTTCGCCAAAAGCGGTACCGAGCCAGGGTCCAAAATGCTTCTGGAGCATCCGTCCACCGAATCTTTTTTCCGGCTTGCTTGCTGCGTGGGATATAGGTGATCGGAACTTCGATAATTTGTTGCCCCATACGAATCGCCTTGGCTGTGGCTTCCGGACAGAATTCAAAGCGCTTGCACTGCAAGTCCATATTCTTTAGAAGGTCTGTCCGCAAGGCTTTATAGCAGGTGGCTTCGTCGGTTATCTTTTGGAAAAAGAGCAACCTGACGGCCCATGCCAACAGGACGTTGACAAGTTTGTTGGGGAGGGCCATCCCAGACGGCATCCCTTTCGAGAATCGAGTGCCGTAAACAACAGTGGCTTTTCCATCCAGAATCGGTTGAACAACTTGGGGAATCTCTTCCGGTAAATACTCAAGATCAGCGTCTTGAATAATGGTCGCCTTGCCAGTGGCGTGGGGGAGTGCTTGTACAATCGCAGCCCCTTTTCCGCCCCTCTGCGGATTGGTTAGGATGAGAATTCGATCTGAGTAGCTTCGAAGTATCTCAGGAGTTTTATCTGTGCTGCCATCGTCCACAACGATAATCTGGGAAGTAAGAGGTACGGCTAGCAACCGCTCGATGACTTCGCCGATCGTATCCTCTTCGTTGAGAGCCGGGACAATTACAGTTACATCCGGCTGGTCTTCAGGCATGGGCGTCATGATACTTGTTCAACCCTAATAGAGACAAACGCGAGAATCATGCCGTTCCTCAATTCTAGGAGGATCGAGCGAAACCCAATCGCAGCCCCAAACGTATGCCGGTGTGAGTTTTTGTCATGAGTGGATTAGCGACACCAGTGATTGCAGATTTTACAGCGGTAACCCGAGCCTGGAAAAACCTTTGGAAAAGTCCCATCTGGATCGTCGGGCATGCCTTGATAGCAATAATCCCAATTATCTTCTCCTACTTCACAAGGCACTCTGTTTTGTAGGGGGGGCTTCGAACCTAGCGTTCGGCTTAACGGTCCATCTGGTCGCCACAATTTTTTGCACCCTCATCATCGGAACCTATCAGCGCGAATATCTTCGATTCTTGAGAGGAGAAAAGCCCAGGTTGAAAGGAATCTTCGATACCGCCGCTCTAGAAGCCCGATTCTTTATCCTCGGAGTTCTCTTTTTCTTGCCTAGCTGCATCGTCTGGATATTGGTTAGCCTATCTTTGAATCCGGACAATGGGGTGTTTATGGTTACTTACTCGGCGGCAACCACGGCTGTTTCCTTGCTCCTCTACCCCTTCTGCTTTTCACGTATGATTCTTGCAAGTGAGCGAGTCAGCCTGGTAGAGGCGCTGCGGAAGAGTTGGAGTCTGACCATGCGAGCCCCCTGGGCTGTTTTGTTTACGCTGTTCACGGCCGGAGTTGTTAGTGTCAGTGGCTATGTTGTGTTATGTTTTGGCTATCTGATAACAGGTCCTATCTACTTACTTGCGATGGCCCATATTTACGAAGACAACTGCGGAAAACCTCCGTCGGTTGATCCTGTTGTTCAATGAGTTCGCGTCTTTAGGTGCGGAAAGGATTAACAGACTCATCCTTCAAAAGGGTCTCATAACGCTTTTTAAGCCCCGCATCAGGATGTTGTAACATGCGTTGTCCTAGCACAACGGTTTTCGCCAACCTTACAAAACGGAACCCACGGATTTCTTTCATTGTGGAGCGGTCAGTAAGCCTAGGGTAGGTGGCAAACGCCTTAGTAAGCCTGTCCTCTCCTTGGAGATCCGCCGCCTTGGAAAGAGCTTCTAGTGCCGCGCGTTGAGCAGGCGTAGCCCATTTGAGAACATTGCTGTAAGGTGTAGCAAATACCTCATCTTCCGGCATGGTGACCACTCGTCGTAGGAACTCATCCGAGGTGCAAACCGGGGTGTCAATCGATTCATCATTGATCAGCGACCAACAGAAGGCTTCATTCATGCCTATAAAACCGTTCTTGTCATAATCTTCGGCTGCCACCTTCTGACCCGTTCGACTGGTACCAATGAGGGCACCCATAAAGTAGGTTGTAAAGTCGCGATAATCTGCTTCATTGATCATCGAGGTGCAACCCGCAGCCGTTCTTGACTCTATGCTTGCATAGAACCCACAGAATCGGTTATCCATTGGAGCTTGTTTTGGATCTCCGTCTTTAAACAGACTCTTGGCAAATCCACCTGCGTGGCACTGCACCATGATGGCGATAACCGGTACGTCTTTAGGAAATGCGGCAATGGATGCTGCCATGTCTATGGCGGTGTATTGTTCAAACTTCCAAAGGTTAAAAAAACTCAAGGGCGGTGTCGGAGGTCTAGGGATCGTTCCGTGGCCTGTGAAATAGAGCAGAACAGGGCTGCTCCCCCCTTTGGCTAAAGTATTAATCTCAGCCTTAACATTCTCAAGCGAAGCTGCTCCATCGATTCGGGGCAGCTCAGGGGACTTGTATTTATCTCTTGGCCCCGGGCGCTCTCCCTCCGGTGTGTAGCGAATAGTTGCGCTGTCTTTGTCTCCATCCGCAAATAGAATGCGTACTGTCGAACCCTTGGGCAGATTTTTTGCGCAATATTGAACATTGGATTCAATGGCTATTTGGTTGTTTGACGGATTGGGGCCCCCGCCCACGATAAGGGTTCTGGGTGGAGCAATCGAAAGAAGAGTTAAGAGCGTAATCATCGGTTCGCTTTGCTTATTGTAAGACGATTTTTAGGAACGACTTCTATGGTTTTGTTCGCAAGTACAATCGAGATATGCGAACCAACGACTGGGATGCAACGCTTTACGATAAAGCTGCCCATTTTGTTACCGACTACGGAGCATCGCTCCTTGATCTCCTTGATCCCAAGCCGGGGGAACGCATACTCGATATTGGTTGTGGAACAGGCCACCTGACAAACGATATTCGTCAGCGTGGAGCAAAGGTGATTGGTCTAGATTCCTCCGCAAACATGGTGAAAAAAGCTCGCGAGGATTATCCCGAAATGGAGTTTGTGCAAGCCGACGCAAGCGCCTTTACATTCAAGGAACCTTTCGACGCTATCTTTTCGAACGCCGCTCTCCACTGGGTAACTGATGCCGAAAATGCCATTTCCTGCATGAGTTCTGCGCTTCGTCCGGGAGGAAGGTTTGTGATTGAAATGGGCGGAAAAGGCAATATCCAGAGTTTGGTGGAAGCCCTCTTTGCTGCTCTTAAGGAACTCAATTGTGATGACGCCACCCATCGGTGGTTTTTCCCATCCATTGGAGAGTATTCAACGCTTTTGGAGAAGCATCGGATTGAAGTAACTAGTGCTTGGCTTTATGATCGCCCCACAAAGTTAGAAGGAGATAACGCAATCGTAGATTGGTTCACCCTCTTTCACGATGCCATCCAGGCCAACGTGGATGACACACGATTTTCAGAAGCCGTAAAAAGGGCGCAACAAAAGCTGGAACCCACCAACTTAAAAGATGGAGTTTGGTACGCAGATTATCGGCGACTTCGGATCGTTGGTAAACGTCTTTCCTAATCAACAATGGAAGCCCCGCCACCAAACTATGCGGAATATCCGCGACAAGCAATTGAACCCAGAATCCGTTTTGAGACTTTTGGTGAAGCATGGAAGTTTTTACTAGCCGCTCCCGGTCAATGGATGCTGGCCACGTTCCTCATGCTTCTAATCGCAATCTTGTGTGGCGCTCCCTTCTACATCCTCGCAATGATGCAGATGTTGGGCAAAGCCAATCCATCTATAGAAGATATTTTTGCTTTTTATGCCTTAAGCATCCCCGCTTTGCTTATGCTCTACGTTGGGCACGCCATTGCTTTTGCTGGTATGTATCACATGGCTCTAAAGCAAATCCAGGGAAATGCAATTTCCATCAAGGATATGTTTAGCCTGGGCGGCTCTTCTGTATTTGCACACATTGCAGCCGGCCTCATGATATCCATCGGAGTAGTGATCGGAAGCATTGCTTGCTACCTTCCGGGTTTTATCGTGGGTGGACTTCTTATGTTTGCCCAACCCATGCTAGTCCACCAGAAAATGAGCCCTTGGCAAGCCCTCACGTCAAGCTGGCATCTGCTTAAAAAGCAAGTCTGGATGGCAATGGCTTTTTACCTAGTCATTTCGATCATTGCGGGTTTGGGTGGCTTGGCCTGCGGAATCGGAGTCCTTTTCACATATCCGTTGTATCCACTGGCCGTTTCCTTGATTTATCGCGACTATATGCAAGCGCTGTACGGACAACCACAGGTCCCAGCGAGTGAACTACACTCCTAACTTTGTCCTATTATTAGGTGTGGCTAAGGAAATGAAAACCATTCAGAAGAACGAAATTTTTGATGACAAGACAACGGGCAAGATCACCGGCGAACTTCAACCCGTTTTAGTTGAGTTGATTGCCTTGGGGCTGACTGCTAAACAGGCTCACTGGAATGTGGTTGGTTCCAGCTTCCGTGCAGTGCACCTTCAATTGGATGAAATCCATGCATTCATCCAAACAGGAGTGGATACAGTCGCTGAACGAATCTCCGCGTTAGGCGTGCCTCCAAATGGCCAAGCCTGTGATGTCTCAGAAGATGCAAAGCTCAAAGCCATTCCCGCCGGATTCCACAATGCAGCTGAGATCATCGATCTGATGACGGCCCGTGTTGCTCAGTCCTGTAAGTTAATCCGCAACCATATGGACAAGATTGAGGATCTAGACGCCGTTACCTCCGACATGCTGCACAGCATCGTCGAGGGTCTAGAAAAGCAACTCTGGATGCTTCGCGTTCAAGGTATGTAAAAACATTAGGGAGGATGCAAATCCTCCCTAATTAGACCGCGAGTGCCCTCACTCGCTACTGTGTGGTTGTTAGAACGGTTCTAAACCGTCGACTTAAGTCCGTCCAAAACTTGTCGAATACTCCAGTTATTCTTTTCGAGCAGGTCAGTTGCTTCGTCAAATGTGACTGGCGCAAGCTCGGTGACGATGCGAGCGCATCGTTCTTTCAGCTTGAGATTCTTGGCTTTCACATCTACCATCAGATTCTCAATGACCTTGCCAGCCTTTACCATAGCACCCGTGCTAATGCGATTAAGAATCAGCTTCTGAGATGTCCCAGCTTTCAGCCGTGTGGAGCCGGTTAATATCTCTGGACCAGTGTCCAACAAGATCGGGTGATCAGCGAGTTCTAAGAGGGGAGCCCCTTTGTTGTTGGCAATTCCGCATGTCCAGATTCCTTTCTGTTTCGCATGTCGAATTCCCCCCAAAACATAGGGAGTTGTGCCGCTCGCTGCCAGTCCAATCACGACATCACGTGTATCTACCCTAAGGTCGTTGAGGGCAACTACCGCTTGATGAGGATCATCCTCGGCATCCTCTACCGCTTTAGAGCTGGCCGCAAAGCCTCCTGACACCAAAGCCACAAATCGGTCGGCGTCCACGCCAAAGGTAGGAGGCATCTCTGCCGCATCCATCGTCGCAATCCGACCGCTGGTTCCAGAGCCAAGATAGATGGTCCGCCCGCCTTTAAGAAAAGCCTCACTCACTCGGTCAATCGCGATCGCAATCGAATCTTCAGCGGCTTGCAAGGCTCGAAGCACAATGGCTTCTTCCTCATTCATCAACCGAACCATGTCTCGAGAAGACATTTGGTCAAGCCCGTAAGAACGAGGATTTCGAGACTCAGTTGACATGCGCCATTTCCTTGGCCAGCATCACCGCGCCATATACGGGAGGTTTCACAATCCTTTGCACTTCTAGTTTCATAGTTGGCAGTTTTTCGCCCAGTCTGCGACCAAAAACTTCACGGAACTGGGGCGCATTTTGCCAAAGTCCCCCTGCTAAGGTCACTTTCAGGGATTCCGACTGGCTTAAATGTCGAGTGGTATGGGTCACAACAATGTCAACCAGGCTAGCCATCTGGTTCTCAATAACTTGAATTGCATAGGGGATCCCTTCCTTTGCGTCACTGCCTAAAGGTTTTGCAAGCTTTGCAAGAGCAGATTGTGCGGAAGGAAGTTGATAGAGGCGGCTTACAATGGCTGCTTCTTCAAGGGATTCAAAATGCTTTAACAGAGCTTCCTTCATCGAATCGGTCGCTTCAGTAGGTGCACTCAAATAATGGAGAAGTGCTTGCCGGCCAAATTGATACGCCGAACCCTCATCGCCCAAAATATATCCTCGGCCCCCGCTTTTCACCATCTTGCCATCCACTCGGGAGCAAACAAGCGAACCTGTGCCCGCGATCACACACACATCCGTGCCTGTTTCGCTTGCGGAGAAAGCTGCCGCATAATCTGGTTCGGCGTGAACTCGACTTTGGGGGTAGAGGGCAGAAAGATAGCTCTCTGCACGCCGACGGTCATTGTCGGTCAAGAGTCCAGCAAAGCATCCGCAAACAAAATCTGCTTCTGGGCATTCACGAGTTGCCTGAAGTAGGTTCGAACGGAGTCGACGCTCTGGCGTAGACACGAGATTAGCGGACCCTGCTTGGCCCTGATGGATGACTTGGCCTTGTTGATCGAGCGCCATCGCCCTGGACGATGATCCACCGCAATCCAGCCCGAGAAAAATCGGCATGGGACGACTCGTTATACCTCTGAAACTAAGCCACAAAAAACCAACAGCTAGGTCTTAGAATAAAAACATCTCAACTGGTACCCTGAAATCAAATTCCTAACGGACAACGGAGTTCTTTATTCAATATGGAAAACGCAGTTATTCTTGCTGGGGCACGAACCCCGATTGGTTCTTTTTCAGGCAATCTTTCTTCCTTTTCTGGGCCTCAACTGGGCGCTATCGCCATCAAGGAGGCTTTGTTGAGAGCCGGTGTTTCGCCGGACAAGGTAGATGAAGTCCTGATGGGAAGTGTCTTAACGGGCGGGGTCGGTCAAGCTCCAGCTCGCCAAGCCTCACTTGGGGCTGGACTACCTAATTCGGTTCCTTGCACCACGGTAAACAAGGTTTGCGGCAGCGGAATGAAGACCATCATGATGGCGGCGCAAGCCATTCGCTGTGGAGATGCCAGCGTAGTGGTGGCAGGTGGCATGGAGTCCATGACAAATGCTCCTTACGCACTCGACAAAGCCCGATCGGGTTATCGCATGGGGAACGGAACCCTCTTGGACTTGATGATCCACGATGGACTCTGGGATCCCTATCACAACGTTCACATGGGTTCGGTTGGGGATAAGACTTCTCAGGAGTTTAACGTCACTCGCGAACAGCTTGACGAGTTTGCCGCCGAAAGCTATCGCCGCGCGCTAGATGCTCAAGCAAGCGGAAGGTTCACCGATGAAATCGTAGGAGTCTCTGTTCCCCAAAGAAAAGGCGACCCTCTAGTGATAAGCCAGGACGAAGAGCCGGGCAAGGGTGATCCTTCCAAGCTACCAAACCTTCGCGCAGCATTCAACAAAGATGGAGTCACTACCGCAGGTAACGCTAGCTCCATCAATGATGGGGCGGCGGCTGTCGTTGTCACCAGCGAGTCCGAAGCATCCCGAATGGGAGCAAAGCCACTGGGAAGGATCGTAGCTTATTCGCAGCATGCTCAAGAACCAGAGTGGTTTACAACGGCTCCAGCTTTTGCAATTCAAAAGCTTCTGGACAAGCAAGGTCTCAAGGCGTCTGATATCGACCTTTTCGAGGTAAACGAAGCCTTCTCCGTGGTAGCGATGGTTGTTGCCGACAAGGTGGGAATTCCTCACGAAAAGTTGAACGTCAACGGTGGCGCCGTCGCTATTGGACATCCCATTGGGATGACCGGAACTCGACTGGTTTTGACTGCCTTGCACGAACTCAAGCGACGAGGTGGGCGCTACGCCATCTGTTCACCGTGCATCGGGGGCGGGGAAGCCACCGCCATCCTTCTCGAAGCAATGTAAGGATCGTATATGTCCTGGTTGTAAAAAAGAAACCCCTTGGTTCACTCGAACCAAGGGGTTTCTTTTTGGTGAGTTCCTTATTGGAACTTTGTCTTGCCTGGTACTGCAACCGAAGCAACCGGAATGGATCCCATCTCGAATTTGCCTGGTACTAGAACTTCGGTCGAGTTCAATGCTTGGTCCCAAGTGATCTGCTTACCGGTGTAAGCAGACATGCGACCCATGATGGCAGTGAGAGTGCTCTCTGCAACCTGAACGCCCTCGTTGATTCTCTTGCCACCCTTAATCGCTGCGTAGAGATTCACATGCTCTTGAACGTAGTGGTTTGGATTTTCTCCCGAGTACTTGAACTCTTTTTCGCCCCAAATGGAGTTTGCCGCATTAGAGCGTCCCTTCGTGCCTACGATGAATTCGGAGACGCGTGAGTCTGTTCCATCAATCTGGCGGCACATGCTCACCATCTTCACGCCGTTCTCGTATTCGTATTCGGTTGCGAAGTGGTCAAATACATGCCCGTAAGCTGATTCAGTTCGCACCTGGCGTCCACCAAGGCTAAGGGCTCGCACGGGGTGGCCTTTCATCGCCCAGTTACAGACGTCAATGTTGTGAACGTGCTGCTCAACAATATGGTCGCCGGAGAGCCAGGCGAAGTAGAGCCAGTTTCGTAGCTGCCACTCCATGTCGGACCAGTTCTCTTGTCGTGGATTCATCCAGAGGCCGCCTTGATTCCAGTAGGCATACATGGCGGTGATGGCTCCGATATCGCCGTTGTGGATTCGCTCCATAGTAGCGCGGTAGTCCTTTCCGTGTCGGCGCTGGGTTCCGGCGACAACATTCAATCCCTTGGTGTCTGCGAGCTTGGCTGCCTCGATAACCATGCGGATGCCTGGGCCATCAGTCGCTACAGGCTTCTCCATGAATACGTGCTTGCCTGCCTCGATAGCGGCCTTGAAATGGGTAGGGCGGAATCCGGGAGGAGTAGCGAGAATAACAACGTCGCAGCCGCTGGCGATAACTCCCTTGTAGGCATCAAAGCCAACGAAGGTTCGATCATCCGTAACCTGGAATCGCTCTTTTGCGTGGTTCTTCAGGTTGTTCTTGGAGCCACTCATCCGGTCAGGGAAAACGTCGCCCATCGACCAGATAACCACATCCTTGTCCGCGCTAAGTGCGTCACCTGCTGCACCGGAACCTCTTCCTCCGCATCCAATAACGCCCACCTTGATCGGGGCGGCTCCTGCCGCAAAAACGCCGGTTGGAATGGCCATGGCTGCTGTTGCTAGAGCCGAGTTTTGAAGGAACTTCCTTCGGGACAAATCATCGCTGAAATTCATAGCTAACCTCTATCGTTATTGTAACCGCTAAAATCGATGCTAAAACAAGCCTCGCCAGGCTCAATCAAAGATAGTTTGTAGAGCCTTACAATACTTATGCTATATCGCTGACGCTTGGAAGGCTAAACCGCTACCTAAAAGTAGATGCATGATAGGTAATCTTCGCCCCATGCTGACCGCCGCTTTGTTCAGCCTTGCTTTGATGACAGCTCCTCTGCAACACCGAAACAGATCGACGCTTACGGGTATTGATGTCTTGGCCCAAGACGGCTTTAAGTCGCTTAGCGGGAAGCGCGTTGGATTGATCACCAACCATACCGGACTAGATCGCGAGGGACGGAGAACCATTGATGTGATGCTTGCTGGCGGAGTGAAGCTAACTGCATTATTCTCGCCCGAGCATGGGTTCGCAGGAACTGAAGATAGGGGTGGATTGGGAGATGTTGTAGATACCAAGACCGGGTTAAAGGTTTATAGCCTCTATGGAGACACAAAGCGCCCATCTTCGCAGGTTCTGGCGAACCTAGACGCATTGGTCTTTGACATCGCGGATGTGGGGGTGAGGTTCTACACTTATGAAACCACCATGGCCTACGGGATGGAGGAAGCGGCAAAGGCTAACATTCCTTACTTCGTATTAGACCGCCCGAATCCAATAAACGGACTTCGGGTGGAAGGGCCCCTTCTTGGAGAGGGGAACACCTCGTTTGCTGGCTATCATCCCGGAACTCCTGCAAGACATGGAATGACGATGGGCGAGCTAGCTCAAATGTTTAATGTCGAGCGCAAGATTGGGGCAAACCTTACCGTTGTCCAGATGAAGGATTGGCGAAGAGGTGACTGGTTTGACTCGACGGGTCTGGGTTGGGTAAATCCTTCACCCAACATGAGGAGCCTGAAGGCTGCCATTTTGTATCCGGGAGTCTGCCTCATTGAGTTCTCTCCCAACATTTCTGTGGGCCGAGGAACAGATTCCCCGTTTGAACAGTTTGGAGCCGACTTTATCAAAGGCAGAGACCTCGCCGCTTACCTGAACGCCCGCAAGCTGGGTGGACTCAGGTTCTATGGAACCAGTTTTACGCCTTACGAATCCAGATTCAAAGGCACTCTGATTGAAGGGGTGAGAATCGAAATCACAGATCGAGAACGCGTCGAATCTGTTAAGCTAGGAATTGAGCTGGCGTGCGCCATTGAGAAGCTCTATCCCAACAAAGTCGACTGGTCAACGGCAAAGAAGCTGATCGGGAGTGACGATACCGTTCGCCGGATTGATTCCGGCGAAGATCCTGTATCGATTATGAAGTCGCTAGATGCTCCACTGAATGAGTTTAAGAAAGTGCGGGCCAAGTATTTGATATATCGATGAACCGACTCTCTTTTTGACCAGAGATTGGTTTGATATATCGATTTACCATCGGCACCACCTTAGGTTCTAATGAACCTAAGGTGGTGCCGGGGTGTTGTCTTCGGTCTGTTGCCGACGATATCGGAGACCTATTTCGCCGGTAGTTTTGCTTCCCTTGCTGTAAACCCGGAAGCCTGTCCCGAGAAGCTCATATTGAAACTCGCCATTGTTAGCCGGATCAAAGACTGCTTTCTCACTTGCGGCTTCGGTTAGCTTAGAAGGCCAACGATCATTTTCCCAACGAAATCGGATAACGGATCCAGCTAAGGCGAGAAGGCGAATTTGAGTGCGATTGCGAATTTCTACAGAACCGATCTGCGAGAAAATAGGGGAGACTGTTGCTAGGATGTATGAGGAGATATCTGTGATGTTATTCACGGTGCGGGATTCCTCCAATTCTTCTACAAGATCATCTGGTACTTCGTCCCATTCGGACTCGGGCTTGCGAAAAATCGCAAGAATCGCCTCACGTTGTCGGGTTAGATTCCGCTTGCAGATTTGAATGATCTCTTGCTTTTGGGTAGGGGTAAGTCGCAAGAGCAGATCAGAGAAAGATTTCTCCGCGGTTGTCAGATCCATGCCAAGATCATCTTTGTTCGGATCGCTAAACATAGATGACAAGTTGCGCTCTATGAATTCAAACTCGCGTTGAATACTTTTCGCAGACGCCGGGGGTGAAATGATTAGCTTTGGTGCAAGTGCCTCAACCATTTGAGCATCTACAAGGGACAAATTCGGCAAGTATTTTTCGAATGATGCGAAAGCGATTGCCTGAATGGCAATGCCAACTAGTCGAGAGATCAAGATATTGTCCGCTAGGTTCTGACCGAGAATGATCGCGTCGCACAGATATTGCGTACCCTGCTTGGATCGTCCTTCGCCAAAAGCTACATAAGCTCCTGCCACCGCTAAACGTGCCAGGGCCCGCATCTCTGCATATTCCGGGAAGTAGGTCTCCTCCGTTACTTGCACCCTTGGATCAAAGACTTGCTTTTGGTTGCCCCGATTCACAAGGTCGAGCGCCTTTCCGGCCAAGGTCATGGACTCCTTTCGGAGTTGATAGATGGAATAGGCTCGATACTTCTTGGCAAGGTTGTATTGCTGAAGGGATGGACGTCCGATCTCCTCATCCGCAGAAGTGTCAGGCGACGCCGCTTCGTATTCGCGAATAGTCTGCTCGAACTGTTCAGGAGTCGCTTGAAGAAGGGTTCTAACACCGCTTGTTTGTACGATGTCGCATGCCATCAAATACTCTTCATATCCGTTTCGCCCTGTAGGTTGAGGAACGATTTGCTGAAGCAGGCTTGGTGGGCGTTGAGACACGCTAACCGAGTTTGTACCGGCGACACTCATGGCGATAGCAGCAACGAGGAGGATCATGTCAATTCACTGCACAAGACGGGATTCAAAACAAAAAGGTTGCTTCATGGGTTGCGAGGATGATTTTGCATCCATGAGTTTTTGTGCGGGTAAAGTCCCTGAATGTTACTGGTTGCGGCTACTCTTGGATACATGATGGCGGTTCCTGAAACCTACACCCCGACTCAGCCCAAAAAGAACATCCTGGTGTTCTCAAGAACCAAAGGCTTTAGGCATGATTCGATTCCTGAAGGGAAGAAGGCGCTTTGGAAAATTTGTGAGAAGAAAGACTGGGCGGTCACCTTTACGGAAGATCCCACCTGGTTTCTCGGCGATAAGTTAAAGCCATTCGATACCATCGTGTTCCTCTGCACAACGGGGGACATCTTGGATAAGGATCAGCAACCCGTTATGGAAGACTACATTCGAGCGGGTGGCGGATATGTGGGTATCCATGCTGCCGCAGACACCGAATACGATTGGCCTTGGTACGGAAAACTGGTCGGTGGTTACTTTAAGAGCCACCCCGAAATCCAATCGGCAAAGGTTATTGTCGAGGATTTGAAGCACCCAACCACAAAGCACTTGAAATCACCTTGGGTTCGAACAGACGAATGGTATGACTACACTGAGAATCCCCGAAACAAGGTTCATGTCTTGGCAAGGCTGGATACCACTAGCTACAAGGGACATGTCATGGGTGAAGACCATCCGATCATGTGGTGTCATGAATACGACGGAGGACGTGCGTTTTACACTGGATTTGGGCACACAAAGGAAAGCTATGAAGAGCCGGAGTTTGTGACCATCTTGACTGAAGCCATTGAATGGGCAAGCGCCAAAAGGAAGAAGGGATGAAGAAAATAGCAATTGCAGGAGCATTAACAATCGCGGGGCTTGCTGTAGCTTGGCAAACCGCTCCAAGACTGATTATCAATGGAAAACCGGCTACCACGGGAGCCATTCAATCGGGCGGCAAATGGTATGTCCCGGTGGAAGAGCTGAAGAAAGCCGGAGCTGAGGTTACTCAAGCCAGCGGAAGACTGAGCGTCCAGTTCAAGCCGATGCAAGATCGCCTTCAGGTAAATGCGGTCGAAGGTGTGAAGGGGGAGTGGATTCAGAATGAGCGATTCCGCGTCCGCGTTTTGGGAATCACCGAGGTCAAGAATCCATTTGGACGCGGGCCAGGGTATTCGGTCAAGATTGAGATTCGCAACCTTGCCAAACAAGCTGTGAACTGGGGAACCAGTGGCTCGCCCGAGATGCAGTTTATTGATAGTAACGGAAAGGTTCTTACTTATGGGGCTACTTCCTTCAAGGACCAATACACATCCTTGGCCCCTGGAAACGGATTTACGAACGATATCACTTTTGGGGATCGTTCGAATCAGCTAACGGAGCTTGGCAAGCCAGACAAGTTGGTCATTCTCTTCAAGGTGTCGGGAGGAAAGAAACTTCAAGACCTCCGAATAGATCTAAGAGACCCTGAGTAACCTCAGACTAGGTAGATGAGTCATGGGCATTCAGCCCATCCCATAAAACCCACCGGTGAACGTCCGGTGGGTTTTATGATTTAAGCCTCTTTACTTCTTCCTCATTGCCTTTCGGTTCGCAAAAAGGAGTCCGATCCCCGAGATAACCGTTGCGGCACCGATCCCAACATATAGCCACGGTCCAGCGGTTCCGAGTCCGGGAACAACCTCTTGCTTGTACTTAAGGAGAACGTAAAGGGTGAAGGCAAAGATGGCCAGAAGACCAACGATAAGCGTCACCCCAAACAGTCGGCCTAGGAAGGCGGCTACGCTCTTACTGCTTGGTAAGAGCTTCACCTTACGCAAGACATAGCCAAACGCCAAGACAAACAAGAGCAGAGTGATTCCGGATCGCGATACTTCAGGGGAGTTGAAGAGGGTTCCGATGAGAATCCAGGCTCCGGAAAGAATTACAAGCAGTCCAAACCAGTGTTTCCACAAGATGTCCTCGACGCTGTTTGGTACCAGCACCTTTCCGACCGCGGTAATGATCGAGCCGCCCAAGGACAGGGCTCCCCATTTCTTGGATGGGTAGATGCCATCAAACATCTTGCCGAGAATGTTTAGGGAGCGACCCGTTAGATCCACCTTATCCGCGTTTTCTACTTCCAAAGGAGGCATAGAGCTAGATCGCAGCGCCTCGCGAGCAAGGGGCTGATCTTCCAAGAGAGACATGAGTTTGCTCAGTATTGCCTTACGTTCCCTGTTAGGGATGCTTTCCAGGTTCTCCAGAGTCTGAGCGCATTCCGCCTTGATATCTTCTAAGATACTGTTGGGTCCCCACTCTGCCGTCTTTCCGGGGCGCAGGTTTCCAATGATGAGAAGCATGAGCTTGAGCACGGTCAAGTCAAGCGCAAACTGAGCTTTCTTTCGCGTTTCAGCATCGTAATCTGACGGGATAGAAGGTGGGTTGGCGAGAATGATCAGATGAGCGCGATTTCGGAACTCATCTCGTTTGGCATCCTGTCCGGTTGGCGACAAGCACTTGATGAGTCGTTCTGCAGCATCCAGTCTTCCCCAAAGAATATCCCTGGCTCTTCCGCCAACATCGAAGAATGCACCAAAGTGTCCTAGCGCATTTCCGACAAGCTTCTCCCGGGCGACGGCATTGGCCGGATCTTCTTGACTGCCGCGTTTCCGAATCAGCGAGAGAGCATCTAGCGGACTAATTCGGTGAATATCTACCGAATTAGATTCTAATGCACCCGTGGCATAGGTCATCGGCAGCATGACTTCATCCACCAATTCATAGCCTTCAAACCAAGAACGAACGAGATCGACTTCTTCTTTGCCGTCGATTGCGCAACCTACCTTGTCAATCTTGTTTAGCAGTCCGATTCGGAATGCGCGGAGGGCGGTGATGAGTTCTCGTTGCCAGTCATTGGTTAGGTTCTGTAGAACCTGAAGGCGAGTTGGCAAGGGATTTCTACTTCCAGAGCCATCTTCGGCAAGGTAAGCACCTTTGGTTAACACTTCGGTGGCAGCCTTTAGCTTGTCCAGGTCATGTGGGTGTCTTAGGATTGAGCCTAGCTCTTCCAGTGATATCCCCAAGACGTTGTGTTCGCCAATCTGCTTGAATGCACGGTGAGTTGTGAATCCGCCTCGAATGGCTCTCAACTCGTACAAAGCTTCGTTAAGGCATCGCTTTAACTGTAGGAGCCGGGTGCGTCCAGCTTCGGTTGGTGGCAACCTTCGAACCACTTCGGTCGCTTCTGTGGGTACGGCTTCGACGGAATCGGAAAAGTTCGCGCTGTCATCGCTCGGGTCTCCTTGATTGAGCCGCTTGTTGATGCGTCGGTGCAGGAAGTTGATGCACCGTTCATAGAATCCAAAATCGAATGCGTCTAAAAACTCTTCGAATCGTTTAGGACGGAGATCAGGCTCTTCGGTGGGCGAATTGGCGTTGCCCTGTTGGTAAGTCGCATCGCGCCAAACCCGCACGAGTTGGCGGACCATGGGTCGGTAAGGGGAGTCTTCTTCAAACCCAAGCTGATTGGCCATGATCGCGGAGATGGCGTCGGTGACCGCAGATACCCGAATATGTAGATAAGATAGCTGGCTGGGCGTCGGATTGGGGTTTCGCCGAGCGGATGTGGCCTTTAGATCCACCTTCCAGTTATCAGAGTCTTTGACAAAGACCCGCTCAACGTGATCGATGATGCGGGAAAGACGGTCAATAACCTCATTGCGTTGTCGAACAACCTCAATGTCGTCGCGGATGGAATCGATGCTGGGCAATGAGAATGCGGCGAGAGCGTGCTCGACAAAGTTTGGCGGTTGGTCCCCAGATTTCGTTTTCACGTCGATCGGATCTGGCTCGACATAGAAAAGCTTGCGGATGACAGGGAGATCGGCAACACGCTCCGAAAGCGTCTTGGTTGCGTAGGTGAATGGGCGATTATCTAGGTATCCGCCATCTCCAAAATCTCTCTTTAGGAAGTCAAGCTTGGCGCGTTCCTGGCTCTCCGTTGTCGCGCCGTTGAAGGAGGTTCCATTTACGGTGGAGTCTGTGCGTACCCCGGTTCGCCAATAGGGACGGTAAAACTCATCCCAACGCTTGGCGAGCACATCTGGATTTTGTCCTGTGCTTCTAGCAATATCGGCGAGCCGCATGGGCTCAAATGCGGGCACGATTGATGAAGTGGCTCGACCAACAAAGGCCAAGAATCCATCGTTCTCCCATATGAAGTCATTGACCCCATCAGCAAGGGAGTAGTTTTGCTTGAGGTACCTAAAGTGAAAAACGGTCTTGTGTTTTTGCTCTTCTACCTTGCGATCTGAGAGGTAGATCGGCGTTGTGAGACCCTCAATGTCGGTGGCGGTCATGAAGAGGTCAAGTTGATCCACCAGGGATTCAGTCGCTTTGCCTTCTGGTGGATTCATGTCGCCCAAAGCTTGGAAAAGCCGGACATACATACGTTCACTGTTGAGAAGGGAGGCGGGTTTATGGGTTCCTGGAGGTTGACGCCAACTGCGCTCACGTCCTAAGTTCTCGGCAGACTCTTTTAAGGAACGCTTATCGTTCAGAAGCTTGGAGATGTCCCCCTCTTTGATCCACAGAGTTTCGAGCGCGCTTAAATCAGTCGATTCATTTGCGAGGGCTTTGGCCAAGAACATTCCGTTGAGTCCACCCGCAGATGTTCCGGACAAGATATCCACGATGAAACGAAATCGGTTAGGTGCACTTGAGGAAGTAACACCTGGTTCGAGACTGGTGAGGAACCGGGCAAGATCTCGGTACACGGCAGATGTGCCCGAGAGGTCAGAGTCTTTGTACCGAAACTTCGAATGGTCGTCTTTATTGGGAGCGGTTGACCGGACAAGAGAAAGAAGCTCTTGGGCGATTCCGTTCATGTAGATCGCCAGAGAGATGCCGCCGTACATAACGACAGCAAGGCGCACCTCCTTCTGAAAATCTACTTCGGTAGGTTGAACGGAATCAGATGCCATGAATTTGAATCTACCCGTAGCCTGCCGTACACTAGCCGTTTTACGGGGAAAATTCTTGCTTCGGTCAGTTATTTGGCTTTTTAGGCCAACGACTGGCTTTCGTTAAGGAAGAGCCCTATACTAATTTGACTCTATCTGACTCGATTTGATTATGAGACCAATGAAGGTTCCTCTTCAATTAGCCTTTGCATCGCTCGCCGTGGTGGCCGCCGCGATTGTCCCGGTTGCTGAATTTTTGCCGGTGAAGTCTGCGATTCCGAAATCGGTCCCGTCCGAGAAATTGGCCTTGCTGCCCGCTTCCAATAGCTTGCGAGAAGATCAGCGGCCGATCAATTTTAACCGCGATGTAAAGCCGATTCTTAGTGAGTACTGCTTCAAGTGCCATGGCCCTGATGCCGAGACGGTTTATGGCGATTTGAGGTTGGATAAGTTCGATCTTGCCACCAAGAAAGCGATTGTTCCTGGCAAACCTGAGTTGTCGATCTTGTTGGAACGTGCGGGGCATCCTGACCCTGATATGCAGATGCCTCCGGTGGATTCCGGAGTTCCGGCCTTAACCGATGCTCAATTGGACATCCTGAAGCGCTGGATTGCCTCCGGTGCGAAGTATGAAGAGCATTGGTCGTTTGTACCACCCCAAAAACCGGCTCTTCCAGCCGTAAAAGATCAGAAGTGGGTTCGAAATCCACTTGACCGCTTTGTTCTTGCGGAGCTTGAGAAGGCGGGAATGAAACCGGAAGCGGAAGCGGATCGAGCTACCCTCGCGATGCGAGCCTCTTTGACGTTAACGGGCTTACCTCCTCGGCCCGATGAGGTGGAAGCATTTGAGAAGGACGAGCGATCTGATGCCTACGAACGGTTCGTTGACCGATTGATGGCAAGCCCTTCTTATGGCGAACATCAGGCTCGGTATTGGCTGGATGCGGTGCGGTATGGCGATACGCACGGACTGCACTTGGATAACGAGCGCATGATTTACCCCTACCGAGATTGGGTTGTTCGGGCGATGAACGAAGATCTGCCTTTCGACAAGTTTACGGTGTGGCAGCTTGCCGGAGACATGCTTCCGAACCCCACTCAGGATCAGATGGTGGCCACGGGATATGTTCGGATGAACCCAACGACCAACGAGGGAGGTGCGATTGAGGCAGAGTTTTTGGCCAAGAATACGTTTGACCGAGTGGACACTACTTCCACGGTCTTCCTGGGTTTGACGGTAGCTTGCGCCCGTTGTCATGACCACAAATACGACCCGATTAAGCAAAAAGAGTATTTCGGACTCTATGCTTTCTTTAACTCTACAACGGATGCGCCGCTTGACGGCAACTCTTTGAATCCTGCTCCGGTCATGAAGGCACCTTCGCCCGAGCAAAGTCGGCAATTGAAGGCATTTGTCGCTTATCTGGAAGGAGCAAAGGCCAAGACGCCCAAGGAAGAAGCTCTTCAGTGGTTAAAGACAACATGGCGTCCTCTACCCACTCCGTCTAGCTGGCAGATCAGCGGCCCTTACAGCGGGACAACTTTTGATGACGCCTTTGCGAAGGCATTTGATCCTGAGCCAGGAACCGGTAAAGAGGTTGCATGGCGTGAGTTCAAGTATGTTCCCGGAACAGGCGCACCTCAGGTAGTGGGGAAGGAGAATGCTGCGGCTTACATTCGCGTGAAGGTGCGGATGGAGCAGGCCGCCGAAGTGCCGATGTCTTTCTCCAGCGATGACGCGATAAAGGTTTGGGTTAATGGGAAACTCGCCCATGAGAACAAGGCTCTCCGAGGCGTGGTCGCAGATTCGGACAGGATCACCGCGAAGTTACAACAAGGGGAAAACGAAGTCTTGGTGAAGGTTGTGAATGCAACCGGTCCAGACGGATTTTTTATGCGGCTTGGCGATGCTTTTTCAGAACGAGTGAATCGAGTTTACAAGGCTTGGGTAAGCAATGACGCGAAGCAACAGAACCTAAAAGAGCTTCAAGAATTGTATTTGGAGGCGGGACCGGAATCTACAACGGCATCGGACTATCGACGAGCGAAGCAAAGCTATACCGAATATGAAGCCACGGTTCCTGTGACCTTGATTGCCCAAGAAATGCCAACTCCCCGAGAGGCGTTCGTGATGAAGCGAGGTGAGTACAACCTGATAGGCGACAAGGTCAATCGGATGTTGCCGGAAGCTCTTGGGACTTGGCCCACCAATCAACCTTTGAATCGGCTCGGTTTGGCCAATTGGCTTGTGGATAAGAAGCATCCACTGACTTCCCGCGTGTTTGTGAACCGAATGTGGCAGCAACACTTTGGGACGGGCATCGTAAAGACGGCGGAAGATTTTGGTAGCCAAGGTGAGTGGCCAGTCAATCCTGAGTTATTGGATTACCTTGCGGTGACTTTTGTGGAGCAGGGCTGGAGCATGAAAAAGCTGAATCGAATGATTGTGACTTCAGCGGCGTTTCGGCAAAGATCCTCCATTGATAAAGAAAAGCTTGCGAAAGACCCTGAAAACCGGTTGGTATCTCGCGGCCCTAGGTTCCGGCTAGATGCGGAAGTTATTCGAGATAAGGCACTGACTGCGAGCGGGCTCTTGGTGGATAAGTTGGGGGGCAGAGGCTTCAAACCTTATCAGCCGGAGGGAATATGGGAAGCCATTGCGTTCTTGGAGAGCAACACCGCTCGGTATGCAAAGGACAATACGGATGAGATTTATCGCCGAAGTCTGTACCTTTTCTGGAAACGCACGAGTCCACATCCGGTCATGCTTGCATTTGACGCACCCATGCGGGAAGCATGTACGGTTCGTAGATTCCGCACAAACACTCCGTTACAGGCCTTGGTAACCCTAAACGAACCAGCTTTCTTGGAGGCTGCTCGGCTATTGGCTCAGCGGGTCCTCTTGGAAGAGATTGAGGATGGGGCAATCCTAGAGCGCACTTATATGTACACCTTAGGTCGCCGCCCCTTGGCGAGAGAAAAGACCTTGATGCTGGCCGCGTTAACTCGATATCGAGAGCGGTTTTCGAAATCTCCCGCCGATGCGTCGGAATTGCTGAAAAGCGGTGATTCCCCTGTCGACCGGAGCGTGAAGCCAGCCGAACACGCCGCTTGGATGATGATCTGTTCAACCTTGATGAACACAGACGAATTTTTGACCCAACACTAACCATGGACCCGATTCGCGATCTTGAATTGACAATGACTCGTCGCCAACTTTTTGGCAAGGCGACGCTTGGAGTAGGCACGGCCGCCTTGCACCGACTATTGGCAGGAGCAGGAAGCCTTGGGATGGGTTCTCTATTACAGGCTCAAGGTCAACAGGTAGGAACCCATTTTGCGCCCAAAGCCAAGAATGTGATCTATCTGTTCATGAATGGGGGGCCAAGCCAACTGGACCTTTGGGATTACAAGCCGAAGATGGGCGATGTGTTTGATAAGGAACTCCCGGAAGAGATTCGGAGAGGGCAACGCATTACCACCATGACAAGTGGTCAAACTCGTTTTCCGGTTGCACCATCTAAGTACAAGTTCGAGAAGTATGACAATGGAGATGAAGGGGTCTGGGTCAGCGAACTGCTTCCTCATACGGCGTCGGTGGTGAAGGAATTGTGCGTGGTGAAATCCATGTGGACTGAAGCCATCAATCACGATCCCGCGGTCACCTACATTCAGACCGGGAGCCAGCTTCCGGGCCGTCCCAGCTTGGGTTCTTGGGTGAGCTACGGCTTGGGAAGTGAGAATGAGAACCTCCCCGCATATGTGGTCTTGCACTCAAAAGTGACGAGCGGCAAGGTGGACCAAGCTCTCTTCTCTAGGTTGTGGGGAACTGGGTTTTTGCCGAGCCAACATCAGGGTGTAAGTCTTCGGTCAGCCGGTGACCCGGTTTTGTATCTCAAAGATCCGAATGGACTTGACCGCTCCACTCGGAGAGCGATGTTGGATGATGTGGCTGAACTCAATCAGATGCACCTGGACGAGTTTGGCGATCCTGAGATTGCCGCACGGATAGCTCAGTATGAAATGGCCTATAAGCTACAGACCAGCGTTCCTGATCTGATGGATATCTCGAAGGAGCCAGACGGAACATTTGAACTCTATGGAAAGGAAGCCAAGGAGCCAGGAACATTTGCCGCAAACTGCCTGTTGGCTCGCAGATTGGTAGAGAGAGGGGTGCGGTTTATTCAGATTTTCCATCGAGGGTGGGATCAACACAGCAATATGGCGGGCGACCTGCCGATGCAGTGTAAAGACGTTGACCAAGCTTGTGCGGCGCTAGTGAAAGACTTGAAGCGGACAGGCTTGCTGGATGACACATTGGTGATCTGGGGAGGCGAGTTTGGGCGAACTATCTATTGCCAAGGGCCCTTATCGAGAGCAAACTACGGTCGAGATCACCACCCGCGCTGCTTTACCGTCTGGATGGCAGGAGGCGGCGTGAAGCCGGGAATGGTCTATGGGCACACGGATGACTATAGTTACAACATCGTTGACAAAGATGGAAAGGTAATTGACCCCACGGTGGATGCATTCACCCCAGGCGCAGTCCACGTCCACGACCTCCACGCAACGATTCTCAATCAGCTCGGAGTGGATCACAAGAAGCTTACTTATAGATACCAGGGAAGGGACTTCCGTTTAACAGATGTGCATGGTCATGTTGTGAAGGATTTGTTGAAGTAGATTTATACTCTGATTTACGTTAATCCTCATGTAGGCTAGAGAGCAATGGTTGCGACGTTGCTGTCTGGAATTCTTTTGGGTTCATTGGTTGGCCCATTGCCTTTGCGGGTTGTAGGGACGGAAGTTGTCAACAGCAAGAATGAGCCCGTCTGGCTTCGGGGTGTGAATTGTGCTGGGATGGAGTGGTCTAGTGATGGGGAGGGGAAGATTTTCCAGACCGTCCAGGTGGCGGTGGAGGATTGGAAAGTCAACCATGTCCGGATACCGCTTTCGCAAGATCGATGGTTTGGAAAAGCTCCCGGACAGGCCGATAACGGTAAGGCTTACCAAGCGCTTCTAAAACGGATTGTGGACTTCTGCAATGGCAAGAACGTCTATGTCATGCTCGATCTGCACTGGAATAGTGGGGGGCAATGGGGCAAAAACATTGGCCAACACAGGCTCACTGATGAGCACAGCATCCTGTTCTGGAGGGATGTTGCCCAGAAGTACAAGAACCATCCCGCCGTGATCTTCGACCTCTACAACGAGCCCCACAGTATCTCTTGGGAAACTTGGCGAGACGGGGGCCAGATCGAGGAATCAAATCGAGAAACCAACACGACCCTCAAGTTCAAGGGAGTCGGGATGAAGGAGATGCTGAAGACTGTTCGCGACACCGGCGCAAAGAACGTGGTGGTTGTGGGTGGGCTGGATTGGTCCTATGACATGTCGGGCTTCCTGAACGGCTACAAGCTGGATGATCCAAAAGGGAACGGCATCCTTTATGCGAATCATGCCTACCCGTTCAAAGGGGATACGGTAGAGAAGTGGATCGAGAAGATGGAAGCAGCAAGGAAGTCGATCCCCATCATCGTGAGTGAGTTTGGAAGCGACCCAAAGGGGGGCACAAGTGGCTTGGATGGGGAGCAATGGGTGAAGCGAGTGGTCGGTTATCTGCAAGAGAAACGGCTGAATTGGACCGCTTGGGACTTCCATCCAGAAGCTGGGCCAACGCTTGTTTCGGATTGGTTTTACAACCCCACACCCTGGTTTGGTGTGCCGGTATTAGAAGCACTAACGGGCAAAAAAGTGCCGGGGACCATTATTCCTGTGATTGATGAGGGGCCGACCAAAGCGGGGCACTATGACTGGCCTAAGCGTCACCAGGCTTCGGTCGATTATATGAAAGCCAATAAGGTCGATCTTCTTCTGATTGGGGACTCTATCACCCACGCATGGGGTGGCCATCCGAAAGAAGGAGGGCACAGTACCCCCGGACAAGAGATGTATGAGAAGTTCTATGGCAGCCGAAACGCCGTGAATTTGGGTTTCGGTTGGGATGGAACTCAGCATGTGCTTTGGAGGTTCGCTCACGGGGCGCTAGATCATGTGAAACCAAGAGTAGCCGTTATCATGATCGGCACCAATAACGTTGGATGGACGCCCACGGAGGAGATTGTTACGGGGATCACCACCATCGTTAAGCAGATTCGGCGGAAGCTGCCGGAGACAAAGATTTTGCTTTTAGGAGTCTTTCCCCGAGATGAGAAACCGGATGGTAAGAATCGAAAACAGGTGATAGAGGTCAATGCTCGTATCAAGGAACTAGGAAAGGACAGGAACGTAACTTTCCTTGACTTTGGTAGCAAATTCTTGCAGCCCGATGGAACCTTCTCCAAAGAGATCACTCCAGACTTTGTTCACCTGACCAAGAAGGGTTACGAAATCTGGGCGCGAGAGATGGAACCCACTTTATCCAAGCTTATGGGTGATAAAGCTCGGCTCTAGCTGGTTTGGGCAATACAGACTTGCCCAAACCGATTTTCAACTATTTGACTTCGGTACCGCCCTTCACACGGTTGTTGCTAACCGTAGGTCGAGGAGAGTTATCTCTAGCTAGTAGATTGCCATCTATCTCGTTGCGCTGAATCTTTGCCGATGCGCGATTCTTTACGAATTGAAGGTTTCCATTCACCTCGTTCGAAGCCACATTGAATGACCCACTCCGGCTTTCCTCTATTTGCAGATTGCCGTCAATGTCGCTTCCCGTGATTACCAAGCTGCCAGCGTGCTTTTTGACCTGAAGATTGCCATCAATGCTTGAGTTGGTCACTTTCAGATTCCGAGCGCCTTCTACCTGAAGGTTGCCATCAATCTCAGACGAACTTTGTATGACAATGCTGTTGGCTCCTCTTGCCTCAACATTTCCATCTATCTCGGCATCAATCAAGGTCACGCTTGCTCCCGATTGAACGATGAGGTTGCCTCGCACCTTTGTTCCAGCCAGCGTTGCAGATTGACCCCGGGCAATCACCACATTATCATTGATGGTGGTCTTGCCGACTCGTCCCGTTAGCGCACGGTCTGCAAAAGCAGTTTGAACAACAATAAGAACTCCGCCAATCGCTAAAAACTTTGAAATACGATCCATGTAACCTCCCTTGTGAGAACCAGATTCTCATTAGGGTGAAGTCATCCTTTCAAAAATGGTTCCGCTATGAGCGCTTTTGCTGCCCAACTAGGGCCCTTTGGAGGAGCACAAAGATAAGCAAGAGGGAGCCAACCACAATCTTGTTCCACCAACTAGATATATCTCCGTGAAAAGTGATACCGGTTTGAATAACCGCGAGGGTCAGGATCCCGAGGATGGTGCCAAGGATAGAACCGACTCCCCCCGTCAGAAGCGTTCCGCCAATGACTACTGCCGCAATGGCATCTAGCTCAAGACCGGTGCCTCCAATGGCATTTCCAGACGCAGTGTAGATCGCAAACAAAATGCCGCCAAAGGCTCCAAAAAATCCGCTTAAGGCATAGACCTTTACTAAAGATTTCTCTACAGAAAGCCCCATAAGGTGGGCCGAGTTTGCGTTACCCCCAATGGCAAAAAGGGTTCTCCCAAATCGGGTTTGGCGCAAGAGGATCGCCATTACGATTGCGGTAAGGACAAAGAGGATGGTGGGCCAAGTCAGATTTCCACCACCGACCGTGAGGGCGGGGGAGCTTAGAAACTGCACGAGAGGATCGGAGATTGATACTTGCGAACGGCTGATGAGAAGCGCAATTCCCCGGCATAGGAAAAGGCCACCAAGGGTCACCAAAAATGGCGCAAGTTGATAACGTGCAATAAGGAAACCTTGTCCAGCTCCGATGATGGTTCCAAATGCGAGAGCAATCGCAAACGCAGCCGGAGAAGGCACCCCAGCTTTACTAACCAAGACTGCCGACATAATGCTGGTGCAACCCGCCATCGATCCTACGGACAAATCAATTCCTCCCGTAAGAATCACGAGGGTAAGGCCGATGGCGATAACTCCAAGGAAGGCATTGTCAGCGAAAAAGTTTAGGAAGACACGAACGGTCATAAACCGGTCAAACATCTGTCCGCCGACGAGGTAGAGGGCGATACAGATGATTCCGGTTACGAGAATCGGGCGTTTCTCGGGAGAGAAAAGCTTTTTCATGCGACCCTCCGCTTTGCCCAGGTTGGCGATTGAGCCAGGCAAACTCCCACTACCAGCAAGGCTTTTAAGATGAGTGTGGCTTCGGTGGGAACTCCACGAGTGAGGATGGTGGTGGTCACCGCTTGCATCAGGATTGCGCCGAGCAGAGATCCGGCAAGGGAGAAACGACCTCCCGCCATGGAGGTGCCGCCCAATGCCACGGAAAGGATTGCGTCAAGCTCTAGCATCGCGCCCGCATTGTTTGCGTCTGCAGCTTTAATATCGGCGGCGGCAATTAACCCCGCGATTCCAGCACAAACTCCTGAAATGGTATAGATCGCCAACTTGATGGAACGACTATCGATCCCCACTCCGTCTGCGGCGCGAGGATTATCACCTACGGCTTCGGTAAAGAGTCCAAAAGCCGTTTTGCGCACTAGTAGTCCAGCAACAAGTGCCACACAAAGGGCAATCCAGATAGGATTTGGCAGAGTCAGTGAGGCTCCGGTCCCGATTGCGGCAAAGGCTGGATCGTTAAAGGTGATGATTTGCCCATCGGTCAGTAACTGAGCCAAGCCTCGACCAGAAACCATTAGGATCAAGGTCGCCACAATCGGTTGCAGTTTTGCGTAGCCGATGAGTAACCCATTGAAGAGTCCACAAAGGGCAGCAATAGCAACTGCCGCCAGAACAATGGTGGGAATGGTGTGAACGGGCAAACTCGCTAAGAGAAAACCTTTAGGGCGTACCATCAGCCCTGCCGCAACCGACCCCGCAATGGCCATGATGGCTCCGACGGAGAGGTCTACACCACCGGTTGCGATAACTAACGTCATTCCTACAGAAAGAAGCATGACCGGGGCAGCGCGGTTGAGAATGTCGATCAAGCTGCCGTAGAATCTTCCGTCTCGAAAAGTGATGTGAAAGAATCCGGGATCAAGAACCAGATTTAGCAACAGGATGGCACCAATCAGGATCAAGGGCCAAAGCAGAGGAGACTTTCTCAACCCGCTTTCTCCTCAGAAATCTTTGCCAAAACATCATCTTTGGTGACCCCGCCCGGCATCATTGCAATCTGCTCTCTATCTCTCATCACGGCAATTTGGGTTGAAGAATGGACAACCTCAGTGAGCTCTGAGGATACGAAAATGAAGGCCATTCCGCTTTGCCGAAGACGCTCAATTAGTTCTGCAATTTCGAACTTAGCACCGACATCAATGCCGCGCGTTGGTTCATCCAACAACATGAGTTTCGGATTGGCCGCCAGCCAACGGGCCAGGAGAACTTTCTGCTGATTTCCACCGCTAAGCTCACCAATCTTCTTTCGAGAATCTGGAGTGGCCACTTTGAGGTCACGAATTGATTCGTCTGCAAGATTCCTCAGTTCCTTACTGCCAATGGGACGGAACCAGCCGCGTTTCGCCTGTTTTACGATGGCAATATTCTCAGCGATAGACAGGTTAGGGAAGATACCGTCAGCCTTTCGATCCTCTGGGCAATGTCCCATCCCGTGCTTGATCACTTTCTTAGGGTTTAGGGGATAAGAGACGCCGTTGAAAGTGGCTGATCCGTCGGAAACACTATCGAATCCAAAACAGATACGAATCGCTTCGGTCCGGCCTGAACCAAGCAAGCCTGCAATACCCAACACATCACCTGACCTTACGGTGAAATCTAGTCCAGATACAGATCCTTTGTGGCTTACGTTTTTGAAACTCAGAACTTCACTGGACTGAGTCTCAGAGAGGACAGGGGCCGTGGTTTGCAAATCAGAAAAATCACGCCCGATCATGAGCGAGACGAGCTCCTTACGGGATAAATCCTTGGCTTCATAGGCTCCCACGAGCTTTCCATTGCGAAGAATGGTTATTCGGTCAGATATGTCCTCAACTTGTTGGAGGAAGTGGCTCACAAAGACAAGGCCCATTCCTTCATCGCGAAGCCTCTTCATGGCGACGAATAGGCTCTCAACTTCACTTGCATCCAAGCTTGAAGTAGGTTCATCCAAAACCAAAACCTTGGCCGAAACATCCAAGCCACGTGCAATGGCAACGAGTTGTTGAATCGCGATGGAGTAGGCCGAAAGCGGTCGATGAACATCTATATTCACCCCCAAGCGGCCCAGAGCAATCTCTGCTCGGTTCGCCATCTGCTTCCATTGGATGCCGAACTTGCCCCTTGGTTCTCGCCCAAGACATACGTTTTCGGCTACGGATAGATTTGGAGCGAGGTTGACTTCTTGATAGACTGCTCCAATACCAAGCTCGGCCGCATGCGCGGGGGAGCTTGGCTGGATCACTTGTCCGGCAAGTTCAATTCTGCCTTCGTCAGGTTTGTAGACACCGGTCAGAACTTTTAGAAGGCTGCTTTTCCCGGCTCCGTTCTCGCCCATGAGAGTATGGACTTCTCCTGCACGAAGCTCAAAATCAACCCGGTCGAGTGCGACTACACCAGGAAACCGCTTCACGATTCCGCTGAGTTGAAGAAGGGGCCCGCTCACGCCTGAACCTCCGTCAGAACGCCTCGCCAAGCTTGTCCTTCAACTTCTGGGTTGGTCCACATATTAACTTGGCGAAGCGTAGTGTTCTTCACGAAGCGAAAGTTTATCTCTATTCACTGGTCCAAAGTCATCGCCGTCGTTTAGGTTGGTGCGAACTATGCCTTTTTAATCCTAAGAATGGATAACGTTCTGGGCTCAATTCGGTAGATGAACTTGGATGGTTTTCGTAGCAGAAAGTCTCGCTTAGGGGCTACCTTGTTTGGGCTATCCAGCGTGTTTTCATCTGCATTCTCACCACTTAACGTGTCAATGGAACCTACAACATCCTTCCAACCCGTGGTTGTGAGATCGATTTCCACTTCATGCGCCTCATTGGAAACGTTCACAAGCTTTAGGATCGCAGTTTGCTTACCCTTATCAAATCCACTCACACCATGAATGGACTTTGGCTCAACTAGTTGTTGATCCAAAATCAAACGCCCATCGATGTATCCGCGAATGCGTTCTTCGGTGTACTCGACCTTTATGTCGTACCATCGTCCGGCTTCGATTCTTCCACTGCGTTGCGCCAGAATTGACTTACCTCCCCCCGAAGCCACTTCCACGCCGTGTTGAGTGTTCCCCCATCCACCAAGGTTCCACCATACGTAATCGCCTCGGTCTCTCCGCCCCACCGTGATGAGAAAACCCTCATCGCCGGAGAGTTTTCTTGCTTTGAGTTCTAGGGTGTAGTTCTTCCAGTCTGAGTTGCCAAAGTACACGCGTGAAGGGGTTGCGTCGCCCGTTTGGCGAGTGGCTCCTTCCTTTTGCTCCCAAGCGCCTAACTCATTGGTGAGTCCCGAGCCGTCCTTGCTTTCAAAAAGGGTGTTGGCTCCTTGCGTCACCTTAATATCTTTGAATTCGGCTTGAGTATTCCAAGTGCCCACCCCGACCGCACCGGAAGGGAAGCTACGTTTGACAACAGGAACGTTGGCAAACTGGCTGGGTATTGCTTGATGAGCTCGGTTTAGGAAGAAAAGCTTCTGAACGTGATAGGAAGGGGTAGCCGCAACTCGATGAGAGTCGAAGTAGATCAGATCAGGATTCCAAGCCTTGTTATTGATGTTTGCAAACAGCGGAGCATAGGAAGACATCGTTACGATGTCTGAATTGCGCTCCATTCCCGCCATGAATGCAGCTTCGGCTAGGGCACCGCGGAGGCTGCCGTTTCCGTTTTCTTGGGTAACGGCGTACTCGCCAACATAAATCTTTGGCCCTTTACGATCATACGTATCGTACCGATCTGCATTGGCAATAAAGAAATCTGGATTGTTGTAGTAATGCTCATCCAAGATATCAACGGGGCTATTTTGAGGGCGTCCACCCCATAGATTCGCGATGATATTCATCTTGGGATACTTCTGCTTGATTGCTCGATACATCAAACCGTATCGCTCTTCGTAAGCAGGTCCGCCATTTTCGTTACCAATCTGGATGTACTTTAGCGGGAAGGGGCGGGGATGGCCATTCTTGGCTCGCAAAGCTCCCCATGTAGATGTCGTTGGACCAATAGCGTATTCGATGGCGTCCAGAGCATCTTGCACGTACTCATCCATCTTATCCATGGGGACGACTTCACGATGAGACATGCCGCAATTGATCACAAACAGTGCATCTGACTTCAAGTCTGCACACATTTGAAGGTACTCGTGATAGCCAAGTCCATTCGTGGACATGTACCGCCAAATGTTAGGCTGAGTTCTACGATCCTGTAGGTTCCCGACCGTCTGCTTCCAGCGAAGAGCAAGAGCCATGGTCTCGCCCTCGACCCAACACCCTCCAGGGAACCTAACAAATGCGGGTTTCAAGTCATCCAACATTTGGGTCAAATCTTTGCGCAGTCCGTTTGAACGGTTATTCCAAGTGTCTTTTGGAAAAAGGGAAACCATGTCCAGGTTGTTTCGGCCGATTGTGTTGAACTTCAGTACGAGACGGGCTGCGGAATCTCCGCCGCCGGATGCTCGAATCGATGTTTTGGTCTGTTTCCAATCGCCCCTTGGCAAGTCCAGATTGACCTGGCCAAGCACAGCTCCGCCCGATCCAACTAATTGGGCAGTCAGTTTCCCTCCCTCACCCCAACTGTGAAACGACAGATTGTAGGTGGATCCGTTCCGGACATTCATTCCCCAATAGCCACGATTCTCAACAATGGTTTTGCCGGTTGATTCCACTTTGAGGCTGTGAGGGGAAGCCGAACTCAAGGGATTGGTTGTATCAAGGGATATCTTCCCATCGCTGACTTCCCAAGAGACCGGCGTGTTCGCGTCTTCAAAGCCTCGGTTTTTGACCAGTTCAGCGTAGATGCCGCCATCACCGGCCTGATTGATCTCCTCAAAGAAGACACCGTAAAGATCAGGGCTAACGATATGTCCGGTTTCATTGGCTTGGATGGTCCATCTTACGGGTGACGCTTGAGGGCTTACTCCTAAGACGAGGGCGGCAATGCTGGATATGATCATGGCTTAATGGAAGACTATGTGTATAGCTTTTGTGGAATATAGGTGGTCGTCTAGTAAAACCACGGAGAATTTCTGCTCCGTGGTTTTGGATGAATCAGTATTTACGATTTGGTAGCTCGTCTTTGGCGGTGGTTTGATCAAAGACTCGATCGGGGATGACCGTTCTCTTATCAAGTTTCTCGCCCTTCAGATGCTTGTCGACCGCATCGAAAAGGAATGGGCCAAGAAGAGGGTTGCACTCAACTGTGCAGTTCAGCTTGCCATCAACCATGGCTTGGAATGCGGTCTTTACTCCATCGATAGACACAACAAGGATGTCTTTTCCGGGAACCTTGCCTGCCTCTTCAATTGCCTGAATGGCGCCGAGAGCCATGTCATCGTTATGAGCATAAAGAACAGTAATGTCTTTGCCTTGAGGACTCTTTAGAAGGGCTTCGGTAACTTCTTTCCCCTTCGCACGAGTGAAATCACCGGTCTGGCTGAAGACAATCTTTACATCGGGGCTGCTTGCGATGGCATCACGAAAACCTTTGGCTCGATCATTTGCAGGAGCGCTGCCAGTCGTTCCGGTGAGCTCTGCAACAACGGCTTTCCCGTTGGTTGCTTTGATAACCCATTCACCTGCGGATTGGCCTTCTTTCACGAAGTCAGCACCAATAAAGGTTACGTACAAATCATCGGGAACTGCAGGACGCCGGTCAGAAACGAAGACAGGAATATTGGCAGCCTTAGCTTCTCGAAGCACCGGTTCCCAACCCGTCTCCACCACGGGTGCGAAGGCAATGACGTCTACACCTTGAGCGATGTATCCCTTGATTGCTTTAATCTGGTTCTCTTGCTTTTGCTGGGCATCCGAGAATTTGAGATCAATTCCTCGCGCTTTGGCCTCGGACTGGATTGATTCCGAGTTAGCCTTGCGCCAATCACTCTCGGCCCCGATCTGAGAAAAGCCGATTACGAGTTTCTTACCGCCTGGGGTTGACCCTGAATCTCCGGTGGCGGCATCGCCTGCTTTGCTTCCGCAGCCCACGAGGGCAATCGCGGCAAGTCCTGTTAATAGCCAATACTTCGACATTGAAATCATCTTATCACGTTCAGGAAGGGTAATTGGATATTGGGAATTCAGTGGTAGGGAGAAAAATAGAAAGTCGCTTTACTTGAGATTGAACCTAGTAAATATTTTAAGACTATGAATTGCACTTGGTTCGGATGATGGGGTGTGTCCCAGCGATACATTCTTTTCAACGCTATAAGTCTATGGATAATGGATTTGCATGCCTTTTTATAAAAGGATAATGGTTAACTTATCCTAGATTGATCTTGTAATCCTTTCATGACACTGCCATTCTTCAACAGCTGGGCATTCGCGGAATGCTCGTGAGGAGATAGAATGCAAAAGTTGTCCATATATTCCCTTTTAGTTGTTGCCATCACTCTGTTGGGTCTTAACGTGCTTCTCGTGTGGAACAAGCCGGTTATTGCTGCGGCGCAGGGGAAAAAGTGGAATCAAGTTACGTCCGCTTTTCACAATACGGACAAACAGGCAACCCTACTGAAAAATGGATATGAACCGTTTGCTGCGGCCATATCACTCAATAATCAAGAAGTAATCTACTATAGAAAATGATACTGCTTGTGAATGATGAATATTTGTGCAGAAGCAGTTTATATGCTCATTGCCGAGGCGTAGTTAGTGGAATCTTCACTGGAAATTTCTGACAAATCAAATACTACAGGAAAGTGGGCCTTACAAGTGCAGATAGCAGGGTTGTTCTGAATTCAAGACAGGCTTACTAATTATTCAGGTATCGCTGTAAGTAATCTATAGCGATAGTAGCTAGAAACAAAGAATCCCAGGTTCAAAGGAACCTGGGATTCTTTGGTGGGCAAGGAGAGACTCGAACTCTCATGGTTTTACCCGCTGGAACCTAAATCCAGTGCGTCTACCAATTTCGCCACTCGCCCGCGAAGATGTATATGATACCTAGGTGCCGTCCCAAGTTGAGCCTAAGGTCGCGGGGAGCGGTTTACTTTGTCGGGGCAACTTCAGACTGAGGGTGGCTTTGGCTCGCTCCCACTCGTCCGGATTTAGTCGTTTGACGTGGCCATCGATAAAGGAAACGACTCGTGTTCCATCGGGCCAAGCCTTGTCTTCATAGAATAAGACGGTTTCCGACGGCGAATCAATGGACGAAAGATTTACACCTGCTACAGCCATATTGAGCAAGAATTTTGCTCCGCTAGGATTTAGCGACTTTGTGGTTTCTTTACTCTTCATGTAAGGGTAAGCAACTTCGAAAGCTCCTTTTGTGCTTTGGACATAGGGGAGTTCATCGTCATAGTCTGCTGAGTACATGATCATGGCAAGCGATAGCTGCTTGGCATTCGACATTGTCTGCGCGCGATCTTCGGAGCCCCCTTTCGCTGGGCCGAGCGGTTTTAGCCACTCTTCCTTTGTCATATCTGTTCGAGGAGTGATCGCGGTGATGTGCTTCGTATTGATCAGGGTCAAAGATAGGTCGTACTTGCTCAAGTCTGGCGGATTTTTCTCCTTCATGATTTCCGCCATATTGAATTGGACCGAGTAGGTGACTAAGAAATCTTGATCGTACAGTTTGATCGTCGAGCCGTTTGTCCAACTGATCCCCATCCGATCAAAAAATGCGAGTCCTGCGGCTTGATCCGGATCGGCGGCCGCTCCTTCGCTCATCTCGGACCCTCGACCAAATGCGCCGAGAATCATCATCATTGGGTTCATGAGGCCCGAGAAGAAGTCATTTCCTCCCTGCTTCTCGTGAACGATTTTGACGGCGCGCATATCTTCACCAAGATCGGCAGCCTTCATCTTGTTGGGTAAGGATTGTCCTCTTAGAAGACTCCCAAGGTCTTGAGCAGGAACAAGTGCGGTAGGAATAGCCAGAATGGCGACGGCGAAGAGCTTAACGCTACGACTCATAGAATTCTCCAGAATCCTACTTTATTGCCTTTTGCCCTCGAATTGAAAGACCCAAGGTCTGAACTTTCTAAGCCGTACCAAGTAGCGAACTATTTTAAGGTTGGCGTAAGGTGTCCACGAATAATGAGACTTCCGTCTGTAATCTCATACTCGGTGAGGTGGGCTTCGATGGGCAGATCATCGGCATCCAAGACGGGGTTGATCTTGTCAAGTTGACTCTGAACCATATTGCGAGCCCCTACGCCCATCACATCAACCGTCTCTAGGTCCACATACAACTTGGTGCAATCTTGAATACGCAGGGAGCAGACCGCGGAGGCCTTCATGATCATAATGCTTGCCTGAACGTGGATCTTGCCCTCTTTCAACTCAACCTTGAAGTCTCGCAGGCCGCCGGGGGCTTGTTTATTCAGGAAGTCGGCTAGGTTAGGAGCTAAGACGAGAGCTTCTAGGGTTCCAGGCTCTGGGACTGAGATCACAATCGGATCTTTCTCGATATGAACGTGCTTAGCATGCAGAGTCATCGCATTGATGACTAGTCCCATCGGGAGGGATACGTTCTGTAGCACAACTTCTAGCTGTCCAACATCAAGACTGTGGATGGCACTCACGGTCAGTAGGGTACCAGCGCGGCTGGGGTTTGGTATGATTTGCCCTATGGTCTCCGCGCTTGCGTTCTTGACATTGTTGTCCCAAGACCTTCCGACACCCCCGCCTGCTCCCAAAGAAGAGTTTCGAGCTGTCTGGGTGGCAACGGTAGCAAATATTGACTGGCCTACCAAACCCGGTCTTCCTACGGACCAAGCAAAGTCGGAGCTCGTACGCATTTTTGACAAATGCCAAGAATTGAATTTGAATGCGGTTATCCTTCAGGTTCGTCCAGCAACCGATTCACTTTACGATTCCAAACTTGAACCTTGGTCCGAGTACCTAACCGGCGCTCAAGGTAAGGCTCCTAGCCCTTATTGGGATCCTCTAGAATTCGCTGTAGAAGAAGCCCATAAGCGCGGTATGGAGCTGCATTGCTGGTTTAACCCTTATCGCTCTCTTCACCCTACTCAGAAAGGGCCTGTTGCTCAGACTCACATATCACGCACAAACCCGAGTGTGGTGAAGCAATATGGGAAATATCTGTGGATGGACCCAAGCGAGCCTGCTGTTCAGCGTAGATCGCTTGAAGTGATGTTGGATGTTGTGCGTCGATATGACATCGACGGCGTCCATATTGATGACTACTTCTACCCTTATAAAGAGAAGGGGCCAGACGGAAAGATTATCGACTTCCCGGATTCGGAGAGTTATGGTAGATATCAGCGAGCGGGGGGGAGACTCGGTAAAGACGACTGGCGACGAAAGTCTGTAGATGATTTTATTGAGCGACTCTACGGCGAGATTAAGAAGTCCAAGCGGCACGTGAAGTTTGGAATCAGTCCATTCGGTGTTTATCGCCCCGGAATTCCAGAGGGAATCAAGGCAGGAGTAGACCAATATGCGGACCTGTATGCGGACGCTTTGAAGTGGTACCAAAAGGGTTGGGTGGACTATTACACCCCTCAGCTTTACTGGCCGATTAAGCAGACTCCACAAGCCTATCCTGTCTTGCTGAAGTATTGGGCTGAAGTGAATTCGGCAGGAAGACATCTGTGGCCCGGGAATTTTACGGGACGAACAAATCCAAACGATGGAAACTGGCCAGCCCAAGAGGTGGTGGATCAGATTAACGTCACTCGCGGACAGAAAGGAGCCACCGGCAATGTCCACTTCAGCATGAAGGCGTTCACCCAGAATTTCAATGGAGTGGCGACGGCGCTGAAGAATGGTCCCTATAAGGAGCCAGCCGTTATTCCTGCTTCTCGATGGCTGGGAGATAAGAAACCAGGTTCGCCGGATGTCACCGTGAATCACACCGGCGACCACACTGTGGGAGGTGTGTCTCCAGTCAAAGTGAAACGATTCTGGCGCTTAGGCTGGCCTGAAGCGAATGCGGATGATGTGCGATTCTATGCCGTTAGCTTTGGCAAGCGAGTGGGTGGAAAGGTCATTTGGAAACCCTACAAGATGCAGAGTGCCAAGGGCTCCGTGTTCACTCAGGATGTGACAGAACCGTATCAATATGCCGCCGTACGCGCCATCAGTAAAACTGGCGTGGTGGGTGATGCTTCAGTCATTGTTCGTCCTTAACGAACAACCTATTTGATCGGGAAGGGCAATCCGGGTAACTTTCCGATCAGTATGTCCAAGAAGCACGTCAATGTCGGACTCATCGGTTACCAATTCATGGGTAAAGCCCATAGCAATGCCTATCGCCAGGTAGGTCGATTCTTCCCAGACCTTCCGGTCGAAGTGCGAATGCATACGATCTGTGGACGCAACGAAGAAGGTGTTAAGAAGGCCAAAGAAGCTTACGGTTGGGATCACTACGAAACTGATTGGCGCAAGGTCATTGAAAACCCAGACATTGATGTGATTGATGTTTCGACTCCCGGAAACACCCATGCTGAGATTGCCATTGCGGCTGCGGCAGCAGGGAAGGCAGTTTTCTGTGAGAAGCCTATTGGGAACACATTGCAGGAAGCCCATGACATGCTCAAGGCGGTTCAGCAGCACACCGTGCCCCACGCCGTATTCCACAACTATCGAAAAGCTCCAGCCGTCGGCCTGGCGAAGCAGATGATCGAAGCCGGGGAACTCGGAACCATTTATCACTGGAGAGCGACTTATCTGCAAGACTGGATCGCTGATCCGAATTTCCCATTGGTTTGGCGACTACAAAAAGAGGTCGCGGGAAGCGGAACTCATGGCGATATCAATGCCCACATCATCGATATGGCTCGACATCTGATCGGAGAATTCGATGAAGTCTGTGGATTACTGCACACGTTTATCAAAGAGCGACCTTTGGCGGGCGAGATCGACGATAAGTTGGGGGCCAAGGCGAGCACTCAGATGGGCGAAGTAACCGTTGATGATGCGGCCATGTTCTTGGCTAGGTTTAAGAATGGTGCCCTGGGTACTTTTGAGGCTTCTCGGTTTGCAGTAGGCCGCAAAAACTACCATCGCTGGGAGATCAATGGCTCCAAGGGCTCCATCGTTTTTAACCTAGAAAGGATGAACGAGCTTGAGTATTACAACGAAGGCGCTGCCGATGGTCGTAAAGGCTTCACGGTTATTCAGGCCACGGAATCGAGCCATCCTTGGGCAGGCAACTTCTGGCCAGTGGGTCATATCATGGGATATGAGCACACCTTCATCAACCTGCTTGCCGATGCCTTCACAGCCTATGCGGATAATCGACCGATCAGCCCTAACTTCGTAGATGGCTACGAGAATCAAAGGGTGCTAGATGCAGTAGAGAAGAGTCATGAGACTAGAGGTTGGGTAAAGCTCTAACCCGCTGAATAATTGACAAATGCTCAAGCTTGCTTTCACTTTTGAAGCAAGTTTGAGCTTTTTGTAAGACTAAGAGGCAAGAAGCATCTCTTCATCGCCTTCCAAAAGATGTCCTAACTTTCGGAGCGCCGATACTATTTCTGGCGAATCAGACTCTGACGAGTTTAGACATCGCAAAAATAATGACAAGGCTTCCTCTCTTGTAAGCCATATTTGGACTAATTCCGTGTCCCCTTCCATTCCGTAAGAATTCTTGGTAACCATTTTCATTCCCACACGTCTAGCACCTAAAACCGGTAATTCCTGCAGTCGAGGGAGACTATTTGGGGATGAAACGTTAAAAGTGTCAAAAAGAACTTGGCTAGACCTACCGATATTAGGTTAAGCCGGGTTAAACTGGGAGGGAGAAGCCATGGGAAGGCTAAATTGGAAGAAGGTTGGGAGTTTTGCGTTATGTGCTCTGCCTATGGCAGTACACGCTCAACTGCCTTTTGGCCTGAATCCCGAAGATAAGAGTAAGCCTCAAAACAGTGTAGGCGGCTCGGCGGCCCTTGACCTCCTAACGGTTCGGTCTAACAATCCAGGCGTCCCACTTAAGCACGGAAACGTTGTTGCTGGCTCAGAACGAGTCCAGCTTGCAGGAACGGTCCTTCAACGAGGCGTTGATTACACCATTGATAATGAAGCGGGAGTTGTTTACATTGCCCGTGCATTCAAGAATGGAGATTCCGTAACCGTTTCCTACCGATACGACAAGAATGCTAAGCCATCGACGGCGAGCACTTATCGAGCAAACGGTATCAATGCTTTTAGCTTCAATGTAGCCCCTGGCGCAATGAACATGGTGTTGGGCTTTGGGATGACTGAGCGCACCGCAGATGGACAGGTGGTTTCTACAAACCTGTTTGGGTTCAATAATAGTTTTAATCTAGGCCAGAAGGGTCTCCTGAAGGGCGTTTACTACTTTGGTGAACGACAAAAGCAGGATGCGAACTCCATGATGGAGTCCAAGACTGCGGGGCAAAACATTGATGAGGGGCGATCCAAGATGATCGTTCAGAACTTCCAGTCTAATTTGCTTGGTGGTTCCATCACGGCCGATTACCAAGATATCTCTGCGAACTTCCGTGGCTTTGCAGCGGCGGGAGATGCTGGGATGAATGCCGCTCAACTCGAAAAAGAAAAGGGCTTAACTCGACTTGGCTTCGGTATGAAGGATCTGAAAGTTGGATCTATCGGATTTGGAGCCTCCATGCGCTCGGTCGCAGATAGTGGAGCTTCGATTGATTGGCGCAGTCTGAACTTTTCTACTGGCGGACTGAAGGTTAATTGGAATTCTCAAAGCGTAGATAGCGACTTTAAGCGTTTTGCTGATATCGCTGAGGCGGATCGCGCTCAGTTGCAGAAGGAAACCGGTTTGTCTCGGGAAAACCTAGACTTGGGCTTTGCTCTCAAGGACGGTGGGTTGTCGCTAAAGACACTCTCCATTGAGGATATGCGCGGAAAGAGCGGCGTGTCACAGAGAGAGATCGGTCTTAATACATCCAAGATTAAGTTCAGTCTGAAGGATCAAGAAGTTGATCAAACATTCTCTCGAGTCGCAAGCTTGAAGAACGAAGAGCAAGCGATGTTTGGTCGAGAGATTGGTTTGAAGCGACAGTGGATGGCGTTAGAGGCTGGTCTGCTGGGTGGAGCTACGCAGCCAATTAAGTTTGCTCAGAACCTCATCGAATCAAAAGATGGCGCTTTTAGATCTCAGAGTATTTCTACAGGCGGAAAGGGTTGGAGTCTTGAGCACTCCTCATTAGGTTTTGATAAGGGCTTCACTGGGTTTGCACCGCTCAATGCCACCGCAGAGGGAGATGCGCAAATTGCCGCCATCGCCAAGATGTATGGCCAAGGGACACAAGCAAATGTGGGCGCTGAGCGTGGCTGGTTGCTTCAATCCGCCGGGATCGAGCGATCTGTAAGCCGACTGTCGGGTGAGCCGTTCAAAGATTGGAAGATGAGCTTTGATTCAATGAAGCTCAAGGGCCAGTCGGGTGGAGCATCGGTTGAGACTTTTGCTCTCAATAACAAAGATGTCAACGTTTCTTATCGCAAGCAGACATTAGGAAAGCAGTTTAACGAGCTAGGCCGCTTGTTGGAGCTTGAGCGACAACGCTTAGGAACAGTTGCGGGAATGGATCGCACAGACTTTGCGGTCAACCTGAATGTTAAGGGTGGAAAGCTCAATTACAGCCAGAGTGATGCGGATTCAGCAAGTGGTGGATTTAATCGACAGCAGTTTGCCTACAGCGACAAGCGACTTCAGATATCGGCCAATACTCGCGAAGTAGATCCTGGGTTTAACTCGATTAACCAAATGGTTGACCCTGAGCGTGATCTGTTGAATCAGCTCAAGGGCTTTAACCAGAGAGATATGAAGGTGAAGTGGCAGATTTTGCCTAGCCTTAATCTTGATTACTATGAGTTTGCTTCTAGTTCAGACACGCTGGATCAAGACAACCATATCAATAATCTGATACTCAATTGGAAGCCGTCCAAGAGTACAGAGTTGAACTATACGAAGCTGAATCAGAATTCAGAAGATCCAATCAGCACCTTGTTTGCCAACGTGACTGAGCGAATGTCCCTGTATCAAAACATGGGCAAGTATGGCAATCTGCGACTTCTGAGAGAGCGCCAAGATTTCGACGGTAAGAATTCCACTCAGTCTGACTTTGAGCGACAGTATCTCTCTTATGAGACTTCTCTCAATGCGACGACTAAGCTGATGACTGAGCAAAGTCGAACGAGTTACCAAAACGGCGACAAGGAAAATATTAGCGCGAATACCGTTAGCACAAATCTGAACAAGCGTTTGGGAATTAGTGTTACCGATCGCCACGTTGATCGAAACGGTGATGATCGGGATGAGCGAAACCGAAACTACGGCTTCTGGTACGACCTTGGAAATGGCCTTCAGATTGCATACGGCTATGCTCGACAACTAAACGGTGAGAACGGTTTAACGCAGCAGAACTTATCTATCGGTAAGAATGCGGCGCAAGTTGCACCAGAGCAATCAGGTAACGCCCAAGCTGGAACTATCGGAAACTTGAATATCGGTGGTGGCTACGGTGAGCGGTCATGGGATGGCAGTACCGAGCGAACTCAAGCTTTCAGCAAGATGTCAATCGGAACCAACAAGCCATTCAACCTTGGCGCGTTCCGGGACATCAAGATGAACTTTGGTGTTGACACTGCAGCTGACTACAGTAAGTGGGTCAAGGAAAACAAGCTGTTTAATGTTGGCGGCAAGTTGGGGGCAAACACCTTCGGCTACAGCTATCAAGGACAGATGTTCGCAGATGGCCTAAGGGCGATTGACCGAACCTATAGTTTTGCAACAGATCAAAACGATAAGAACTGGTTAAAGGCCAGCCTTTTCTACAAAGTACGAACTCTACCGCTTAACGGCGAAATCATGATTCGGAACTTTAATGTCTCGGCTAAGCCGACCAAGGATTTTGTCTTAACTCACCAGTTGCTCACAAACCCTGAGCAAGCTAAGGGTGACGCCATTCTTGGTTCAATCTATTCGCCAGAACGACAATCGGTTTGGAAGCTGGACTACAAGGGAACAAACGGTTATACGCTTGGTGGCGAGTGGAGAGAGATGCGCAATGACCAAAACAATGCGCTTCGCCGAACCGCCGGCTTGAATGCGACCCTGTTTGAAAAGTCAGGTTCACCATTAAAGCTTTACTACGGTTTGGAGGAAGTTAACGGAAACGGTGTGAGCCGAATGTTAACCAGTCGATACAGCCTTCAGTTTGAGCAACGCCCTGGAGCAAACCAGAGCTTCAGCATCTTTGCCGGTAACGTCAGCTATCGATACAACACGATTGATGGCTTCCGCAAGGATAACTGGTCTTTGCGAATGGACTATTCGCTAAGGTTCTAATACCGAGCAGGGAAGGAAAGGGAACTTTCCTAAATCCTTTTCCTTCCTTGCGTCTTCCCCTGCCGGTATTCTATCTCTCTAATGGAAATCGTCTCCTATGGCGGATGGAATCGCTGTGCTCGAATCGTAGCTGGTAACAGCGAACTGATCGTAACTCTTGAGGTTGGACCTCGCATTATCCGTTACGGACTTATTGATGGCCCTAACGAGTTGGTTGAGTACGCCAAGGATATGGGCTCGACCGGAGGGGACGAATATAAGAGCTACGGTGGGCACAGGCTGTGGATCGCTCCTGAAGAGGATCCTAAGACCATGCATCCCGACAACAACCCGGTGGAGTATTTGGAAGAAGATGGATGGCATATCTTCACCGCTCCCACGGAGAAGTGGTTTGTTCAGAAAGAGATTCGGATCAAGGCGGAGGGAGATGCGATTCGCCTAGAGCACCGTATCTATAATCGCGGTGTCTATGATGTCGAACTGGCACCATGGGCCCTAACGGTGATGGCGCTTGGCGGAGTGTGCTTGTTCCCACAAGCCGAGTTTATGCCGCATAACGAAAAGGTGTTACCGGCTCGCCCAATTGCGCTATGGCACTATACAGATATGTCTGATTCGCGTTGGACATGGGGCAAGCGTATTATCCGGTTGGCTCAGAACGTTGATAAGGGACCTCAAAAGATCGGGGCTTTCATTGATCAAGGTTGGGCAGCATATGCCAACCATGGCAATATCTTCTTTAAGCGATTTGCTGCAGAATCCGACTACATCTATCCAGACTATGGATGTAACTTCGAGACCTTCACTCGCCAAGATATGCTGGAGGTTGAGACGCTTGGTCCTTTGGAGACTATTCCTCCGAATGACTTTGCGAGTCACTTTGAAACTTGGTATCTGATCGCATCTCAAGAGGTGCCTGATGATGATCATGCCTGCGGCGAACTGTTTGATAAGCTGGCAAACGACCTCCCGTTGTTAGATTAGCCAAGTCATCCTGACAGGTTATCGAAAACCCCGCAACAGACTGGTGGTGGGGTGCCGATAACTTGCCTTAGGCATGAGGGTAGATATTTTGCAGGCGTTGGCGATCGCCTATCGAGGAAACCAGTTTCTGAGTGGCGAAGGAACGATGAAGGCTCCAGAGCTGATGGAGCCCTCAGCACCGTTTCGGAACGTCCAAGAGTTGACGTTTTGGCGTGAGAGCGGCTTACCCATCATAAACGGTTGCTTATCGACGGGCACGAAATCATACTTTCTCAGACTTCAGAAGGAGGATGTCGACATCTTCCGTCTCGCTTTGGATCTCTGCCGCCGCGGTGAAGTTTGTGTGCAACCCAGCGGTTGGGGGATCGTGGCGACAAGCGATCAAGGGACCGAGCTGTGGCAGCCCACTTGGACCGGAGTATTGGTGCGCTATGACCACCCTAGTGCCTATCGCGTGGCCTATCGTTCGGCAAAGCATTCGCCTTGGGCAGTGCGAAGGCCAGAAGATGTTGGGCAAGCAACATTGCGACTCCGGAGACAGATTCAGGAGACACTTCAAATCTGTATTCAACTTCAGCTTGCGCCTGTTTTTGATCAGATTCGAAGCGCCTGGAGTATGGATGGAGCGGGAAATCAATTGGCGGTGGACATCTTAGGCCTTGAACCTGATGAAAAGGTTCGCCATCTCACTCAGCTGGCGATAGAGTGCATGTTGTTATTGGAAGGTAAGGCATGGGGACAAGCGTTGGAGTCCCAAGAGAATGATCAGTTAAGCTGTGCCACAGATCGGTTGTGGAGTGCAACCATGAGGGCTTTTGAGACCATAGCTGCTTGTGCCCAAGCAACTCGCGAAACCTATTTATCAGCCTAGAGGGTGATTGCTACTGCGGAATCGTCCAACGGCCTTGGATTTTGCGCTGTCGACTATCCCAATCGACTAAACCTGCATCGGGCGGCAGTGTATAAGAGGAACCACTAACCGTGATGTAGTGATTTCCACCTGGATGCCGAGAAGCTCCTTTCTTAGCAAAGACTCCACCCTTACTCTTTGGATAGGCCAGGCGTGTGACAGATGTCACTGTCTTTCCGGCCTCGGGAATGGTATTACCCGTATCCCAAGTGATGGCGAAGCCATCTTTCACTGGGTTGCCTTCAGCATCTTTATAGGGGAATGGGTTGAATGAATCTTGCTTGCCGAGGCTAAAGGTCTCTGCGATCAGCACTGCCGATTCGGGATTGGGCACAGAACTGATCGGCATACCACTCATGGGTAAATACATTCCATAAGAGACGTGAATCAGCTTGCCCGTTTCTGGGTCGTGATCCAAAAAGCATTCGTCATCCGTAGCTTTAGGACACCGCATGCTAGCGGAGGCCTTCATATAGGGCCGAATCAGGTAGGCCCACGTGTATAACCCACCATCATTTTCTACGTAAGGGGTTATGCCATCTGCAGTTACAAAGACGGGAGGCAGGCGATCGTTGTTTTCAGCGGCGTAAAGGCTAATGGCTTTCGAGATCGCTTGGATGTTTTGCTTACAGACGTAAGAATTTCGATTCTCCATCAGCACAAAATAAACGGGACTTAAAAGAAGTCCGAGAACTACCAATGAGATAGCCACCACCTTTACGTCTCTTCTGGATACGTAACTGCTTTTGGGCTGTTCGTCTGTCCTTTCTAAATCTTGTGGGGCCTGACTCACTTGATTACCTGTCCAACCTCAACCAAGCAAGCTTGGTTGAGAGTTCCCATCTTATTCAGCCAAGGGCTCCGGAATGTGAGGAAAGACAACTCGGAAAGTGGAACCAACTCCGATTTCACTGTCGATTTCCACTTTGGCATCATGAGTTGCGGCTAGCTCAAGCACAATCTTGGTTCCCCAGCCAGATCCGCCTCCCTTATCCCATTGGCTCCTTGCGGTGCCTTTAAGGATACGCTCTGCGGTCTGAGGAGGCATACCTGGGCCCGTGTCCTTGACTTCGACAACGTGCTTGTCTTGGTCAAAGAAGTACCGAACGGTCACTTCGCCGAGGATGACATCTTCGTCTTCAAGACCCTCAACTTGTGCTCTCCAGTCGTCTGGAATGGTTTCCTTAACTGCCTTGATGGCGTTGCCTACCAGGTTCTGAACTATTCGGAAAAGGTAAAGCTCATCGTGCCATAGTGCTGGAGCTTCATCTTGGATTTCATATCGAAGGGCCACGTGGTTCTTGCGACCATCGCTTTCTAGATATGCAGCGCTGGTCTGGATAGTCTCCGCAAGTGGCGCAATTAATTTGTTTGGACGTAAAGATCGCCCAGCAGATAGGTCGCTTATGAGCCGAGAGTAACCGACAATGCGGTCTACCGACTTCTGAATGTCACCGAACATTCCGTCGAGGGTCTCGACATACATGGGTACGGATTCATCAACCTCTGAGTCTTTCAGATGATCCTTTAAACCGCCTAGCGCCAATTCTGAGAAACTCAGGTTTGCATAGAGGCTAGCTGCGAGGTTGCCAATATCATGGCTAACCTTGCCCATTCCGAGGAGACTAGAGGATCGGGCTTCTTCTTCCAGGAGTCGAGAGTTAACATAAGCCATTGCAGAGACGGCAGCAACCGTTTCCAAAACGGCGGCATCATTGTCATTAAACGAGCCTTCCGTTTTATTCAATAGCTGCACAACACCAATTGGAGTTTCATCCTCCATTTGAAGTGGTACTGCAATCATGTTCTTCAATACAACGCCGGTTGCCTGCTCAAAATCGCTCAGTTCTGGCTTGGGAGGAAACTCGCGAATAACTGTTTTGGCCAGTTGGAATGCCTGACCAGCTACACCGTAGTCATCAGGGATATCTTTTGTCGGCAGTTTATCGGCAACGTCCTCAGGCACAACGTGCTGAAACCTTAACCTTTGGGTTGCAGGTTCATGTACGTATATCGTGCCTCCAGAAGCGCCGACGGCTTCCACGCACAGTTGCAGCACTTCCTTGAGCAACAAGTCAAACTGTCCGGTGCTGGCGAGCTTCTTCGTAGCAAGCTGAACGGCCTGAATGAGCCGCGCATTGGTATCCATTCGGCGGCTAGTTTACTTGACTTCGGGTCCCTTCGAGGAGCGTTCCGCAAGAATCTCTCGCCATCTTGCCAGGCGTTTTCCAATATCTACTTCATAACCCCGTTTGGTTGGGCGGTAATAGGTGCGTTCGCCAAGCGATTCAGGCAGGTTGTGTTGCTCCACCACAGCATCCTCGTAGTCATGAGCGTAACGATAGCCCTGCCCATATCCTTGTGATTTCATGAGTTTTGTGGGTGCGTTTCTTAGGTGTAGCGGAACTGGATCGTTGCGAGTGTTGCGTACATCTTGCATCGCCTCCCCATAGCCTTTATAAACCGCATTACTCTTAGGAGATGTGGCCATATAGACGACAGCTTGAGCGAGAGCCAAAGCACCTTCCGGCATTCCAATAAAATGCAATGCCTGCTGGGCTGAAACAGCTTGGGGAAGAGCTTGGGGATCTGCCAGACCGATATCTTCTACCGCCATCCTTACGATGCGTCTAGCCAAGTACATGGGATCTTCACCCCCCTCCAACATCCTGGCCAACCAGTACAGACTGGCATTGGGATCGCTACCTCGAACCGACTTATGGAGCGCAGAAATAAGGTCATAGTGCATTTCACCGCCCTTGTCATAAAGGGTGGCGCGTCTCTGGATGGCTGATTCCACATCTCCTAAGGTGACGTGTTTGTCTATGCTTGCGGCAACGCTTAACTCAAGCATGTTTAGGGCAGATCGAGCATCACCATTCGAGAGGTTGACCCAGGCTTCCTGCGCATCGCTATCAATCCTTGTATCAGCATATTCTGTATCTATGGCCCTCCTCAGTACCTCTCTTATCTCATCATCAGTGAGTGGATTAAGGACAAAAACGCGAGAGCGGGAGAGAAGTGCTGAATTGACTTCAAATGATGGATTTTCAGTGGTTGCTCCTATTAGCGTAATAGTGCCGTCTTCTACTACCGGCAGGATGGCATCCTGCTGTGACTTATTGAAACGATGAATTTCGTCAATGAATAGGATCGTCTTAAAGCCTGAATTGCGTCTGAGCTTGGCTTCTTCTACCACCCTTCGAATATCTGCGACTCCTGCCGAGACGGCGCTCAAACGGGCAAAGTGAGATTTGGTGACTCCGGCAATGACTTCTGCAAGCGTGGTTTTGCCAACTCCTGGAGGACCCCAGAGAATAATGGATCGTAGTTGATCTGATTCAGCAGCTCGTCGGAAAGCTGCATTGGGGTCAGTCAAGTGTATCTGCCCGATGACGTCATCAAAGGTTAACGGACGTAGCCGAGCCGCTAGAGGTGCTTGGTTATCCTTATTGCGGATATCACTAAATAGGGAAGACTCCATACTCCAACTAAGCGCCTTTCATTACCAATTCAGTTTGATATACACACTTGCTCATGTAGCTTCATATGTTATCCGAATGAACGCACCGGAATGGAGTCTAAATCGTTCCGTCCTTTAGTTGTAGAAATCTCAGGAGGTGTCCATGGGTGGACTTGACCGAGAAGCAGTGGGAGTTAGTTGAGCCTATTTTAGTGTTGCCGCAAGGTCGCGGTCGTCCTTTTCGTCCAGCTCGCGATGTAGTGAACGGGATCATGTGGGTTTTGCGTACGGGTGCTCCTTGGGCGGATTTGCCAGATCGTTACCCTCCTTACCAAACGTGCCACCGCCGGTTCTAGTCTTGGTGTAGAGATGGAAGTTTCCAGGTTGCACTACGGGTTTTGGCCCAAGACCTTGAAGAGCGCGGAGGGATCGACATGAGCGAATGCTATATGGACGGTACGTTTCCTCCAGCAAAAAAGGTGCGATGAACTTTCCCCTTCTACAGGAAGGGGAAACTTCCTTTTTAAGCTAACCCAACTCCTGCGTGGCTAAATAGATTTTCAGGATCAGTGACAGCCTTTACTTTCTTTAGGCGATTTAGGTCGGTATCGGAGAAGTGACTTTCTATACAAGACGACGTCACATCACCATCTCCAAGCCAATTGAGGGGACCCCGACAGAGAGTATTGGCTTCAAGTGCTTGGAAAGTTCGGGATGATTGATCGTTCATCTTATGAAGCATCTCAGCATTCGTGGGTATGCCAATGAAGTAGAGAATGTATCTGCCTTCCCGTTTTGCCTTCATGCAGGTCTTGTTGTCCTCAACTCTAGAGATAGCTCCTCCATAATGCCGGATGCGGAATAACAAGTTTGGTGACTCTTGCAGGGGACCGACAGCGGTGAGTATTTTGTCAATATCGCCCATCTCGATGTTCTTCAACAAAACTCCCTTGCAGATGGATGGCATAGGATCGACTGGATCGTTAAAAACTGCTTGAGTCTCGCTGTAACGCATGGGACGGAAACTATCAAACTCGGCACCCTCAAGGCTCCTAATGGGTGCTAGAAGCGCTTCTGCATCAGCTAGCCCTCCGATTGCCGTTGCGCTAAAGATCAGCATCGAACGGCCGTGTAAAAACTCGGGCACAAAGGGAGCCGGCGGAAAAGTCATCATGGTAAACGCACTTGTCACATCATCTGAAACTTGCCTCGTAAACTCTAGAAAAGCGGGATAAATCTCTTCCGCCAGTGAGGCATCAAACATGACCGATCCTCCCAGGATTTTAGGTTGTTCATGAAGTTGAATCTCCATTTCTGTGATGACCCCAAAAGCACCTCCGCCCCCCAATACGGCCCAATACAAATCTGGGTTTGTTTCTTCAGAGACAGCAAATGCTTCTCCGTAGGCGTTGATTAAACGGAAGGAAATTACTTGGTCAACGCCTAGCCCATACTTGCGAGATAGGATTCCGTAACCTCCACCAAGCGTGTAGCCAACAACCCCCACGTGAGGGGCAGAACCAGATATGGGAAGTAAGTTATGGATTTCCGCCTCTGTAATGACATGGTGCCATTGAGTTCCACCACCGACCTTTGCTGTCTTCGCGCGGGTATCGATCGAAACTTGGTTCAGACTACTGATGTTTAACAGTAATCCGTTAAGGCACGTCTTAAACTGTCCATGTCCAGTAGCCTGGACGGCGATGGGAAGTTTATGTGTGGTCGCAAATCTGACTGTTGTCTGGACGTCGCCTTCAGATTTGGCAGAGACGACAATCGCCGGTTGATGCTGTACAACAAGGTTCCATCCAAACTTTGCTGATTCAAAACCTTCATCGCCTGGTAAGAAGGCATAGCCCTCTAGTTCAGCGCGAAGATGGTGAATTGAGCTATCTAGCGAAGGAGACTCGAGAATCTGATCCATGATTGCGTCCTCCTACTGATTGATAGTGGCGCATCATTTTTGCATAGGACCTTTGGAAAATGAAGGATACGATGGGATACGGGCGTTGGTGTATCGTCTCTCTATTCCTCCAACTTTGCGGAGGCTATTCTTCCCCTAGTTTTACTAGAGGTATTCATCTTTGGTAATGCGGCCGCTTCGCAAGCGGCTTGTGTGCAATCTAAGCCAGATGCTTTTAGCAAAAGTGCTTTGGCATTTTGCTTTTTCTCAATAGTTTGAGGTGTCGCTGACTAAAGTTGGCAAGGGCTATCTTGTCGAGAGGCTCAGCATCAGCCGATATGCGGTAGTCGACTCTCTAGGTGTTTGGCATCTTCTTCGACACTAGGCAACTGATGTGCAGGCTCCCTAAGATTTTCAAGGAGCCTTGGTATTGAAAGTATCTTAGGCGCTGACTTTGCGTCGTCGGCGTAGCATGGCAATGGCACCTAAGCCAAGAGCTGCCAGTGAGGCGGGCTCTGGAACAGGGGCGTACTCGATCTCACCGGCCCACACTCTTTGGCCAGAACCGATTGTAAAGCCATTGAAAGGGTTTGAAGAAGAACCAAAACCTTTGGCAAGACCAGCTGACACGGTGAGATAGTCATCGTTATGTATGTTTTGAGGGGCAGCGGTTGAGGATCCGGTTCCATTGCGATAACCGATACCCGTCGCTCCTCCGTCGAGGGCGAAAATGGCAAAACCGTAGGTTTGCCCTTGGGTCAACGTTAACTGATTTCCTAGAGAAACGAGAGACTTGACACCATCGCCGGCAACATTGACTGTTTGGGTTCCGTAAAGAGTCCAGTCGCTTTGGTTTGCCGTGCCTGTGAAGCCAAGATAGCTACCAGTCTTGTAGTAGATTGCGATTCCTTCCGTTGTATCCGTTGGATCCAGGGAGTTTGCATCAAGATCAAGATGGAAATTGCCGGATAGGGCCACATCGCTGGAACCAGATACGGTGACGTCAAAGATAACTCCTCCGTAGTGGACGCTGCCGCCGTTATCTCCCCAATTGCTAATCCAATCTGCGTTCGCAGATGCAAAGGCTGCACAAAGTGCCGATACTACAAGTAATCTATTCATGGCTCATGTCTTTCCTTAGGAAGGACCCCGGTTTGCTTCCAGGCTACGAGGGGACCTTCGCTGTTAACTCAGCGGAAGCATGAGCTTTCTGCTCAAGCCTCAACTTAAGCTGAAAGTTATCTGATCGTGGGAACAATCTAGTTGACAGATTTGTTGAGCGCGTACGATACTTGACTGAGTTGTATAGATTATGTTGAGTAGCGGTTCAGAATCTCGTTTAGTTCTGCCGTGCCCCGCATGTTGGGGAGAATCTTGGCTCCTTGCCGTATCAGCATGTGTACGCATTCGGCATAGGGAGCGTTGCGATCCCACCCGTTCATTGAGCCATATAGGGTGGTACCAAGAGTTGTTCCGCCATAGATGTTTTTTAGTTCTAGGTCAGGATGGTAGGGAAGTAAGGCCTCCACTCCTTCCAACCAACCTTGAAACCCCGCCCACATGATTGGGGACATCAGCTCGTGATCTTGAGAGTTAATGTCAAATCCGAGCTCCAACATCAGTTGGACCGAATCGAGCTTTCGATATCTGGCGGCATCACATATTTGGGCAGCGTCCTCGGGCAGCAAAGTGTGAACTGTTGATTGGTAGGGTGCAGCTAATTCTCGATCAGCTTTCCAAGCGGCGGCAAGAAGCTTAGCTGGAGGCGAACTGATCTCAAAAAGGTATCGAAACGCTGCCTCCTTCTCTAGATTCAGGGCAACCTGCAATGGACGTAGTGGACCAAGTTCATAAAGATAGATGTGACCACCCGGCGCATTGGCGTGGATAGCGGGCGTGCCCACTTCAGTCGTTCTTCGATTTAGGCTCTGGGGATCCCTGGATAGATGCTTCCTAATCATCTCCGGATCGTTCAGAGCGATTGAGATAAAAATGTCGGTTGTTGCGCCATGCTCTACCAATCGGCGAAGAACGGCTTCATCCTTGATTCGCCATTGAGCGGCAGAGGCTTCATGGTCAAAATCACAAGCATCCAGGTCAGCCCCCGCTGCAACTAGAATATCGACAATCTCGGGAGTCTTAGCGAAATGCAAAGGAAACTGTCCATCGCCCCCGCGCTGGTGAACGATTTCGGCGTTGGTTGAAACCATAGCTTGAAGCTCAGGTACAAGTCCAAGGCGCGCCGCAGCATGAGGGGTTAAGGTGGCACCTTTCTTAATTAGGTGGGTGCTTGTGGCTTCGTCTGAAAAGTCCAATGCACCAAAACTCCCTGCCCACCAGTCGCTTCTTGCGTCAACATCTGCTCCATGCTTCAGAAGCAAATCAATCATGCCGATATCGTTTCGATTTGCAGCTGCGGCAATTGGAACTTGGCCAAAGCTATCGGGATCATGGGCTCGCACTAAGCCAGGAGCCAAAAGAAGGGCTCTAGTGACTCTATCTTTGTCTCCGGCGCGAATGGCAGCAAAGAACTCACTGCGACGGCTATCAAAACCTTCCACATACTGTTTGAGCTTTGACCAACTTGCAAAGCCGTATTCCTTGGCGACAAGAAACTGGGCTTCTGATAGCTGGGCTATGGCTTGGCTCTTCTTTAGAGCCTTGGCTTCGTTCTTGAGGTGCTCCAGGTTAGGGCGGTCAGGAAGGGACTTGGACATCGAATAACCTCCATGCGATCGCCTAAGGTCCGCAGTTAGGCCGCATATTGGTTTACGTTTCTAACCTAAGTTGATCGGTAGGCTAAGCCTTTTCCGCGGACCCGGTTGCGCCCGATGCGCTGAATCCATTATAGCAATAACTATTAACTATGCCTTGTGGAATTTGGACCTTCAACTGTATATGTCTGCTCTGTCTGAAAGTTTGTAAGGAGATCCTCAATATCGTTTAGGCAAGCAAGCTGGTTCCGGGGAGATGCGGGATGAATATCCAGAGTAATAATCGAGATTCCCTTTCCAGTTAAGTTCTGTTGATATCTCATTCCCTTATCAACGGTAATGATTGCTTGGAAACCTGCCTTTTGTGCGAGATTCAGTAGATTGCCGTTTTTCTCGCCCTTCCAACCCATATCTTCTTGATGTACAAAAACAATCGAGGTCGATTTGCCAATGAATTTTCGACTCGTGTTTTCATCAAGTAAGAATTTCATTGTCAGCTAAGCTGCTATTTCCCCTACCCCAAGTTGGCTTTTGAGAAGTGAAGATTGATACTGAAGAACTAGTAAAGCGCCTTGTCGAGGCACTGTAGGAAAGTGATCGAGGATTTCATCAAGGGATAGTCCATCGGCAACGCTATCTAGAAAAACTTCAACCATAACACGAGTTCCTGCGAAGCGAATGGCTCCTGATACTGTGTCTGGCGTAGACACAAGAACGTCTTTTAACTCCTCTGGAATGTGTTGCATGGTTATATTCTATACGCGGATAAATTGACCAACCGACGGATTTTCACTCAGCTCTGCAACCTGTGCTGGATCGGGCCTTTGAGGGCGATCTCTTTCGGTGGCGACTACGCAAAGGAATCCAAGAGGCTCACCGTTTGTGGCCCGGAATTGGTGCCAAGTCATCGGTGGCACATGGATTACATCATTCAATCCTACTTCGGTGATTTTATCTCCAACCATCACTCGTCCAGAGCCTCGATTGATCACAACAAGGTGAGCATGTTCGTGTCGCTCTAAAGTCGAATGACCATCGACGCCAACCTCGAAGTACCTGAGTTCAACAGGAAGGGCTTCAATGCCATGAAAAAGGGTTTGGCGGGTGACACTCTTGAAGATCGTTCCGTCTTCTTTGTAGGGCAGGAGGTCCACACCATCCCAGCGATACTCTCCGTCGGTCTTTACGAATGGAGGTTGAGAAACTTGAATGGCCACAGATAAAGGATACCAAGGGGTTTATATTTATCAGAGGCTAATGTCATAACCATTTAGCTATGAACCCCGAGATTTGGTTTGTTACTGGCAGTCAGCACCTTTACGGCCCCGAAACGTTGAAGAAGGTTGCGGAGAATTCGCAACATATTTCGGCTGCATTGGACTCGGCTGATCAGATACCAGTAAAGGTGGTTTTCAAACCCGTTCTAACGGATCCCGAAATGATTCGGAACCTTTGCCAGGAAGCCAATGCCAATCCGAATTGTGCTGGCTTAATCCTTTGGATGCATACGTTCTCGCCGGCAAAGATGTGGATTGGAGGGCTTACAAAGCTAAACAAGCCAGTCTGTCACTTGCACACCCAGTTTAATCGTGACTTGCCGTGGGATGCCATCGACATGGACTTCATGAATCTGAATCAGGCGGCTCATGGGGATAGAGAAGCCGGACACATTCATACTCGACTTGGTCTTCGCCGCAAAGTTGTGGTCGGACATTGGTCTGATCCTGAAGTGCTAGATCGGATTGGAGCGTGGAGCAGAGTTGTCCGAGCTTGGAAAGATTTGCAGGGAGCGAAGTTCTGTCGATTCGGTGACAACATGCGGCAAGTTGCTGTTACTGAGGGCGATAAGGTTTCTGCTGAAACTGTCTTTGGTTTCTCGGTGAACGGTTATGGACTTGGCGACTTAGTGAAGGTTGTTAATGAAGTATCTGACAGCTCGGTTGAAAAAGCGATTCAGGGGATATCTGACGAGTATTCGGTTTCAAAGTCAGTCCTAGACGGCAGCAATCTGAAAGACGCCACTCGCATTTGGTTGGGGATTGAGGCGTTCCTAAAAGACGGTGGGTTTGCTGGATTTACAACTACCTTCGAGGATATTCATGGATTATCTCAGCTTCAAGGGTTTGCCGCGCAGCAGTTAATGAAGGCGGGCTACGGCTTTGGAGCAGAAGGCGATTGGAAAACGGCGGCCCTGCTTCGATTTATGAAGCAAGTGGATGGACAAGGGGGAGCAACCTCGTTTATGGAGGACTACACCTATCACCTCGATCCCGAGCGCCCGCTTGTTCTCGGAGCGCATATGTTGGAGATTTGCCCATCCATTGCCGCGACAAAGCCCACGGTGGAAGTTCATCCGCTCGGCATTGGTGGAAAGGAAGATCCTGCACGTTTGGTTTTCGATGCCAAAACTGGTCCAGCGCTGAACGCATCGCTGGTTGATCTTGGCCATCGATTCCGGCTCATCGTGAACGAAGTGGAGGCCGTTTCAGTACTGCCAATGCCTCACCTGCCTGTTGCCCGCGCAGTTTGGGAGTGTCAGCCTGATTTCAAGACCGGAATCGCGGCATGGATTTATGCTGGCGGTGCCCACCATACCGGTTACAGCTACACCGTCAAAACCGAGCATCTGCGCGACTTCGCGGAATTGGCGGGTATCGAGATTGCCGTGATTGATCAAGATACGAATCTGCATTCCTTCCGTAATGAGTTACGTTGGAATGAAGTCGCCTATAGGGTGTGACTTTAGATTCATTCTGTTCTCTCTCAGGAAGCATTCAAAAAGGTTGGATAGTCTAACTGGGAGAGATATGAAGATACAGCAAATTTTAGGCATAGCCATCGCGTTTAGCGTGGCGGCACTTGTGAGTGCTGGAGAGGTGACCGGAAAGGTTAGCTATCGAGAACGGATTGCACTTCCGCCTAACTCCATCGTAACCGTTCGCCTAGAGGATGCCACTCGTGCAGATGCTCCCGCCGGTTTGATATCTGAATCGAAGTTTGTTACGGGTCGCAATCAGGTTCCATTTAGCTTCAAGTTGCCCTATGTGGACTCCGCTATCCAACGTAATCTCCAATATTTTGTTCGGGCCACTATTCATAGCGACGGGAAGCTTATCTACACATCTACCGAGGCCTATCCCGTCATCAACAATGGTGTGAAGAAACTTGATGTGCGTCTCATGCGAATCCAAAGCAATGGCCTAGAGGCAGGGAAGTGGACTTTGTCTGACCTGAATGGTCGAGCCGTAAAGAGCAACAATCGCGGTGGACCATTCATAGAGTTTCATCAGGACAAAGGCGAGATCAGTTCTAATACTGGCGTTAATGGTTTGGGAGGTACCTATAAGCTTACGGGTAACAAGCTCACCATTAAGCCCGGTGCACAGACCATGATGGCAGGACCTCCCGAGATGATGGATCAAGAACGAGCGTTTGTGAATATGCTGAAATCCGTCGATGGTTACCGTGTTAATGGGAACACGCTTGAACTCCTGAGAGGCAATCGGGTGGTTGCCAAGTTTAGGAAGTAGGAGCAACCTCAGAAGAGCAACTTACTCAAGTGGAGTCAGGCGAACTTTTCGCCACTCCACTTCAGAGCCTTCTGCTTGAAGAGCGATTTGTCCCTTTCTAGCGGTGGCGTTGCGTCCATGATTTACAAGGTCACCGTTTACCCAAACGCGAATCTGGTCGGCCTTGCACTCTACAACCATTCGGTTCCAATCGCCAACAGGGTTCTCTGACTTGTCAGTAAGATTCTGAATCCGTCTAGCTTTATCACCGTCGACTCCCCAAGTATCGCGAGGGCCTCTGCGTTGCTCCATATTGGGGACTTCGATGTTCTCGCCAATGCACCAAAAGTCACCCGCGTCGCCAGATTGCATCTGCACCTCAATGGATTGCGGAAACATCTCGTAAAGACGTCGCTTTTTAGATGCGTGGACCAGCACTCCACAGTTTCCAGGTCGGGCAGAGAATCGGTATTCCACCTCTAGTTTGTAGTTCTCGTAACTCTTGTCCGTAATGAGATGTCCTCCAGGACTGGCCAGACTCACCAAGAATCCGTTGCGGATGATGAACGGCTTTTGTCCTTTGGGATCTTTGTCCAAGGCAGGAACATCCATATGCCATCCCGCCAAATCCTTTCCGTTATACAGATCAATGGGTTTTTCTGGAGCAAGCACGGCAGCGGCGACGAGCAACGAAAGCATGTCGTGAGTCTATCCTAAGCGGCTATCGAGAGCGTGAAAACTCTTGGAGATCAGTCATCCCATAATAGGTCGTGGACGAGTTTCGGTTCTATCGATGGTTGTTTTATGCCGCTGCTGTTTACAATGCGATTTGGGGCGTGGTGATGGTACTGGCCCCTAATTTTTTGTTTGAGCAGTTAGGAATGCCGATCCCTAACTATCCTTCGCTTTGGCAGTGCATAGGGATGATGGTCGGGGTTTACGCCATTGGATATTGGCTCATTGCGCGAGATCCGGTGCGCTACGGTGCCTTTGCGTGGATTGGGTTTTTAGGAAAGCTGTTTGGCCCGATCGGCTTTGTGATGAGTGCTGTGAAAGGAGACTTGCCATGGAGTTTTGGCTGGATAAATGTCGCTAATGACGTGATTTGGTTAGTGCCGTTTGCTATGTTTTTGGTGAAGATATCCCGTATAGAAAGAGAAAGGAAAATCGTGTGAAGACTGCTAACTTACTTGGAGAACTGCGGGCAATCTGCTTAGGTTTTGAAGATGTGGAAGAGCGACTAAGTCACGGTGAGCCAGCTTGGTTTTATCGAGGCAAGAAATTGTTTGTGATGTTTGCGGACCAACATCACAATGATCGAGTTGCCTTTTGGTGTGCTGCACCGCCAAATGCGCAAGAAGCTTTGATTACTTCAGGGCCGAAGAAATTCTTTCGCCCACCCTACGTTGGGCACAGAGGCTGGGTCGGGGTTTACTTGGATGTTGAAGTCAAGTGGGATGAAATTCTAGACATTGTGCAAGAAGCTTACAACGTTGTGGCAGGCAAGAAATAGAGACTCGAATTTGAACATTGCTTGCCAAAACGAATCCTATTCTTAATCCAACCACTTAGCTGGACATAATTTAAGCGTGACCGTCAGCCTAATCGCTTTATGTACCCTCATCACGCAGGACAAGACTGAGTTTGTTTCCAAACTGCCAAGTTTGCCGCCAAACCTACACTATGTAAACAATCAGGCTCCGCTAAGTCCATCTCCGCTTCAAAAGCTGCCGGTTGGTGCAGTGAAGGGGGAAGGCTGGCTCAAAGTTCAATTGGATCTGCAAAGGGAAGGATTTGCCGGGCAGTTGGCGCACGTGAGCCGATTTCTCGATATTCAGAACAATGCCTGGATGGGTAATGGTACTGCGCAGCGAGCGGGATGGGAAGAACTCCCGTATTGGCTAAAAGGGCAGATCTCGCTGGCGTATGTGACTGGCGATCAGAAGATCATTGACGAATGTAAGTCTTGGGTCGAAGGCATTTTGAAGAGCCAGAAGGAAGACGGCTGGTTCGGACCAGAAGGCAACCGTACTGGATCCCTAGGAACTCCTGATCTTTGGCCAAACATGCTTGCCCAGAGCTTGCTCCAAACCTATCATGAAGCGACGGGCGATGAGAGAGTCATCAAATTGATGCTCAAATATACGGACTACTTGGCCGCATTGCCCAAGGAGAAATTGGTAGATCCTCGTCATTATTGGCATCACCAGCGTGTAGGGGATCAGTTGGCGAGTTTGGTTTGGCTCTACAACCGCACCAAGGAGCCCAAGCTTTTGCCATTGGCCAAACGTATCCATGAGGCAGGGAATAATTGGACCGCTGGCGTCGCCAATCGCCACGGTGTGAACTTTGCTCAAGGCTTTAGAGAGCCGGCAACTTATTCTCTCTTCTCAAATCAAACAACCGATTGGAGAGCGACTGAGCGAACTCTCAAGCTCTTTACCGACGAGTTTGGACAATGGCCCGGCGGAATGTATGCGGCAGACGAGAACGCCCGGGACGGTAAGACCGACCCGCGTCAGGCTACTGAATCATGCTCCGTTGCCGAAATGATGTTTTCGCATGCGCTACTTATGGAATACAGCGCAGACCCGAAATGGGGCGACAAGGTGGAAGATGTGACATTCAATTGGATGCCGACCACCATGACTGCCGATTTGAAAGCCCTTCGCTATCTGACCGGAGCAAACATGGCGGTTTCAGACGAGCCGCCTAAGAGCCCGGGCATTGAGAATGGTGGCCCGATGTTCCTCATGGACCCCAACGATCATAGATGTTGTCAGCACAACATCGGTATGGCTTGGCCGTACTTTGTCGAGCGCCTATGGTTTGCCACTAATGGAAACGGTCTACTTGCTGCTGGTCTTTCTCCGAATAGCGTGACCGCAAAAGTCGGCGCAAAAGGAACCGTCGTGCGCGTAACTACGGAGACAAACTATCCATTTGAAGAACGCGTTCGATTTAGGGTGGAGCCTGAGACTTCAGTGGAGTTTCCGCTGTCCATTCGAATTCCTAGCTGGGCTAAAAAAGCGACCGTTAAGATCAATGGCAAAGGGATGGGTAGCAGCGAGGGAGGTAAGTTTGCTTATCTCCATAGAACCTGGAAGAAGGGTGATGTGATTGAGCTTGACCTGCCGATGTCGATTGAAACCAAGTCTTGGGCACAGAGACCGAACACATTGAGCGTCTACCGTGGTCCTCTGGCTTACTCACTTAAGATTGAGGAAGACTACAAACGGCTGTCTAGACCTAATGGATGGGATGCGTTTGAGATTTATCCCAAGTCGGCTTGGAATGTGGGCTTGGAAGCCAACCCCAAATTCGAAGTAAAGAAGAGAACTATGAAGAATGGCACTCAGCCATGGGAAGTTGCCAACGCACCTATTGAGCTGATAACTACTGGGCGAGAGATTCCTGAGTGGTCCACAGACATGTATGGCCTAGCTGGAACCCTGCAAGCAAGCCCCGCTTTCACAAAGTCTCCGGCCAAGAAGGTCACATTGATACCCATGGGAGCGGCCCGATTGCGAGTAACCGTGTTTCCAACAGTTAGCACCAACACACAGGCGCAGGTTTGGACTAAACCCAAACAAGCTCGCCGCATGATTCCTACGAAATACTCTTACCGAGGTTGGTTTGATAGTGAAGCGGCATTAAGCGATGGATTGTTGCCATCAAACTCGAACGACCATGAGATCCCAAGATTTACTTGGTACAACCACAAAGGCACAGAAGAGTGGGTTCAGTACACATTTGAAGCCAATCGAACCTTCCAAGCGAGCCGTGTCTATTTCTTTGACGACACAGGCCGAGGCGAATGCCGAGTTCCGGAGAACTGGAAACTACAAGTCAAAACAGGTGGAGAGTGGCGAGATGTTGAGATCATTGAGCCCTACACAACGGTGAAAGATGGTTGGTCAGAAGTTAAATTTAAGCCAATTGGTGGAACCGAAATTCGCCTAGTAGCGAAGCTAAAACAAGGGTTCTCAAGCGGAATCTTGGAGTGGGAAGTCAACTAGAGTCTTACCAAGGATCGGGCAATATTGTTTCTTGCCCGATCCTCAAACACTGGGCAGCAAGAATCTGAACAATTCTTCGACGATATTTTATCGGCGCATTGGATTGACTCGATCTACACCGCTTAAGTGACGTAAATGAAACCTAGCTAGAAGCGTTACGTACACCTAAGGAAGATGAAACCCATTCCAAGATGGCTTCTGGTAGGCGTTTTTATGGGGAGTGGTCTCTATGGTGCGTTCTCTGCACTTAATCCATCCTTGCCGATGTCTAACAGAGTGGGTGGCTTAATACCTGTAGGTTCATTTGGGCATAGCCTGTCACGGTTTGTTTTGGGTGTCGCTGGGATTTTCATGATTTACTTCGCGTTTGTAACCGTACAATCGCGTGACGAATAGTTATTGCTGTCGCATTGCTTTTGTATTCTTTCGTGATGAGGGATCGCGAATCTGATAGGGTTCGACTGGCGGGGTGGGCACTCGGTTTGCGGCACTTGCCACGATGATCTTGTCCGTTTGCGCCTTTGAAGAAGGACCTGACGCTCTCCCGCTAGCTGAGGCAATATGTCGAACAAAGATGTGATTCGGACTGCGATGTGGGATTCCCAGGTACAAACTATCTCTTGAGAATTCCGTTTGATAGTTTTACTCTAGCCTCCGTGGTTCATGAACTACAAAGGTTTGTGGGTGCGAAGGTTCAGAAGATAAGCCAACCGAGTGAGACGGAGGTTGTCTTTGAACTGTATGGGAGTCCTGGAGTAGCGCACTTGCTCTTGAGCTGTCATCCAGAATTTGCTCGCGCACATCTTTCAACCCGTAAACCTCCTAACCCGACTTCACCGCCACAGTTCCTAACCGCACTTAGATCGAGGGTTGGCATCTCGCGAGTGATTGGTATTCGGCAGGTGAGATTTGATCGAATTCTGGAGATCAACTTTGAAGGGCCGGAAGGTGATTTTCAACTAGTAGCGGAGCTGATGGGGAAGCACTCCAATTTGATGCTCTTGGATTCAGACCAAAGAGTGGTCGGCGCGGCCAAGTGGATTGGTAAAAATAAAAGTGTTCGTCCGATTCAAGCAGGTGCGAAGTATGTGCCACCCCCGTTTGATGTCAAGCCCTCTCTTCTGAATGCTAAGGTTGGAGATGATTTAAAGGGGAGAGAAGGGGCTTCTCCATTTTTGCTTTCTTTAGTCAACAAGATTGGGCTTGAGAAGGTGCAGCAAGCGGTTTTGCAGGGTGATTATCAGCCCGTGCTCATACCTGGCTCGGGGGCATACCCGCTCTCGGTCGCTTTCCTTACGTTTGAGGAAGCAAGAGGCGAGACACCACGCTCCTCCATATCGGTTGCCTTGGAGCAACACTACGATCAGGCAATTCCTGCAGCAAAAGCAGATTCCTTGCGGGCAAGTATTCGCAGCCAAGTCGAGCGGGTACTCCTGGCGCGCGAAACTGCGATCAATGACCTTGCCCAAGCTGTAGCAGCGGGTAAGGGAGCAGGAAAGCAACAGTTATACGGAGAGCTAACCTTAGCTTACGGACCCTCATTGGGGCCAGGCGCTACGGTGCTGGATGCCTTTGACTATGACGGGAATCCCGTGCAGATCAAACTGAATCCTGAGCAGGACTTCAAAGCAAACGCAAACCGATTTTTCGACAAAGCCAAGCACGCCAAAGCTAGGCTCGGCACCGTACACGATCAACAAGAGAGGTTAACAAGGGATCGTGAAGACATACGTAGCTTTCTGGAACGACTTGAGAATACGGAACGATTGCGAGATATTGAAGAGCTTCATGATGAGGCCCGTACTCGAAAGTGGCTTAACAAACCGCCAACGCCCAAGGAGTTAAAGGAGGATCGGCCTTATGAGGGGCATCGAGTAAGGGAGTTATTGGGGCCAGGAGGTTACGCGGTTCTCTATGGTGAAAACGCAGAGAGCAACGATTATCTCACTCTCCGAGTAGCAAAACCGAATGATTGGTGGTTGCACGTGCGAGGTTCTACCTCTGCGCATGTTGTAGTCCAGACTAGAAACCAACCCGATAAGGTTCAGCGTGAAACGTTAATGTACGCCGCCAAAGTGGCCGTTCAAAACTCACCGAGTAAGCATGCTGGTTATGTTCCGGTTGACTACACGCTGAAGAAGTATGTGCGGAAGCCCAAAGGCGCTGCGAAAGGAACCGCCATCTATACGCACGAGAAGACACTACACGTTGACAGCTAGTTTTAGGGCTCGGGCGGTTTGAGTACTGAATCAATATCCTCTTTTGTGAGTGCTTTTCCATCTGAGCCGCCGATGTAAAACGTAGCGGCACCGGAATCCGCCCATTGGCCAACCCGCGCGGCAAAAGTATTCCAGCCTTGAGCCGCAATCAAGCGACTGAATCTGTATGGCATACCCCTTCCTCGAGGGGCGCGAATCTCCAAGACAGAGGGAAGTCCGGGAACAAATGTGTAGGAGAAGACCGACTGTTCACGATCTGGATCTTTGCCTCGCTCTCGGAGAATGTCTTCGGTATTGCGTTCCCCTTTTAACATAGAAAGGATCGCTGAACTTACTCCCGCACGGGTCGCATTTGGGACCGGTTTGCCTCCATAGCTGACGGTAAATGTGTCCAGTGCAACTGGATTTTCGGTCTCCGTAGTGCAAGCACGAATGCCCGATACACTCAGGTCAAAGGCATAAAGGATTCCAAGTAGTCGGCTGAGCAACCCCTTTTCATCCCGAGTACAAACGGTGATGTCTGTGGCGCTCAGTTCGGATTGGGTAAACAATTCGACGGTTGGCTCGCCTTGCTCGGCTTTTTTTACTAATTGAAAGTGGAGCTTCACCAAGTTTGGCGAGGTGCTAGCGAGGTAGTAAGGAGGTAGGGAATCTACAAACCTACGCAGATCTTCTTCGGGGACGTCTGCTCGCAATTGGCGCATCAGCCGCTGGCGTTGCTGAGCCGGATCAAACGGAGTTGGATTGTCCATCTCCAAGGCCTCGGTGGTTTGTCGATGGAGTTCGTGAAGGAAAGCTTCTTGAGCCGCCGTCCAAGCTTCGGGCGCAACGGCGTTGACATCCGCCCAGGTGATGAGTGTGAGAAGGTCGAGACGGGTCCGGTCTTTTACTATCTCCGCGAACTCGCGAATGGTATCTGGATTGTGGATATCACGTAATCGCACAAACCGCATCATCGTTAGGTGCTCCATCACGAGCCAACGGACTGTTTCGGTGATTTCCGGAGAGAGCTGCCATCTTTCACAAGCGACGGTAGCCATCTCGGCACCGACTTCGCTGTGGGGCCGGCGAGAATCGACTTTGCCAACGTCGTGAAGAAGGGCGGTAAGGTAGAGCGGCTCCAGGTCATTGAGGCCTTCTCTTAAGTCTGAGAGATAACCTTCAGGAAGGTTATCTAGGTGGCGCACAAGACGAAGAGTGTGTTCGAACACGGTAAACCGGTGAACATTGTCATGAGGCATGAGGGTGCGACAAGCGGTGAGTTCGGGAAGTAGATGTTCAAGCAATCCGGATCGATCCAAATTGCGGAGCGTGGGTTCGCCCGTGGTTATCGCATAAGCGGCCGCGGCTCCTGAAACCTTGGAGCTTGGGTGCGCCTGGAGATCAGATACACGTAGGCCTAGCGCAGTTGCAATGCTAATGCCAACGGCAGATTCTCCGGCATCGGCATTAGCCGTAATGCGAGCCTCGCCACGAAGGGCGGTTACACTGCGTGAAAGAGAGAACCGAGCGTCATAAAGTCGTTCTTTTGCTGCCATATAGCCTTGGTGCACCTCATTGGCGGCCAGAGCTACGTCTGACATCATATCTCCGGGTTCTTGTCCCAAGATCTTGGCAATCTCGGACTGACGCGAGCGAGCCAGAGTATCCATGGGCCGATTGGTTACGGCATGCAATACATTTCTGGCTAACACAATCCGGTCATAGGCTTTGCTAGGTTTTGATTCTCGCTCTCCAATTGCCGAACGAATCCAATTTGCGCAGTGGAAACATCGTAGGCCGCCTGCACCTTCCTTAAGGTGTGGCTCAACGACTAGCGGAGTATCGTTGTGCTTTGCCATAGAGATATCTCGCTCGGCAATCTTGGCAAGAATAAACTCTCCGGCCGCCATTGTGGAGTCTAAAGCATCTTCGAGACGGTGGAACAGACCAGTCGGCCCCGAGATAAGTCGGGCATCAACAAGACCAGTGCGCGATTTTGCATCCAGTCCAGGCGCATCCGAGATAAGCCGATACGCATAACCAACTCCCAGGCCAAATATGGAGCCTATGGCGGAGTGGAGATCTTGAAAGAAGCTACGGATTGCGCGATCCAGTTCTGGCGAAGATTCGTCGGGAGGAACAATTGTGAGGTCTACATCGGAATGAGGAGCCATCTCTCTCCGACCGTAGCCACCAGTGGCAATCACCGCAAGTTGAGAGACCTCAGGCATGGTGGCTCTGGCATCATCCAAAAGGAGCCGAATTGCTTGGTCCACTAGCTTCGTGTGTCGATGACACCAAGCTAGACCTTCGGGTGCCGTTCGGAGTTCGGCAATAAGTGCCTTCCTCTCCTGGGCTAACTGCTCGATTTTCTCCTTGGTTGTTTCGATCATTAGAACTTACTGGCGGATGTAGTAAAGCGGTTCGTTTTCAAGAAGCATTCTAAACGTTTCTTGGTTTTCCTTCTCAAGATAAACGCAAACGGGTGTGGTTGCCACTGACAAAAAGAGGCTTATCCCCAAGGTACTCAACCCGAGCGATACGAAACCTCTGGATAGAACGAAAAGGGTTCTGATGTGCTGTGCCAGGGCCCATAGCGGAGCAAACAAGAATAGACAAGAAACAGTGATGAGAGCCAACCCTGCGGCAACATTGGAGTCCAAGATGGTGGCGATCTGCGGGCTGAAGGCTGACCTATTCGCAATAACCGGTAGGGTTCGACCGATCAGCATGACCGCTCCGAGAAAAATAAAGACGCAAGCCAGAACGATCATGACAAAAGTGAAAAGCGGGCCGAGATCTTTCGGAAGATGACTTCTTGGGTTGCGCGGTGTTAGCAAGACAAATAGGCAACAGAGTCCACTCGCAACAAGGGCAAGAACAGAGTGGGTGAGAACCCAAACCGAGGTTGCTACGAAGATGGCAATGGCCGCAGTGAGTGGGGCCGCAAAACGTTCATTTAAGCGGATAGCTCGCTCCAAGGCTAAACCAGTGGCGAGAATAAAAATCCCAAGCAAAGCGCATTGAAGGAGAACCCCGGGTAAGCCGGGAATCAGCGAACTTGCTAGAGTTAGCCTGGAAATCTTCTCTCCGGTATCTTCACGCGCTGTAAGGGCACTCCATCCTTCGTTCTCGTTATACTCCTGCTCCGTTTTTTCTGCTTCAGAAACTTTGCCGATGCTTTTTAGAGCTTCTTTGAACTCGGAGTGGGCGATCAAAAGTCGCTTAATGCTTCGTTGACTCTTGAATTCTTGAGGATGTGACGCGAGTTCGACGGTAGAAATACCTCTCTCCATGATCTGAAGATTTCTGGCTCCATCACGCATCAATGATCCGTTCCTCAATGTGGCGTATCGAAGTTCTAGATCGCGAGGTTCCGTTCGAGAGCTATTGGAGACGATGTATCTCGCAAATGTCTCCACAAGAAAAGAGAACGCCATTGATCGGAGACGATAGGCGTAAGCAAACTGCCAAGAGTTGGAAGTGTTTTCAGTCGCCAAAGATGCTCGGATAGCGGTCAGATGCCTTGATTGGAAATCGTTATAGCTGATGCAACGAGAAGCTTTTTGCCATGCAGCAGATGCCTCGGATTCTCTTTCTAGCCGATGGTAAAACACCGCTTCGGCCATGGGCCAAAACGAATTGGTTGGATCGTCATTCGCTTGTCGAGTGCAAATTTGGATCAGCCCTTTTACTTGTGCGTCAGAGATATCAGATCGTGAGAGAACGCGCTCAGCGCCAACGTGAATCCACAAGCTTGATGTCAGATCGTCAACCGGTTCAGGAAGGGCGTCGGGAAAACCCAGAGGTAAAGATCCAGAACGATCTTCAAAAGCCTGAGCGGATTCGATAAATGGGCTTGCGAGGAAGGGGCGTGACGTAGGGTGAATGAGCAATGTTAAGATTGCTCCGATAAGAGCTCCCCACAAGGTCCTTGACCAGAGCGTCATCGCAAATGATCTAGTTTATCGAGATCAATGGATGGCAAGTGATTTGTGCCTGGTTGAAGGTGTGCTTCACCGGCAGGAGAAGTTGTACCGGGAATGGTTGCTCGGCTCGATACTAGTTGAAGGGCCGCAAAAACGGTGAGGCCAGCTAAAACGGCTCCAACAAAAGCTGGACTCCAATATCTAACGGACTCTCGGGTGCTCTGAACTCTCCACTTACGCAGGATTCTATCTTCGAAGACGGGGCTGTTATCTAGCTCATCATCCTCAACTGCTGCTAAACGAAGCATGTTAAGAGCACAAGCTCCTTGTGTTTCTTCCCGCGAACATTCGGGGCAAGCTGATCTGTGCTGAGCCATAAATCCACGCTCTCTTAAAGAGAGCGTACGATCAAACTTTTCGTTCATTAGGCGGCGATATTTGCCGCAACCAAAGATTCGATAACTCACTCGCCAACCTCGTCGATCCAGAGTTTGCGGAACCGTTCTCGAGCGGTATGGAGTCGCGATCTCACCGTTCCGATAGGAACGTGCATGACATCAGCAACTTCTTCATAGCTCAGCTGTTCCATCTCACGGAGGACGAGAGTTGTGCGTAATTCGTAGGGTAGTTGAGCCAGAAGTTTGGCGATGACAACCTTATTCTCAACGTGTCCGCCTTCGTGAGGCTGGATGCTATCGAACTCGGTAAGTTCGGCCCTTTTCAAGCGTAGGCGATCCATGCACAGACGCACACAAATCTTATAGAGATAACCCGAAAATGCTCGGTCCTCACGGAGTTTATGAATCTCTCGAAATCCCTTGAGAAATGCTTCCTGAGCTACATCTTCAGCTTCATGGCGATCACGAAGAAGGTTGGTAGCTGTTCGCACAAGGCGGTTTCGATGTCTGGCAATTAAAAGGGTCAGAGCATTTTCATCACCAAGCCTGCACCGAGCGACCCATTGTCGTTCTTGCGCTGCTTGATCATAGACTGACCCCGAAAATACTTTCGTATCGAGCATGGTTTGTACTTGAGACACGTTATTCTACACGACGGATTGTCGATTCGTATAAGTTCATCACAATCTTATCCTAACCAGGATTGGTAAACTTTCCGCAAATGGCATTTGCATGGATGCTTCCGCCCTTGCCTCCAGTGTTGCCAATACAGGAGGTTAAACCTCAAGCCCCCAAAGTATCGGATTTTGGTGATGAACTCCAGGTAACTGGAAAGGTACAAGAGATTGACCCCATCAAGTCGATTGCCGTGTACTCAGATGGAGTAGCGGCAAAATTTGGACCAACCATCGTTTTTGCGGATCGTCTTGAGGTTCACCAAGCTCCAGAGGCTCAGTATGCCATCGCCAGAGGGAACGTTCGCATCGAAGATCCGGAAGGGATTGTTAATGCCAACTACGCCGTTTTTTGGTATGGCCCTAATCGTGGCCCGGACGGGCAGATCGCAGTAGCCGACCGAGTAGAAATTGAGATAGCAGGCGTTAAGGTTAAAGCGGAAAGCGTCGTGATCAAACCGGACCGTTGGGAGTTTGCCAATGTAGAAGGCACTAACTGTTTGCGTCCGATTCCTTTGTACTCCATTAAATCGCGCAAGGTTGTGGTGTTGCCAGGAAAAAGCGGTACGGCTTACCACCCCCGAATCACTATTCTAGGAAAAGACTTAGGGGCGGTTCCAACGCGAAGATTCTCACTGGATAAGAGAAGTCCTGGATTGGAACTCCCAGGATTAAACCTTAAGGGGAGTGGGGTAGGGGTTAATTGGAAGAGTGGCCTGTTACTGAATCAGAGTAGCCTTTTGTTAGGGAGCTACAGTGCTTTCCCAAGTGACTACCCGTCTTACTCGTTAGCGTATGCACACACCTTCTTGCCAGCGTCAGTGTCTGATTCTCAGATATTGGCAAGATCAGAGCTCACGGAAAGATTTGCCTTCTCGTACTTTGACAATATCCGGGTTGGCAATATCGAGACAACACGTAGCCATACAAATAATTTACGCAACTCACTAACTGTTCAGAGTGTGTGGAACACAACTTCCTCTGCTCGGCTGGACAGAGAAGACTTTAGCAAAGCTCTAGATATCGCGTACGAGAGGAGCGGACCTATCGGGGGACTAGGAACTAATTTGCAGTTGAGGGCACAAAGCATTCGCCGAGGGGATGAAGACTTTGTGGAAAGAGGCGTTTTCTCAGGAACGCTACAAGCTCCCGCACTACAATTTGGTAAGAACCTTCAATCCGATCTTCGAGTAGATCTGTTTGGTGTGGCAGGCGAGAAGAATGTTTATGGTTGGGCCCGAGGTCAGGCTGGGTTACTCTTCAAACCGCTACCTCAGATTGGCTTTGGGGCTGCTTACATCTCGGCGGGTGAATCGGGTCGCGCTGATTTTATTGCTGACCGGTTAGTTTCCAAACAAGCCCTTCACTTACGGGCTGATTTGAACCTTGGTCCTACAAAGATTAGCTATCTTGCTAAGTTTGATTTCAGCGGAAAGAATTGGTATGACAAGGAGTACTCGATCAGCCAAGTGATTGGATGTTTTGAACCTTTCCTGGTTCGAAGAGAGTTTCCATCCGACTATGCAATTGGGATCAAGTTGAGACTGGATGACTTTCTATCCATACTTGAGCGCCGTAAACAGGTTCGGACCAAACCGGTTGGACCACAAACTATTAGCTCGCTACCAGACAAAAAATGAACTATCGCTTAGACGCTCAGCAGTGCGGGAACCTTGAAGTTTCGTCAAAAAGGGAATGGCTGCTTACCAACGGTCTAGGCGGTTTTGCGATGGGAACTGCGAGCGGGATCAATACTCGTCGCTACCATGGCCTCTTAGTTGCGGCAATTCGTCCACCTGCCGATCGCATGGTGCTGTTAGCTTCCATGGACGAGTTTATCCAAGGTAGTGGAAATCCAATCGGTATATCGGCTAACCAATATCCAGGAACGCTCTATCCAGAGGGATTTCACTATCTGAAATCGTTTGTGGTTGATGGACACACTGCAACTTGGCGGTATGAAGCGGACAAGAAAGCAGTAGAGAAGCGACTTTATGTTCACAAAGGCGAGAATGGTTGTACGCTGGAATACTCAAACGTGGGTGAGCAACCCTTCTTGCTTATTTTGCGTCCGATGGTCAGTCACAAGCCTTACCATCAGAATTTCTCTGAACAAGCCAACTATCCGGACGATTTGCGCTTGCTGAAAGGTGTGTCGCACATCATCCATCAGGGTGTCGGCTTAACGCTGAACCATCCTGCTGCTCACCGAATCCCTGTTCAAGGGTGGTATTACCGATTTGAGCATGTCCGAGAGGTTGATCGAGGACTAGATCCGAGAGACGATCTTTTCTGTCCGTTTGAGCTTCACTATGAACTTCTGCCTGGAGAGTCTGCAAGGATTGCGGCGGGTGATTTTGAATCTGTCTCGCCTCAGACATTACCTATCAGCGAACCCGGAAACCATATCCGCCTCCAACCTCTGCTAGAACAAGCTGCCGAGAAATTTGTTGTAGAGACATCCGCTAGAACCTCTATAATCGCCGGTTATCCCTGGTTTACAGATTGGGGGCGAGACACAATGATCTCCCTCCCTGGGTTGCTTTTGGTGACAAAGAAGTATGAAGCCGCTCGTCAGCTTCTGCGTGACTATGCAAGCCAGTGCCGGAATGGACTGATTCCTAACCGTTTTGTAGAAGTGGGGAATGAGCCAGACTACAATACCGTCGACGCCACGCTCTGGTTTGTAAACGCTATTTACAAGACCTTGAAAGCAGATTGGAATGCCGGATTTGCAGAAGAGATGGTTCCCGTTCTTCGCAATGTGTTTGAGAACCACCGGGATGGAACTTTATTTGGGATTGGGGTAGATACTGAAGATGGACTCCTCAGACAGGGTGAGCACGGAGTCCAGCTAACTTGGATGGATGCCAAGATTGGCGACTGGGTTGTTACTCCAAGGCATGGAAAGCCGGTGGAAATCAATGGGCTGTGGGTAAATGCTCTTCGATGTATGGAGTGGATTCGGGGCGAGTTAGGTCTGGACGCCGAAGGCGAAAAGGCATTGGCTGAGCTTGCAGAGTCAAACTTTGATCGTAAGTTCTGGCATGAGGTCCGTGGCTATTATCTGGATACGGCTGATCCTGCAGATGCTTCATTGCGCCCTAATCAACTGATCGCGATGGCATTGCCATTTGCTCCTGCAAGAGGGGAGCACGCAGTAAAAGCTTTAGATGTTGTTGCGCATCGTCTTTTCACACCGCGTGGCATTCGAACGCTGGATCCAGAATCGTCTGATTATCGCCCCCGGTTCGAAGGGCCAATGGCTCAACTGGATAGTTCGTACCACCAAGGCACCGCATGGCCCTGGTTACTTGGGGTTTATGCTTCTGCTCACGTAAAGGTGAAGGGCGACGTGGCTGAAGCGAAACGAGCGTTGCGAACAGCAAAGTCTATGCTTAACGAGTTTGGGCTTGGCGGGATTGCCGAAGTTTATGACGCAGAAGAACCACAGCGAGGCAATGGTTGCCCTTGGCAAGCTTGGAGTGTCGCCGAAGTTCTCAGGGCATGGGTCGAAGATGTTGGCGGCGACTAACGTTTAGGTACATTAGCAAAACCTATCCGAAGGCACCCTTAACATATGGCGCAAGAGCAGATTCAACCGTTTTTAGACCAAGCAACTCAATCGATCCAAAGTGGCCAGTTTGATGGTGCACTGCAGTTGGTTAACCAAGCCCTGGCTTTAGTTCCAGATAGCGCTGATGCATATCTTCTCCGAGGCATTTGCTTATCTCAGACCGGGCAACCCGCTGCGGCAACTGAAGCATTTACCAAAGCCATCTCACTTGATCCCAAGAGTGCAAAGGCGAGATACAACCTATCTGTTCACCAATATGCTTTAGGTCAGAAAGTAGATGCCTTAAAGAGTTCCCGAGAAGCGTTGGAGCTTGAGCCTACCCATGCGGGAGCTCGTCAACTGATCACAACTTTAGAGGCAGAACTTGCAGGGCCGTCGCCTTCATCTACTCCAAATTACAATGATCCTTTGGCGGTGCAGAGCACTCCTCCCCCAATCAGCCAGGCACCAACTATCCCAGTTTCTCAACCCAACCCCTATTCCAGTTCGGAACAATCCAATATAGGACAGCCGCAGGTATCCGCCCCTCCAACCATGCCCAATGTTCCACCTCAGGTGAACACTGCGGGGCAGAATCCATACGCAAAGTCCGCTTATGAAGGTCCAGAGCATTCCATTCCTTTTGTGGAGAACCTCGGAAAAGCTTGGGTAGGAATCGGCTGGGGTTTAGCTGCTTTAAGTTTGATGGGCTTTATCGTCGGAATCATCATGTTCATGGGTGCTTTTAATGCTGGATTAGCTAATGATCCACAGCAGATGACACAGTGGATGGAGGGTCAGAACGGATTAATGTGGCTCTCGCGCATTGGCGGGTTTGGGAGCTTATTAGGAATTCTCATCTGGACTATCATGGACATCATTGACCGCCGAGGAAATTTTGTGTGGTTGATTCCAAATATCGTCTGTTCGTGCTGCGGATTTGGGTGGCTAACATTGCCTATCTATATCCTTGCCGGACGTAACAAATAACTGATTTCAAACGTTTGACCTAAAATAAGCTATGCCTTTATTGTCTTCCCTTTGCTTTCTTGCGGCCACCGCGCAGACTGGGGCGGTGGAGGTTCCTTTCCGATTAGCGGAACGAGCCATCATTGTCGATGCAGTTGTAAACGGTGCTAATGTCTCTTGTATGTTTGATACTGGCTTCTCTGGATGCTTGGTATTAGGCACTAATATTGATGTTGGTAAGCCAACTGGAACCATGACCCTTCGTGACTTTGTGGGGCAGTTTCAAGCTACTACGACAAAGGTTAAGAGCCTGAAAATGGGCAGTATGACAATTGATCCAACGGGGATGGAGATTGTGCAACAACCCATGGGGCGTATGTCGTTTAGCTACAACGCTCATACCGATGGCATCATGGGATTTGAGACCATCAGCCATAACGTAACTCAAATCAACTTTGAGAAGAAGAAGTTCATCTTCTATCCTAAGTCGTTTGATATCAACAAGCTCGTTCCCGATAACAAGAGGACCTTCATGGGCAAAATGTTGCCGATTGGCAACAAGGCGATGAAGCTCGAAGTTGTAACAAAAAATGGTGGCAAGCTTTACCTATCCCTCGACACTGGAAACGCCTTTTACTCCACCACTCACAAGGATGCCCTGGAGCGAATCGGGCTTTGGAAGCTTGATCACAAGCCTAAGTTTATGAAGCAATCGGGCGTTGCTTCGGGCTCAGTCGATAGTTGGTCTTACATGATGCGTGGAGCCACTATTTATGGCGTACCAGTTCCCGAAAGCGTTTGGGACATCATCGATGCTCCATCCAGTTCTGCGGAAAGCGATGGAACTGTTGGCTTTGGTTTCCTTAAGCATTTCAATATCACGATCGACTACGAAAAACGACGAGTATTTCTTGAAAACTTCTCCGGGAAGGTCGTTGATGAACCCGTTGGAGAGGTTGGGATTGGAGCGACCTACTTCCGAGAAGTAAATGGAATCCAAATCTACGATGTAGTTCCTGATAGTTCTGCAGCTCAAGCCGGTGTTCAAGAAGGTGATATGTTGCTGAGCATAGATGGTGAAGATTTAACCAAGCAGGATTTTCGAGCCATTGATCGGCTGCTGGAAGGAAAAGTTGGCACGAAGGTCAAAGTGGTGACATCTTCTCGTGGACAAGTGAAACGGTACGAGCTAGAGCGAAAGCTGCTGGTTAACGAATCACCGTAGCCACTCTTCAACGGCAGTATCAAGCATCATCTCGGTCAGCTTTCCTGTAAAGGTGTTTTGCTGACTGGGGTGATAGCTTCCGACAATCTTCGTTAGGTTATCCTGCGAAACAACGCCATGCCCAAATTTTGGTGGTCGGATGCCTAATAGGCGATGTACATGGTTCCAGGCAATGCTTCCTAGGCATAGAACGGCTTTCCACTCCCGATCATCGAGCAGTTCACGAAGGTAGCGGCTACAGTTGCGAATTTCTTCTGGCAAAGGTTTGTTGTCGGGTGGGGCACAGTGGCAGGTTGCCGCTACGAGGGCGTCGGCTAAAACCATTCCGTCGAAGCGGCTCTCAGTGGTTGGATGGTTGGCCACTCCCGCCTTGTGCAATGCCCGATAAAGCCATTCTCCGCTGCGATCTCCGGTAAACATCTGGCCTGTTCGGTTTGCGCCATGGGCTGCCGGAGCTAGCCCGACGATCAATCGGCTCGCCTTGGTATCCCCAAATGCGGGGACTGGCTTGCCCCAATATTCCTGATCGATGTAGGCTTTCCGTTTCTCTAGAGCGACTTGCTCTCGCCACTCCACCAATCGAGGACACAAGTTGCAGTCAACAATCTGTTGATTGATAAGTTCTACGGAATTCACGATTCAGCCGAAGATATACGGCGTCCAAGGTAGGTATCGAAGTTCGGAACCATTCGCTTGTACTCACGGGAAATGAGAGGGCTAGAGATCATAAAATCAGCGCTGGATCGATTACAGGCGATAGGGATGTTCCAAACAACCGCCATTCGCAGCAAAGCCTTAACGTCCGGATCGTGAGGTTGAGGCTCTAGGGGATCCCAAAAGAAGATGAGGAAATCAATCTCCCCGGATACAATCTTAGCTCCCACTTGTTGGTCTCCGCCAAGAGGACCGCTCTGAAGTTTTTGAACTTGAAGGCCAACTTCACGCTCGATGAGTCCTCCGGTCGTGCCCGTTGCGTATAAAGTATGGTCGTCCAATAGGCGTTTATTGTATTCGGCCCATTCGATGAGGTCGCGTTTCATATTATCGTGAGCGACAAGGGCGATTTTTTTCGCTTTCTGCATCGGTATGGTGGTGTGTTTCATGCCAATGTGATTATTGCAGGCCGAACCCGTCTCAACGTAAGGAACAATAAGAGAGAGTTGCCAATATACGAATACGAACCCGATGACCGCGAGTGCCTGATTTGTGATGGGCGCACAGAAGCGATTCAAGGCATCAACGATGCTCCGCTAAAGTTCTGCCCTACGTGTGGACTCGAAGTTCGTCGGGTTATTAGCCGAGCCTCCTTCCAAATCCAGAAGGGTGTGGCTGCAGAGAAGGCGGCTGATAAGGGCTTCACTACTTACAAGCGTGCGGAAAAAGGGAAGTGGGAGAAAGTCGGAGGCCATGGTCCAGACATGATAGTTGGGTCAAAGGAAGACATGGCGGCGGTTGAAGCCGAGAAAACTCCCCCCAAGAAAGTGATTGACCTAAGCGATACCTAAGGATTCCTCAAAGCCCGCCATCACGTTCATCGCGTGAATCGCTTGGGCTGGGCCCGCTTTCCCATTCCGATCTGCCAAGACCTGAATTGTGAGAAGGCTTGTCTCCTCGCCTGGCGTATAGCGCATCCGATAGAGAGCATAGGGCATGCCTTCTACAAGCTTAGGGTCCCAGTCGGACTCGGCGTCTCGGCGGACAAAGAAGGACCGAGCAAACCGTTCATCGTAGATGTCATCAATATCGGACCAATTCTCTGGAGTCGGGATCTCTGCCATAGCAGTAACCGCCATCACCGGCCCCAAGTCTTTCTCTTCAATATGCAAAGTAGCGCCTTCTTGCCAACCTGCGGTTTTTAGGAAGGCATCCACTTGTGCTTCGTCAGCGGCTTGAGAGCTGATGACTGTTGGACGATCTTGAATCATGCCTGCCCAGGCAATGGGTCCCAAGGCAACCAAAGCAAGCGTTGAAACGGGGTCGGCAACGGACATTTGATCCGCACAGACCATCGGATTGTTATCGATGAGTTCTACCAATCCGGCAACTTCTAGGCTCGACTCTCCAACCACAACCTTCCGAGACCAACTGCCAATCTGAAAGTCGATCCCAGGATTTTCCGAATGAGCAACTTGTGCTATCTTTGGATGAGCCTCCAGGTGGCGTAAGAGTATTGGATCTCGGGTTGCGGCTAAATCAATCATTTCCGAGTGATATTGGCGGTCACCTTATAGGTGGTAGGCGCATTGCCTGCAGATTGCATTTTTAAGTTCAACACCAGCGAGCTTCTAAATAGGGAACCGTCACTAGCTAGCAAGTACATGGTGCCCGATCCGGTTGCTTGTCCGGTTGTCTTTACCGCAAGTTCTGCAACTTGCTTGCCGGCAACGGTTCGAATGCCTTTGAACGTGTAGGTAGCCGTAACTTTCTGCTGGCCTTGCATGGGCAGCTCAACTGGAGCGGCAGCGGTCCAGGATTGACCGATTCTGACCGGTTTATCGGGAAAAGTTGGCGTTACTTGTTGACCGGTTCCGGCCTGGCCAGTTAACTTTCCTTTGCTATCGATCTGGATTCGATTCTTCTCGGCCTGACCCATCTGAGATCCGCCCATTGTGACTGGACCCACCAACGTATCAATGGTGGCGATTCCGTTCGCGACATTGGCAACTTTCCAAACCATCGGTAGATTCACCTTGATGGGTTGTCCATTTGCTCCAAGGCCAGAAACAGTGGAGGCAACGGCATAGCTAAGGGTCGACCCCTTGGTGTACTTCATTCTGAAGAGGTAACCGTTGCCCGACTTTGAAACCTGAGCTTGGCTCAAAGAAGCGACTGCGACAAGACCGATAGCAAGGAAATGTTTCATACGAGGATAGGTGATGCTTGTGATAAATATGTTTCCGCGGGCACGTAATTGTAGCCGTATTGGTTTGCGACGGCTTCTAGCGTGACCTTTCCATCTACTACGTTCAAACCTTTCCGAAGCGCTGGGTCGTTGTTCAACGCGGCCAAACCGTTGTTGGCAAGTTTATGAATGTAGGGAAGGGTTGCATTCGTCAAAGCATAGGTGCTGGTGTGCGCAACTGCGCCTGGCATATTAGCTACGCAGTAGTGGACTACCCCATCTACTACATAGGTCGGATCAGCATGAGTAGTCGGCTTAGTGGTCTCAAAACAGCCGCCTTGATCAACGCAGACATCGACGATGACAGACCCTGACTTCATATGTTTCAAATCTTCCTTTGAAACGAGGATCGGAGCCCTTGCCCCTGTAAGGTAGACCGCACCAATCAGCAAGTCAACTTCTTGAAGTACTTGGCGTAGAGTTGCCGGATTACTATGAAGGGTAATGACGTTATCGGGGAAGATGTCGTCAAGATATCGGAGTCTTTCCAGGTTAACATCCAATACATAAACGGTTGCGCCGAAGCCCGCTGCAACCTTCACGGCATTGATTCCAACAACGCCTGCTCCGATGATGCCGACAACGGCTGGTCGAACACCGGGAACTCCGCTTAAAAGTACGCCTCGACCTCCCATGGGCCGTTCTAGGAACTTTGCTCCCTCCTGTATGCTGAGTCGTCCAGCAACTTCAGACATGGGCGTGAGCAAGGGAAGTGTTTTGTTTGCTAACTCGACCGTTTCGTAAGCGATGCATGTAGATCCGCTTGCAACCATCGCATGCATCAAGGCTTCGTCTGCCGCGAAGTGAAAATAGGTGAAAATCGTTTGCCCGGGTTTGATGCGGGGATACTCAGATGCCTGAGGCTCTTTGACCTTGACGATCATGTCTGCTTCGGCCCATACCGAATCCACGTTCACAATTTCGGCCCCTGCCTCCATGTACTCCGTGTCCGTGATGTGGGTACCTTCACCAGCCCCCATTTCAACGATGACACGATGGCCATTTTGTCGAAGCAACATAACCCCAGCGGGGGTGAGTGCGACACGAAACTCGTTATTCTTAACTTCGCGGGGAACGCCGATTGTCATTCAAATCTCCTTCGATCCTATGATGATCGAGAGTTTACCGGCAACGATCTTTTTAAACGCTTAACGAGCGGTCTGCAAACAAAAAGCGGGTACCTCTTCCTATTTATGTGAAGAGATACCCGCTGAGAATTTATTTTCCGTTGATCTTCAGAAGCTCAATTTCAAAGGTAAGCACGCTATTACCTGGAAGTCCGTTCGAGGGATTGGCTCCGTAGGCTGCTTGGGGTGGGATTCGTACTTTGCGGACGCCGCCCTTCTTCATCTTCATGACGCCTTTATCAAAGCCAGGCACAACTTCACCTGCTCCGACGGTGAAAGCAAAGGGTGTCTTTCGATCCCTAGAAGAATCAAATTTCTTGCCGTTCAGAAGAGTGCCAACGTAATGGATCTCAACCTTGTCTCCATTCTTGACTTCGACTCCCGAACCAACCTTCTCATCGTTGGTGTCGATGATCATCTCCTCGCCCTTCCTTACGATGTCAAGGCATTTGACCTCGAATACAAGTGTGGCGTTAGGCGGAATGGTGGGAGGGGAACCTTGAGCGCCATATCCCAGATCGGATGGGATCGTTAGCTTTCGGGTTTCGCCGACCTTGATGCCTTTGAGACCCTTTTCCCAGCCCTGAATTACGCTGCCCATGCCCAGATTCAGAGCAAATGGGTCTTTGTCAGCGATAGGCTCCGCTTTCTCGTCCATGTTTCCGTCAAAGACGGTTCCATTGGTAAGAGTGCCACGGTAGAGCATAGTCAGCATATCGCCGTCCTCAGCTCCAGTGCCTTTCCCGGGAGTCAACGTCTCGATCTTTAGCTCGGTGACATTTGATGCCGGATCAGGTTTGACATTGGTATCCCCTTGAGAGGTTCCTGTGGTCGCGTTCGCTTCTGGCTTGGCTGATCCAGAACATCCAACGAGAACTGCAGCGAGTGCAATGATGGTGATGAAAGCTTGGCCTTTCATAAGTTTCCGTTGTACCACTAACGACGGGCTTAGGACTCAAGGTTCCCACATCGGTACAATGCAAAGTCCCTTATGGCAAAAAAAGGTGCTAAGAAAGAAAGTGAGGGGCCAAAGTCAATTCAGAATCGCCGTGCGCGTTACGACTATCATATCGAAGACACGTATGAGGCAGGAGTTGAACTGGTCGGATCCGAGGTGAAAAGCATTTTCCTCGGTCGCGCCAACCTGACCGACGCTTATTGCCGTGTTATCAAGGGCCAGTTATTCTTAATCAACCTCGATATTGATCCTTATGATAAAGGTGTAGCGGCATTTTTGCCCGACCGTCGGCGAGATCGCAGGCTTCTTATGCACCGAAAAGAGATAAATCTCCTTGAGAGAAAGGCTCAGGAGAAGGGCTTTAGCCTCCTTCCTCTTTCGATGTATTTCAATTCACGTGGGAAAGTGAAGGTTCAAATCGGACTTGGAAAAGGTAAAGCCTTGTACGATAAGCGGGACAAGATTGCGAAGGATGATGAGCGTCGAGAAATGGATCGCGCAAGATCGTTGAAGTTCTAACTCGTTATTCCCTCAGGATTTCTTGCGTAATTGCCGATATAAATGGCATGAGCGCTATGCCTGGACCTTCTCACGAGCCCATGGTCGGCGAAAACGTCATGGTATTGCTGCATACCGACGATCGTCCGACATGGACCACAGCCCGTATCCATACAAAGACCCCGTTTTCTGTAGAACTGGAAGGGCACTCCGCCGAAAAGTTTCGTGGCGTCAGAAGTGTGCTGGTTATTCACGACAGCGGTCGTAAGTATGCAAAAGGTGAAGGTAAGATCGGCGACCTTTCGACAAATGGCGACCAAGCTTGGCTAACGTTCAAAGACTTCCATTGGGAGTCCGTAGATAATCGCGACAATCCTCGCTTCGATACTGAAGTTCAAGCAATTCTTCGAACGATTGAGGAATATGAAGGATGCATCAAAGCTGACGATCAGGTGGGTATCACAAAGAACCTGAGCCTGGGCGGTTCGCTTGTTCAGCTAAGTAAGCCGGTAGTCAAAGGACAACTGGTGGAGTTCAGAGTCACTCTTGAGCCAGGCCAAGTTGTACGAACCATGGCCGTTGTAGCTCATACCGATAAGGAAGGGACGCTAGCGGGAGTGAACTTCATCGACTACATTGGGGCGGCTCGCTACTCGTTGCATCAGTTTCTTTCGAAACTAGCGGCCTAGCGAAACAAAAAATCGGCGAAGCATTCAATGCTTCGCCGATTTTTTATCTGGATGCGCTAAAGCTTCCACTCACCTTCGAAAACAGTTTGAGCCGGGCCGGTCATGATCACCTCGCCGGATTCCAGGTAGTCGATAAAGAGCGAGCCCCCGGGAAGTTGCATTTCGACACTTCTATCTGCACGTCCCGTGACAACTGCGGCTACCGCACTAGCGCAAGCGCCCGTTCCACAAGCAAGAGTGATTCCTGCCCCCCGCTCCCAGGTTTTTTGAATCAACGTTTTCCGATCCAGCACCTGTATGAAGTGAACGTTCGTTCGTTTTGGAAAGAGTGGATGGTGTTCTAGCTCGGGACCAATCACCGACAGTGGAATGGCATCAGCATCCGCTACGAATAGGACGAGATGAGGGTTGCCCATAGAAACCGCGGTTGCCGGGAAGGTTCCCGCCATGGTTTCGGTTGCGACTTCCTGGTAAGTCTCACCTTGTTCACCTGTCATGCCAATCTCGCCTTGGGTGAGCCTGGCTGGCCCCATGTTGACGCTCACCATGCCTGAGGTCTTAATCTCCAAGCGCAACGTACCTGCACCAGTTTCTACGTCAATACTTTCGCTTTCTAGGTGCCCACGCTCTTTGAGCATTTGCGCAAAGCAACGAATACCGTTGCCACACATTTCGCTCTCAGAACCATCTGGATTAAACATCCGCATTCGGAACGGGGCCGAGTCTCCTCGCTCAATGAGGATTAGGCCGTCCGCACCGATCCCGAATTTGCGATCGTTAGTGCGACGGGCCAAATCGGCCAAGTCCAGGGCGGGCAGTGGCTCCGAAATGGTGTCGACCATGACGAAATCGTTGCCAATGCCCTGCATCTTGGTAAATCGAATCATTACTCGCTTCCGTTACCCTCCATCTCACTGGCTGGCTTGTAGCTTCCCACTGGCTTCGCAGGCACGATGCTTGCGACTGCATGTTTATAGACCAACTGTGTTGGCTTGCCTGGAGCATCCAAAAGAACCGTGAATGCATCAAAGCCGCGAACCTGGCCACGGAGCTGCACGCTGTTCGTTAAGTAGATCGTCACTGCGATCCCTTCTTTTCGAACCTGATTCAAAAACATATCCTGAAGATTAATTGCCTTACCCATTTATATAACTCCCTAATTCAATTCATGCCAGTTGGCTGATTGCCTGGCCGACTAAATCCTGCTCTGGATTGGCTGTCAGGCGGATGAGGTTGGGTTCGCTTCGAAGCCAGGTCCGTTGCCGTTTCGCATATTGGCGTGTTTCCACTACCGTGCTCGCAACTGCCTGCTCCAAATCTGACCTTCCCTCGACTACCTCCCACATCGCCCGGTATCCGATTGCTCGGAATCCTGGGTCTGATTGGCGATAGCCTTGCTCGCGCAAACGCTCAATCTCAAGAGCCCAACCATTTTGCACCATTTCTCTAATCCGAGACTCGATGCGTTCATTCAATATGTCTGACGCAACATGAACCGAGAATTTCGTTCGTCTAAATGCAGGAAGACGAAAAGTTACGTTGTTTCGCGTTCCACTAGCTCGCTCTATTGCTCGAATCACACGTACGGGATTAGCTAAATCCACCCGTTGGTAGGCGGCAGGATCCAGCAGCTCCAATTCCTTTACGAGTGATGATAGGCCGTTGTGTTCCAACTGGGCATTTAATCTGTCTCGAAGTGCGGGGTCTGGAGGGGCAGACATATCTCCGTATTCCTCAAACAGAGCGCGAACATTGAGACCGGTGCCGCCAACAACCACAACCGATTGGGTGTTGTCCCAAGCTGATTGGAGTAACGGCAGAGCTAAGTTAACAAACTCTCCTGTTCCGAATCCCTCATCGGCATTCTTTATGTCAATGAGTTGGTAATGGTCCTTATGATCTGGCTTGGCCGTGCCGATATCCAGGCCTCGATAGACCTGAAAGGAATCTGAGTTGATAAGTATCGCACCTAGCTTGTCGGCTAAAGATTCGGCAAGCCTGGTCTTGCCTGATGCCGTTTCGCCCATTACGGCAACTAGGTGCGGGGTTGCCACAGGTTACTTTGGCTGAGCCAGAATCTTGATGTCTTCTGGCTGGACCTGAATCTCGTTTTTGAATGTGTTGTCTCCGACTTTTTTCTCTAGTCGGAAGGTGCCGGTTACCGTCAAGGTCTGACCATCCTTCAAGGTTTCCTTTGGCTTCTCATGACCAAAGACATTCACAAGCTTTTTCTTGTCGTCCTTGTCTACCAACTTAAACGTAAAGTAGTCGTTCCCAGCGCGACTGACCTTCTGCTTGAATGATTCAACGTTGCCGGTGACGGCTACTTCCTTGCCGTCAAACTTTTTAGTCTCTGCTTGTAGCTCCTTTACAGTGAGCTTATCGGCGGCAAAGGCAACGGCAGACAAGAGTGCCAATGTGGGAAGGACGAACCGTGTGTATCTTTGCATCTTGTTTTAGAACTCCATCAGGGCAGTAATTGGGTAGCCACGAAGTGGCTCGCGGCCATTTAAGAATGTCAGTTCGATAAGGCAACCAAAGCCACAAACTTTTCCTTCTAGTCTTTCAACTAACCGTGCCGCCGCTGCTGCCGTTCCTCCGGTTGCCAGAAGGTCATCCACAATGTATGCCTGCTGCCCAGGCTTTATGGCGTCAACATGCATTTCAACGACGTTCGTTCCATACTCCAAGGCATATTCTTCTGAAATCTTGTCGTAGGGAAGTTTTCCGAGTTTTCGAGCCATGGCAAAAGGAAGACCCAGGTTCATGGCGACTGGAACACCAAAGATAAAGCCTCGACTTTCTATGCCAACAATGGTCTCGGCCCCTTTGGCCCTCGCATCCTCGGTAAGTAAGTCAACGACTTCCTTGAATGCAGCTGGGTTCTCTAGAACTGGAGTGATGTCCTTGAAAAGAATTCCGGGTTTGGGGAAGTCGGGAACATCGCGAATGCAAGAGGCGGCTAGAAGTTCGGGCATACCGCAGTTTAGGATACCAGGGACACCGATTCTCCGTAAGTTAAGGCAAAGTTACATTCTTTAGGAGTTAGGTTCTCCAGAACCTAGAATTGAGCAGTTAGTGGCGTATGATAAGCGCTAATATGTCCAACCACCAAATTACCGCCGATGGTGTCGCCTTTGATGTCGAAGATGGTTCCAAACTCGCTTTTGCTATTGAGCAGCATGGAATTGATATCAGCCACCGGTGCGGAGGGAATGCGCGATGCACGACTTGTCGGGTTGAGTTCCTGTCTCCAGAACCTGATATGGGTGAAACAGAGCGGCTCTGCCTAGAGGAAGATGGAGTTCTAGGCCAGTTCCGTCTCGGCTGTCAAATTCGTGTTCATTCGGATATGGACGTAAAGGTACTGATGAGGGCAAGTGAGAAGGGCTGGGATCCCGGAGTTGAGCTAGAACCCTAGGTTCTACGACCTTGTCTTAGTAAGGTCGGATAAACTCGGATTGTGATCAACGAGGAAAGGCTGGTCAAGCTGTTCAAAGACCTATGCCTCATCAACGCGCCGGCTCTTCAGGAAGCGGCATCTGTCGCTTACGTTCGCCGCTATCTGGAGGAACTCGGACTAGAGGTAAGTGAAGATGATGCCGGTGCGAAAACAGGCGGGAATGCGAACAATCTGATTGCATGGTTGCGGGGAACTAAGCCTGATGCGCCGAAAGTTTTCCTCTCTGCCCACTTCGATACCGTTGAACCCACCGCTGGTCTTGTGATTGGCGAGAAGGATGGTGTTTTCTACAGTGAGTCCGACACAATTTTAGGTGCGGATGACAAAGGGGGGATGGCACCTGCTATCGAAGCAATTCATGCCCTAATGGAGTCAGGAGAGGCTCACGGTGATGTATGTTTACTTTTTTCCATCGCAGAAGAAATTGGTCTTCTGGGAGCGGATGCGCTAGACATTCAAAGCTTAGGTCTAGACTACGGCTATGTTTTAGATACAGGGCCCCCGGTCGGTACATTTGTGAATCGAACGGCAACCCACGACAAGCTTGATATAACGATATACGGAATTCCTGCCCACTCGGGCAAAGATCCGGAGAAGGGAATCAACGCCATTCAAGTTGCGGCTGAGGCTATCCAAGGGATGAAGATAGGCAGGATCGGCCCTGAGACCACCGCAAACCTTGGAATGATTCAAGGAGGAACGGCTACTAATGTAGTTTGCCCATTCGTAAAGATCAAAGCGGAAGCTCGAAGTACCGATGTTGTGGAGCTAGACGCTCAGATTGATCACATGGTGCAGAAATTTGAAGCCGCAGCACGTGCTTGGAATACAGAGGTTAAGATCAAGCATGTACGGCACTACGTATCCTATCACGTGCCTGAGGACAGCCCGGTTGTTCGGACCGCTCAAAAGGCGAGTCGAGCCCTTGGTTTCGAACCCACAATCAGAACGACACTCGGGGGTAGTGATGCAAACATCTACAATCAGAAAGGTGTGCCCTGCATCGTCGTCGCAACAGGTATGGAGAAGATTCATACGCACGACGAATTCATCTCGAAGAAGGATTTAGTGGATACGGCAAAGTTGGCGTTGGAACTTATTCGCGAGTCTTCCCGGTAAACATGATCTATAGGATGCTCCACTTGGGACCGTTGGCACGTCTGTATGTCCTAAGCAAGTAAGCTGAATGCACCCAATTTAGGAGAAATAATGACCAAATTAGCAAGTATCGCCCTCGGCACAACCCTTCTTCTCGCTGGAACTGCTTCTGTGCATGCACAGGAGTCCAAGCCCGTTGGCCTTTCTATTCGCGCAGGACTTTTCTTCCCTCAGAATAGCAACAGCCGAAACGCAGAAGGAGATAGCTGGTTCGCAGCCGGAGCTGAGTTCAAGTTGAAGGATTTGAATTGGAAAGGCATGGGTGAGGGTTACAACGGTCACCTGAGCGTTTCTCTGGATACTCTTGGAAAGGGTGAAATCAAGAATGTTCCTCTTCTGCTGAACTACGTCGCACGAGCCAATGAGTGGTACTACACTGCTGGTATTGGACCTTCGTTCTCAGCTTTTGATGGCAATGATCGAGTTCGCCTTGCTTACCAGCTAGGCGTTGGCTACGACTTCACTCAAGGCAAGACTCCATTCTTCCTTGAAGCCAAGTACTGGGGCAACAGCAAGGCCGAGTTCACAGGCTTCGGCGTCTATGCTGGAATTCGACTCTAAATAACCGATTGACCGCCCGGACGTCGTATCCAATGACAGTCCGGGCATTTTTTTCGCGTCCTGGGACCTTCTCTCTTGACAGTGAACCTTGGGGAAATCCTAACGTTTTCCTCATAGAGATATGGAACTGTGCATTGGGGCAACAAGATTGAGCGCAGGCAATCAAACGGATCAGAGCACCGAATTAGCCATCGTGGAGCGCTGCAGAAGGCAAGACTATGAAGCCTTCGGCAAGCTTGTCGATGCGTATCAAAATCGGGTTTTCGGCTTTGTTCGCAGAATGGTGCCTAACGCGGAAGAAGCTTCAGATATCACGCAAGATGTCTTCATTCGAGCATTCCAAAGCTTTCATCGATTTGATGGAAGGTGTTCGGTAAGAACCTGGCTTTTCCGCATTGCATACAACCTTTGTATCGACCGCGCTAGGAAAGTGAATCGAACTCCAACTGAGGTCAGCCTACAAGGCACCGCAGACATCGATGAAACTTTCGATGTCCCAGATGGTCGTTGGCAGCCGGACCAAGTCGCTATTGACGGCGAATTGGCGGATGCCATAGAAGCAGCGATCTCAACGATGAGTGAGAAATTGCGCAGCGTTCTGCTACTACACGATAAAGAGGATTTACCTTACGAAGAGATTGCGCAAATGGTTGGTGTACCGATCGGTACCGTAAAGAGCCGACTATTTTTAGCAAGGGCGCATTTACAGCAACATTTGAGGAACTACCTCCAAATGGAGGGGTCAAAGAAATGAAACAGTTTGATCTGGCCAAAATAGAAGAGTTAAACATGACTGAGCAAGAGTTGGATCACCTTCTGAGCAGTGAAGGTAGTTTGAAGATTCGACAAGCCGTACAAGCGGTGCAAGAAGAGCACGTCAGCTTAGCTTGGCGAAGTCAGCTTAATGAGCGCTTAGTTGGAACAATTGAGGCTAAGCAGCGCAAGCGAAGATTCCGATGGATTTTGAGTCCTGCCCTAGGACTTGGATTTGCGGGCGCTCTGGCCGTGGCTTTGTTCATCAAGTCGCCGACAACTCCTCATTCCGCATCGCTAAACACTGGGCCACAGCTTGAGGAGAGCTTGATTGCTTCACACCAAGATAGCCTTCGCTATTCTGATGTTACAGGTGTTGGGTTGAATACGGACGAGGTTGTCACCAAGCGTTCTCCGTCGACCTACGACTATAACCAGTTTGATTTCGGTTCGTTATGAAGAGAGTGAGTTTCGCGATCCTAGGCGTTGCGCTAGCGACATTTCCGCTGGCTCCGGTTGCTCATGCACAGGATGATGTTCCTGCGATCATGAAGCAGGCATTCGGGGCAGCCAAAAAGCTTAGATATTCCGGAACTCGCCGAATCCAAATGCAGTTTGGGCCTGACCTTGTCCAGCATACAGAGAATGTTATGAAGGATGGGATGAGAACCCGAATCTCGTTCCCGGACGAGGGGTCTTTCCGAGGACAGATCATCGTTGAGAATGAGCGAGTTCGACGACACTTCTTTCCAGATCGAAATCAGATAGAGGAAATGCCGCCTAGACGTGAAGAGCACATGATGCGCTTCATGAAGATGGGTAAGGGAAGCCGCAATGCTCCAGAGTTTAAGGTGGAGAATGGCGAAGAGATCGCAGGAATCGATACGAAACGAGTTGAGATTTCCGACGCGAACGGCGCAGTTTTCATGCGTATGTGGATTGACCCAAAGTCTGGTCTCGTTCTAAAACGGGTGATGTACAACCGTGAAGGCAAGCCACAGGCGACGGCTGAGTTTACAAAGGTCGAGTTTAACCCTCGGTTCAGACGAGGCGATTTCGAACTTAACGTACGCGGCGCAAAGGTTATTACTCCCCGGGACAAACTGGCCGAATTGGTGTCAAAGGGTGGATTCCAGAACGTTGGACTATCGCCAAAAGACCCACTTCAGCTAGAGTCAGCGCGAATTCAGAGAATTGAGAATGTGCCGGCGCTCGTCCAAGTTTATGTAAACAAAAATGGGCGAGTATCTTTGTTCCAAGTTAAAGCGGCAATTGACCCTAATCGACTTCAAAGATTTGGTCGAGGAGAGCGGTTGCAGTCTTACAGCTGGCAACGCGGGGGCACTTCCTATGTCTTACTCTCTGAGTTGCCTGAAGCTGAACTGCGTGCGATCTACCAACGTATACGAGATTAGTGGGTCGGAGGCCCATCCGATATACTGATGGGTGTGGCCACGCGAACAGTAGCCAAAAAAGGCACAAGAGCGACAAAGACGCGCAAGAAAAGTCCAACTTGGTGGAAGTGGACAAAGAGGTTTGCGCTCGTTGGCGGCATCTTCTTCTTCATTGGTGGAATCACTTTTGCCTACTACTTTGATCAGGAGTTAAAGACAGCCGAGGCCAAAGTGGCCAACCTTGATGACCTGATGCTTCAGGTAGATCGGTCACCCTCTCAGATTTTTAGCGCGGATGGAAAACTCCTTTATCAGGTTAGCGCTGAGTACAGAAAGCCGATCCAGTACGAAGACATTCCTGAGAATGTGAAGAACGCCGTTCTTGCGGCAGAAGATAAGCGATTTTTTGAGCACCCTGGAGTGGATGCACAGGCATTAGCCCGAATTCTCTTTACGAATATCAAAGAGCAACGCGCTGCCCAAGGTGGTTCTACTTTAACCATGCAGCTAGCCAAGCTGCTTTACACCAATAGCGAGAAGTCGATCAAGCGAAAGCTGGGTGATATGGCCATGGCCATCACCATTGAGCGGCGACTAACCAAAGAGCAGATTCTTGAGCTTTACATGAACAAGGTGTTCTTTGGTGGTGGTGCCCATGGTGTTGCCGCGGCTGCGGATGTTTACTTTAACAAGTCAATCGATAAGTTAACGATTGGGGAAGCCGCACTACTCGCTCGTTGTGTGAGACGTCCGAGCGATGAAAACCCTTTCCGAAATCCAGAGAAGGCGATGGATAACCGCAACATCGTGTTGCGCACGATGCTAACTGAGGGCATGATTTCGGAAGATGAGTTTGAGAAGGCTCGTGCTGAAAAGTACGTCTTCAAACAACATGCAAACGGAGTTTCCGAGCGGTTTTTGAGGTCTGAGTATTTTGTATGGCATGTTCTAGACACGCTCAAGAAAGACTTTCCCGACATCAGTCTTTCCCAAGGTGGCTACAAGATTTACACCACGCTTGACACGACCATGCAATCGGTTGCAGAGGCAGCTGTAAAGGAAACCGTCGCATCCTACCGGAGACAAGGTGTGACGACAGCCGCATTTGTAGCAATGGATCGTGATGGAAGAGTGCTATGCGAAGTCGGTGGTCTGAACTTTAAGCGGAACCAGTTTAATGTTGTAACCGATGGGTATCGGCAACCTGGCTCCAGTTACAAACCATTCATTTATGCAGCGGCTTTATCAACCGGGGCGATTGGCATTAATGATTCGATATCTAATGAGAAGTTTGTTTGGAATATGCCGGGTGGAGCAAAGCCTTGGATTCCTAAGAACTCAAGTGGTCGATACGGCGGGCATGTTTCTGTATCCACTGCCTTTAAGATGTCGATGAACGTTCCCATGGCAAGGGTTATGGAGAAGACTGGTCCCAATACGGCTTTAGCTTTCTCACGCTCGAACTTTGGATTTACATCGCCGTATTTGCAGGCTGTTCCCGCACTTTGTCTTGGTTCTGGTGAAGTGACCCCTTTGGAGATGGCCCAAGGTTACAGCACGTTTATGCTTCGTGGCAATCGGGTGAAACCCTATGTGATTACTAGGGTGGTAGGTCCTGATGGCGGGGTTATGAAGGTTTATCAGCCTAGTGTAACGGTCAATGCACTTGACCAGCGCGTTGCCGATGAAATTGATGCGATGATGCGCATGGTTGTTACAAGCGGTACAGGAACCAGAGCGGGAGTGGTTCCGAATGCCCGAGGTAAGACCGGTACGACTTCTGATAATAAGGATGCTTGGTTCTGCGGCTATGCCGACGGGGTGGTGGGTATCGGATGGATTGCTAACGAAGTTCCCCGAGAAGGCCGTTCGCCACTGTATCTGCCGATGTCTAGCCGTACCTTTGGTGGAACCGTTACGGTTCAGTTTTGGGCAAAGGTGATGAAGTATGCCCAAAAGCGTTTTGGCAAGCAAATGGAGAGACCCTCCATGTCCACCATTTTGTCCAGCGGTGGTAGCACTCGTGACGACGATGATGACGATAAGCCTCCGGTAGTCCCAGAAGATACAACTCCTGCCGATCCCCCCGCCACTGACCCTGATGAGCCTAAGCCGCCAGTTCTACCAGGACAACCCGCTACTGGGCCAAATACCCAGCCTCCTGGCACGACGGGAGGAGCTACTACGAGCGGTGCTGGTACCACGGGTACGAATCCACCGGTGCAGCCTCCTCGTAATGATCCTCCGCCGGTTAGAGATCCCGACCCTCCCCGTGAGGAACGATTAACCGATGTGGAGATATGTGCCGATACGGGTATGCGGGCTAGTATTTACTGCCCGGAAACGGTTACTCGGCGATTTGCAAAAGGCCAGGAACCGCGTCGAAGATGCACTAAGCACGGAGGGTAATTCATGTCCGTCATACATCAGCCTCGAAAACCTGATTTAGACGCGCGCGTTCTCCTCTTCCCGGCAATTTTAGCCGTCTTGTTGGGCATCATTTTCTTCCGACTTTGGTATTTCCAAGTTGTGCAGGCAGCTTCTTTGGCGGAGAAGGCCACCGCCATCAATCAAACCAACGTTGCCGAGCTAGCACCCCGAGGGCTTATCTTTGACCGAAATGGGGTCATGCTTGCAGGAGTCAAGCCGGAGTGGGTTGTAACGGGAGTTCCCAAACTCCTAGATAAATCTCCAGATACTCTTAAACAGGTCGCGGCGATCTTAGGTGCGAATCCAGCGAGATTGAAGTCGAAACTTGAGCAGGGTAGATGGAAGCCCTATCTTCCAACCCCAATTTACATCGGAGCCAACACGCAGGCCGCAAGCGTCTTAGCGGAACGGAGCGATGATTTTCCTGGTATTGATGTGCGTTCTCAGCCGATGCGCTACTACCCAGATACAACCTCATTTTCACATTTAATGGGCTACGTGTGGGTGCCTAGCCAAAACGATGTAGAGCGAATCGAAGAGATGGGGAAAAAGCCCGCTGATTATGTTGGCCAAGGCGGTATCGAAGAGTTCTATGAAAAGGAACTTATGGGGGAGGCGGGGCAGATTCGTATGGAAGTTGACTCCAAACGTCGTCCCACAAAGGTCATCGGACGTGATATTCCTACCGCTGGCAGTCAGCTGATCCTAAGCCTAGATAAAAACCTGCAACAAGTTGCCGTGAAAGCACTTGCGGGTCGCAAAGGAGCCGTTGCTGCTGTGGACCCTAAGACGGGTGAGGTTCTTTGTTTAGCAAGTTCTCCGACGTTTGACTTGGGATATTTCCGAAGGGGAATTAGTCAGACTGACTATGATATGTACCAAAAGAATCCGGCCAAGCCGTTTATGAATCGGCCGATTCAGTTGAAGTACGCGCCGGGATCAACTTTTAAGATCGTTACGACCATCGCTGCGATGGAACAAGGATTGTTTGATCCCAATCGTCCCGAGTATTGCAGTGGTGGCATCCAGGTAGGAAACAGAAAGATTAAGTGTCTTGGTAACCACGGATCAATCACATTCCACCGAGCAATGGCCAAGTCGTGTAACGCCTATTTCATGAGCCTTGCGCTCAAGTCAAAGCGGGCTGGAGTTTTGAAGGCTTCACTTGATGTTGGTGTGTACCAAAAGACTGGGCTCGATTTACCAAACGGAGCAGAGCGACGGGGAGACTTAGCCACTGAGAAGTATATGGAGACTTACTATCCCAAATATCGGTGGCCTTTAGGAGATACCGCCAACTTGGGAATTGGTCAGGGAATCCTTGCGACAACGCCTTTGCAGATGGCAAATGTTGTAGCGATGGTGGCAAACGATGGCGTGAGCTATCGACCTCATTTGGTGAAAGGAGTCCGCGATGCGGCTGATCCTAGCCAGGTAACCCGCGTAACCCCTGAGGTGATCCATAAGGTGGATGCGTCGCCGGCTTTTTGGTCGACAATGAAAGCGGCATTGGTTGAAGTTATCGAGGCAGGAACAGCGGGCAAAGCTCGAATCTCAGGCCTCCGGTGGGGCGGAAAGACCGGGAGTGCCGAGGAAAAGAAGTTCCGAAAGACACACAGCTGGTTTGTGGGGTTTGCACCTTATGACAATCCCAAGATTGCCATCTGTGTTCTGGTAGAGGAGGCGGGCCACGGAGGAGACATTGCAGCTCCTATTGCGAAGAGCGTAGTTGAGCGTTACTTGGTACCGTCTAACGATCCAGCTGCTTCCTCAAATAGACCAACAGCTTCTCGGACCCCTTCCGCTTCTTCACCCTTGCCCATCATTCGGTAAAGCGGCTCCAGTTCCTTTGCAATCCGAATGCCTTTTTCACAGTTGGCTTTGGCTTTCTCAAGAGTTTCACCAGCGAAGTCACCGCCCTCTGTCGCATACTTCTTGACTTCGGGAATAGTTGTCATAGCGTATTGCTGGAGGAAAGCGAGCGCGCCTGCCAGTAATTCGACTTTGTCAGCAGGTTCCGTCTTATAACCCGCCAAGTAAACGCGGGCATCTACTGTGGCCGTTTCAACCATTTGGGGAAGAGCGCGAATCTGGAAATAGGGAGTTTTCTCAACAGCGAGCATTTGTTCTGCATACTGCTTTGCTTTCGGTTCGTCACCAAACTCTTGACATAGCTCTAGCCCTAATCGCAGAGTATTCAGATTGTTTGGGTCACGGAGAAGGGCGGCGGTAACGGCTGCTTCTGCAGAAGCGAACTTTCCGTTGGTTTGGTACATCTTTGCCTGATTGCGAAGGATCCTTGGAGAAGGCCCAGCATTGACCGCGCGGTTGATAGCTTCTTCACGACGCGAAGGGTCAATAAGGTGCAGTGTGTTCCAAGCCTCAGCATCGGTTGGAGCTTTGGAAACAAGATTTGCCGTGAGATTGCGTGCTGTACTGATGTCGCCGGTTTGTAGTGCGTAGCGAATCTGTGCACGTTGCCACTCAGCCCAACCAAAGAATGCCAAAAGCAGAGTGGGGAGTAGAGTCAGAGTAGTGAGAGCAACACGAGCACTCTTTGGGGTGAATTCGGGCGCGACGCTATCTGCACTCAAGCAAAGCCCTATCCCCATTAGGAAGAAGAACGCGAGTCCAATGCCAAAGTAGTAAAGATTGCTCTCAAAGATGCCGTGGGCAAATGTGGCAAATAACGCGGCAACAATTCCCGCTCGTAGCAGATTTGTTGGTTCGGGCATCGACTTGGCGCCGCGAAACATAAGCCAAAGCCAAACGACTAACAAAGCGATGAGGAGGAGTGGCGCTAACCAGGACGCCTCAACTGCCAACTGGAGGATGTTATTGTGAGCAAGGTGGGTTTGGGTGGTTAATCCGGTTCGTGAGCCCTCATAGCGATATGTACCAAGGCCGTAGCCGGTAATGTTCTTTGTAGAAAGGTCTAGGCTGCCCTTCCAAAGAAGCTTCCTAAAACCCAGAGATTGAGCTTGGGTGTCCTCAAATGCAGCCATGCGACCTAACCCGGGTGAACCTGTATTCGCCGATGGTTGATTGGCCTTTTGGATTGCGGTAAACAATCCAAACCCGATTATCAACAAGGCGAAAGCCAGAGAAGCTCGCTGCACTTTAGCTTTTGCGCCTTGTCCCCACATTAGGGCGAGTATTGCGAATGTGATTACACCCACAACCACGGCTCCCAACCCGGCTTTAGAACCCGTTAAGAACAAAGCGGTGGTAATGAGGATGCAGCCTATGCCGGTAAGTAGTGCTGCACCTCGCTGGAGCGAAGGAAGTAGCCCAATGCCTACCATAAGGCCAATAATAAAAATTCCTGCAGTGGCATTTGGATTGACCCATCCCGCAAAGATTCTATAGCTCGGATCCAGCACTCGCATTTCCTGGTATTCCATCCCAATTCCGTAGAGAGCGATCACGCATACTCCCACGAACATGGAGACAAGAACAAGAATGGGGCCTTGTCGACGACCTAGTAATGCAGTGGAGGCAAAAAAGGTGAGGGCATAGAGCAGCCATTCGCCAAGCGAAGCCATAGATACGAATCGGAAAGCCGACAGGCCAATAGAGATCATGAGCAGGCCGAAGAACCCAACCATCAGGCCCGTGAGCTTCATGCTCGGCAGCTGGATCACTGCTCTCTGAAGCAGGCTAATGGCCATGGCAGAGGCCACAAGAAGCCCAATAAGAAAATGACTTAGGATGGGTGTCTCAAACCCCTGGGTGAAAGGCCCACCCAGCATAGAGGCTAACAATGCACCGAGCCCGGACGGAAGCGGCAAGGTTTGATCCGTTGGTATCTGTCCGCCGATCAAGGGAATCAGAAATGCGGCGGTTGCCAACAAGATCTGAGGAACTGTGAATTTCTTTACCGATTCGCTAGCCATCTTCGAATTACGTCGACCTTGTTTTTCACGATGAAAAGTCCGGCCCTCATGGATAATGCGAGACCGGCCCCAACAAATGCAAACGGTCGCCACAAAACTGGACGCTCAGGGAGCTGATTTTGGGTGTAGAACCGAAACATCGAACGGTGAAAGCGGCCAATCATTCGGTTGGGAGCTTTGTCTGTACTTCGTCCAATTGCATGGGTAATGACCGCCTGAGGTAGATAGACCACCTTGCGACCAGATTTCCACACTCTCCAGCACCAATCTACATCTTCACAGAACATAAAGTAGGCGGGATCAAACGTGCCGACATTGGTAATCACATCTTCGCTTACAAGGAAAGCTGCACCCGAGACCCAATCCACCTCAACCGGTTTATCTCGATCTAGGTCCTGCATGAGATACTCGCGTGTAAATCGATTGTTGGGAAACATCTTGCCAACAAACGTGTTACGGAAAAGCGCCGCCATTGGGTTAGGAAATCTGCGGCAACTGAACTGAAGGGAGCCATCCGGATTCAACAGTTTTGGCGCGACAATTCCGACATCAGGGTGGTCAGATAGGTAGTCGATTAGCCGACGAAGAGCGCCTGGATGGACAATCGTATCTGAGTTAAGCGGCAGCGCATGAGGAGCTTTGCGGATGGCAATGGCGTGATTATGCCCGCCGGTAAAGCCAAGGTTCTGATACATGCGTTCTAAACGCACCCACGGGAATTCCTTGGCAATCATATCGGGCGATCCATCCTCGGAGTTGTTATCAACAACAATAACTTCGAAGTTAGCCTCGCTTTGAATAGCTTCCAAACTGGCCAAACACGCCCGAGTGTCTTCGAGCGTGTTCCAGCTACAGATGGTAATGCTAACTTCTAAATCCGGCACTGTATCCACGAGCCCGCACAAAGGCGGCACCAATCACTATTCCAAAAACCAACCAGTAGACAGGTGCGTTCCACCAGCGGACTTTATGTCTTCGCAGGAATCGGACCAAGCTGCGATGAGACTCCCAAATCATGCTTTTGCGTACTTGCTTAGTCCCTTCTCCGCCATGATGAATCACCCTCACCCTTGGTGAGTAAAGACACGGCCAACCTTTCTCATTCAGTCGATAAAGAAGGTCAACTTCGTTAAAGAAGATTGGAAATGATTCGTCAAATGGTTGTTTCCAGTCGCCTACCGACTGGAGGGCTTCCTTCCGGAAGAGCAAGAAAGTCCCCATAGGTTGAGGCGCGATTTGTTCCTCGTCATAGTTGAAGTTGCTGAGGCGATAAGTTCCAAATGGGCCCCCCTCAATCTTTAAGAGATCACCTGTAATTCCTAGAATTGTAGGAAAGCCTCGAACCGACATTTGGGTGGAGCCATCGAGGGCTATCTGACGGGCACCTAGGACACCATAGCGAGGATTTGTCTTGAGAATGTCAATGGCAACCTGAAGACTGTCGTCATCAAACTCGGTATCTGGGTTCAGGGTGAGAAGAAAGTCCCCATTGGAAACTTCAAATGCTAAATTGTTACCCTTGGCGTAGCCTGTGTTGTCATGCCGAGCAATTAGCCGGACTGCAGGGAATGATTCCCTAACCATCTCTGCGCTCTTGTCTGCGGAAGCATTGTCCACCACAACTATTTCGTAGGGATCGACCGGTGGACTGTCTTGAATCGACTGCAAACATTTCCGCAGTAGCTCACACGTATTCCAGTTCACGATCAAGATGCTCAGCATCGGGTAAGCGAGGATACCTTTGCCTGTATTGCTTGAGGAAGGAAGTGGTCTCAGAACAAGTGAATATCAGCGCAATTTTAAGGAAATTGATTGGTCCCCTGTATTTTTACGGATTGCAATCCGATATAAATAGAGTTTGGGCGGATCAAAGTTGCTCCGTTTTGAACCTCTCGTCGATCTGCAGTTAGTGTACAGGGCCCGATAGTGGGTTGACACGGTTACCAGGCACCTGGTATCGTCTCATGGTTAGCCAAGGACTCGATCAAGAGGGCAGCGTTGAAAAGCGCAGGAGGAGTAAAGTCTTGACGATCAAAAAAATCGCCTTGGGGGTATGTTTGCTTATAACAGGCAACACCCTCGCCCAAGACAAAACATATACCGTGCAACAGGGAGATACTCTCTCTGGAATAGCCACCAAATTTGGCACGAATTCAAAAGCAATTCTTCAAGTAAACAGCCTTGCCAATGCGCATAAACTGAAACTTGGTCAGAAGCTCACTATTCCCGCTTCTGATAAATCCGCTACCAAATCTTCTGAATCTACTCATACTAACGACGGTAGCGTGTATTCGGTTCGGTCTGGAGACAATGACACTCTGATCGCTAAGAGGCTTGGGATTACCCCTAAGGAGCTTCGAGTAGCGAACATGGGAGTGAATTGGACTAAGCTTCAGATTGGTCAAAAGTTAAATGTTCCCAATTCTGGAGATTGGTTTGCAAATCGATTGAAGCAAGCGCAAGGTGCCGCAAAAATGGCATCAAAGGCTTCCGCCCCGGCCAATAAGCCGCAAGCTCAACTGATTTCAAATGCATCTCCTAAGCCAGTCGCAAAAGCGACATCTGTTCCGCGAACCTATACGGTTAAAAGTGGTGACAATGATTGGATTATTGCGAAGCGCGTTGGTCTCAAGCCATCTGAACTTCGAACCTTGAATCCAAACGTCAAATGGAGCAACCTCCAAATTGGCACAACACTTCGACTTCCTGGAACAAAGACGGTTGCGCCTACTGCTCAGCTTGCGGTCAATAAAGAGCCAAACCTCCCGACGATCCGTAGCCGATATGCAGTTGTAACGGGTGATTCGGTCACTCTGCGACGAGGGCCTAGCGTTCGATTTGATACCGTTACGCGAGTTGATAAGGGTGTTCGAGTTCTTTTACTTGACCGAGAGGGATCTTGGTATAAAGCTCGATTCCCGAAGGGCACGGAAGCCTGGGTGCGAGGAGATTTCCTTGCGCCAACTAAGGCTCCACTAGTCCTAGCCTCAAACTCGCAGAAGAAATCTTCAAAGCCAACCACAGTAGTTGCTAGCAAGACGACCGTTCGGTCTAATAGCAGCGGTGCTCGCCGAAATGAGCGCAATGTAACGGCTCGCAAGCCAAAAAATAGCGGTAGCCCATTGGTGGTTGCAAGCGGTGGCGGTGCTGGATTGCTAGATAAGGCAAATTCTTATCTCGGCGTTCGATACCGATACGGTGCAGCATCTCGATCGGCAACTGACTGTTCTGGTTTTACAACTCAAGTGTTCCGATCTCAAGGTGTTAAGCTTCCTCGAACTTCGAGAGAGCAATCTACACGCGGTCAGAAAGTGAGCAAAGGCGAGTTGAAGGCCGGCGATCTCGTATTCTTCAACACTCGAGGTTCCCGTATCAGTCACGTTGGTATCTACCAAGGTGGAGGCAAGTTTATTCATGCCAGTAGCGGTAAAGGTCGGGTTATGGTGAGTTCGCTCAACGAAGGCTATTATCAACGCCGGTTTGCAGGGGCTCGACGAGTGATGTCTAGCAAATCTTCAACTACTAAGAAGAAGACTGAGCCAGTAGTCGCTAAGAAGGAAGAGCCCAAGAGTTCAGCAGTAGAAAAAGCGGCTGAGCCAGTTGAGCCGAAAGCGGTAGCTACGCCGGAAACAAAGAGCGATAACTAAGATAAAGGAGCGGGAATACCCGCTCTTTTTTCTTTTAGGAAGGTCTATCCTCAGTAGGACCTTGAGAATTTAAGCTCAAATCGGGCATACTCACTGAGCTTTTGGCCCGGTCGTCTAGTGGTCAGGATGCCGCCCTTTCACGGCGGAGATCGCGGGTTCGAGTCCCGTCCGGGCTACCAAAATGCAACTATTGCTTGTAATCCAAGCACCCCAGTCATTTAATGACTCTCCTCCATTGTCTGCCATAAGGACTATGCTGGAACAGCGCTTGCCCTTCTCCAGTTGAAGTTGAATATGCAAGCCAAGCTCGGGCTCTTTATCCTGCTTGTCCCCACCATAGGCTTTACAAAGCCAATTCCTTCTTTCTCAAGTCCGGCTTTTCGTCAACTGGTTGAGGAGTCCTACGGTCATACAGGTCAAAAGGGTTCTTGGCAGTCTTTTTCTGACCAGATGAATAAGCGCTTGAAGACAGCAACAATCAGACTTGGCCAGATGTTCTTGCAGCTTCTCGAAAAGATTTGACTAAGCAAAAGGGAGATAAGACGGGCTCGATTCTATGGATATGCGCCAATCTCCACCAAGCCGTAAAAAAGTCTCTGCCTACATTCACACTCGATCGTGGATTTGAATTCTCTAATGCGGCGATTAGAGGCGAGAGACAATGCCTGTTACAGTCAGTTTGGATAGCGAGTCTACTGAGAGAACTGAAAGTGGATGCTGGCATTGCGATGGTTTGGAAGAATGACAAAGGCCAAGTCTCCAATATGGGGCATGTTTGTGCGGTAGCCGCTTTACCCAATGGTCAAAGAGTGGTTGTTGATTGCAGTGACCCTCAACCGTTCATAGAACACCGCGGTTTGTTTATGTCGGTTGAAGGAGCGGGGTACCGATTTGTGGAGCCCAGCTATAAGCACGGGATCATGGTATCCGCTAAAGATTTGAAGACCGACAAGGTGATTTCTAGTGATCGCCTGAAAACTCTAGATGAGTCCTATGTGCGCTCTCAGTTTAGTTTTTATCGTGGGGAGAGGGCGCCTGGCGGTTTTATGGGTAAACCACCGACGAAAGCAGGACTGGCGGCTTCAGAGAAGCTCTTTAGATTATCTATGGGACAAAACCCCAATAATCCTCTTTCAACGTGGCTGTTGTCACTTACCTTGGGCAAGCAGGGGAAGCTACAAGAAGCGAAAGTCTTCAAAGATCAAGCTCGCAACCTTTATGAGAAGTTCGGATGGATACCTCCGTCACTGAAGTAGAGTCTGCCTCTAGCCAGGCGTCGAAGGGCCAACGCTCGGTGGCTTTGGATACGTTTCGCGGGATCACCATCCTTCTGATGTTGTTTGTGAACAACATCATGGTGGCAAATGTATCTCCAGCAATTGCCCATGGGGAATGGTCCGGGAGCTTGGGGCTTGCTGATTTAGTTTTTCCTTGGTTCTTAATGGCGGTAGGTATCGCCCTTTCATTCTCGTGGAAGAAGTTTGAATCTAAGGGAAGCTACCGGGCATTTGTAGTGAAGGCGGCTAAGAGAACCCTTGCTTTGCTTTTGTTAGGAATGCTGGTGGACTCTGCGGTTAATAAGCAGATTACACTAGGGCTTGGTGTTCTTCAGATTATTGGAATTGCCTTCCTGGTCGGGGCTCTTGCTGTGAAAGCACCTGCTTGGGCAAAGGCAACTCTAGGAATTTGTCTGCTGATCGGCTATGGTCTTTTTCTTCATGCCGGTAGCGACTTTAGCGCTGAGGCAAATGCTACTCGTTCTATCAATGCGTTTCTAACTCCATTTGGATTGAGAGGACTGATCTCCGCGTTACCAACAGGTGCCGCAGTATTGCTCGCAGCGGCATTAGGAGACTTATGGATTTCTCATCCTAAGCGACAAGTGGCTTCTGCTGCTGTTTTCGGACTTGTTCTGAGCATCGTCGGGTGGATTTGGTCTCAATATACACCCGCCCTTAAGCCGATTTGGACTCCAAGCTTTATCTGCCTAACCCTGGGATTGGGGGGCTTGATGCTAGCGCTTTTAACGTTAATGGATTCCAACGTGTTTCGGTTGATAACCTCGCCTATCCGAGCGGCCGGTACGAATCCGATTCTGGCTTACGTGGCTCCGATTGCGGTGAAGGTCATGATTCTTCAAGTATGGAGATTGCCGGGTACATCGGACTCTATTGAGAAGTCAGGACTTGCCGCTCTGTCCACTCGTTATGGGATGCAAGCAGGGCCATGGGTTTACACCGGAGTATTGATTCTTGTTTGGTGGCTGGTGCTGATCTTCTTAGACTACAAGAAGATCATTCTGAAGGTTTAGAGAGGTCGTCCGGCCAGTCCTGGTTCTGGCTCATAAAGGAGCCAATTCACATCGGGAATCAGCCTGGCCATTTGGTCTCTTAGTTCAATGCAGCCTGGCTGTTCTGTAGCGTAATGTCCCGCAGCCATGATCGTCATACCGGATTCGGAAGCCTCTAGGGCAACATGTTGCCTTACCTCACCCGTAATCAAAATGTCTGCTCCAGCTGATTGGGCTGCTCTCCACTCACTTTCTGCGGCTCCGCCTACGACTGCTATTTTCCGGATGAGGGTAGAAGGATTTCCCCAGGCCAATGCCTTTGTTCCCAAAGCATTTTCGACTCGCCCGACGAACTCAGAAAGGGGTAGAGCATCAGGAAGTTTGCCAATTCGGCCCGCCGATTGACCTGCACCTTTAATGAGTGGGTAAAAATCGAAAGCGGGTTCCTCATATGGGTGAGCGCTGATTAGGGCCTTGCGAACAGCTTTGACGAGATGAGCAGGGCAGACCATTTCGATTCGCAACTCCTTAACCGACGAACGTTGTCCCGCTGCACCGGTATAGGGAGAGGCCAGTTCACTTGCCTCATAAGTGCCGAAGCCCTCAGTTTGGAAGGCACAGCGCCGGTATTCGCAAATCTCGCCCGCTCCCGCAGTTGAGCAAGCGTCAACAACAGCTTCTACCGCTTCCTCAGGCACGAACACAACTAACTTAAAAGTATCTTCGCCCGCCGACATCCCAAACTCTTTGATATCTTGCAACCAAAGCCGTTGGGCCATTGCATCATTGATGCCGCCTTTTGCAGCGTCCCAGTTTGTGTGAGCGGCGATGTGACCAATATCACTTTTGATCAGCTTCTGGATGGCTTTACCCTCATAGCTCTCATTGGTCACCTTATTGAGAGGTTCAAAAATGAGGGGATGATGCGTAAGCAGCAGTTGGCCTTGTTGATTAACAGTGTGCTCGATCGCGGCCAGCGAACGGTCCAATGCAACCACAGCGGTTTGAACTTCCTGACTTCTGGAGCCAACTTGGAGTCCAATCTTGTCCCAGACAAAGGCAAATCGCGATGGGGCGATCTGTTCTAAGGCATCAAGAATGGTTTGAATGGAAGCCATTTACGAATTCTGGCAGGCCGGAGCTTGAATTTGGATTGTCTGAAAAAGCGAGGGCTGGGGTTTTAAGCCCCAGCCTTGTCAAGCTCTCGCGTTGTGTAACTGATCGGATCGTATGAATGATTGCTTTGAGGTACCCCTCGAGAACAAAATTCCGCCAGTTTTCGCAACGCCCGTTCGGATGTGCCATCTAGTCCCTGCGGGCTTGTTAAACACAATCCCAACAGAGCATAGGCTTCCTCTTCGGTGAGCATTAATCCCGCTGGCAATGTACCAGTTGGCATATGGCCCCTCCTTTTTATCAGAAGCTCACTCACTATGACGTGTTCTAAGCAACTTTTGATCCCACAAATATGAAGTTTTTTAAAACTACTTGCACTTTGGTCAAAATGCTGGGAACTAGCTAATGAGAAGGTGATCTGAAATATCGGTATATCGCCGGTATACTCGGCTAATGCCCAAGGGCGAATATCTCCAGTACGGAGGCCAAGCAATCATCGAAGGCGTGATGATGCGGTCTCCTAACTATTTCTCCGTCGCATGCCGAGCCCCTAATGGGGAGATTGTTCAGCAGACGGAACATCTAGAGAAGACCTGGATAGGTCGCCAAAAGTGGCTTAAACTCCCTTTTCTCCGCGGGACGCTGGGGATTCTAGATGCGATGGCGCTAGGTATCCGTGCGATGAGGTTTGCAACCAAAGTCCACATGGATCCGGCTTATGCCAAAGAAGGAGAGCCTGTGGAGGTTCTAACCAAGTCTGGAAAGCGTATTCAAGATGTGGCGGTCGCCGGAACGATGGTGATTTCGCTTGGTTTAGCTTGGTTCCTTTTTAATATGTTGCCCAACATTCTAGCTGAGCAATTGCGCTTTGCCGGAGTGAAAAGTGGGTACTTGATCAACATTGCAACTGAGACGATTAAGGGCATCTTTATCTTCGGTTACATCCTGTTGATTAGTCGGTACAAACCTATTCAAGAAGTCTTTGAGTATCACGGAGCCGAGCACAAAGCCATCAACACGTTGGAGGCGGGTGAGGAACTGACGATTGACAACTGTCAACGGCAAACTCGATTGCATCCTCGATGCGGCACAAGTTTTATTGTTATCGTCTTCATTATCGGCTTTATCATCTCCGCCTTAACTCCCCGATATCTGGTGACTGGTGGGCAAGGAAACATCCTCATTGACCTTTTGGCTAGACAGGCAGTTGAATTGGTCATTCTTACTCCCATCATCGCTGGGATCTCTTATGAGTTGATCCGATTGGCAGGGAAGTTCCGAAATGCGACGCTGGTAAACATCTTCTTCAAGCCGGGTTTGATGACTCAACTTATTACAACGAGGGAACCTAACGAAGGTCAAGTTGAAGTGGCGTTAGCAGCACTCAAGGCAGTTGTGGCGGCTGAGGAAGGTTCCAGAAATGAGGAGCCTTCAGCTTTAGATGAAGCTGCAGCAGTTATCAGTTAGGGCGCAACTGAGCACTTAACCTGCGTGTAAGACATCTGGATATCGGAAGAGTGAAGGTCGTTTGTATGGCCCTTAACCCTTCGTTGGTTGTCAATCGTTGGTTAGTCGCTTGAAGGTGGTATGTCGGAGAACTTCACCGAGTTTGGCTGTCTTTTAAGTTGAAAGTCAGCCAGTATCTCTGATTTGATCACGCCTTCGGTAGGCTGGAACTCAACGATAACCGTTCTCCGATAGGCAATTTCGAAAGAACGATTTCTAAACTGTGATAGCGCACTTTCTCCTTCGATTTTGGCACTTTCAAAAGCCTTCCAGAATTCCGAGACCGGCACAAAGCTTGTCGGATAAGTTGAGAAGTATGAACCATCTCCTTGGAGCGATTTGATCAGAGGCTCCTCTCCTACACGGACTCGCAGCGGTTGGGTGGCGTGTACGGCGGGCCAGCTTTCGCTTCCATTCAAAAGGACATCTCGCCTTGTGCCTCCGGATTCACTGATGTAGGCACAAGGCAAAATCGGATCACTTGTCCAGGCTAAGACTAGCGCGGAAGCAATAGGGCGCTTTGCAATAATATCTAGGCTCCTTCTTTCGACTAATTGCTTCCACTCAACATCGCTCAAACTGCCGAGAATCTTCTGAACCCAGGTTGATGTATACAGCATTTGCCGTGGTTTACCGCTTGTATGTGAGAGCAAGTTTAGCATTGGCTCATAGAGCGGAGAAGTCGTTCCATTCGCGGAGTCAAACGAGAAGACAGATTGACTTCGTACATCAAACTCTTTCCCCGAAATCGACTTTTGAATGGCACTACGGATAGCAGATCGAGGTAAGCGGATCCTGTCTGCTTCCAGAAAGCATGAAGGGCGAACAATGATTGCCTCCTTCCCAATGATCATTTCATGGTCTCGCATCAGGTTGGAAACAAAGCCTGAAAGTGATAAAGTCCCTTCCTTTACCAATTGCGATGTCCTCGGTCCAATCTCATCCGATAGACAAGCGATGACCGGCTTGCCTAAATGCGTTGAGAGTTTTTTTAGCGAGTCAGAAACTGCGAATTGTAGCAGATCAAACTTTGTGGTGGCATCTCTAACACTGAATAGTGCAGCGGCAGACGATTGGTTAGGCTTCTTTATCAGTTCCTCATATTTTTGAGAATGGGAAGATAAATGAACTTCAGCTCCTGACAGATTTATGTCATCCAGTCGACCGCTCGATTCCAGTCGGAGGGGAATAGCTATTGAGTCGACCGCCTTCAGTACACCGCTTTTGGTGAACGTTGCAAGGCTGCATCGAATCTCATTTCTTACCCAACGGAAAGTTACGATGACGCGGTTAATTCGTTGTTCCGGCCCTAATGTGGCTAGGGTGTTTCGAACAAAGAAATCCTTGGCCAGTTCCGGATCTAGATCCTGACTCGCAATTCCGTATAACGCAGTTTCAGCAGCTACATATCGTTCGGTTAATGTTCCCACCAAATCGGGCAGTTTTCTTTGAGCAACTGTTGGATGATCTGAGAAAACAATGGGTGTGTTAAAGGGGAGAGTCACAAACCATGCAGGGTCCACCGACTTGATGAAGCCAAGCAAAAGTTCCCGGGCGAGATTGCTTGTCCGAAACGTAATAATATCGTTCCGTACTTCCTGTGTATTCGCTCTTCGATGTATATATTCGTCGATCAATTTCCAAATGCGACTTGCAAGGTTATAGGGAGTATCGGTTAGGAGACCTGAATCAGGAAGTTGATCAATACTGGTCCGAATTGCTTCGGTTCTCATCGCAAAATCACTGTCTCTAAGGCGATTGTTCAAGTAGGTGGGTCGAACAAGGACAAGTGAATCCCCTTCCTGCTTCCATTCTGTATGAGTTGCCAAAGCAATACTATCCAGAAGAACCTTTGAATCTATTCGCTCTGCGTTAATCACTATTGGGAGTGATCCGAGTGAGTCAGCAACCCTCAAGTTTCGGTTTGTACGCGTTGCGACCTGCTCAGCTACCGTTCGGATCTCCAAGGCCGGGATATGAACGGTTTTCAACTCACTGCCTTGCAGTACGTTGGCGGTCAATGTAAATGCAAGTAACCCGGCTACCATAAACTCATCCTACGTGCGGTTGCTATACAGTATTCAATCAAAATACTATAGCTTTTATGTGGTCATAGCAAACATTGCTAAACGATTTGAAACCACATCATTTATGAAGTGCTCTGGGGCTCTATGGTTTTCTGACGCTACTGAGCGATGGTGTATTTCACGTTTGCCCTAACGGCTTTCTTTGAAAGAAACCGAAGACATGTAAACGGCAAACTGTTCAGATATGTCCAGACACGTGGTGGGATAGAGCAACCCAAGAAGCTAATCTAAGCTCCTTTTATGAACCAGATAGTGAAGATGCCGACATAAGCAAAACTACCTGCGATGCAGGCCTTTCGGACAAACTCGCGATTCTGTTTGCCATACCAGATGAGCCCAACTGCGGCTGCCACTAAAGTGGCCCCTTTTACCAGGACGAACAGCCACTCGCTTTGCTCAATGATGGGCTTCATGAGCGGGTTAAGTTCTTGAATTCGACCCTGCGCATGCAATACCGCTGTTGTGATTAAATCCAGCAAACCGATGCCCAAAAGAAGATAGATGGCTCGGGAAGGTACCGCACGAAGAATCTTCATGACTCCATGATAGGGCACCCGCGGTGCCATCGGAACTTTCCCAGAGAGTTCTAGCAAAGTTATCGGCAATATCCCGTGCTTTTGCGGATGAGCAAGTGAAATGGTTTAGCAAAACGCTCATGATATGCTCCTTTCCATCTTTGGCCTTCACATATCCGCTAAGGCTAACCACCATATCTAGGGTCCCGGTTTTGCCTTGAAACTCCACGTCTTTTAGACGATTTTTTAGGGTTCCGTTTAGGGGAGACACAAGACTCGCTTTCCAAATGTCGGCTGTAGGTTGCTCTGCTGACCACTTCAGCAATTTTGCAATTCCCCGGCTAGTCACCAGATTGTGCCGACTCAGACCGCTTCCGTCATAGATCCGTAAGTCTTCAGGTTGAACGCCTACGGTCTCAGTCAGGAACTTTGTGACCCGGGCACGAGCCAAGTCATAAGGCTTTTGGGCAATGCTCCCTTCCTTTCCTGCGGCCATGAGCAAGAGCTTCTCTGCCATGATGTTGTCGCTTTTCACCAAACAAGCTTTAAGTATCTCAGGGAGTGGCTGGCCCTTCACCACTAAGTCTGCTGGACGATCGGGAACCGATTGGGTCGTGTAGAACTTGGAGCCTAATACCATAGCGGCGCTTTCATCTGCGCTCGGGAGCGCCAGAGTATCGAGACGTGTTCGCTTCGCAGGAAGGTTGCGTCCAACTCGAATCCGCTTCCGAATAGGGTCGTAGCGAGATGCTCCGGCGGGAAGAGCAGGATCAAAACTAATCTTGACCCCAAAGTTTGCCGGAAGCAAAAACGCTTTACCACGCTCAGCCCAAAGCTCAAAGGCCGCTTGGTCAAAACAGAAGGCCGAGACGGGCGATGCATATCGGTTTGGCAAATCGTCCAACTCCCAAGACTCTGGAATTCCAACTCTGTAAGCTTGTTTAACGTATACGGGCAACTTGCCCGTAAGTTTGAGCTTCTTCTTTGCGATATCCAATTGAGAGTAGGTTAAGGAAGGGTCGCCTGTAGCTTCTACCACGACTCGATTCTTTTCCTTCCATATCCTTGTTTGCGGGATGTAATCAGCACCTAACGTGTGTAACGCATAGGCGCAAGAGATCAGCTTTTGATTACTGGCAGGCATCACTCGCAGTGCAGAGTTACGCTCGTACAGAACATTGCCGCTTAGATCGGTAATAATTGCTCCCATAACAGCCCCTCTCATGTCAGGAGAATCTAGAACGGAGTCTAGTTGGGCGCTAATAGCCAGGAATGCAATCGTGGAAAGCATTCCCTATTGTGGAAACATGGGGCTTCAGGTTGCAAACATTGGCAATCTTTCTTTTGGTTCGTTTCCTCTCAAATAGGCTTCCAAGGCTTTGGAGTATTGCAGCAGTAATCCCTTGTGTGTGGCTCTAAAGAAATGAGAGTCCAACAGATTCCATCCACTCATGATGGTGCAGTTTGCATAATCGTTGGCGATACGCTTACTTCCCGCTGATGGGTAAACCGTAATCTCTCCACCCAAGACAGATTCGCCATTCCAAAAGAAGTCGTACCTCGCAAAGTCGACTCCTTCACTCAACTGACTGGCCCAGTTTTGAGCAACCTCTAGAGGAGAAGTAATATCAATACCGTGCGGAAGCTGGGGTATCGGAGCATCCGTCTTATCATAGGGGCCAAACATTGGGCTGCCGTTCACATCAAAGTGAGCCCACCACCTTTTTGATGTTTTGTTATGGCCAATTACTGAGCTCATAAGGATTCTTCCGTTTGATGCTCGGACATGAAACTCAATTAGGTCCTTGCTCGCATCACCAATTGCGCCTTCTAGAAACAGCTTAGGCGAAATAGCCGAGTAAGCCCATTCACCATGGCGTTGGCCCCAAGTGCGACTTAACCATCGAGATGCGATTTTGGACATCTCGCTCCGGTTATAGCATCCATTGCGGATTTCATAATTGAACTTGCAGCCGTGGTTTGCTTTTAGGAAGACATCTCCCATAAGAAGATCTTCAGGAATTTCGTCTACGGATTGGCCAATCCATAGAACTGGTGCTAAAGGAAGATTAGGGCAATGATTCTGGATATATTCTTTTGCTCCCAGTTTGTCTGCAAAAACCGGAAAGAAGGGATTTCGATCAAAGACCTTACGCCAAATCATCCTTTCTGTGTAGTTAAAAGGCTTTGCTACGTTTGGCCAAGCACCCATCCACCTTCGATACCTACGAATTAAGTTGGGTCGCAGAGCATACACAAGTGAGTTAACTGTCCGAAAAACCTGAGTAGCGGTTTCCATAGCCTCCCTAACCGACGCATCTTAGCAGAAAGCAGTTCGAAGGTGTAGCAAAGTTTAGCTAAACTCCAAACTGAGAAAAGACTAAAACACCTGATTTTGTAAGTATGCGGAAAGAGCCTTTGAGTATCGCTCTCGGAACCCCACATGTTTTGTGCGTATGAAGTAGGCGTATGTCATGTCCCATCCTGAAACAAGCATTTTATGAACGCATGGGTGCGTAGCTTTCTTGCTGCCCGCAGCTGGATACACCGTGATCTCGCCAGCATACAGCTGTGAGCAATTCCAGTGGAAATCAAAACGAGCAAAGTCTAGACCTATGCTTAATCTTGAAGCGAATCTCATTGCTTCGTTGAAGGCATCAGAGATATCTACATGGGCGGGTATTTGTCTAGCCATGAGACCGGGTGGGTCGTGAAGACCATTGGTAGGAAATCCATGAGGGTCTAGATAAGCCGTCCATTCTCCCGGAAGTTTGCTTTTCCCAGTTACAGATCCTAGAATCACGCGGCCGTTACTGCATCGAAGGTTAATCTCCAGTAAGTTATCTTGAGCGCAACCTACTGCCTGTTCTACAAACAACGTTGGAATCACCTGGGAATAACCCCATTCCATCTGCTTTCGCCCCCATTGGAGCCTCAGCCAAGAGTTTGCAACGTGGTTAAGATTGTTTCTATCGAAGCTTCCTCTGATCTCATAGTTGAAGTTACAGCCATGATTTGCCTTTACGAACACTTCATCGTTTAGGATTGAATCGGGAATGTCTCTCGCGTCTGCCCCACGCCAAAGGGTCCTAGGAATGCTCAAGCCTGGACAAATGGATTCAATGAAGTCCTTAGTGGCGAGTTTGTCGCAGAAAGTGATGAATAGTGGATTTCGATCAATCAACTTCCGCCATATCATGCGTTCGTTATAGTTGTGTGGGCATGCAATATCAGGAAAATATCCTATGTACCTTCGATAACTACGTAACAGATTTGGATAAGAGAAGTAGAGCTGTAAGTTGACCGCAGCAAAAACTCGGTTAGGAGTTAGTAGCATGAGGTCATAAGGTACCCAGATAAAGGCTTCCTAATAACTACAATTCTTCAGGAAATACAGGTTCGGGGTGGTGATCAATTCCGCCGGCTTTAATATCCAGTCCCATTTGCCGGGCAAACTCACGCAATATTGGCTCGGGATCTTCTTCCGCTACTTCTCTTAAAGCGAGAAGAACTCCTTGCTTCAATTCCGGTTGCCATTCCACTACATGGAATAAACCATGAATTGCACTTCGGCGCCCTACCTTACTGGGAGCATTCAAACACTCTAGAAGAACTGGACCGCCATGCTTGTGCGGAAGGTGACCTCCTAAGACAACTCCCGCTTTATAGATCGTCCTCGCGTAGTCATCTTCAGCATCCCAAATCAGGTCGCGCATGGCTTGTACTGCGGCCGTCTCTTCTTCGTCATGGCGACAGAAACTAGGAAGATCCTCAAACAAGTCTAGGACGCACCATTGAGCTGAACGGCGGTAAGGGTGGCGACGATCATTCAAAATTGCGACTAGCGCGGGAGTAAAAATGCGTTGGCTGGCGTGAGTCTCGATCTCCGTGCGGGCTTCGTTCGCGATGTCTCGATCCTTACAGTAGAGAAGCTTGATTAGGTCGGAAGGGGAGAGGTCTCGGAAGTGTCCAATAAAGCGCCCAGATTGTCCCCGACACTCGTTAATCATCACCTGTCGATTCAGGAGTGGAGCTGAGCTTTCACGAAGCTTCAAAAGCATTAAGTCCAGAGTGTCGCCCCGATCCTCATGCCAAAGCTCATCGCACCTTCCAAAGACGCCATATGGCGTGGTTGCGACCTTTACTTGAAACGTCTCACCGTGTGACTCAAAGCTGGATGTACCTGTCCAGTCAGAGGCCAAAACGTGATACTCATAACTAATAGGGTGTGGGGGCCAATGAAACTTGACCCTGTGATTTGGGCGAATAGCTTCAGTATTGCCGCCATTCTTGGACACGGACTCATCAATGAACCGCTCCAGATCACGAAGGATTTGAAGGGAAGTCTCATCAACCTGACCAGCCGCTGCCATCCCCACTAGTTTAGCCTCAACACGGGATCGGACGTCGTTAAAGTTGAGTTTGTCCGAGTTATCACCAATGGCTAATCCATGCTTTGTGTATAGACAGCCTTGATCACTTCATCTAGAGTGCTTTGCCCTAGTTGATGAAGAGGAATTCTACAACTATAAGGTTGTCAACCAAACAGGAATTGGTCGACGCACTAACTTCAATCTGGATAGAGTCCAAAACGAGCATTTTTCGCGAACTGGGTGTGCCTGTAGTCGATGGCTTAAGCATATGCCAAAAAGACGGCAGACACTTTGCAGTGTCTGCCGTCTTCATTTACCTTTAGCCTCCTACGGCCGTAGGTCCTCCTGCTGGTGCTTGTCCAGCGGGAGCTTCGCCTTGAGCTGGCATTTTGCCTTGCTCTTCCACGCCCTTAAGCATGGCTTTCACCTCAGGATCGTTTGTAGCATCACGAGGACCATCCCCGCAACCAATCATTGTTGCTCCTACTAATACGCATAGGATTAACAAGCTCTTTTTCATTAAGGAGTCCTGTCCGTAAGAGGGAAGTTTGTTCGCTCAGTACCCCATCCTGGGAAGTACAGATAATGACTACTCGTTGGGTTCTCTGCGCATCGATTCTTACCAGGAGCATCGTTTGCATCGCCGAGTTCTGTGAATCCAAACTGACCCCAGGTCACGGTATTGAACTTCTTGAACTTGACGTGACCGTCAGCCCATCCGATGTTCGAACCACCTTGGAATGTTCGATCATTACCATCTGTCTCATTGCACCACCACTGGAAAGCAAAACCTTGCTGATTTGCAGCAGATCCAGCCACATAGAAGTGTGGGTTTGTGTAAGAGTGACGATGGGTTAGCTTGTGGCTTCGGAACAATACCAGATCAGCAGGATTCTTTAGATTGCTCTGGCTGTTGAACTGGGTGACGGCGTTCATGATGTAGTTGGTCTTGCCTTGACCAGTTGTTCCGTCCCAAAGAGCGCCATTTCCGGAAACCCTACCTGGTGAAGCTGGACTCACCATGATATCAAAGTTCTTTGTATATGGCTGAATATCTCTAGCCCACACTGGCATACCATTGAGCGAAGAATCCATGTACCCTAGAGGGCGACCATTGCCCCAGTTGCTTTGACCGCCGCCGCCAGATGCTGGTGCAGGCTGACCGGCAAACAAGTCATCGTAGTCTGCGCAGTACATCAGCTGAGCAGTTAACAATTGCTTGACATTGCTTAAGTCAGAAGCTTTCTTAGCAGAGGCTTTAGCTTGAGCGAAAACGGGGAACAGAATTGCAGCAAGAATCGCGATAATTGCGATAACGACTAAAAGTTCAATGAGGGTGAACGCCCTCGTTCGATGATTCATATTGACCTCGTTATATTTTTGTGAGAGATACTTTGATCTAGAGCAACAGCAGATCCACGCTCAACAAGTGTTCCTTCGACAAGAATTTGTCTAGGCACCTGGGCCTTGGCATCATCTATCTTTTCTAGTAAGTGACCGACAGCAACCTGTCCAATCACATCAAAGTGCTGGCAAATAGTCGTTAAATGTCCTCCGGAAGGAACCCATCGTAGCGACCAGTCGAATCCCATAAGGGATAAATCGTGTGGCACTGTCCATCCTAATAGAGATGCAGCATCATTTAGGTGAAGTGCGGCTTGATCATTTACACAAAAGAGTGCGGTCGGTTGATCAATTTTGTGTTGTAGCTTCTTGATAATCGCTATCGCTTGCTCTGAGGCATCTGAACCAATTCCGGAAGGAATGGTGTTTTCCGAAAGTGGATAGGGACGTAAACCCGCCTCCAGCATTGCTAAACAATAACCGTCGTATCGATCGCGAACGCTAGAGGCATCATCTGTGTTTCCCACCATAGCAACCCGGCGATGGCCAAGCTTAAGTAAATGCTGTACGGCCTGTTTGGCTGCTTGAACGTTATTGGTCCCGACTAGGTCAAATTTACGGTTAGCACAAGGATCACGGTCCACAAAAACAAGGGGATAGCCGGTCTCAAAAAGCTTGTCGTACGCTCCTGCCGTATCCATGCCACTCGGCAGAATGATTGCCCCAGCAATTGAAGTTGTTTGCTGGAGTGTCTTAAGAAAGGGAAGCTCTGACAGATCGTTCGGGCCAACCGGACAGCCCATAACAACGGAGTAATTAAACTTTGCTAGAGCCTCGCGGATGCCTTGGAGAATAGCAGCAGCACCTGGGGCTTCTAAGCTTTGGGGAATCCAAACGCCAATTTGGTTTCGACCAGACTTGGCGTGCATTGTGTGTCCTTGTGTCTTTCTGCGTATTGTGGGGCGGCAGTTAGGCATTCTGTCCAGAAGTCCCTTGTGCTCCAAATCTTGGATAGCCTGCTTAACAACAGCCCTGCTGACACCATATTTAATCGCTAATTCGCGTTCTGTGGGAAGTTTTTCGCCTTCCTTCCAAGCTCCTGCCTTAATGCTTGTGGCAATCGTTGAAAAAATGTGATTGATCTGCAGTTCTCTATTGGAAAGATTTTCGTTCATTGGACAAAGGGAATTTGGATCAAACCAAAAGAAGATTTGGTTCAGTGTATCAAAGGTTTTGGTTTTTAGCAAGCGATGTTTGGAAAAAAGAAGATTGTTAGGCTTTGCTGATAGAAAGATGCTGAAGGAACTTGTCATGCTATAGGCATGAGAATTGGTATCTTTACGGCACTATTCGGGGATAAGACCCGTGCCGAAACACTTGAGATAGTTAAAGCTGAGGGCATTCAGGCCGTGGAGTTTGGGGGCGGCGCGTACCCAGGGGCAGCACACCTAGAAATAGAGAAGCTCCTAGAGAGCAAGGAAGCGCGAGACGCTTTGCTCAAAGAGGTTGCAGATCATGGTCTGGTTATCTCGGCCATATCATGTCATGGCAACGCGCTGAGCCCGAACAAAGCGATGGCGGAAGAGCACCATCAAGCATTTGTAAACTCGGTCAAACTTGCGTCTGCTTTGGGGATTGGGGTGGTCAATGGGTTTAGTGGATGCCCCGGAGACAGTCCTAATGCGACGCAACCAAACTGGGTGACTTGTGCTTGGCCTGATGAGTTCCGAGACATTTTGGATTGGCAATGGAAAGAGAAAGTTATTCCTTACTGGAAAGAGCAGAACGCTTTCTTGAAGCAACACAATGTTAAATTCGCCATAGAGATGCACCCTGGTTTTGTCTGCTATTCCAACGACACACTTCTTAAACTGCGTGAGGCGGCTGGGGAACAGATTGGAGCTAACTTTGATCCATCGCACTTGTGGTGGCAAGGAATTGATCCTATTGCGGCCGTGCGCGAGTTAGGTAGAGAAGGTGCGCTATTCCATGTCCACGCCAAAGACACCAAGATTGACCCATACAATTCTGGCCGCAACGGAAATCTCGATACAAAGAGCTACGGCAAGATTGCGGAAAGGTCTTGGGTGTTCCGAAGCGTTGGCTATGGTCACGGTCTCGATTGGTGGAAGGAATTCTGTTCCGAATTGCGAACTGTTGGCTATGACAACGTGCTTAGCATCGAACATGAGGATGGCCTGATGTCGCCCATGGAAGGTTTGAGGAAGGCGCTGAGTGTTCTAAAGGAAGCCGTTATCTTTGAAGATGCCGGCGAAATGTTCTGGGCCAGAGACTAATAACGAATGTGAACTGTCGCTTGTGGCTTGTTGAGCTAGCTAGCCATGTCACGGGCGACAGTCCACAAACCACAAGGCCCGCAGTTTGGAGCGGTATACTCCGCTAGTTAAGAAACGCCATAGGAGGCGTCCCACCGTTTTGCAATCTCGTAGTTATCTTTTTCTTCTCGTCGTACTTGGTCTTGGAGTGATCTCTGGGCTCGGTTACCATTTCAAAAAGCCAAACATGGGTTTGGATATCCAAGGAGGCATTCGCCTTACCTATAAGATGGATACCTCCAAGCTTTCGGCTGAGCAACGTCAGAACATGACGGGGGTTCAATCGAGCGTTGTACGGACAATTATGAACCGTGCGACTGGGCCGATTGGTGTGGCGGAACCTATCGTCCAAGGGAAAGGAACTGACGAGATAACGGTTGAACTCCCTGGTTTTACCGATGAGAAAACGGCCCGAGAAACCTTAAGCACAACGGCCAGTATTGAATGGTACTGGGCCAAGACGGTAACTACGGGTGCAGGTAGCCCGCGTACTTACGAAGCCACTCGTGATACCGAAGAAGTAGGCGGGAATCCAGCTTATATATTTCAGAGACGTGCAACTGGCGAGCTAATCAAGCCAAATACTCCAGCTTATAAGGCGATGATCGCTAGCTGGGGGGCTCCGATTCTGCAAGGCGCTGATCTGGCAAAGGCAGATGCGATTCCTCATAACGAAAGTTACATTCCTACGATGCAGTTTTCATCGGAGGGCGCAAAGAAGATGGAGGAATGGACCCGCAGAAACCAGCGTGGACAGCCTCAGTTGGCGGCAGTTCTAGATAACCTCGTTATCAGCATTGCGCCGCTTCGAGAAGGAACCGTTATACGCGATAGCGCCCAGATCGATGGTCAGTTTGATAAGGCTTATGTTCTCAAGTTAAAGGAGCTTCTGAATTCGGGTTCTTTACCCGTGAGTTTGGAGCTAACCAGTACGCAAAAAGTTGACCCGACGATTGGTGCGCAAGCTCTAGACAAAATCATCGTCGCGGGCATCGTCTCTTTTGCGCTGATTGCACTCTTCTTAATCGTTTACTACGCTTTCCCTGGCTTTGTAGCCTTAATTGCTCTTGGCTTGTATGTTCTCTTCACCTTAACGGTGATGAAGTGGATCAATGCAACCTTTAGCTTGGCTGCGATCGCGGGCTTCATCCTCTCTGTGGGTATGGCGGTAGACGCCAATATTCTCGTCTTTGAACGATTCAAGGAGGAGATGAAGACAGGTAAGTCGCTGATGACGGCTATTGAACTTGGGTTCAAGCGCGCATTCCCGGCGATCCTAGACTCAAATGCCTGTACGATCCTAACTTCTATAGTTTTGGTGAATCTCGGAACCGGTCCGGTAAAGGGATTTGCTTCTACCTTGATTATCGGTGTAGCCATTTCGCTGTTCACTGCGGTGGTAATCACTCGATCACTCTTGATCTTCTTGGTTGGATCAGGCATCGGAAACAACCCCAAGTTCTATGCTCTTGAGCGAAGCTGGTTTGGTGAGAAGTTTGAGCTAACAGCAGATGAGAAGCCGTTCCAAATTGTGAACACGTCTCGAAAGTGGTTCACGATCTCGGCTATATCGATTGTTGTCTTCCTGCCTTTCGTCTTCCTTGGTGGACTAAAGCCAAATGTTGAATTCCGTGGTGGATATGAAGTTGAGCTGAAGGCTCCAAATCAAACCGCACCCGCTATCCAGGCTACTCTGGACAAATCAGATATCGACGGGGCGAACGTAAAATTTGCCGGTTCTGGTGATGCTCGAGTTGCAATCGTCACCGTGCCACTTGAAGCTGGTAATGGTAAGGCAGACGCAGCGGAAGAGGTGGCTAATAGGGTCGCTGCCGCAGCAGGCTTGGAACGACCTGAGAAAGGTGGTTCTGCCTATGTGGGCCCAAGCGTTCAAAAGGAGACTGTCAATAACGCAATCTGGGGCGTTGTAATCTCTGCGGGATTGATTGTCATGTGGCTTACATTCCGCTTCGGAGTTGCCCTTGGTAATTTCCATATCGGACTTCGGTTTGGTATGTCGGCAATTCTGGCGATGCTGCATGACATCTTGGTGGTGCTTGGCGTGACGGCGATGGTTGGTTACTTCTTCAGTTGGGAAGTAAGCGCCCTCTTCCTTACGTCAATGCTAACCGTCATTGGCTTCTCTGTCCACGACACGATCGTTATCTTCGATCGTATCCGTGAGAACTTGCGACGTCCTCTCCCTGGTGAAGATCTGGGGAACCTGGTGAACCGGTCCATCACTCAATCTTTTGCCCGATCACTGAACACGTCGATGACGGTTATCGCAACCCTCATCATTCTCTTGTCGTTTGGTACCACTACTCCAGACCTCAAACTCTTCTGTGTGACAATGTTGGCTGGTATCTTGTCCGGTACCTACTCATCCATCTATAACGCATCGCCAATCCTCTATCTATGGGACAAGATGATTGCGAAGAGAAAGGGTGAAGGACAAACAATCATGGCGCTTGCATTAGCAGAGAACGCCAGATTGAGATCAGCTCACGTAGTTGCTGCCGAACAGCCTGCGGCTAACGTAGATGGCAGTGGTCGGTCTTACGGCCAAGTTCGACGTCGAGCCAGTGCTGTGAAGAGCAGCAAGATTGAACTAGACGACTGAGGTTGTCGATAAATATGAAAAGAGGCGAGGGATTCCCTCGCCTCTTCTTATTTCTAGCCAAAGAGGATTTGAGAGGCCAGGGAGCCGGGAACAATACCGACACCCTCAAGGGCTTGTACTGCCATCCCCAAGTTTTGGCGCATTTCTGCTCGAACCGAATGACTCAACGGTCGGTCTTCATCGGTGAATGCAGCCGCATGAAGCTGGTTGACCAAATGGTCCGCAGTTTTGAATGCTGCATCCAGTGAGTAGTCCGGATTTGGCGATAAAGGAAGGCTAAAGCCGATCAAGAGGCCGGGATGGCGGACCCCGCTCTGAACGGCAGAGAGTGAGAAGCTACTTGCTCCTCCCATTGGTGTTACCGAAATTAAGGGTAAATGGCTGTTCGCAGGCAGCACTTCAAAAAAGCCAGATGGTTTTAAGTCGTAACCCAGTTCAGATAAGGCAACCCAAACATCCTTCTCCAAGAATTCGGAAACCTTCGGAACTAACAGTATTTCAACACCTATGTCCAAACTTTCACGGATATCAAGCAGGCTAACCAAATATCGATCTATATCGGCTGGAGGAGGCAAAGGCATTGCTCGACGCTGCAAATGGGTCGCAAAGCCTTCGGCTACCTGAAGCAGGTGTTCGGCGGCTTTGCTTGTCAATTCACCCTGCTCAGAAAGCATGTCCCAGGCAAGAGCGATGGAATCATAAGAACCGTCGGCGCGAGAAGACAGAGTCTGCCAGCCATCATCTCCCGGTGCCATCACGAAAACATTGGGTTGACCAAGGGCTTCATGCCAACGAGGATCGAGCAGGGAAGAAACCGTGCTTGCCGGAGAAGATTTTGGTCCAACCAACTCAATGACATACTGAACCTTGTGTTCAGGTCCAAACTTTGAGCTGGGAATGGTAGGTATCTGTGGTAAGGCAACCTCTGGCTTGGGAGCGAGAGGTTGGCCGAAAATTTGAGTTGTGTCCACCGTTGCTTACTCTGCGTATTCCAACTCTTGTAGCATGCGGGGGTTCATGCGCCAGTCTTCCCGAACACGTACATGAAGTTCTAGGAATATTTTTTGTCCGAGCAATTCTTCAATCTCTTGTCGAGCTTCTGTACCGACCTTCTTAATAAACTGGCCTTGCTTCCCGATAAGAATCGCGCGCTGGCTAGCCTTTTCCACAAAGATGGAAGCAGAGATTCGAATCAGTCCTTCTTCTTCCTCCCAACTGTCGACTAAAACCGCGACCGCGTGAGGAACCTCTTGCCTCGTGGCAATAAGGATTTTCTCCCTTACGAACTCGCCCGCGATAAAACGACTTGATTGGTCAGTGTAGTCGTCCGGATCATATTGCGCCTCTCCCTCAGGAAGTTTGGAGACGATTCTCTCAATGAGTCGATCTACATTCAATCCCCGAGTGGCGGTGGTAAGCATGTAGTCTTCCGTCTTAAAGAGGGAAGTATATGCGTCTACATTGCGTTGAACTGAATCCGCCTTTAGCTGATCCATCTTATTGAGGCAGAGAATGAGAGGGACCGGTACTAGCTTTGTCGAGTCTTTGAGATCGTGAACTTCTAGCCCAACCAAGAGCTTTGAAATCTCATTATCTCCATCATTCGGATGGTGGCTTGAATCTGCCACATACACAATGACGTCAACATCATGCAGTGACTTCCTTGCCTGCTCAACCATAGATCTCCCAAGCTTTGTATGGGGCTCATGGATTCCAGGGGTATCTATAAACGCAATCTGATAGTCATCGCCCGTAGTGATCCCAACGACACGTTTTCGCGTTGTCTGTGGCTTATTGCTGACAATCGATACCTTTTGTCCGACGATTCGGTTAAGCAATGTGCTTTTACCGACATTCGGCTTACCTATAAGGGCGACATTTCCAAATCGGTGGCTCATGGCTACTCCCGCTTCCTAAAGACGACACTGATTCCCAGTTCATCATCTGTCTCAAACTCTTTTCGAACACCACTGGTTTCCTCCGAGCCTCCTCGATCTCCTCGACGTCTTCTTCTTCTTCGACGTCCAGAACGCTCTTCTGGCTCGGGCGCAGGAGTTTCTTCCTCGATAATCTGTTGGGGGCGAAGGAACCACTCGTCTGCGACTTCGTCCGCGTCTCCACCTTCCATCCACTCATTGAGTTTCATTAACGGAATGTCGAAAGATGCGGCATCACCCAGAAGGTTGTTCTCTAGCTTTTCTGGAAGAGTTGCTAAACGCAGTAGGTCGTCTGGATCGGCGGTCAGGATAGCCTCGATGTCCTCATGTGTGCCCACAAGGAATGTGTGCGTTGATCCATCTGTCGCTGTAAACCGCAGATTAGTACTATCCGTTTGCACCCATTGGCGTTGAAGCAGGTTATAAGCAGCCCACTTGCTTGGGAGTGCAATCGTTCGATTGCCAGCATTCGCACAATGGACGGTCAGGAATGGGGGCCGAAGGTGCACAACATCATCGGTAAAGTTCCAAATATGGGCTCCGGCCATCTGAGCCAAGGCTCGAATAAGAGCCGGATTTACCATTGGCTCGCCAAGGAAGACACTGGTCCAATGTTGTTCAGAGGACTGCGGATCAAACTCCTTCACTACGAAACTGGGTAAGCCTGTTTGTGAATATTCTCCAAGGACCAAGGCGTCCTCGGGAATAGCAAAGTAACTTGGCTCCAGCTTGGTGTCGCCACTGGCAATTGTTCTATCGGGAAATGCTTCGCATAGTGGGTGCCGACGATTGAGAATAGTCGTACCAGACTTGCTGTAGAAGGGCTGAGGTTTGAGTGCAATCCCCGTGACTTCTCGAGCTCTTTCCAAAGAATCTCTGCCGGAATCAAACAGCCCTGCTGAGTAAAGCCAGAAGAGGACCTTCCCGTCGCGCTGCAATCGACTCTTGATAGCGGCTCGAAGGTCTGGACGTAAATCCCATGCGTTGAGGAAGATATAAGCTTTAGCCTCTGGGAATTTCTCTCGATGCGCCAAATCGCTCAAAAGGTAGAAGCCAGCGCTGACGCCAGCTCGCAAAACCGACTCTCGAACATTTTGAACAAGGAGGGTAAACGCATTGGGGTCCACCAGATAAGCAAGAGCTCTCTCATCAATAAAGACACAAACATCAGGCTCAGAAACGCCAGCCGCCATGCTATTCACCAGGGCGTCGGAAATCTTGGCGGCTCGTCCCCAAATGCTTGAGGTTTTAAGCCAGCCATTTCCCCACAGATCCATCCAGTTGATTCCGGAACCATGAGCCAATGCCGCTCCGGCTCCTCGCCAGTGGACGCTGTCCAGAGCTTGTGGGGTCTTGATCATCGGGTTGAAGTCATCCGGCTCTCGTCCACCACTGAGAGAAGTCTTGAAGTCTTCTTCGCTCAGGTAAAGCTTTCCGTTTAGGGCAAAGCTATCAATTGGTCCAGGGAAGGCCGCTGTTCCTCCTGGCTCGCGATCTCGGTAGCTGGGAGGACCTGCAATGAAGTCTAGTTCTGGAGTTCTCAGGAGTTTTCCGAGTGATAAGTGGCCGCTCGCAGGATGAGACCATTCGAAGGTGTATCCGTAGCTGGCACCAACCAAGAAGTAGCCTTCGCTAGCTTCTTTTGCGGCATAAGCTAAATCCCCGATACGCTGAACGGTTGCATCGCTTAGGAAGAGGTGATAGTCAACATACTTTCTTTGCTTCCGACTTGACCGAACGAATTTATCGCCGTCTGCGCCCTCAGGCTGATAAATGGGAATTTGAAGGTCTTCAAAAGATGCATTGCCATCAAACCAGGAGGCTCGAAGCATCACATCATCGTCCAGATACCGAACGCGAGCCCATTCGCGGAACTTCAGAATGGCGGCTTCTGAAGTGTCATAGCCCCAGCCATCAGCGAAGAACCACTCGCCACGGTCTAGCTGCACACCTAAGATGTGGTTGTTGTTCTCTAGAAGCCTTAGCTTCGCAACAAACTTTTGAAGGCATGTTTTGGCAACGTTCCAGAACTCATCATCACAAACACTGGGCTCTGCCAATGTGCCGTCCTGAAGAAGGTAACGACCCTTGCCATAAGTCTGCTGCCAGCCTCTAGGAGCCTTGAAGACTAAACGGAAGAGAACTTGAGATTCTCGGTCTACCTTTAAGGTCTTATCAAGTAGGTATGCCGCCATTTGCACGTTAGCGTCAATGGCGTTCTCATCAATCTCAAAATCAATGAAGTGTGAATGCAGATGGACTCCGGCCTCGGAAGCCATTCTTAGTTCTTCGAGAACGGTATTTGCGCTTCTCTCGTCGGTCGTTCCACCAAAGAAGAACATAGGGGGATAAACCCGACCATCCCGAACCAACGTGGGCAACCCACGTCGAATAACAACCTGGGGAGCATTGGCTGGGATTGGGATCAGAGGCTTAGGCGGTGGCGCAAGGTTCTTCTTCTCACGTGGACGGAAGCTGACCGCGATCTCTTCAATAATCGGTTCTTCCGCTTCTGCTGGGAGCACTGGCGTCGGTTTTTCTTTCCTCTGATCTTTGGTGCGACGTCGACTTCGATCCCTGCCTTTAGGTTCTTGGGGAGCTTCTGTTTCAGATGTCTGAGGAGTAGCCTTTACACTCGCCGAACGCCAGATCGGGACGGGCAAGTCGTCCTCAACTAAAAAGTCTTCATGAACGACTTCTAATTTAACCTTTGGCTCCTGCTTTGGCCTTCTCTCTTTGCTTCTTGGGCTTTCGGATTTTTCAGTGGTGGTTGAGGCAGCGTTCTTTCGTGGGCGGAAAGTTGGGATAGGAACATCGTCTTCGACCGTGAAATCGACGACTGGAGCTTCTTTAACCGCTTCGACTTCTTTAGTCTTTGTTTTAGCTCTCGATTTGGGGGCCGCTTTCTTGACCGGAGCTACGGGCGCAGGTTCTGGGGTAGCAACTTCTGTTGCCGCGGAAGCTTTAGCTTTGGCTGCCTTTCTAACGGGCTTTACCGCTTCGGCAGGAGCCTCAGGAGTTTCCACCTTCTTAGCTCGACTGACTCTTGGTTTCGTCACTTTAGCCTCAGGGGCTACGATGGCTTCAGGTGCTTCAACGACAGCCTCAACCTGTGGGGCTACTTTCTTGCTTCTAGATACCTTAGGCTTTGCTGGGGCCTCGACCGCCTCTACAGCGACTTCGGTAACTTTTTTGGCGCGAGTCCTTGCTACAGGCTTGGTTTCTACCTCGGCCTTTGCCGTGGTTTTCTTTGTGCGCGGAGTCTTTGGTTCAGTAGAAGGGGTATCGACGAGAGTTAAATCTTCAGTTTTCTTTCTTGGCATGAGGTTTCTAGCAGTGATTGCTGAACCCAACTTAATAACTCGGCTGGCGTTTCAAAGAAAGCGGCCGGAGATTCTGCAAGTAGGGTTTCACGGTCGGAAGCTCCGTACCCAACGGCGATTGGGGTGACGCCTGCATCGCGAGCACACCTAAGATCAAACACGGAATCGCCGATCATCACGGCTTCATTGGGTCTGATCCCTAGGCGCTCGCAGGCGAGAATCGCTGCTTCGGGAGCGGGCTTTGGGTTGATAACATCGGAGGCGCAGACGGCGGTATCAATGGCGTCTATTGCGTCAAATCTATTGAGAAAATGTTCTAGTTCAACGGCATTCTTACTGGTAACCAGCGCCGTTTGGAGCCCTGCACGATGGCAGAGTTGCAGAGCCTTTACGGCATCATCGAAGTAGAACTCCATGGACTGGTGAATCTTGTATCGACTGATGGCGTAATCCACCATCTCAGCAACTTTCTCGCTGCTTGGCGGAGTCTCTTGAAACATCTCTAGCTGCTTGTGCAGAGGAATTCCACATAAAGAAAGCAGAACCGATTTAGCGGGTCTCTTTCCTAAGAAATGCTCGTAAGTGTCCCCAATCCCTTGTACATAGACCTGTAGGCTATCGACGAGCGTGCCATCCACGTCAAAAAACGCGGCACGATAGTCAGAAAGGGGCAAGCCTTGCGGCATCAGCTTAGTATGACAGATTTACATCAGCAACTAGGACAGCTAGCATGAATCGAATTAAAACACTTAATGAAGATTCACCCTACAAATACTTGGCGGCTTGCCAAAGATGGAAATTGGCTGAAACCAGCCAAGGATCAAATGGATATTTCCGCACTAAGCTTTGCGCTAGGAGCACGGACCGAGTCCGGTAGCAAACCCACAGAGGTTTCTGCAGGATTTGACGGTTTGCTAGAGCAGTTTGAGGCGTCGGGATATATGCCGCCAGGAGCCCCGCCGGGGCCGGAGCCGCCACCCGACCTACTTTTGGCGGGGGAAGGAGTCGAGATCACTGAGCCGAATGCTCAATCTCAGAAACTGGACTTCCTACCGCTACAGAACACTGAACTAGATATTGAACTGCCACAGCCATTCTGGGAGCAGAGCGCTGATTCAAAAGGATCGGAGTCTGGTTCAAACAATCCTAAGGGTGCTGATGAGGCGATGGGCTGGCTGGTAAGTCAGATGGCTGGTGGATTCTTTGCTGAACCTATGTCAACCCCAGTGGACTTCGCTGCTGATCTGGTAGCCGATGACCTTTCTGTCCCACCCACTCAGGATAGCGAGTTCACTCCTGCCTCAATGCCCACCCATGGATTCGCGGTAAATACGAAGACCGCATTAGGTGGAAGAGACAGAGTTAACTATTCAGAAGAGCCGACAACGTTATCGAACGAAGCTGCTGAGAACGATTTTCAAAATCCAACCCTCCAACTATCTTGTAAACAACCTGATCCGCAGGTAAGTGTTTCCAAAGGTGAGGCACTTCCGGTAGACGCAGATGTTCTGGAATCTCTAAACGTAACCTCGATTGAATCTCAGGCTGCCGACATTGTAAAGAACTCTGAGAGCAACAACGAAGTTCGAAAGGCCAATACGAGCAGTCGAAGCGCTCATAAAGGGAACCAAGACCCCGCAGAGTCTGTGATAGCGGTCACTTCTGTAGAGGTTGATTCTTCGATTCAAGCTGAGTCTAAGGCTAAAACCGAACCTTCCAATTTGGTTGCAGCTCGTGAATCATCTAAGCGATCGCCGAAAGGAGCCGCCTTGGAAGACTCTCAAGCTCCAAGCACCTTGTCTCCGGTGGCTGACGAGGATAAAGGCAGCGTTAAAAAACTAGTTCAACGAGATCGTAGTGCGGACGGTGCTTTCAGTGACGTCAGTCGGAGATTGCCTGAGAAGAAGGTTGCAATAGCGAAAGAAGCAGTGCTTCTGGAAGCATCCCGAGGTCTTCTTGAAGCTGCGACTTCGCAGGTTGCTTCTTTATCAACACCGCGATCAACAGATGCCCGACCGGCGCTTACCCCAACTGAGGTTGATCTGGTTGTAAAGCAGGCTGCCGACAAGCTTCAGATGTTGGCTACCGCTCGCCCAAGAAACGGAGTAACGATTCACTTGAATCCGGAAGACTTTGGATCTATCACGGTTGTTGTCAAAACAGTCGGCAAAATGGTGGAGACACAGATTTCTGCAAGCGATTCGCGAGTCAGCGAAGCGTTGGATCAACACCAAGCGCGACTTGTAGAAGCTATGGATTCTCGTGGTTTCCAGTTGCACACGGTTACGGTTTCCCAGCAAAGCGGTCAATCGAATCAGAGTCAAGATTCGGCGCGGAGTTGGCAACAGTCAAACCAACAGTCGAATCAACAACAGTCAAACAATTCACATGGACAACGTGGTCAAGCTGATCAGCAATTTCATCAGCCACGACCTCAGAGCAGAATGTCGTCTCGCCGTAACGAGGGCGTAGACCTCGCTATATAAAGGAAAGCAGAAATGGATGTAGGAAACATAACTTCGGATCAGTACTGGGGCAATACAGCGGCTAAGGCAAAGTCAAGCCTAGATATGAACCAGTTCTTGCGTTTGTTGGCCGTTCAGATGGAGAACCAGAATCCTCTTGAGCCGATGAACGATCGCGACTTCTTTGCCCAGATGGCTCAGCTTGGCCAGGTGCAAGGAATGGATCAAATCAACAAAAACCTGGAAGTGACGCAAATCACAAGCTTGATCGGCAAAACTGTGGTTGCAGTCCGCCCAATGTCTGATACTGGAACTGGCTACAACGAAATGGTTGAGGGCAAGGTTACTTCGATGGTTGTCAAGAATGGGCAGTATTATCTCGGAGTTACCGAAGCCAACGGTGGTTTGGTTGAAATTCAAATTCCTGCCATTCACTCCATCAAACAGTAAGATCGCATCGTCATGGATAACCGCATTCAGAACAGTAGAATTCACGATCTCCTGATCGGCCAGCCGACACCTACACCGGTGCAGCCGAACAAGGTTGAAAGTGGTCCCGACTTCGCTTCGATTCTTCAGGATCGATTGAAGGTGAGTGGCCACGCTCAGACGCGCTTGCAAAGCCGAAACATCGAACTCGGGCAAGCAGAGTGGAATCGAGTTCTGGAGGGTGTGGAAAGAGCTGCGGCTAAAGGCGCGAAAGAGTCACTCGTATTAGTCGATAATGCTGCTCTGGTAGTTAGCATTAAAAACCGTACAGTTATCACGGCCGTTGACCAACAACACTTAAAGGAGAACGTTTTCACGAACATCGATAGTGCGGTGATCGTGTAGCAACCAAGAACTTTTATCGAAAACTGGGAAGGGAATAGAGCAGGATCGGGTGTCCCCCGAGTGTTCGCCAAAGCCCCGAAGCGGCTAGGCGCCTTCCCCAAGACCGAAACAAAATCGGAACGCGGAAAACGGATGTTGGAGTTTCTCCAGAATCCGCATCCAACCTCCGCAGAACACAGGAAGGAACAGAACACATGTTACAGGCACTACTCGCTGGCGTAGCCAGCATCAAAGCTCAGCAGACTCGAATGAACGTGATTGGCAACAACCTTGCCAACGTAAACACGACCGCCTACAAGGGCTCTCGCGTCACCTTCCAGGACATGATTGCGCAGACTCTCCGCGGCGCTAGCCGGCCAACTGGAGACCTGGGTGGAACAAACGCCATTCAGTTTGGTCTGGGTGTATTGATCGCCGGTACTGATGTCAATAACGAACAAGGATCGTTGAACGCAACGAACCGCCCAACCGACTTCGCGATTCAAGGCAATGGCTTCTTCATGGTGAGTAACGGCGACCGTATTGCTTACACTAGGGACGGAGCATTCGATCTCGACGCTAATGGTGACCTTGTACACCGAGCGACCGGTGAGAGAATGACCGGATGGACGGCTGATCAGGCAACTGGAGCTATCGATACGAATCAACCCGTTGGCCCAACCTCTAGCCTGAACGTTCCTATTGGTGCACGAACCGCCGTGCAGCAAACTACAGATATCACTTGGTCAGGAAATCTTGATATGCGGGTTTTCGAAGAGCCAGGTTTGCAAAGTACCCAGGCGATCGTAAGAGTCTACGATTCGCTTGGTGGTCAACATGACTTAACCCTGGAAATCACTGAGTCTGCGACTCCGAATGAATGGACGTGGTCCGCTTCGGGGACGGGAGGCGATACAGTTACAGGTTCTGGAACTCTTGTTTTTGACCCCGCAACCGGAAGAATGTCTTCTGGAAACCCAGGTTCAATAACGGTAACTCCTTCTGCGGCTTCGGGTGTTCCTGCTTTCCCAATCAGCTTGAACCTGGGTGCGATCAGCCAGTTGGGAACGGAGATGCAGGTCAACGCTTCTAATCAGAACGGTTTTGCTCCTGGATCACTATCTAGCTTTTCCGTTGGAACTGATGGCGTAGTTACCGGTCTTTACACGAACGGTCTCACACGACCTCTTGGGCAAATTTCTGTGGCGATCTTCCCGAATGCAAATGGCTTGGAAAGGACAGGCAGTAACTTGTGGCGAGCAACCGACAACTCTGGTGTAGCCGTTGTGGGTACTCCTCGCACCGGAGGCCGTGGATCTATCAATTCTGGATTCCTTGAGCAATCCAACATCGACATCGGTAACGAGTTCACCGATTTGATCGTGACTCAAAGAGGTTTCCAAGCGAACACGAAGGTGGTTACTACTGTGGATGAGATGCTTCAAGACCTCATCAACATGAAGCGATAACCACTAACGAGTAGAAGCTGAACGGAACCCGCCTCTGCAGACTATTGCAGAGGCGGGTTTCGGTTTTGTCATGAGTCTAGTTTCGCCGTGGACGCACTCTACCGGTATCCTTCTGGATATGCTTAGAGAAGTCGTATCAACGGACAACGCTCCCGCCGCTATTGGCCCTTATAGTCAAGCTGTTCGCGCAGAAGGAAAATTTCTTTTTTGCAGTGGTCAGATTCCACTGACTCCATCCGGTGAACTCATCACGGGCGATGTCAAAGATCAAGCAAAGCAGTGCATGGACAACGTAAAAAATCTCTTGGAAGCCGCCGGATTGACTTTGGCAAACGTAGCGAAAACCACGATATTCTTGAGTTCTATGGACCATTTTGCGGCGGTGAATGAAGTCTACGGTTCTTACTTTGAGTCAACTCCTCCTGCCCGATCAACCGTTGCTGTAGCTGGTCTTCCTAAGGCCGTTGACGTTGAGATTGAAGTTCTAGCCGTTTACTAGGAGCGGAGGGCTGAGGCTTGAGGGGCGAAGGTGTTCAGTGTGAATGGCTAGTGCTGGTGATAAGAAAGAGGCATTCAAAGTGCGAACAAAGCAAATGGCATTAGCAGCTCTCCGTGTTTCTGAAAACTTACCGCGATCGATAGTTTGCGGGGTCATTTCAAAGCAATTGGTTCGTAGCTCTACGTCAGTCACAGCTAATTACCGAGCCGCTTGTCGTGCAAGAAGCAATGCAGAATGCATCGCTAAGCTAGGGATCGTTGAAGAAGAAGCCGACGAAACAATGTTTTGGCTAGAACTCGCTATGGAAGGTGGGTATCTGGCCGAACATGTTGGACTTCCACTTTGGACAGAATGTGATGAGATAACGGCTATAACTGTTACGTCCATAAAAAACATAAGAGCAAAGATAAATACTTAACCCAATCCTGCACTTTCGCCCTAATTACTTCCACCCTCAACCTTCCACCCTCGTAATCCTTCTCTATGAAACGTGTTGTCTCCATTAGCCTTGGCTCTAGCAAACGCAATAAAGAGCAGGAAGTATCGATCTTGGGACAAGAGTTTAAGATCGAACGAGTTGGGGTGGATGGAGACCTCAAGCGTTTCGGAGACATGTTTGCAGAGCTAGACGGAAAGGTTGATGCGCTTGGGGTTGGTGGGGCGGACGTCTATGTTGTGGTTGGGGATAAACGATACGCATTTCGCCAGATCCTTAAACTGGTTGCCCGCGCTAGGTCCACTCCCGTGGTTGACGGCAGTGGGCTGAAGCATACGCTTGAACGAGCGACCATTGAACACTTACACAAATCTGGACTGATTGATTTTAAGAAGGAGACAGTTTTACTTGTCTCGGCGGTCGACCGATTTGGTATGGCCCAGGCCCTCGATAGCTTGGGCGGAGAGGTCGTTTACGGTGATCTTCTTTTTGGGATTGGGCTGCCATTTCCCATTCATAAGTATAAAAATGTTCGAAGACTTGGGGCTAGCATTCTTCCGATCATCACGAAAATGCCGTTTAAATGGTTTTATCCGACAGGGGAGAAGCAAGACGAACGTAAGCCCAAGCATGAGAAGATTTGGAGGAAGTGCAGCGTTGTCGCAGGAGATACGCTCTACATTCGCCGCTATGCCCCGGATGACCTCAAAGGAAAGACTGTAATCACCCAGACCGTCCGTAAGGCTGATCTCGATTGGTTGCAAAAGGCTGGGGTTAGCCGAGTGATCACAACGACCCCCCTTATGGGAGGGGAAACGTTTGCCACCAATGTGATGGAAGGGGTTATCGTGGCTCTATTGGGCAAGCGACCCGATCAAATTTCTGAGAGTGATTATCGAGAAGTATTGACACAACTAGATTGGAAGCCGAATGTAATCGATCTTTCGGCCTAACTTCGCTCTGGTACATTCAGTTGTACGTCTCTAGTAGGATAGTTCGGGAGAAAATGCTAAGTTGACTCGTTTCGGTTTCGTCGTCCATCCGTTAACGGTTCGCGATATGGCTCGGAAATATCCGATAGCCAAGTATCTCCCTGAGTCATGGGTTGAAGCTTTTGCTCGCAAGAAAGATCCGGTGGTGATGAGTAAGATCACTGGGATCAAGAGTCCAACTGGAGCTGAGACTGAAGGTTGGTTTATTGGCCTTCCATATACACCTCGCCAGATGACCGAGACGGTGCCGATTGATGAGGTTTACACCAAGATTGCCAAGTGTGGTGATCTTGCGGCCAGCTTAGGAGCCGATATCATTGGCCTTGGCGCCTTTAGCAGTGTCGTAGGGGATGGCGGAATCACGATTGCGAAGAGGGCCAATATTAAGGCGGTTACTACGGGCAATTCCTATACGGTAGCCACCGCAATTGAAGGCACACTGAAGGCTTGTCAGCTACTTGATATTGATTTACCAAACTCAACTCTTGCGGTAGTTGGTGCGACTGGTTCCATTGGAAAGACCTGCGCTCGAGTTCTCGGAAGATCATTTGGGCAGACCATCCTTGTTGGACGAGACATGGAAAGAACCCAGGCTGTAGCCAACGAGATTGGAGGAGCTTTGGCTTCTACAGACGTGTCAGATATAAACAAAGCGGATGCCATTATAACGGTGAGTTCAGCGGGTAAAGAGTTGATTCTTCCTGAACACTTGCGACCCGGTGCGGTCGTCTGTGATGTGGCTCGTCCTCGTGATGTTAGTGCGAGGGTCACCAAAGAGCGACCTGACGTGTTGGTCATCGAAGGCGGTGTTGTGCGCGTTCCCGGTGATGTGGAATTCAATATGAACTTTGGATTTCCCGAGAAGACCGCATATGCCTGTATGAGCGAAACCATTATGCTTGCCCTAGAGGAGCGGATCGAAAACTTCACTTTGGGTAAGGATGTATCCGTTGAACAGGTTGATGAGATTTCTGCTTTAGCGCACAAGCATGGATTTGAACTGGCTGGTTTTCGATCTTTCGAACGGGCGGTGGGTGAAGATGCTATCGAGCGGGCGAGAAACGCCAGAAAAAAGAATCAACCAACGAAGAGCCCTAGTTTGGTCTAGTCGGGAAATCTAGCATTGACCGATTCAATACCCAATCCTTTACCAGGATTTAGATTTGGTGATTGAGGAATATCCAACTTGTTTGAAAGCGAGATGATTCCCATGTACTGCCTACTCTATATCCTCACTGGTTCGGCTTTTTATTGGCTCTCGTATCGAGGAGCCAAGATGACTGAAGATGATGAAGCAACACATCCTGTTCCTACAGGAGCTGAAGTCATTTACTTGTATCCTGAGAAAGAGCTTAAAGTAGCCTAACTGCCATTCTTTTCAATCTTGGTTAGGGTGACCGGCTCTGGATAATTGCCCCCTGGATCGTGGAAATCTATTCCCCCGTCCGAACGGGGCGACAATGTGATCTCTTTGAACTGGTCGCGTACTTCTTGAGGCTCTTTGTCAAGGCTCACTCCGAGCCGAGATTCCACATTTAGAAACGCCTTCCCATCTGCATAGCGAACGGCTCCTTCGTGCGGAAGCCCTGCTTCTTTGAGCTTAAAACGATTGCCATCGATTTCTAAGATCACTCTTCCCAAAGTCTTAGCGATGGCAGGATTAGCTCCTGGCACCGTGGAAATGTCCCGATCTCCCCTCCACTCGCCATGAAAGTTGAAGCCTGCCGAGCATCCAGCAAGGCAAAAGACCAGAGCCAAGAGGGCTCCGGCGGATATACTTCGACGGATGCCTGCGATTACCGCCGAAATGTACTCATCAATGGGTTTGACCGACGGGGAATACCAACTCATTCTCAAACTACTCCAAAGGGAACCAACATACACAGAGCTCGGAATGTTCGCCGTTATGTGGAGCGAACACTGTGGCTACAAGTTTTCTCGGCCAGTCCTTGCTTATTTTAAACGCTATAAGGCGGCTTTGGAAGGCGAAGGTTTCGAAAATGCCGGAGTTATTGATATTGGCGACGGCCTCGGCATAACCATGAAGGTGGAATCCCATAACCATCCCTCAGCCGTGGAACCTTATCAAGGGGCCGCAACTGGCGTTGGTGGAATTATTCGAGATATCTTGACGATGGGTGCCCGTCCGATTGCTGGATTGAATTCTCTACGCTTTGGTCCTATCCGGGATGGCGAAGGTGATCCGGCGATTGTTGAGAGAAATCGCTATCTCTTTGAGCATGTCGTCGCGGGAATTGCCGGATATGGCAATTGTGTCGGTGTTCCTACAGTCGGTGGCGAAGTTGGTTTCCATGCACGATACAGTGGGAATCCGTTGGTAAATGCGATGTGCGTGGGGATTCTTAAGACCGATGAGATAACTACCGCCGCGGCAAGCGGAGCAGGCAATCCGGTTATCTACTTAGGATCTGCAACCGGTAAAGATGGAATCCACGGTGCAACTTTTGCTAGTACTGAGTTGGATGAAGAATCTGAATCGAAGCGTCCGAATGTTCAAATCGGCGACCCATTTGCCGAAAAGCAGCTCATTGAGGCCACTTTAGAGGCGCTACAGACCGGTGCCATTGTGGGTATTCAAGACATGGGAGCCGCTGGACTGACATGTAGCACGGTAGAGATGTCGAGCAAGGGGAGTGTCGGGATGGAGATTGATCTCGATCTCGTACCGATGCGTGAAGACGACATGACGGGTTACGAGCTAATGTTGAGCGAGAGCCAGGAACGAATGTTGGCGGTTGCTGAAAAGGGCCGTGAGCATGAGGTGATTGATGTATTTCGAAAGTGGGGATTGAAGGCTGAGGTTATCGGCTATGTCACCGACGATGGCATTTTGACTGTGCGTCGACATGGTGAGATTGAAGCCCAGTTGGATCCCAAGCTTTTGACCGATCACTGCCCGGTTTATGAATCTCCAATGGAAGAACCGGCTTACTTCCGCAATGCGAGAGATTTTGATGTTGCATCGGTGCCGGTTGCAGATTTGAAAACATCATTAACGTCTTTGCTGTCAAATCCTGAGATTGCCAGCAAACGATGGGTTTTCCAACAGTACGACCAACACGTTCAGACTCAGACGACAGTGACAAGTGGAGAAGGCGATGCGGCCGTTCTTGCGCTTCGAGGGACACCCAAAGGGGTTGCGATCAAGATTGATGGTAACTCTAGGCAGACCTACTTACACCCTTATATCGGTGGTCAGTTAGCGGTAGCTGAATCTGCTAGAAACGTAGCTTGTACAGGTGCCGTTCCTCAAGCAGTAACAGATGGACTTAACTTTGGAAGCCCGCAATCCCCCCATGTGTATTGGCAGTTTAACCATGCAGTGAAGGGCATTGCGGATGCCGCCGAAGCACTCGGGACTCCGGTTATCAGCGGAAATGTCAGTTTCTATAACGAGAGCGACCTTGGAGAAGTACCTCCGACTCCGCTCATTGGAATGGTTGGAATTTTGGAAGATGCTTCCAACCGGCTTGGACTTGCTCCTACTACATCCGCAGGCCTGGCCTTAATCTATGTGCCTGAACTAGAGGTTACGCATGATGGATTGGGGGCTAGCGCCTATCTTGCTTATGTTGCTGGAAAAGAGGATGGATTCCCAGTTGCTCCGAACTTATCATCGGAGCGAAATCTTACCGGTCTTCTCGCCGATTTAGCTGCGAAGGGACAGATCCTGAGCGCTCATGATGCGAGCGACGGAGGCATTGCGGTAGCCCTTGCTGAAATGTCTATTCAATCTGGGCTTGGCATGAATGTGGAACTTGTGGGAGATGCTTTCGTCTATTCCACGAGGGCTGACGCGATAATGTACGGGGAACTACCCGGTAGGGTTATCGTGTCCTTGAATTCGGGAAGCATCGAGAGTATTACATCACAAGTTGAGTCCGTTGGTTTGAGAATTCAACATCTAGGCTCTATTGGAGATGGAACCTCTGTTCAAATGAAGCTAGAGAAAGACGAAGTTGTTTGGTCGATAGAAGAATTACGATCGGCATATGAGACGGCAATTCCTTTAGCTTTAGCTGGATCATAAGGTTTGACCGAGCGAAAAATTGTCAAAACGTTGTAGTATGAAATACTTGTTTCTTAGTTGGAGGAATTCGTGAGAGCGTCGTTTCGAATAGGTTTCTTAGTTAGTAGTTTGGCCTTGATTTTCAGTTCTAGCGTTTATGCGCAGGGGAATACCAAGCCGCCGCAACAGCAAGAGACTCCTGAACAAAAGAGAGATCGGGAACAGAAGCAGAGAATTTTGGATGCCGTTGCTACCTATAAGGCGGGCAATGTTGATGAAGCCAAGAAGAGTCTTGAGGGACTTTATTCAGAGATTCCTGATAATGCGGATGTACAGACGTGGTTAGGATTTATCTATTTGCGAACGAATGAGGCCGAGAAATCGCTCCCTTTACTTGAGAAAGCGGCCAAGGTGCGAGACAAGGATCTTGAAGTTCAAACCAATCTGGGTAACGCTTACCTAGAAACAGATCGTCTTGATCAGGCGTTGACCCAATTTGGAGTGGTGGCTTCTTTGAGCCCAACCATGTCCGAGCCCCATTACAATATGGGTACGGTCTATCTAAAGAAGAAGGACTATCAGAAGGCAGTCGCCTCTTTTACAAAGGCAAATCAACTCAAAGCAAATGATCCATTTACTTTGAACAACCTGGGTGTTGCCTACGAGGCAGGTCGGAACCTTCCTGAGGCGGCCAACTGCTTTAAGAAAGCTGCTGATCTTCGCCCCGATCATAAAATCTTTGCCCGCAATGCAGGATTTACATTGGTCCAAGTGAAGCGGCAGACTGAGGCCATCCCTTATCTTGAGAGGGTTCTGAAGGCAGATCCTGCAGATACTTTAGCCGCGACTGCTTTAGCAGAGACATACTCCACTGCTGGGCGCAAGGCAGATGCACTTCGAATTTATGAGTCCATGAAGGATTCAAAGGGCTCTGACGCGGGCTTCTGGTTCAACCTTGGCGTAATGCGGGGCAATCAGGGCAACGTTGATGGAGCGGAAGAGGCGTACCGCAAAGCTCTTGAGATTGATGGCTCGGACATTGATACTCTCAACAATTTAGGCTTGGTGCTATACCGAAAGGGCGACTATGCAGAAGCTCGAACCATGTTCGACAAACTTGTTGGTTTGAATCCATCCAGCATGGATGCCAAGGTGAATTTGGCGGCCGCATCGGCTAAGTCTGGAGATACTGACGCTGCGATTCTCATCTGGCGGGATATTTTACGAAGAGACACTTCCCGAACAGGGGCTCGGCTAGATTTGGCAAATGCACTCTGGGCTAAAGGCGATAAGGATGGAGCTCGATTCCACTACAACGAGGTGGCCAAACGAAATCCTAAGAGTCCAGATGCGTTGAACGGTCTTGGCATGTATAACCTTGACAAGTCCAATTTGCCGCTAGCTGAACAGTACTTCCGACGAAGCATCCAAAGCGATTCTAAGTTCACTCCTGCTTACAATAACTTGGCGATCACTCTAGAGCGACTAAATAAGAAAGCTCAAGCGATCCTCATTTTGGAGCGGGCGATTAAGATCAATCCTGCAGATGCTGATGTGAAAAAGAACTTGGATCGGCTTAAAGCTGCAGGTTAAGAATAAGTTGCGCATCCATCTCTTGGTCAATGGGCATCGTGCAGATGCAGTACAAGCGGCCAAGGAGGCTGCGGTTTGGCTGAAAGGCCAAGGCGTTGAGGTTGGAGCAGAGCGAGACTCTGCTCCAATTCTTGGTTTAGATTCAGTCGAACCCACCCGTTTTTCGGAGTGCGATCTTGCCATCACCTTTGGTGGTGACGGCACTTTGATTAGGGCTGCCCATCTTTGCTCGGAGCGAGGGACGCCTATCTTGGGCGTTTACTACGGTCGTTTTGGCTTTGTAACTCAATGCTTGAATGATCGGCTGGTGGAATGCTTGAAAAGCTTCCTCGGTGGGGATGCGAAGATTGAGCAACGGATGATGCTTCAGGTAGACCTTCTGCGAGCGGGGAAATCCATTGCCTCCATCCACGCTCTCAACGAAATGGTTCTCCAGCGAGAGGTCATGATGCGAATGATGACCTTTGAGGTCAACATCAACGGCAAGCGCCTTACTAGCTATCCCGCCGATGGAGTTCTTGTATCCACTCCAACTGGTTCAACGGCTTACAATCTGAGTTCAGGGGGCCCTATTTGTGATCCTCATGTGCAAGCGCTTGTTTTGACGGCGTTGGCCCCTCATACGTTGAGCGCACGCCCATTGGTGTTGAACCCCGATTCGGAGATTCTAATCAATGTATCTACGAATGGCGATGCGGTTCTTAGCGCCGATGGGCAGGTTCGTCTCCATATCCTTTCGGGAGACCAGGTGCGTGTGGTTAAGTCCAACCGTGTGACAAACTTAGTGACAGTGGAGAAGGATGACTTCCTACTGAAACTGAGTAACCGCTTATTCTGGAGTCAAAGTATCTTGGGTGAACTATCTTGAGCCTTCTTGAAGTGAACGACATACATGTCGAGTTTCCTAGTCAAGGAGGAATTGTCAGAGCGCTTGATGGAGTCTCCCTAACCGTTGAGAAAGGCGAGACTGTGGCCGTGGTGGGTGAGTCTGGGTGCGGAAAGACTACGCTCGCAAGATGTGTTCTAGGTTTGCAGCCGTTGGCGTCTGGATCCATTAACTTGTTGGGGCAAAAGGTGCAGGGAACGCCCAAAGGGGTAGTCGAAAGGGTCGGCATGGTTTGGCAAGATCCTTATGCCAGCCTTAACCCCAAGTGGACGGTCGGGAAATCTATCCAGGAACCTTTAAGACTTGTTGGAAAAAACCGAGATGTGAGTGAGATGTTTGTAGAAGTGGGCTTAGACCCGGCTTTACAAGACCGCTATCCACACCAGTTAAGTGGTGGACAACGCCAACGAGTAGCCATTGGACGCGCGCTTGCCGTGAAGCCTCCTTTGGTTATCTGCGACGAGCCAACAGCCGCACTTGACCTCAGTATTCGCGCTCAAATTTTGAATTTGCTGCGCGATTTACAACGGTCAGCGGGCAGGTCGTTTCTATATATTTCCCACGACCTCACAACGGTTCGCTACTTGGCAGATCGAGTTGCGGTGATGTACTTTGGACGCATTGTAGAGATTGGAACGACAGAGCAGATTTTCTCTGATCCTCGACATCCTTACACCAAGGCCCTGCTTGATTCGGCACCAGATATCACCAAGCTGCTAAGTCTGCCGGATGCCCCTCCTGGGGAAATACCCGATCCAAGAACAAAGTTTGCGGGTTGTCGGTATGTGGGAAGGTGTACTCAGGCAACAGACACATGTATGAAACTGGACCCTGAAGCAACTGAAGAGGAAGGAAGGACCTACTATTGTCATAATCCCCACGGGATTGTGCAACGAGAAGGGGTCCTTATCTCGTCTTAACATTTGCCATGGAGTCAGGCAGCCATCATCGTCACGCATTCGATAGTGAAATTCGCGAGTTAGAACACGACCTTCTTGAAATGGGCAGTCGTGCTGAATCGATGCTGGCCCAGGCGGTAGAAGCTATTGCTCGGATTGATTCAACGCTTGCCCAAGAGGTGATGCGACGTGATGACGAAATCGACGAGATGGATCTTCAAATCGAAACTCGTTGTCTTCGTCTCTTAGCCCTTCAACAGCCGATGGCAGGCGATCTGCGAGTGATTGGTACGGCCATGAAAATGATCACTGATATCGAGCGGGTTGGTGACCTATCGGTAGATATCGCCAAGATTGCGATGAAGATTGAAAAAGAACTTGGCAGCACCGATGCGATTGATGTTCCCAAGATGGCTTCGGTAACACGGGCGATGCTGCGAGATTCTTTGGAAGCATTTGTACGCCGCGATTTGGACTTGGTTAAAAAGGTCTGCGAGAGTGACGACGAAGTGGACGAACTGTACCGACAACTTCGAGGGCAGTTGCATGACCGAATGATTAGCCATCCGGACGACGTTGTTGTCTCCAGCTGGTTATTGCTTGCTATTCACCACGTAGAGCGTATTGCAGACCATGCCGTGAACATCGCCGAACGTGTGTCGTTTATGGTGACCGGCAAGATGGAACATCTTGCTAAGTCTCATTTGCCTCCAGCCTAGAAAAGTCCTGGACTGACCGCTCTTAACTCATCTCGGGTTGGAAGCGAGGCCTGTGCGCCTAGTTTTGTGGTCGCAAGTGCACCTGCTCGATTGGCGATGAGAACCGCGTTCTTGGCGTCTCGACCTTCGTTCAGGAATTCAGCCAAAGCACCATTGAATGCATCGCCAGCCGCAGTCGTATCCACGGTTTTCAGGTCAATAGTGGGGCAATGCGTATCTGTGGTGCTATTCACCAAGTAAGAGCCTTTTGCGCCAAGAGTAATGACAACATTTTTTACCCCTTGGTCCATAAACCATCTAGATGCTTTTCGACAACTTTCAGAATCGCAAGGCAGGACGCCGGTCAGACGCTCGGTCTCAGTTTCATTCGGAGTTATCCAATCTAGCTTAGCCAGTATTTCTCTTGGGAGCTTTATTGCGGGGGCAGGATTGAGGATGCAGAGTTTTCCTTTATTGACAATAGTCTGAACTGTGGCCAGAGGAGTTTCAAGCTGCAAAAGGACGGTTTGGAATTCAAAGTGAGCCATTCGCTCATTTACAAACTCAGAATCTACGCGGGAATTAGCGCCTCCCGCGACCACGATTGTGTTTTCGCCATTTTCCGTGACGGTAATCATGGCGGTGCCTGTGACTACATTCTGCTCCGCAAAGATGTTAGAGGTATCAACGCCAAACTGTCGCAGGCTACTGATGATTTGAAGGCCGAACGAATCGTTTCCTACCTTTCCGATGAACCGAGGGTGGCCTCCAAGTTTGGCGATGGCACACGCTTGATTCGCTCCTTTGCCACCCGGAAATGTTGCAAACTTCGTTCCCAGCACGGTTTCGCCAGGCAAAGGAAAGCGAGGAACACGGGTTACCAAGTCCATATTGGCACTGCCTACCACCACAACTTCAGGAACTTTGCCAGCCACATCGCTAGTTTATCGTTGGTAAGGTGCATATCGTCTGCCCTAACCGTCATTACAGACTAGTAAATGGAGTTTCTGGTCCTTGCTTTGCAGTGCTCGTTCCTACCGGTTTCCCTCAAGGGAGTACCGACTGAGGCGGTGCCTGGCCCGGCCTACGTTGTTCAAGCTGGGACTGGTGTCTCGGCGAAAAATGGAGATCGAGTGACTCTTGATTATTGGATTAAGGATGCCAATGGAAAGGAAATTGCTAACAGTGATCGGAGGGGCATCCCATTCACTTTTAATCTGTTGTCATCATCTGGCGATTCCCTTTTGAGCAAGGCGGCTGTGGGTGTAAAAGCAGGCGAAGAGCGAGTGATTGTTTTGTTTCCAGATGAGGACTATGGAGGGATTGGACCTAATAGCTTCGTAAAAGTATCTGGACCACTTATTATCCGGGTGAAAGTATCTCAAGTCGACCGAAGGTAACATTGAAGCAATGCTAGGCGAACTCAAGGAGCTTTGGCGCTACCGTGAGTTACTTCTGGTCATGGTCCAGCGCGACCTCAAGATCCGTTACAAGAACTCAGCGCTTGGATTCCTATGGTCATTTTTGAATCCACTCCTTACGGTTGGAGTGATGACCTTTGTTTACTCAAATTTCATTTTTCAAAAACAGCCACAGATGGGTGCCTATATCATGGCTGCGTATCTGCCATTTATGTTCTTTCAACAGAGCATTATGGATAGTTCACAATCCGTTATTGCATCGGTCTCTCTCATAAAGAAAATTTACTTTCCAAGAGAGCTTTTGCCTCTTGCTGCTGTGCTCAGTAATTTTGTCAATTTTCTCTTTGCTCTAACGATTTTCTTTGGATACCTTTTAGTTAACTATCTCTTGAACCCAGGAAGCTTTCCCATACAGTCCACTGTTTACTTGCTTCCTATGTTGGTTTTATTTAGTTTGGCATTAACGTTAGGAGGTAGCTTAATAGTATCGGCCTTGAATACGTTTTACGAGGATGTAAAATACATCGTAAGCATCCTTCTGTATCTTCTATTCTTTATTTGTCCGATAGTCTATTTTGATGAGACCGTCGCAAACTCAAAGCTAAATCTAAACTCTGAATGGCTTGCCTATAAGATATACAATCTTAATCCAATAGCCCACCTTTGCACAGCTTATAAGAAAGCAATTCTTGCGCCGTATGATCCTAAAGTTATGGGGCCAGCTGGATCTGATTCCTCTGACATTGTTCAGGTGGGTTCTATTCCCATTAGTTGGAACTATCTGGCGGCTACAGGATTTACTTGCTTCTTTGTTTTGATCTTTGGATACTGGCTTTTTAACCGCTTGAAGTGGAGGTTTGTGGAGCGCCCATGAGCCAGGGATATATCAAGATTCGAGACCTTCGTAAAGAGTTTTTACTCAATACTTCAGGGGCAGGTTCTATAAAAACAATGCTCTTGTGGTGGAAGCGGCGAAAGCTAACTCATGTTGAGGTTTTGAAAGGGGTTAGTCTAGAAGTTAATCCTGGAGAGTGTGTTGCTGTAGTCGGCAAGAACGGGGCAGGAAAGAGCACGTTACTATCTCTCTTGGCACGCGTTTATAAACCAACGTCAGGTTCGATCGAAGTGAAGGGGAGAATTGCTCCTCTACTCGAACTAGGGGCAGGGTTTCACCCTGACCTAACGGGCATTGAGAATATCTATTTTAATGGAGTTATTCTCGGTTTATCTCGAAAAGAGATGCGTGATAGAACGCAGGCCATTATCGATTTTAGTGAGATTGGAGATCATATTAATGCTCCTACTCGAACTTATTCAAGCGGAATGCTTGCGCGTTTAGGATTTAGCGTTGCGGTCCATATCGATGCTGATATTCTGTTGGTTGATGAAGTTCTTGCGGTCGGAGACTATGATTTTGAGCGAAAGTGCTACGCCAAGATTGATGAGTTCCGAGCGAATGGAGGAACTATCTTGTTTGTATCTCACCAAATGGATGCCGTTCGAAGAGTTGCCGATCGATGCGTGTGGCTTAAGGATGGTCAGGTCCATCAAGTAGGAACTCCAGATCAAATCATTGGGGAATACGAAGGGCACGGTCCGGCCCCTGAATTGGGGTCGTAAGAACCCTCCAAAACAGTGAGACCTGGTTTCTGAATCGCTTATACAAGCCTAGCGTGATCATACACAAGACAAGCCAAATTAGAAGCCTTAAACAAGCTCCAAGGCGATTAAACAAGAGGCATATTGCAGAGGCTAGTTTCCCACTATGAATGGCAAAGTAGAGTTCTTTTCCTCTATTATATCTGGCGACTGATTTCCAACGTCCGATACCGGTGCTAGAGGAGCCTAGCTCATGGATGAACTGTGCATCAGGTTCATATACAATCTTTCCGTGCTTGCTTAGTCTTTTGCAAAGGTCAGTGTCTTCGCAATAGAGGAAATACCGCTCATCAAATTTCTCTACGGGGCGTACCATTAAGCAGGCCCCCATTACTTGTGGCACGACACGTACTTCCTTGAACGGTTCGACAAACCAATAGCCTAAACCAAAATTTCGAAGTAGCAATTCCAGAAAGGTTTGTTCCTGAAAAACTTTCCATAGTGTCAGGTGGTCGGCAACGGAGAGCTGGAAACTTCCATCCAGATTTTCCAGGCGACCTCCCACCGCTACAACTTCCTTATCTCGAAACATTTGGGCCAATCTAAAAATCGCACCCGGCTTTGCGTAGCAGTCACTGTTGAGGAACAAGGCGAGTTGCCTACTCATCACATCAAGACCTTGGTTGTTAGCCGCCCCAAAACCTCGATTGTCTGCGTTAGGGATGAGTTTTACAGCTGGGAACTCTTCACTCACCATTTCTGGCGACCCATCTGTGGAAGCATTGTCGACAACGATTACTTCATGCTCCGCCTCAATACAGGTAAGGCATTGCCGCAATTTGTCTTTTGTGTTGTAGCTCACAACAATAACGCTTACCGTGGATTCAACCATTCCAAAACCTGATGCTACAATACTTGTTCCCATGGCAAATGAAGTTTTGGTCACGGCTGAAGGTTTAGCGAAACTCAAAGCAGAGTTGGAAGAGCTAAAAGGTCCCACCCGGATGAGGATTGCGGAGGCGATTCGCGAAGCAAAGTCTCACGGTGACTTACGTGAAAACGCAGCCTATCACGAAGCTAAATTAAACCAGACTCGCCTTGAGTCGCGTATAGCGGAGTTGGAAAGAGCTGTTCAATCAGCAAAAGTTATCGAACGAGATAACAGTGGCGGGGCACACTTGGGTTCAAAAGTGAAGCTTCTTGATCTTGAGTTCGACGATGAGTTTTTTGTGATTCTCGTCGGTGCATTCGAGGCAGATCCATCGAAGGATCTTATTTCCATCAGCGCTCCTTTAGGAGAAGCGATCGTTGGAAAGAAGCAGGGTGATGAAATCACCGTTCAAGCTCCGAATGGTACCAACCAGTATCGAATCTTATCGGTAGAGTAACTATGCGCTTTCCACTTCTCGCCCTTGCTGGACTCCTCGTCATCGGCTGCGCAGGAAGCGAAAAGGTGGCGACTCCTGAGAAGCCAGAGCCATCCGTTGCCCTTAAAACGCGTGTGCCTGGTCCAGCAAAGGTGGAGCCGCCAGACTTTGAAGTGCGATCCAATCTGCGGATGATCCGAAATGGTGAGGAGTTGAGGGTGGGAGATCCCATCGATAGTGCGCTTCGAATCTTTCGCGAGGAGAAGAATGCCTACAAGATCGCAGATATGCCTCCTGGGTGGAAAGACGAATCATACACATGCCAAGGCTGGGATAACGGCACCATGGGCTTTGGAGCCATCCTCTTTGATGATAAGGTTTGCCTGGGGCTTTACCACGAGTACAAGGCGAACCAAGAACGCCTTGACGAAATTCTCAATACTTACGAGAGGTTGCATTCTGATGAAGTCAAGACCATCGTGGGTAGTCGAGTTCGTTACTGGTTTTGGGAGAATCTAGGGCATCGGCTGATGATCTGTGCGGTTCAGTCCCCTCGTGATGGGACCAATATTGCCATCGCACTGGGTGATAGCAAGGTGATGGACATCATGGGAATGAATCCGGAGAATGCCGAGAAAGATCGGGTGGTTGCGGATAAGCTCTTTCAAGAGGCCCTTCAAAAGGGACAAGAATAAAGGTCCGATCAAATTTGCCAAAACTGGCGTACATAGAATTGACTCTCACAAAGTAGGAGGTGGTGTGAAGTATGCAGTTATCCCACGAACACCCGGAGGGTAGTCCGTTTTAGCCGTCATGCAGAGGGTGTCACTCCCCAAGTCTTATATAGGATTCAGCTTGTAACGCTCTCTTTGCGTTTGGGTCATGAACGATGACTTTCCGGCAATCAAACAGCCGCCCGATATGGGCGGCTGTCGTTTTTTAGTCCGCTAAGCCATAAATGTCAGCATACTTGCGCCGAAGTCCAGCTAGGATAGGGGCCGATTCCATAGGCCGCCCGGTGGCTCTAGTAACTAATTCTCGAGGTACATGAAGCTTAGCTTGGGAATAAACTTTGTCTTTTAGCCATGCTAGAACCTCATCAAAAGTCTCACGCTCAAGGACATCGGAGCCCAAGTCACGCTCAATGCATTCCCACATTTGGTAGCTGATGAGATTTCCCATAGAGTAAGTTGGGAAGTAGCCAATCGTTCCCCGAGACCAATGCACATCTTGAAGAACTCCTAGTGTGTTAGTCGGGGGGGTGATGCCTAAATACTCGGTGTACTTTGCGTTCCAAGCTTCTGGGAGGTCATCAAAGGATGTCTTTCCGGAAAGCAACTCTGTCTCAAGTTCAAACCGTACGAGAATGTGAAGGTTGTAGCTCACTTCATCCGAGCCAACTCGGATGAACCCAGGCTCCACCTTATTCATCGCTCGATACATCCCTTCCGCATCTAGCTCAATCTCTGGAAAAGTTGCTTTCAACTCTGGCAAGAATCGGCGCCAAAAACCACGTGAGCGTCCAACAATATTTTCCCAAAGCCGAGATTGGCTCTCGTGAACTGCAAGAGAGATTCCTCCTGGCAGAGGTGTGCCTTCAAACTCTACGGGGGAGTTCTGTTCATACAGTCCATGTCCCATCTCATGTAAAGAACTGCTAACGATTCCACGAAGGTGATCGCTAGGTCTTGTAGTCATTCGAATATCGTGATGAGATAGGTGAGTGCAGAATGCATTGGTACAGATATCTAGGCGACCTGCACCAAAATCAAAGCCCACTCCTCCCACCGCATGTTCGGCGAACTTCCTGAGCTTCGGACGATCAAAATCTTTAGCGATTTGGGAGTCATCTACGGGGTTTCCGCTTTCCCGAATCTCTTTGAGAAGATTGCTAATGGGCTCCTTAATCTCATCAAACATGGTGCGTGCATCTGCATAGGTAGCACCTTCTTCAAAGAGATCAATCAGAGGATCATAAACATGGTTTTGATAGCCAATGGTCTCAGCCGTTTCGCGGGCAATGTCAAACAGTTGCTCAAGATAGGGTTTTAGCTTTGGATAGTCATTGTTCGCTTTTGCTTCCTTCCAAGCTTCATAAGCATCTGAAGAGACTTGAGCTTTTCGAACAACGAGGTCGGTAGGGAGGCTGCCCTGAGTTCTGAGTTCCCGACCGAGAACCCGTGCCGCGGCAGCGGGAGTTGAGCCAGGCTCCGACTCGTTTACGACTTCATCAACGGCACGTCTGAATTCATCGGAAGCCAACTTCGAATGACGCATTCGAAACAAGCGAGCAACATGAGCGCTGCGTGCCTCACCGCCCTTTGCAGGCATTAGAACTTGTCGATCCCAATTCAATAGCGAGAGCGATGCATCAATTGCATCTATGTCCCGGTATTGTTCTAGCAGTCGTCTATAAGCTGGTGTGACCTCTACCATGAAAATCATGAAACCCTATCTGATCCTTGGCGTGCTTGCTCCCGTCCTGTCTACTTCGTGCGGAGGAGGCAGTGGAGGGGGATCAACTCCTACCGCAGGGTTGACCGAAGAGGTGGTGGTTAGTGGACTCAGTTTTCCTACGGCCCTCAGGTTTACGCCTACTGGGGACATCATTTTTACGGAGAAGAGCACAGGCAACGTGCGGAAAATTTCCGGTGGAGTTCTGGCACCAACTCCCATTTTTTCAGCGTCCGTTGACTCAAGTGGAGAGCGTGGCTTGCTCGGATTAGCAATCGATCCAAACTATGCGACCAATCAGTTTGTCTATGTCTTCTATACAAAGTCCGGGGGTACCGAGAATACGGTTGTCCGTTTTACGGATTCACCAAGTGGACCTGATACAACGGTGATCGTCCCAAGCCTTCCTGCTGCGAGTAATCACGATGGGGGCCGATTGGAGTTTGGACCAGACGGCAAACTTTATGTGACGCTTGGTGATGTAGGCGACCCGGCTAACTCCCAATCTGATTCGACCCCCGCAGGGAAAGTCTTGCGTTTTAATTCAGACGGCACAATTCCCAGTGATAATCCGATTGCGGGAAATCCAATGTATAGCAAGGGCCATCGCAACTGCTTTGGATTGGCCATCGATCCTAATTCTGGACAAGTATTTGTCTCGGAGAACGGCCCAAACTGTGACGATGAAGTCAATCGGGTACAAGCCGGGGAAAATTACGGTTGGAGACCCAGTCAGCCATGCGGTGATACCGATCCTGCTTATGAAGCACCTCTGGTTAGGTTCTCAGCAATCAATGCACCAACTGGCTTGGCAATAGGAACCGGTAGTTTCGCAAATAGTCTGTTGATGGGCAGTTTTAACGATGGGAGTTTGAGGCAGATTAGGCTCAACGGATTTCCAAGTGGTTCTTTGAATAGGGTAGACACGGTCTATTCCACGGGAGGCGAACCTGTGATTGATGTCACGATGGGGCCAGATGGTAATCCTTATGTCGCCACCAGTTCCCGAATTCTACGATTGGTTAGAAACTAGCACCTAGTATGGGGTTGGTTTTTCTGGGACTCTAGAGGATACGGCCTGTCGGTACGGATGTATATCTAGTGTGTGGGAGCTAACTGTGCCTAGATGGTTGATGGTTTCAGGAATCATTTCCATCCTCTTGCCTTGGTTTTTACACTTCCTGGATAGTTTCTTCCAACCGTTACCTGGGGTCCAGCAATTCTATATCGTTACTTACCTAGGGGGATTGGTCTTTGCGATCGTCGCGATTTTTGCTCCGATGGCTTTGCTATCGAAGGCCCAAACAAAGGCGGAACAAGGTGAGCTTGTTTTGGCAATGGTGAGTGGAATGGCTGGTATTACATCCGCATTCCTTGTCCTCGGTTTCGCGATGATGTAATACAACCTCCTGATCCTGAAGACCAGGAGGGAAGTTGATTTTAGACGGGACGGGGATTTCGGCTAAACCCATCTTGGTGCCAATAAGGGTAAGCAAGGGGGGTGGTACTTGCTTCATCCAACTTTTTGATTTGGTCTGGAGTGAGACTCCAACCAACTGCGCCAAGGTTTTGACGAAGCTGTTCTTCATTTCGAGCGCCAACAATGACAGAACTCACGGTTGGACGTTGGAGAAGCCAGTTGAGTGCAATCTGAGGGATGGTCTTACCTGTCTCGGCTGACACCTCATCAAGAGCATCTACAACCTTGTAAAGGTATTCCTCTGGAACCTGCGGTCCTCCCTCCACGGTGGTTGGATTCTGTAAGCGACTGTTCTCAGGAATGGGTTGTCCTCGGCGAATTTTGCCCGTCAAACGTCCCCAACCAAGAGGGCTCCACACGACCGTACCAACTTTCTGATCAAGAGCAAGTGGCATGAGCTCCCACTCATAATCGCGACCCACCAGCGAATAATAAGCTTGATGAGCTACGTAGCGAGGCAGGTTGTACTTCTCTGAAATCGAAAGAGATTTCATCAGGTGCCAGCCAGAAAAATTGGATACTCCAACATAGCGAATCTTGCCCGCTCGAACAAAGTCTTGAAGGGTGTTCAGGGTCTCTTCGGCGGGGGTTTGGGCATCAAATCCGTGAAGTTGATAGAGATCGATGTAGTCCGTTCCTAGTCGCTTCAAACTGCCATTAATCGCATTTGTGAGATGTTGTCGAGATGAGCCAACATCATTCGGCCTTTCTCCAAACGTAAACGTCCCTTTGGTGGAAATCAGGACTTTATCTCGCTTGCCTTTAATGGCTTGTCCGAGTATCTCCTCTGCTACGCCGCCAGAGTAGACATCGGCACTATCAAACATGTTCAAGCCTGCATCCAATGAGATATCGACAAGTCTTGTTGCTTCCTCAATATCTGAGGAACCGAAGCCCTTAAAGAAGTCCCCCTTACCTCCAAACGTTCCAGTTCCGAGCGTCAAAACGGGGACCTTGAGTCCCGAGTTACCTAGTAGTCTGTGTTCCATAGCGTATATCGCGATTTTACGCGAAGCTGTTGAAAGTTTGTTCGAGAATTTTCGAACAATAGGGCTTCTTAGAAACTATTCACGAGGCACAGGAACGATCCTAACTGCTTGAAAACTTGCCGGCCTATGGTGAAGTAGGACCAGGCATGTCTAGCTCACCAAAGCTCCCCATAAAATGCTCAACGCCCAAAGGATTCCAATCAACACCGTGATGATAAGAAGGGCTACCCGCTGATGTCGCCGAGGAACCTTCCGACCTTCGGAAAAACGGGCCAAGCCTTTTCTTAAGGTTTGCGTTTCGATAGATGTCACGCGGTCCCTAATCTCCGCCAGAATCCTTTTCTGGTCTATATGGGGGATGTCGAGCCCAGCATGACCTTCTTTTTCCCAAACCAGCTGCATGGCTATAGCTTCTTCCGGACTCATGTCTAGCGGAGTAGCCATGCTGTTAGGACGTTGCTTATTAACCCAGAGGTTGCGGCAAACAACCTCGAAATGCCTAATTTTGGGAACTTGAGCGAAAAAAACTTGGTAATACCTACAACTGTTGGTATAGTGCCTACACTTGTGGGTTAAAGATGGAAGAATTGCCAGCCTTATCAGAAAATCAGTTAGAGATCATGGACTCCATATGGCAACGAAGGGAGGCTACTTTGGGAGATATCTGGGGAGATTTATCTTCTAAACGACCGGTTGCGAAAAACACGATCCAAACCTTATTGACGCGTTTGGTTGAAAAAGGCTGGCTTCAAACAAGGTCAGAGGGCAAAGCTTTTCACTATTCCGCAACGCGCCAAAGAGATGTAACCCTTTCGGGAGTTGTACATAAACTGGTTGATACCGCCTTTAAGGGGTCCACTGAAAGCTTGATGATGGCGCTTTTGGAAGGTCGGGGTTTAAGCAAAAACGAGGCAGATCGGATTCGTGAGCTTATTGAGGAAGCGGAGGCAGGAAGCCGATGATGTCAATCCTTGCCTGGCTGGCAGATCATTCAGATTTATTCTTCCTATTTCTGGTGGTGCTAGAGATCACTGTGATTGGAATACTAGGATGGGCTGCAATTCGCTTAAACCGTAGAGATGCTGCCACTCGATACGCAATTGGTTGTGTTTCTCTAGTTCTCATGTCCATTGCTGCTCCAGCGACGTGGTTCATCCAGCAGTCTGAATGGGCTTCATGGGGTTGGGTTAGGAGGATCAGAATTGATCCTTCTCTTATCGTGTCAGATCAACCGGCGCCCGTATCAACTTCGGCCCCTATGTGGGTTTGGATTTGGGGTTTTGGAGCGGCTTTCATCTTGTTAAGAGTTGCTGTTGGGTTGGTGAGAGTGCATCGCCTACGCCAAAGCTCATTCCCGCTTGAAAAGCTTTCCTCTGGAATTTCGGTTTATGCGACCGACGACACGGGGCCCGCAGTTGTGGGTGCGCTTCGTCCCGCAGTCCTTATGCCCCGCAAGCTTTTGAGTCAACTATCGGAAGAGGAGATCAATGACGTTCTCGCCCATGAGTTTGCCCACGTTGCGCACAAACACTTACTGGTCGCGATGTTTCAACGTTTTCTAGCAGCTGCCTATTGGCCGCACCCTCTAGTACATCTCCTGAATCGCGAAATGATCAGTGCGAGGGAAGAGATGTGCGATAACGCTGTGCTCCGGTCCGCCGGAGCCGCCCGATACGCTCGGGTCTTGCTGCGTGTGGCGGAATGCCGGCTCCAGTCACGCCAGTTCTCGGCATCATTGGGCTTGTTTAGCCCAACAACTACCTTGGAAGAGCGGGTGAAGAGCCTGTTGGATCCAAATCGGAGAATTGAATCAAGCATGAATAAACAAAAAGTTGTTGCTTCTTGTGCTGCGCTATCGCTAGGGATGGTGGCAGTTGCCGGTGCCAAAGTGCAAACTGACATTTTGACAATGGAGCCAGATTTGGTAGCCATCCCCCTCATGGATCTTAAGGTTGTCGAGGGTCAAAAGAGTGATGATGTTATAAATCTATTGCCGTTGCCTTCTGATAAGCCGGGACAGAAGGAAAGGGAAAAAGGCAAAAAGAGCGAGATGACCGTGAAGGGCAGTCAAAAGCGACTCCAAGTAAAGCGCGCCAGCCCCACCAAGATATATGTGGAGCCGGTAGAACTTCAGTCGGTAGCCATCTCTTCTTCTGAGCCAATTCGCATTCAATTGGCACCATCGACTTCTCTACCTAAAGCTCAAAAAGCAGCTTCTAAGCGTTCGACTAAACCTGCTGAGATAATCAGCTTTGAACTGTCTTCTCAAGTGCCAGCGAGAATCGCCACCGTTCGTAGCTTCATCGCGACGCCATTGTCGGCAAAGCCCACAAAAGGCAGAGTAGTCACACCTAGCGAACCTGGACGGACAGTTTTTGAAACGACGTCATTTTCCATTCAAGAGCCCGCAAAAGGCTTTCAAGAAGTTAGAGGAGTGGCGATCTCCATCGACGGAAGTGGGAAAGGTAAATACAAGATAGAAAGCGTGCCTGGATTCAGTTTTCAGAAACTGGGAGAAGACCGTATCTACTATCGAGACATGAAAGGAGAAGATCGACCTGATTTATTGACGCATCCCTTGGAGCGGACTACCAACAAAGATCAGGCATCGGTTTCAATTAGCGAAAGACGATTGGGCTTCTCGGCGACCGCTGTCAATGGTAGAGGGTTTCAAATCCACGAAGGAAACGTAGCGAAGCTTCGTTCTCTGCAATCGAGATTTACGACCTCCGCCAAGTCTGCTGGAGCGATCGTATCACCGCTGCTTTCTCCAACAAACTTGGATAAGGCAAAGGAGTATCGCTTACGATACAACGAGGAAAAGAAAGAGTGGGAGTTAGTACCAGCCAAAGGCTAGTTTCTTGGTTCTAACAAACTGCTGGGGCGGAGGTCATGAAACCTCCGCCCCAGTCATTTTTTGCATTGTCTGCTTACTTACGGTTCTTGCGTCGCCTAAGTAATGCAGCTGCTCCAACACCAAGCGCAGCTAGACTCGCTGGCTCTGGGACAGGAGCCATCGGACCAATGATGTCCTGTGATCCTGTGGTGGAGTCGTAGAAGTATGCGTTTCCAACCGAGCCCATTGGGTTCATTACGTCGTTCAAGATGGCTTGTGCCCCGGCTTTTACCGAAGCATCGAGTGCCATAGTCTTGAAGTTTCCGCTATCAAGATTGAATGTGTTGTCGTATCGAACTTCCCAAAGCGCAACTTGCACCGCCGCCTGCTGAGTAGTTGAGAGACCTGCGCTATGGTGATTATTGTAGATGTAGGAAAGTCGTTGCCCTACAGAACCTGGAAAGGCATCGAGAACGAATTCTCGATTCGCTAGGTAACTGGAGTTCGTCGCTGCACCTGCTGATAGATCCACACAGTACGCCAGGAAGCTAAACCCATCGACGCTCGCATTGAATGCGGTTGCATTCGACGTGGAAAGTCCACCCAGGTAGTTGTACATCACCGAAGTGGAGGAACCCGAACCTGTGTGATCACCGAGGTTGACCGTTACCTGATCAGCCTGACCGGCGACTGCTAGAAAGGCCGTTGCCGAGATTGTGGAAAGAGTCTTAATATTCATAGATAACCTTCAGATTCAGTAGTTGCCTTAGCAGCCCTTGCCCTTACCTTTTCCTTTGCCCTTTCCTTTCTTGCCTTTATCTTTGCCTTTTCCTTTATCTTTTCCGCAGTCTTTGCCGCCCTTGTCTTTGCCCTTATCGCAGCCTTTGTTTTTGCCGCCATTGTTATCGCAAGAGCAGTCACAGTCGCTCCAATCCTTGCTGTTTACATACTCGACCCAGCGGTTCATATCGGAGATGCTGGTGCCTGCAGGAAGAAGGTTCGTTTCACCGCCCAAAACACGGTTCGCCAGATCGCTGAACTCCTGAAGAGTCATGTCCTTGAAAGGGCCTTGCTCAAAGTAGTTTTCGCCAAAGCCTTCACCGGTGATGCCTTCATCAGAAAGTTTTAGGTTTAGAACGAGGGCAAGGACGTTGCCTGCGAATTCGCTCTCTGCGTAGGAATATGGATCTACACGCGATGAGGAAAGCTTCTTAGGATTGCCTGATGCAGGGAGGAAGCGCAAGATCTTACTTGCGGAAGTAAAGGTGATGGTCTTTACGCCACCGATGACTAGACCGTTAGGAAAGAGTTCGTCGAACTGTCCGTCGATGTAGTCAATTGGACTCTTACCGTAGCAGCTTTGCTTACCCCACTCGCACTGATTCCAAGATTTGTTTCCACAATCAAGAAGGAAATCATTTGGATAGTAGGTGATGCCAGATTCAACAGCCACGACTGAGAGTCGAGATTTGGATGAACGGGTTGCATTGGCAGCTGGGAATGACTGAAGAACCTCTTGGCCAACTGCAGGAGTGACTTGGATGAAATATTTCTGTCCAACAGTCAAGCCAGTGAATAGGTAGATTCCGCCAAAGGCTTCAGGAGTGGTGGTTTGGAGAACATTGCCGTTTTGATCAAGCAAGGAAACCTTGGTCTTCATCAATAAGTCATCAACTTCTTCGTCAATGATTCCATTGCAGTTCACGTCACAGAAAACTCGCCCTGCGATCGCGGAGATGGGGTCAGTTGCTTTCGCGAAGGTAGAGAGCAACGAAGCGCCGAGAATAGTAAGGCCTAACAGCCCCTTTCTTAAACAATTGATTGAATGATTCATAAACACATCACCGTGCTTGAGTGACGTGGCAATGATGGGGCCAATGAAAGCAAGAGAGTGGAAGATTGGGACTATCGCGATTCCAGTTCCAATAACCCAGTAGAAACAACATCATCTAAAGAGTGATGATTATAGGTTGTATTTATTTATCAAGGCAAATTTACTAGTGAATAGATGAGCAGCCTAGATTTATAGGTGGTTCAACTATTCACTAGTTGATTCGTTATCGTCCGGGAATTCCTGGCTCTGTTAATAGAGCTGGATCAAGTGCCTTTTGCAAAGTTTCCTCGTCCAAAAGCCCTTTTTCGCGTACTACTTGCGGGATAGATTTCTTCTCTTTGAGTGCAGTCTTAACTACATCAGAGCCAACTTGGTAGCCCAATAACGGGTTCAGAGCTGTTGCAAGGGAGGGGGAAGTTTCTGCGTAGTGGCGGCATGTTTCTTCGTTGGCTATGATTCCAACAACGCAGTTTTCTGTGAATGTATTGAGTGTGTTCGTCAGAATCTCAATGGCGAACTGTGCGCTAAACGCCATTCCTGGCATCATCACGTTTAGCTCTAGCTGACCAGACATTACGCAGTTATCGATAGACTGGCATTGACCCAGAACTTGGTAGAGCACGATATTGAGGTTCTCTGCCATAGATGGGTTTACCTTGCCCGGCATGATAGAAGACCCTGGCTGAACTGCGGGTAGGACAATCTCAGCGATTCCGGTCAGAGGGCCGGAGCAGAGAAGTCGTAAGTCATTGGAGATTCGAGTAAGTTCCTGACAGAATATGCGAAGACCTGCAGCCAGCGATGCCATCGCTAAGTTGCTCTGCATGGCTTCTCGCAGGTCAGGTGCATTGCGGAATTCTAGGTTCGTTTCGGCACGTAAATTCTCTACGACCTTGGCTCGATAATCTGGATGAGTATTCAGCCCCGTACCGGCGGCTGACCCACCAATCCCAAGCTCCTCAAGTTCGAATGCCGCTTGCTCAAGCCACCGTCTAGCCTTTTTGAGGGCAACCGCATAGGCGGTGAACTCTTGGCCAAGGCGAATCGGCACCGCATCCTGAAGGTGCGTTCTGGCTGATTTGAGAATATGATCAAATTCAACTCCCTTCGCGGCAAAGGCTTCAATCAATCCATCAATGGCTGGGAACAGGCCTTCCAGCATGAGGCGAGCCATGATTCGCATCGCACTCGGGAAAGTGTCGTTAGTAGACTGCCCGTAGTTAGGGTGGTCATTGGGGTTCACCCGAGTGTAAGTTCCGAGGGAGCCTCCCAGGATTTCTTCCGCACGGTTTGCCAGAACCTCGTTACAGTTCATGTTGAAGCTGGTACCGGCACCCATGTGAAACACGTCGACAGGGAACTGATCGCGGTATTTCCCACCCAAAACGTCATCGGCAGCTTGTACGATTGCGTCGCCAATCTCCTTTTCGAGCAGGCCCAAGTCGGTGTTGGCTTGCGCACAGGCTTTCTTGAGAAGAATGTAAGCATCGATCATTTTGGGATGCTCAGTAAGTCCGCTGATTTTGAAGAGGTTGCGGGTCCTCTCAGCCTGTGAGCCCCAATAAGCGTTTGCCGGCACTTTGACATCGCCGAGCGAGTCTTTCTCGATGCGGAATTCCATCCCTAGAGTTTACCGGGCAAGTTCAAACAGCTCAACGTCTCTGGTGTTGTCCCTTGAAGAGCGTATCAACTGTGAGTTAGCTTCAAAATAGCAGGTGGTTTGTGGAGAAGGGGAGGGTCCCGGTGGGTGATGAGTTATGGACAAGTACAATTTAGGAGCTTGGGCAATGGCGCCCTGTAGGCGCATTATGGCTACTGAAACATTGACCGCATCTTCTTCCACCCGCACTCTGCGCATCGGCATCCTGGGCTATGGGACCGTAGGATCGGGGGCTTATCGCATGTTGCAAGACAATCGAGAGGCGATTACCCGAAAGGTCGGCTTTGGGATGGACGTGGTGCGTATCGGGGTGAAAGACTCGGGCAAACAGCGCGATCTTCCCAGTGACCTCTTTACCACAGACCTAGATTCCATCGTGGACGACCCCTCGATAGACGTAGTTCTGGAGTTGATTGGCGGCGTGGACCCGGCCGGACGACTCGTGGAGAGGGCGTTGGAGAGCGGTAAGAGTGTGGTCACCGCGAATAAAGAATTGATGGCAAAAGAGGGCGCGCGCCTGGTGCACTTAGCCAAGTCTAAGGGGCTGGACCTACACTATGAGGCTGCGGTCGGAGGCGGTATCCCGATTGTGCAACCCCTGAAGCACCAGCTTGCCGGTAACGATGTGCTCAAAATGATGGGCATCCTCAATGGCACCACGAATTACATTCTCACCAAGATGAGCCGAGAGGGAGCTGACTTTGGCGAGGTCTTGGCAGAGGCACAAGCCAAGGGCTATGCGGAGGCAGACCCAACCAACGACGTGGATGGCTTTGACACCACATACAAGACCTCTATCCTGGCCAGTATTGCCTTTGGGAAGCAGGTGCCAGTAGCAGGCGTGTATCGAGAGGGAATACGTGCGGTTTCGAAAGAGGACATTCGGTATGCAGATGTTCTTGGCTACACCATCAAACTGCTTGGCATCGTGGAACCCATGACAGACGAGCGGCTCTTGGTCCGCGTACACCCGACTTTGATTCCGAAGGGGCACCAGCTAGCTAGCGTGAGCGATGTATACAACGCCCTATGGATCCACGGTGACTTTGTGGGCGACCTCATGTTTAGCGGGCGCGGCGCTGGCTCAGACCCAACTGCATCTGCGGTGATTGGTGACTTGATCGATGTTGGAAGGAACGTTGCGATTGGAGGGCAGGGAAGCGCTATCCCCTGGGATATGGGCATAGAGACTGAACCCATCGAGTCTTTGACGACGGAGTACTACTTGCGACTTATCGTCAAGGATAAGCCAAAAGTATTGGGGCAGTTAGCGCTGATCATGGGTGAATATGATGTGTCCTTAGCAGCTATGGAAATGCGGGTTGTGGACACTCAAGCAAAGTTAGGAGAGATCGTCTTCCTAACCCATAAATGCAAAGAAGGAAACTTCCGCAAAGCTCTCGCCGAGGTTGAGCAGAGCGATATTGTGGAGCGGGTTTGCAACTGGATTCGGGTGGAGAGCTAAGCCCTTACCTGATCTCTGGCTAGCTGGAGAAGGTCATACAGCCCAAAATGAGTGGTCCAACGATCGAGGAATGGTTCGTCTAGCAAGCCTTGTTGGACCTCCAGCACTTGGACAACGTCGTTCCATTGACGGTCACTGATTCTATTGCCAAGATCGAACCATCTAAGTTTCTGAATGACAATGCATTCAGGAGAAGCGCAGTTTGCAAAGACGCCTGGAACAAACTCAATCTGGCGACTCCTAGCGAACTCCTCATCTACATATTGGGATGGTAAAGGCACAAACACATCAATCTTAAAGACTTCTTGAAAGTGTAGAAGCTGGAAAGAACGGTAGGTTTCGGAGCTAGACATGGCTTCAACCACATCCGTTCGACTCACCATGTAGTTGCTCTTAAGGCTTTCGATGAGAGGGTCTACTTGATCTGGCCTAATCTTAATCGCGATGTCGAGATCGTTTGTCTGCCTTGGGTTACCCCAGGAGCCACTTGCAAACGAGCCTCCGACTAAGTAGGGAATTCCAATTTGGTTAAGGTGTCCAAAGAGTTCCGTAAAGACATCAGTGGCCGGAACCATACTTCTTCCTATCCTCCGCAACTCTCTGCATCGCAAGCTGGTGAATCTGCCGACCAAGCTCACTGCGTTCTAGAACCATCCTGAATCGTTGCTCAGGCGTTAAGTCTCTAAGCAGCTTGACCATTGCTTGGTGTGCCCACTCGCTTGTATCTTGCAGGTCAGTCCTTTGCATTTTTTGAGTATACGGAGAATAGTATATTGTTGTCTAGGCTTTTAGAGTGTCTTGGTTAGGTGAGTCAGTAATGTTCTGTTAGACGGGCAATTGAGTGGATGTGACCGCTTGAGTTGGTGCTATTGATGGTCGTATCGCCCGGCTCAAGAGGGGAATTGGGCCGGTGGTGGCTTGGATTCTGGGTCGGTGAACTGTATTTGCGCCGTTAGCTTAGACTTATTATCCGCGGGATATTTGCAGTTTCACCAAGCCTGTTGGTCGAATCAATTCGACGATCTGGAGGTTCTGGTCGGTACACTGTTTGAATGCGTCCCGACGGTCGACAACCTGACCAACTCCGCCCTTTCACCATTGAACGAAACGTCGCTAAGTTTGCGGAAGGCTCTTGCCTTATCAAAATTGGCGATACCCATATGCTTGTCACGGCAACGGTCGAGGACCGGATTCCGCCCTTCAAGAAAAACTCTGGCGAAGGCTGGCTGACGGCGGAGTATTCCATGCTCCCTCGATCTGGGCGACAGCGTAATAACCGCGATTTGATGAAGCCCAATGGCCGGACCATGGAGATTCAGCGGCTAATCGGTCGGGCGATGCGAACGGTTGTGGATCTGGAAAAGCTCGGAGAACGAACGATTACCATCGACTGCGATGCCATCCAAGCAGACGGCGGCACAAGATGCGCCGCGATTACCGGAGCCTATGTAGCCGTTTACGATGCCATGCAGTGGATGATGAAAAATCGGATGTTGAAGCAAATGGCCATCAAAGAGCCCATCGCGGCGATCTCCGTTGGCGTTCGAAACGGTGTAGAGATTCTTGACTTGGACTATGCCGAAGACAGCACCGCTCATACCGATATGAACGTGATTATGGTGGAGTCCGGGCGATTCGTCGAGATTCAGGGAACGGCTGAGCAGGAACCATTTGCGGCAGATACTCTCGGACGCATGTTGAAGCTAGGCAAGAAGGGAATTGACGAACTGATTGCTGCTCAAAAGGCTGCCCTCGGAATATAGGATGATCTCTCGTCTCGTCATTGCGACTCACAATCGGAAGAAAGCCGGAGAGATGGTACAGATTCTCTCCGAACGTTTTCCCGGCTTGGAGATTAAGACTCTAGCGGACTATCCCGGCGCTCCCGAGCCAGAAGAAACGGGTGACACCTATCCAGAAAACGCCGCCATCAAGTCAGAAAGCGCGGCAGTTTTTACTAACGAATGGTGTTTGGCGGATGATGCGGGTCTAGAGATAGATGCTTTGGATGGCGCTCCGGGAGTGCACTCCAAGCGGTTTGAAGGCGAGGAATCTAGCTTTGACCACAAGATTGGGCGGATTCTTGAGATGTTGCAGGATGTGCCAGAAGAGGGAAGAGGGGCTAGGTTTAGATGCTTCATCGCTCTCACTCCACCCTCTTCAGTTGGTGGTGAAACCATGCTGTTTAATGCCATTTGTGAAGGCAAGATCGCGGCTGAAAGATCTGGTAACGGTGGATTTGGCTATGATCCAATCTTCTTCCTGCCAGAGCTGGACTGCACAATGGCTGATTTGACGGCTGATCAAAAACATGAGATCAGCCATCGTGGCAAAGTTCTGCGGGAGTTCTCCGACTGGCTCAGTAGCCGCGTTAGCCCTTGAACATGCTCTTTAGAATGAAGAACATGTTTGCGGGCCGCTCGGCAAGTCTCCGGGTGAAGTAGGGATACCAAGAGTCTCCGAATGGGATATAGACTCGAACGTTAAATCCTTCTTTTGTGAGACTGTCCTGAAGGTCTCGACGAATTCCATAAAGCATTTGGAATTCAAAAGACTGTTTATCAATGCCCTTCTCCGCGACATATGCCTTCAGCTCGTTGATGATCTTCTCATCATGAGTTGCGATAGCGGGATAGAAGGCGGCGTCAATGAGTCGTTTTGATTGTCTTACATAGGCTTCATCAACTTTAGACTTATCTTGGATCGCCACTTCAGGCGGTTCTAGGTAAGCCCCTTTCACGATTCGAACTCGAGCTTGTAGATCAATCATTGTTTCGATGTCTTGATCTGTACGGGTGAGATAGCTTTGAAGAACGGTTCCGGTGTTTGGAAAGTCTCGGAGAACTTTGCTAACGATTTGTACGGTTCGCTCGGTGTACTCACTAGCCTCCATGTCGATTCGCACAAAATTGCCTTTCTCTGCGGCCGCCCAAAGAACTTCGCGATAATTGTTCTCCGCAAACTCCTCACCCTGGTCTAGGCCGCATTGCGTAAGCTTGATACTGATATTCGTTGCTTCAAGTTGTCCTGCTTCTGAAGTAGGTTCTGTCGCACCAGGAGTGGTTAGAACTTTCTTCTTAACCAGGTTTACCGTTTTGGGTGGCGTAGCACTCTTGCTGCTGGAAATTTTCTCCAACATCTGCACATAGGTAGCTTTAGCAGAAAGGGCCTCAGCTTCAGACTTCGTGTTTTCCCCCAAAAAGTCTAGGGAAACGAACATTCCTTTCGCGATAACGGCCTCGCTTGCCGCAAGGGCCTCCTCCAACGTATCGCCTGCGATAAATCGACGTACAAGAGGCTTGAAAAGAAATGAGCGGCGGACCAAGCGTTCCACCGGTCCCAAAGCAGAAGTTTTTAGAATCAGATTGCGAGCTAACATTGACGAAGAACCAAGAGTTTACTTCGTCGGAGCTAAACTTATTCGATGCCTCGAGTTTCGGTTTGTATGGGGGTTTTTAACGGCTCTGCCACAATCCTCGACGCTCTTGAAAGCGCAAGAGCGCAGTCCTTCCAAGACTTTGAAGTCTTAGTTATTGACGATGGCTCCGTGGACCAATCTGCAGATATTGCGGAACAGTTTGGTGCGCGAGTTATTCGTCAAGCGAATACGGGTCTTGGCGCTGTCCGAAAGAGGCTGGTAGAAGAAGCAAAGGGCGATTGGATTGCCTTTCTGGATCATGATGATGAGTGGGTTCAAAATAAGCTTCAAACAGACATCGAAGCGATTGATCAATCAGGAGCTGCCCTTGTCCATAGCGATTGTTGGTTCCACTATGAGGACGGTCGTATTGTTGAGCGAAATCTAGACCTTTCAAAAGCTGAAAAGGCTTGGGACCACATCCTCCCCGATAACGTGGTCATCGCAAGCTCTGCGGTCTTTCATCGGGAATCTATGCGGCAAGCGGGAAACTTCATCCCAGAAACGGTTCGCTGCTCGGATTGGTATGGATGGCTCATCCTCGCTCCTCATCATTCGTTTGTCCACATTCCCAAGAAGCAAGTGCGGTATCGGGTTCTCTCTACGTCGTTAGCCAATGCTGGGTACCGCTTCCAATCAGCGAAGCGATACTTGCTGAAGGATGTTATTCGTCCTCGATGCAATGAGCTATTCCAGGAACTTAACCAGGAAGACAAAAGCCGCTATATGTCAATGATAGATAAGAATATTGGTGTTGCAGCATCCACGATGGCTAAGTTTCTTGACAGTGAAGGAAAGAGGGAAGAGGCTAGAACTCTACATCGTGAAGCAATGAGCCTGGCAGGATCTGTTCCTCGGGTCTGGACTAGGTCTCTAAGGTCTAGATTAGGATTGCGATAGTCAAAAAATCGTCATAGAATTATCCGGAGGTGATCGAGGCTAATGAACAAGCGAATTGGGAAAGCATCGTTAGGCTGGTTGTGCTTATTGGCCGCCGGGCTGTGGATTGCTTACAAGTTTGAGTATTTCAACCTACTGCTTTCGGCATGGACGTCGGGGCCTGTTGGCGAATTCGATGAAGGTGCAGAATCTCGAGTTCTTCTCTTTATCTTAAGTCCCGGAATCGTTCTTACCTTGATCGGTATCGTTCTGATCATCCGATCGTACGTGAAACGAAAATCTACGAAGTTACCGACAAGCGGTTTGCCCACAATGTGATTAGGTTTTCAAAACAGACACCGTTAAGGTTAGCCAGCGCCATGGCTCCTAGTTTTGGTTTTGATTGGCTAGCGTGGCGGTGGTGGACCTTTGAACGAATCGTACCCTTGGTGGTAAGCCCGTTCCAAGCGATTACTTATGGCTTATCCCTTCTGTATTGTCTTTTGTCTTGAGCACCGTTTTGGCAGGGATGTACTTTTTGCAAAAGCGTACAGGTGGTCTCGATATCTAGTCAAACGGCGACCGGTGTTCGGGTTCTTACCGAAGTTTGAAATTCAAAGAGCAGAGCTTCATATTCGCCGACCGTTGAGCACCGAGTTAGTCGATCGCGCAAAGCAGAGGCTCCGATTTCTCCTTTAATGTAAAGTGGAATCTGTCCTCGCAAGCCTCTGCAAGCACGTAATTGTGCCTCTGCAAACGTAGGAGAATCCAATGCCTCTTCAAAGGAGCTGACTTCAGCTTCATTTGCGACCATGAGTCGCAGGTGATCGAGAGCCGTGGCTACACGTTCATCAAGTGTAGGTGCTGGCCCAGCAGGCAGACCTCTTAACGCGAGTTCTATATCTCTTAGCACCCAAGGGTTTGAGATGGCGGCTCTGCCAACCATGACGCCATCACAGCCGGTTTCTCGCATCATTCGTACGGCATCTTCTGGGGTCTTCACGTCGCCATTGCCAATGAGAGGGACCTTGACAACTTCTCGAATCTGCTTAATCAGGGCCCAGTCAGCCTCACCTTCAAATCCTTGTTTTGCGAATCGCGCGTGAAGGGTGAGCATTTGCGCACCTGCATCCTGAAATCGTCTTGCCAAGTCGGGTGCTGCAAAAAGTGAGTAATCCCATCCTGCTCGTACTTTCACGGTGACGGGAACCTTCACCGCCTTGACAACTGCAGCCACTATTTGTTCCGCCGTATCAGGATCCTTCAACAGGGCCGCTCCAGAGCCAGTTTTGCAGACCTTCGGTACCCAACATCCCATATTGATGTCTACAATGTCTGCTCCCATTTCTTCGGCAACCCGTGCCGTTTCTGCCATTACTTCTGGCTCAGCACCGAAAATTTGAATTCCGAGCGGACGCTCTTGCGGATGGATACGCATCTTGCGGAAGGTCTTGACGGCCCCATAGTGAATCGCCATTGCGCTAACGAACTCGGTGAACATAAGGCCAGGCTTTGCAATGCGTTTGGCAATCAAGCGAAAAGGGAGATTTGTAACATCTTCCATCGGGGCGAGGAGAAGAGAGTTCTCAACCTTTACATTGCCAATTGAAAAACCGCGGTTCATAACTGTGGGGCTTTCAGTATATCGTTCTGACCTTAGTGAACCCAGGTCACTCTGTCGGGTGCACCTTCCCTAATGAGGTCATTCGTCGTAAGAGCTCCTTTGATGTCTAGCATCAGCAGAGGCGCGTTTGATCCAGCCTCAATCTTCCAAGGTTGGATATCTGGATTTGCAAACGCTAGTGCAAGCGGGTTAGTAGCTATTTTCCAAACTTCATCTGCACGAAGAGGCTTGTTTCTGCCCATAGAGACGTCAATGGCGCAACGCATTTCGGCAAACATGTCAATGGCTCCGCTACTCGCAGGGCTATCGAGCCCTAAGCCAATAGGAATTCCTGCATCCAGCATTTCCCGTATAGGGGCAGGGGGGCATTTCAACCTTACATTTGATCGAGGGCAATGGGCCACGGAGACCCCTCTGCGGGAGAGGATCGCGATCTCTTGTTCGGACACATCGCAGCAGTGCACAAACTGAGATTGTTTTCTTGCGAGCCCAAGAGCATCAAGCCGCTCCACAATAGACATTCCAAAGGCTTGGACATCAAACCCAAACTTTCGGTGAAACTCGGCCAGAGGACCCTGTCCATCACGAGTTAACTGAGTTTCAAACTCTGTCTCGGCAACGTGGATGCTGATGGGGGAAGGTGAAGCACCAAACTCCCTAAGCGTATTTACATCGACGGTCTGATAAGCATGTGGGGTCAAGAAGATGTCTGAATCCCAACCATTTAATTGAAGCTTCGCTTTGTCTCTAATCAGAGCTAACTTTTCGTGTCGAGTCTCTCGCTCAAAAAAAGTGATGGTCTCTTGAAAGACCACTCCACCGATTTGATTTATCTGTAACGCCTCGGCGGCAAAGGGGCGATCAGAGTGTTCTGCGATCAGGGCAATGCCGGTCTTTCGGTTCTCTTGAGCGGCTAAGAGGCAGTCTTCCTTCACTGCTTCGTTATTCTGGTTGAGCTTCAGCTGAGTCAGCTCCCGAATCCATGGCCAATATTCTTCCGACGATAGTAGATCTTGAAGTCCTCGATATTCCAAGTGAGAATGGGCGTTGACGAAAGCAGGCGAGAGAACATAAGGTTCAGGTTCACCGGCGAGGGGCTTAACTTCCACGATGCAACCATCTTCAATGGTGATGGTCGCACCAGGTTGCAAAACGCCGTCTTCGACGATTGCATAGGGATGGAGGACCATGAAACTTACAGATCGTTTGACCAAGCTTGTTGAAGCTGATCAAAGGTCAGAGATTTCACGTGGAAGTCGCCAAAGAGGGTGTTATATCGATACTTGCGGATGAGGTCGATGTAGTTTCCAAAATCATCCGATGGCCGTAAGGCGCGTTCAGGGACATGCCAGTGACCAGCTCCATCAAACAAGACATTCACGTTGGCTGGAAGTTGAAAAGAGGTTTGAGAAAAATAGCGAAAGGCGATTTCTGTTCTGAAGAAGTAGCTTGACTGATACACCTTGAACATACTTGGTGCCGTGAGGAACGGATCAGGGAAGTGGTTATCCAGGACCTGTGTTCCGGCATCGGCGGGGCACTGAAAGATGTCCTTATTCTTGAGATAGGGTTGAAGCACTTCTGACAAAAGTGGCATATAGGGGATACGTGTCCTAAACTCGGGATGTCCATCCCAGATCTGAGGGGCAAACTTGTCAGAGGCATCCAAAGCATGAGGGAAAATATCGTCGTAATCTCCCATGTACATCGCTACCGACTTGCCAATCTGACTCAGATTAGAAAGACAGCCTGTCTTCTTTGCGGCGGCTTTAGCTCGTGCGAAGACGGGAAACAAAATGGCTGCCAAGATGGCAATAATGGCAATCACCACCAAAAGCTCAATAAGAGTAAATGCTCGCCGCATATCCTAATGGTACGCGAACCACTCAGCTACCTGCGGCATATAGTCATAGTTTTTGTTGTAAAGCTTTAATATGGGCGGGGTCCTAACCGTCTGTAGAATTAAGAGGCTTTAACCTGCCATAATGCGAAGTTGCGCCGATTACGTCGGCTGATGAGGATCCCCGTTGGCAAAAGCAGTAGTTCTAAAGCCCGAAGAAACATTCGCCCGGTCATATGTTGACCGGTTAATTCTGGAAAAACTAACCGAGATGGAGGCTGCGGTCAAGCTATCGGAACTCGCCGATAAGCTTTCTAGCGAAGGCATAGGTCTCGCTACCGTACGATCTCTTCTTGCAAGCAACCCTGACCGGTTTGCTTACCATGAGCGACGCTGGATTCCCGCTTCACGTCTCATGGGTCTTGGTCGACCACTCAATGAGCAGATTGCAATTGTTCTGCATGCTTTTGGTGGCCCCATGTCGCTAGACCTTTTGGTGTCTGAGCTTGCTCGCCTCCGACGTGAGGAAGAGGATGCGATTAGCCAAAATGTTTTGCGAATCGCAGATGTTGATGAGCGATTTGTTCTCGACTCTGAAGATCGTCTATCCCTTACATCATGGGGATTTGTTGCGAAGGATGAATCACTCGTAAGAGCATTTGCCCTGAACCAGATCAGTCAGGATGAGGTCAATGCCGCTGCGGATAAGTTGAGCAGTATTGAGTGGAGAAAGCCTGGTGCGGTCGCAGAGGCTTTGAAGTTAGCAGCGCCGATCAGTATCAAGATTCTGGGTGCCGTCGCTTGGTCTGTTTTGAATCCTCAGGATCCGAAATCAGTTCATGAATATGATGCCCGAGAGCTCTACGCCGAAGCTGTTACTGCGGAAGGGTATGTGTTTGCGCCCGATGGTGTGATCTATCCTCAAGAGGAGACTAAGAAGTGGGTCAGCACGGCCGTTAAGCTAGCCGACAAGTTAGCTCCGACGGTTGAGCTGGACGATGCGGCTCCAATTGAAGTGAAGGCGGAGGATGTAGATCGCTTGATCAAGAAGATTCTTGGTTCTGAGCCTTCTACCACCGCAACGAAACTTCTCGAAGAGTTTTACGAGATCACGCCTAGCAACAAGACTTTCCCCGATGACTTAGCGAACATGATGTCCTCGTTGCAGGCTGATGCACGGGTGACATGGGTTGGTGGAGATCGATTCCAGCAGGCTGGTTTAGTGCCGGACTTCGTAAATGAGGTTCCTGAGCCATTCAAGTTTGTAGAGAGCGGCATTAAAGATGAGGAAGGCGAGTTTGTTGATGTTGAGTTAACTGACGATGGTCTTAGCTCCTCACTACGAAAGCTCCTTTCTCACCCTCTGGCAACAGATGTATTGGATGAGGATATTCTCCCCGCTCCAAAGACGATGCCAGAGAGCGTTCGTTTGGTTCTCAAGTCCATTCATCGCGAACTGGGTACGTTCCCGCTTTGCCAATTGCCAACGGCTTGGCTAGACTCTGATCCAAAGATTCAAGAGTTGATCTTGATTGATGAAAACGGTCGGGAATTGCAGGTCTGGGTAAACCAAGATGCACGCCTCATGTTCGGTTTAATCGAATGGTGGTTTGATCAGCCGATTGAAAGCGGTGGCGTCTTTACGTTGACAAAGACAACCAAGCCCAACGTCCTTGAGTTTGCGTGGATGGATCAGCCAGACCCGGTTGTTTACATCAGTTCGCAGCGCATGGAAGAGTTGCGGCAGATTGGCGCTCGTGCCGAGAGCATGAGCACCCTAGACATTTTGGTAGAGGTCATGGGCCATTGGCCGAAGGGTGCCGACTACCTGACGATTCTTGCGGAAGTAAACGTCGTTCGACGATCTTCCCGAAGACTCGTTGCCTCGCTGTTGTCTAGCTATCAATGCTTCTATCAACGCTCTGGTTCGCCGGTATGGCACTACGATGCGAAGAAGCTTGAGCAAGGCTTTGACAAGACCAAGAGGAAGTTCGTTAAGAAGTAACAGAGCGATCGGGCACCGAGGCCGGGTAGGTCACGGTGCCTGAAGCCCTAAACACCTTTGTGGTATAACTACCAACTCAATAGGAATCCATGGCAAATAAGAAATCAAGTAAGAAGGATCTGCGGAGAACAGCTAAGCGCACCGTCCGCAATAAGGGCGTACGAACGGCGCTGAAGACCTATGTTAAGAAGGTCAAAGTAGCCGCAACGGGTGGAGACAATGCAGTTGTTGAAACAGCGTTGGTAACCGCAACCAAGGCACTCGATAAGGCTGCTCAGAGAGGCATCATTCACAAGAATGCTGCTGCTCGCCGCAAGTCTAGAGCAGCAAAGGCTGCCAATAAGGCTCTTCTAGCTGCCAAGTAAGTTTTAACGAAAAACGGGGCTCAATCTAGTGATTGAGCCCCGTTTTCTTGTGTTCTTTACTTGATGGAAACGAGTTCGACTTCAAAGACGAGTGTGGCATTTGGGGGAATGGCTCCGCCTGCTCCTCTTGCACCATAACCAAACTCCGGCGGGATGGTGGCTTTTCGCTTACCGCCTGGGCGCATTCCAAGCACCATCATGTCGAAGCCCTGAATAACTTGACCAGCCCCTAACTTAAAGGTAAAGGTTCGATTATTGTCATAACTGCTATCGAACTGCTCGCCACTTGGAAAAGTGCCCCGGTAGTGCATCTCAACGGTGTCGCCGTGCTTGGCTTCGTTGCCTTCTCCTACTTGAATATCTTCGATTGTCACCATAACTTAGTTGATCTCCTTTGCTGTTACCAGCTTAATCATCTCAATCTTAAAAATGAGGGTTGTGTTTGGAGCAATTGCGGGTGGCTGGCCCTTGGCTCCGTATCCGTACTCGGGTGGAACTGTAATCTTTCGAATCTCTCCTTGCTTCATTCCAATAACTCCCGCGGTAAAACCTTTAATCAAGCCAGTGCGTCCAATTGTGATCGGGAATACTTCTCCGGCGCCTTCACGAGAGCTCCAAAGTTTCTTGCCTGCATGATCGGTTAAGTCCACATGCAGTTCGCAAGAGTCGCCGCCCTTTGCCGTGGCGTCTCCTTTGCCTTTTGTAAGGATTTCATGCTTGATACGGTCTGCTTTGATTAATTCGACCTCGAACTTAAGGGTTGAGTTGGGAGGAATATCGCCCGCTCCATTATCTCCGTAGGCTAAGTCGCTTGGGATGGTTAGCTGACGCTTGCCGCCGGGCTTCATACCGATCATTCCTTGGTCCCAGCCTTTGATCACCTGACCAGCTCCTACAATGAACTGAAATGGATCACGATCGACTGATGAATCAAACTGATTTCCATTGGTGAGCTTTCCTGTGTAGTGCACGGTCAGGATGTCGCCTGCTTTACTTGCTTCGCCTTTTCCAACCTGGACGTCCTTGATTTCCAACTTGCCTGGAGTCTGCAGAAAAACTGCAATGAATGCCGCCGTCAAGATGCCTTTCATGGGCGCAGGATACCTTTCACAGGTCTACGGATGCGTTTATGGATTTACTTCCGATTCCGTGAAGAAGGGCATTGGTGCAGGATGTGATGCCAACTTTAGTTAAGGAGGAGGTCCCAATGTGGAAAAATGCTTGCCTCTCATTCCTGACCTGGTTCGTCTGTATCTCCAACTATGACCTTGACGGCCCTTATCACTGCGCTAACGTTTGCAAACGTTCAAGAACCCACCCCGTTCTCCGAACTGCAGGCGGTGGCAGAACCAACCCGGCTCGCCTTGACACCAATCATTGATGGTGCCATTACCGCTGATGAGTGGGATGCCTTTGTCCAAGGTCAAGACGGCGAGATGTTCTTGCAATGGGAGCCTGGAAGGCTCTATATTGCTGGCCGATTCCCTGCCGATCGGGATATGGTAATCAGCCTCGACAACAAGCATAACGGATGGCTTGTCGGAAAGGATAATTTCGAGTTTAAGCTTAGGTTGGAAGATGGCAAAGTTAGGGTTAGCACCCGTCAGCTTGATGCTACAAACGTTGCGGGTCCTAAGTGGGTTGCCTTGCCAGCCTTTGACAAGGCCGTGGTCGCAGCAGGGAAAACAGAGAATGGTGAGACCCAGATTGAGGCAGCCATCGTGGATCCTGGCCTTGGATTGCTGGACATAAAGGACGGAGAGCGTTACTTGATTCGGATGGATTCAGTTGCACAGACTGATCAAGTAACAGAACCTTTCTATCCTAGGGTAGGAAAGCTCGTCACCCTCAAAACCGAGAGAGCTAGCGCAATGCCAGTAGGTTTAGACTGGAAGGTAGAGAATCCAGGCAGAACCGTAACGGCTGGCGGTTCGACCAAAATTCGATTCTCATTTAGTACGAAGACAGATGTTGGCTTGCAACGCCTTGAAATCAAGCCTCTCGGCCCTTTAACGGGACATGCGGCTACCGTTACTCAACCCTTTCCGAATTTCGATTCGAAAGGACGCACATTTGTAGACTATGAAGCAAAAACAGGAAAGGATGCGCCTGCAGGCTATCACTTATTGTCTAATACACTAATCACCAGCGACGGCGCCCCGGCGATGATTCAGGCTAGCCTGAGAGTGGCTCCTTTGGTGGACTTCTTACTTCCTGAAGACAAGATGAACTTGAAGGTTGGTGTTCAGGAAATCAAGATTCCTTTCTATATCAAGTCGAACTCCACGAACAGACTTGATGGATTTTGCGAAGTCGAGGTTCCTGACTCTTGGCAAATCCTAAAGGGCGACGATAAGGGGTTTATCATCTACAACTCTCGTGCAAGCGTCCGACGCGTTTTGACGGTGAAGATTCCTGCTGATGCGGCAGGTACTTTGCCAATGCGTTTTCGAGGAAAGATTGGGGACCGAACGGTTGAAGAGGTCCGCTGGCTAACTTTGACTCGAAAATAGGCAAAATCGCACCCTCCTCTACCATGGGGAGGGATATTGACCTCCAGTTTTTATAGTCTGTGCCAGATGATTACACTGGCGATGTTCGAATTAGCCGGACGCTTTGTGCCGATAGTGACTCCGTTCACCGATGATGGAGCGACCTTGAGTGAGGTGCGCTTGTCCCGTCTTTTGCGGCACTATATACAACTTGGGTTTGATGGTTTTGTGCTTGCGAGCGAAACCGGTGAGTTCCCAACTCAATCGTTAGCAGAACGAAAGAGCTTGGTTGAGTTTGTGATGCGGCATAGTCAGAATGCCATTCCAGTCGTGGTCAATGTTACGTCGCTTTCTACTTCGTTCAGCTTAGATTTAGCCCAACATGCCGCACGCCACGGTGCTCGGGCGGTGATTTTAGCCCCTCCGTTTCTGGGTCCATACAGTCAGTCTGAACATGTTCAGCATATCCAGATGGTAGGGAAGCACTCGAAGCTGCCAATCATTGTTGTTGATCCTCATCATGCTCTTCAAGAGGAAGGGATAGCGGTAATCTCACATCTACCCAATGTTCACATTGCTTGGCCATTTCCTGATGTGGAGTCCGCAAGCGCGGATTGGTTCAGATGTTATGGAATAGAAGTCAGCCCAGTTTTTGGGATTAGTGAATCTAAAAATGCTGATTTCGTACTAAGAAACCGCGCGGCAGTCACTAAGACACTTTTGCTTGATAGTGATCTAGAAGTTGGCTCGCCTCGAATGCCCACCCTTCCAATCCCATATCGAGACATTCGTAAAGTTGCATAGGTCCAAACCCATCCTTCATTACTAGGTTTTGTTATGTTTAATCATTATTGTATAAATACCTATTAACATTTCCAGGAAAAGTGTCGTAAAACAATCTATGTTGTGTCGGAATGCCGATGCACTGGTGATTGATGGGGAGATTGAGAGCAAATACGACGGCGTATCCAGGTGACAGTTTAGTCCAAATTCGAACTTTGTTAACCGAATGTAGAAGGGTGTCCAAGCAACTTAATGAGTTGGTCACCTCGGTTAATTGTTCAGAGAATAGCCTAGAGCATGGGCTAGCCAAATGTGCTGAGTCACACAAGCTTGTTGTTAACAAAGTCGAACAGGTTCTAAAAGAGATGGAACTGGTTGGTAGGCCTCACCTGTGTGATGAGATTGGCCCAGATCCTCGTTACTTAGCTTTGTACGATGAACTGTCTGGTTTGCCCGGTCGGACGCTCCTGCAAGGGAGGATGGAAGCTTCTTTTCAGCTCGCAGACGATATGGGTTGGGGATTGGCTCTACTCTTTATTGACATCGATAGGTTTAAGAGTATCAATGACGACTACGGTCATGATATGGGCGATGAAGTTCTCCGAGCTGTAGGGCAACGCCTTCGAGCTTCAGTTCGAGAGTCAGACGTAGTGGCCAGATATGGGGGTGATGAGTTCGTTTGTTTGCTCATGGACGTTCGCTCAGATGGTCACTTAACAAAAATTGCCTCCAAGATCATAGAGAGTGTTTCTGTACCCATCGAACATCGTGGAATCTCGTTAGTTGTCAATCCAAGCATAGGAATATCTAGGAGACCATTGGACGGTAAGGAACCTGACGAGTTGATGAGACAGGCTGATCAAGCCATGTATCTTGCAAAGCGGACAATGGCTGGGTATGCCTTTGCCAGCCAAGAGGCTGAGTACACAGGGAGCTAGAGGCGTACCTCTAGGCCCGCTTCGGCCATGTACTTTTTGAGTTCTGATATTCGGTAGACACCATCGTGCACCAAGCTGGCCAATAATACGGCATCAGCCCTACCTTTCTCCACTGCGTCCACCAAGTGCTGTGGTATTCCTGCACCGCCGCTTGCAATGACTGGAATCGATAAGGATTCGCTGACTGCCCTGGTGAGTTCACAGTCATAGCCAGATAGCGTTCCGTCTCCGTCCATACTGGTCAAAAGGATTTCCCCTGCTCCCAGGGTAGCGGCTTTGGTTGCCCACTCTACAGCATCTAATTCCGTTCTGTTTCTGCCGCCGTGGGTGTAAACCTGCCAGCTATCTGTCCCCGGTTTACGACGAGCATCTATGGCGACGACAATGCATTGCGCTCCAAAGCTTTCTGCGCCTTCTTGGATAAGCTCTGGGCGGTGAATCGCGGCTGTATTCAGACTAACTTTGTCGGCTCCGGCATGCAGACACTCTCGAATTGCATCGACTGAACGAATACCGCCTCCGACAGTGAAGGGAATGAAAACTTGCTCAGCCACTCTTTCTGCCAGTTCGATAACCGGAGCTCGGGAATCTGAGGAGGCTGTAATGTCAAGGAAGACCAGTTCATCGGCTCCTTCATCGCCGTAGAATTTGGCTAACTCAACCGGATCTCCTGCATCTCGGAGTCCGACAAAGTTAACTCCTTTCACGACTCGTCCGTCTTTGATGTCAAGGCAAGGAATGACTCTAACTGCGGTCATATGGTTTGTACTCGCAAAATTCTCACTTGGGATAGTCCGTTCTTTGGGGGCGAAAGTATTAGCCGGAATTTGTCGTCATAAGATTCCACTTCCACCTGTTCCGGAAAGTGTGATAGATTCCACAGATCTCGAGAGGCCTCATACATTAAGTTGGTCACCAAAAGTCTTTGGTCTGAGTCAACCTCGTTGGTAACAAGCTCAGGCATACCTTTCTTCTTGAGCCCACGTGTTTCGACTCGCCCTCCATCCTGGGTATGTCGCCATATGATGTTCAAGTGCATTTCACTACGACGAGCATCTTTATCTGCTTTTAAGTTGCTCAAAAGGTCTTCAACAGTAAGCAGCTTTTCAGCGGAAACATCATAGATGGCTTGGGCTTTCGAGAGCTTACAATAGGCATACACAAGATAGGGAAGAAGCTGAAGGTGTGCATCACTTTTTAGCCGAACTTCAGATAGGTACCGCACTTTGGCAAGCGAGCGAGACTGTCCCATCAAGGCCAGAATTTCGGCTGTAGGTTCCAAATGGTCTTCAAACAGGTCCGGTCGAAAGACATGAGGGTTCCGGTTCCTTAGAACGAGACCAATGTGAAGGCGAATATCACTTAGCAGCAACCCCTCTTCAGGGCCAATGGGGCTGTTGCCCCCTAAAACAAGCTTCATCACCTCTTCTTGAGGAGGCAATTTTTCATCTGGTAGATAAACCCAATACTCAGTGGATGCCAGATATTTTGAAGTTTGCCGTTGGTGGCGATAGTTGATGATCAAATATCCGATCACCATTCCGATCACAATGCCGATAAACAGAGGCACTAAGGCCCCTCGCCACTAAGCCATTTCTGCACCATCTCTACCTCCTCCTTCTCTTGAATGAGTGGATAACAGATTTCGCATAAGCCTGCCTCGTTGACACCACTAGCGCGGCATAGGAGACAGTGGTCGGTCCGACGTGCTGTCATGACTACGGAGGGTCGACTCAATGCGAACTTCAGTTGATGGCGGGGGATGCCTTCCGAATTGAGTCTCTCCACACAATTATTTTACTTGGCTCTGGATCAAGTAAGCTCTATACACAATGCCTCGTCATCTTTCTTTGACCTGTCTCGCACTCATGGCAGTTGCTCCGCAAGCTTTTGCGCAACTTCCTTCGCCCACTCGTGAACCTTTGATCGGAGCAAGATCGTTGGCCCTTAGTCCAGACGGCAAGAGATTAGCGTTTAGCTATCAAGGGGACATTTGGGTCGTGCCCGCCGCAGGTGGTCGGGCGATCCCAGTCACTAACCATATTGAGATGGATGACAATCCGATCTGGTCGCCCGACGGTGAGTGGATTGCTTTTGCCTCCAACCGAACGGGAAACAACGACATATTTGTCGTTCCTGCTGACGGTGGCACTACTCGCCGTCTGACTTGGCATTCCGGCAGTGACGTTCCAAATGACTGGTCGGCAGACGGCAAAACAATCTTGTTCCGCGCCACCAGGGACGAGGCTTACAACGGCATCTACGGCGTTGATGTAGCGACGGGCAATGTTCGTAGCTACGTGTTGGACTATCTGTCTCTGGGATCGCCTAAGTTTTCGGTGGATGGCAAGAAGGTGCTTTACTCCCGAATTGGTTTTCCTTGGTTCCGTCCTCGCTACGAAGGATCAGGTGCGGCTCAGCTTTGGGATGTCGATATTGCATCTGGCAAGCGCACGGAATGGCGCAACAACAGCTTCCAGCATCTTTGGCCACATTACGCGCTCGGTGGGAAGACAATCCTTACCGTTACTGTGGGTGAAAAGACGCCTAGCTCTAGTTATGTAGGCAAGCCGATTCCTAAAGTTGTGGACAGTCCTAATCGAACTCCAAACATCTATGCGGTGGACGCTCCAGGCAAGGCTCGTCGTATCACAAACTTTTCTGAAGAAGGCACTCGATTCTTAGCGGTTTCGAAAGATGGGCAAACGGCCGCTTTCGAAAGAGATGGCGATGTCTATGTGATGCCTCTCGGCTCAGAGCCCAAGAAGATCGCGATTACTGCCACTCTCGACGATAAGGTGACAACTGAGGAGAGGTTGGTTCTTCGAGACGGCGCTTCACAGCAAACGGTTAGTCCAAAAGGTGATCGAATTGTCTTCAATGTTCGGGGAGAGCTCTGGATGGTCCCAACCAAGAAAGGGAAGGGACCTAATGCTGACGACGCTATCCAGCTTACAGATTGGGCCGGATTCGACGAACAGCCTCATTTTGTAAACGACAACACCATCTTCTTCGCCAGCGACCGAAACGGTGCAAAGCGATTGTTTAAGATGAATGTGGATACCAAGGCAGTCACGCCCATCACGACCGATGATGCAGATGTTGGGGCGATTAGCTTAACACCTGATAAGAAGCTCGTGAGTTTCTGGAAAGCGGGCAAGACGGGTGGTCTATACACCGTGCCGATTGAGGGAGGAATTCCAAAGCAAATCCTGTCACGTCCAATGAACGACGACGGCGGACCAAATCCTCAATATGCTTGGTCTCCCGATGGAAGGTATGTAGCCTATCCTGAGGCATTGCGACGCAGTGGTTACTACTATTGGGATTCAGGCTCCAATATCTGGGTTCTCGATACTACAACTGGGCAAAAGGTCAATGTCACCCGCCTGAACTCTCTGCATGGCGCTCCGCAGTGGTCGCCAGATGGCAAGTACCTGTTCTTCACCAGCAATCGCCAAGGGAACGGTATCTTTGCCCTGCCATTGAATATGGAAGAAGCAAGGGCTACCGAGCTAGAGCTGAAGTATACGAAGCCAACCGGCCCTGTAAAGGTTGAGATTGATTTTGATGATATCGAGAACCGTGCTCGACGTGTTGTGACAACTGGACTCGTTTCCAACATTCGGTTTGATGCAAACAACGGTGAGGTTTTCTATCTCCTGGACGGAGACATCAGCCGGGTGGATTACAATGGAGACAATCCGCGCAAAGTAACAAATGGCGGCGGTATCAGTTCGTTCGAGTTTACATTCGACGGCAATGGCCTAGAGTTCATCCGAAACGGCACGCTCAACACCCAGAATATACGGATTCCTCAACTACCCATCTCGACGGTTGCATTCCGGGCAGATTGGAAGAGAGATGTTCGGGCCGAAAGGGCAGCCGCCTACGAACAGTTCTGGCGCTCCTATAACATGAGTTTCTATGACCCGAACTTTCATGGTCGAGATTGGCTTGCGCTCAGGAACCGATATGTGAAGTTCCTTCCGTCGGTTGGACATCGCAATGAGATGGCAACCGTTTTGAACATGCTTGCCGGAAACTTGGAAGCTTCACATGCTGAAGTTTCTCCTGGTGCCGGAAATCCTGGAGGGGAATCCAGCGCGCACCTTGGTTTCACATTTGACTACAGTTATGCGGGTCCTGGCATCAAGATCAAGGAAGTACCTGCTCGAACACCAGGAAGCTATGCAAAGACTCGTCTGAACCCAGGAGAAATTGTAACCAAGATCAACGGACAAGATGTTTCGGTGAACGAGGCGCTATACGCCAAGGTCTTGAACGAACAGAATGGTAGAGATCTCACACTTACCGTGAGAGGGACTGACGCTAAAGTGCGCGAGGTTAAGTATCGTGCGCTAAGCGGCGGAGAGTTCAATTCGATCGTTAACGCAAATCGACTCCAATGGCGACGAAAGTTTGTAGAAGAAAAATCGGGTGGAAAGATTGGTTACGTGCACATTGCGGGAATGAGCGGCGGAGAGCTCGATCGCTTTAACCAACAAGTTTGGGAGTACGGAGAAGGTAAGAAGGCACTCATCATCGACGTTCGTGGAAACGGAGGCGGAAACACTTCGGACCGGATTATTGATGTCCTTGAGCGCCAACCAAACTCTATCTACCAAATCCGGGATGATGAACCTCAACTAGGTCCTGGCCAAGCGCTTGGAATTCCTATGGTAGTTATGGCGGCAGAAAACAGCTTTTCAAATGCAGAAATGTTCCCTTATGCGATGCGCCAACGAAAACTTGCAAAATTAGTTGGAACAACTACCCCCGGATACGTGATCTATACTTATGGCCTTCCTTTGGTGGACGGAACGATGGCTCGTATGCCAAGTACGGGAGTTTATCGGCTAGATGGTTCTCCTCTAGAGAACATGGGACAAACCATGGATTACTCCGTGGGATTCTCGCCGGAAGACTTCTTTGCTAATCGCGATCCGCAACTAGAAAAAGCGATCGAAGTCCTGCTAAAGCAAGCCAAATAGATAAGTGAAAACGTAGGAATCAGGCAGTGACCTGACTCCTACGTTTTTATCGGCATTTTAGGTGGTGTCGTTTTTAGTCCGCTGGGAGAGGCGGTTAGTAGGCTTGAATGAGTGATTTGACTGAACCTTTGGTTTTGCATGTCGAAGACAATGTTGATGACGAGATGCTGGTAAAGAGGGCTCTGCGTAGCGGTGTTCCTCAAAATACGTTGATAAATGCCCGAGATGGGCGTGAAGCATTTGCATACCTGTTTGAAGGAAAGCTTTTAAGTGGTTTAACTGAGCACCGATTGCCCAACTTAATCCTCTTAGATCTTAAGCTTCCGATATTGGGTGGCTTAGATATCCTCGAAAAGCTCCGTTCCACAGAAGCAACGAAGCAGATCCCCGTCGTCGTCTTGACTTCGTCGGATGAGGAGAGAGATATCGAGCGTTGCTATCGTTTGGGAGCAAATAGCTATGTAGCAAAGCCGGTAGATTTCGACCGATTCGTAGAGTCGGTGAAGCGAATTGGAAACTATTGGCTTGAAACGAATAGAATGCCCTGGTCCATCACATCGATAGTGATGTCTATCTTATAGTTTCTGAGTCCTAGATATTTAGAGATCAAGAGACTTTTGAAAGCCTCTACACTTACAACGGTGTAGGGGCTTTTTTATGCAGCTCGTACTGCACCAATAAACTCCACCTCTGCCCGCGATGCGATCTCGTTGTAAGCGAGGACGGAAAGACTTGGGATGTACTTCTCTAGAAGTCGCCGAAGGGGAAGTCGTAGCTGGGTTGAACAGATCAGCACGGCTTGGTAGCCACGATTGAGCGCATTGTCCATTTCGCTTTGTAGCTTTGCGATGACGTCTGATTGGGTTGCAGGGTCAAGGACAAGCGATGAGCCAAAGTTGGTGAGATTGATGCACTCGTTGAGTTTTCGCTCAAGTACAGGCTCTAGTGTGATGCAGTAAAGCTTGTTCTCATGGTCCAAATACTGACGTGTGATTGTCCTGGCGATGGCGGCTCGCACGAGTTCTCCCAACTGGTCTGGATCCTTAACTCTGGCTCCAAAGTCAGCCATTGTTTCTAGAATGGTCACCATATCGCGGATTGGAATCCGCTCTCGAAGAAGATGCTGGAGGACTTTCTGAACATCACCAATCTGAAGAACATTTGGAACTAGCTCATTAACGACCGTTTCATTGACTTGCTTCGCGTTATCAATCAATGTTTGGACGTCTTGTCGACTCAATAACTCGGATGCATAAGATTTAACGATCTCGGCCAAGTGCGTGCTGATAACAGCGCTTGGTTCGATGATGGTATATCCGGCTCGATCTGCCATTTCTCGCATTCCAGGATCAATCCACAAAGCCTCAAGGCCAAAGACAGGATCTTTCGTCGGGGTGCCTGGGACGGGATGAAGGATTGCTCCGCTACTAACGGCTAAGAATTCTGCTGGGGAAGAAACTGAGCGGGCAACTTCTTCACCCCTAACCTTGATAACGTACTCGTTGTTTTGTAGATGGACGGAATCTCTTATCCGGACGGTGGGCATGACAAAGCCCAAGTCAAGAGCAATCTGGCGCCGGGTTGCAGTGATCCGTTCTGATAAATCTCCGCCCACTCTGGGATCTGCTAACCGAGTGAGTCCATAACCTATCTCTATTTCTAGCTGATCAACATTTAGGAAGGGCATGACCGCTTCTGGCCCGGAGGGTGCAGGAGGTGCGGCTGCTGCGGGTTTTTCTGTGGTGGGTTGGTCACCCTCCATCATCTTTGCCATGTTGGGGGTTTTCTGAATGAACTTGTAAAGTCCAAACATGACGCCTGCGCATGACAGAAAAATGGTAGCGGGGAAGCCGGGAACAAAGGCCAGAGCCGTTAATGCGATGCCCGCAACACCAATGGCTTTAGGTTGGTTGAATAACTGGGTTGCAACTTCCCCCCCCATGCTCCTATCTTGACCCGCTCTGGTAACCATTAAACCGCTGGCGGTCGAGATCAAGAGTGCAGGAAGCTGAGAAACAAGCCCCTCACCGACTGAGAGGAGGGCATATTTTTGTAGGATGACTAATGCGTCACCTTCACCCTTTAAGAACCCGATGATGAAACCGCCGATAATATTGATGATGATGATGAGAATGGAGGCAATGGCGTCGCCTTTTACAAACTTACTTGCACCATCCATTGCGCCATAAAAATCGGCTTCCTGTTTGATCTGCTTTCGTCGAGTCTTTGCTCCGTCTTCATCGATCAAGCCAGCGGCTAAGTCGGCGTCAATGGCCATCTGCTTACCTGGCATGGCGTCCAAAGTGAATCGGGCAACAACTTCAGATACTCGGCCGGCACCATTTGTGATAACCACAAAGTTGACGACGACCAAGATCAAGAACGCCACAATGCCGACGACAAAATCGCCACCCATGACAAACTTTCCAAAGGTTTCGATAACGTGTCCGCCATCGCCTGTGCCCAAAATGAGTTTAGTTGCCGCAATGCTGAGTGCCAATCGGAATAGCGTGGTGATGAGCAACATGCTCGGAAACACACTGAATTGAAGCGGATCACTAATGTTCACCGAAGTGAGCAAGATCACAACCGAAGTGGTGATGGCAATAACCAACCCGAAGTCAAGGATCCAGTGGGGAAGGGGCAAGATAAGCATGCCTACCACGACTAGGAGTCCGAGACCCGCTAAGAGGTCTGTGTGTTTAAGAAGCTTCTGAAAAGCAGACATAATTCAACGCCCATTTAGGGGTCATTGGATTTATCGGCAAGATTGCTGGGAAATAGATGGTTATGAATTTGAAATTATAAAATTGCAATTCTTAATGAAACCTAGAGCAGTCTGTTACGTTTATCCCTATAAGTGTCATGTTGGAATCGATCGAGCAGGCTATGAAGCAAGGGAACTGGGAAGATGCAAGACATCTGGCGGGGCAGTTCATCCAACTTCAACCCGTTAATGCACGCGCGCAAGCGTATCTCGGACTTTGCCACTACCGCTGTGGCCAATTTGAAAAGGCAATCCCTCCTCTACAAAGAGCCATTGTGCTGGACGAGAATTTTTGGGAAGCAGGAACCTTGCTAGCCCAAACTTATGATCGGCTATTGAGGTTCGAAGAAGCTTTGCAGATTGCGGAACGGTTTCTTGCGATTCGGCCAAGTGATCAGACTCTTATTCACTTACGGGACGGCCTACTTAGGAATGTGCCGCAGAAAATCACAGAGTCTTGGCAAAAATCTACACAACTTGACTGGCATCATATAGAACTTACACATCGAGACTAAAACTGGGTTAGGATGTAGTTTGCACTATGAGTGTTTCTGCATTAAACAAATCACCGCAAGTAATCGCACTGCACACGAGCCCAGTCAAGATCTTACGCTTTTCACCTTGTGGAAGCTTTTTAGCAACTGGTGACACGAATCTACAGATTAAGATCTGGTGTGATGGGAAAGAAGTTGCCCACATTGATCCCCAAAGCCACGACGAGAAGATTCGCCCCACTGAGAATATTCGTGGGATGGAGTTTTCGGCCGATAGTAGGTTACTGTATGTAGCGGCTTCCGATACTTTGAATGCCTATGCGGTTCAAGATGGCGTGTTGGTCTGGCAATATAGACCCTCACGGCATTTTGGTTTTCTTATCTCGTCCCCTCAGTCTTTGGCCGTTTCTGCGGATGGGCGTCTGGCTGTTTCTTTCGACTACGGGTCCCTAGCACTGTTTGATCCGTTTGGTCAGTTAGTCTATAAAGTGAGTGAGAATTCGGCACCAAGATTTCTTGCTTTTACGCCAACTGGCAAGTCAATGATTGGAGCAGATGGATTTCATCTCAGTGTTTGGGATACCGAGTCTGGCAAAGCTATTCACCGCTGGCAAGTTGAGGAGAAAATTTTCGCAATGACGTCTTCTCCAAAAGAGTCGATTATTGCTACGAGAGAGCTTTATACGATGTCCATTTACAACTTGGAACAATTCGAGAAAGTTTGCTCGCTACCTACGAATCGCGGTCTACCCGCAGTTGCTTTTTGCCCGAATGGCGATATCATCGCTTCTGCTGAGAAGAGTCGGGTTAGGTTGATTAACATGGAGTGTAGAGGCGTTCAAGACTTCTCATCTGGCGATTTGAGCATCCTTTCCATAGGCTTTTCTCCTGATGGAAATCAAGTAATTGCCGGATGTGATAGCGGAGATGTTATTTCCTGGGACCGTGAGTGAGAGGATAGGGTATCCTTTTCCCTCGCACGCGCTCGTAGCTCAGTGGATAGAGCATCAGCTTGCGGAGCTGAGGGTCGGAGGTTCGAGTCCTCTCGAGCGCGCCATCTCTTCCGATGTCCATACCGGACACATAGGTTACATTTCGTTCCGGAGACATAGGTTACACCTTAATGGCTCCAAATGGGTTTTCTAGGGGTTGCAGACATCTCTCGTCGAGGTCGATGTACCCCAGGTCGAAGTTCATAAAAGAGACGAGCCATGTGTTTTCTTCCACCTCTTTGAGCCCCAGTTTCTGTCCTTGAAAGACGTGCGAA
>JBBCJU010000007.1:0-190892 GCA_037190145.1 Fimbriimonadaceae bacterium
GTGAAAACCAGAATTCACCATGTCGTGCTTATTGCCGATCAGTTCTTCACGTGAATAGCCGCTGATCTTACAAAAGGCATCGTTAACACTTGTGATAATCCCTTTTGAATCTGTGATCGACACAATGGAGTGCTCATCCAATGTGCCAATAATCGTCTCAGATTCACGAAGAGCAGCTTCAACCTGAGCTTTCGCCGAAACCAAATCATTGCCTGCCTCTTGCGCAACAAGCAATGCATCATTTCTGCTCGACTCTAGTCGCCAAACGCCGATGGCCACCAGCGTTGTGAGGATGATCCCAAGCCCGCCATAGAGCCAAATCGACAGATAATCAGCCTTGCGCTCAAAGGCCGGTAGGCTCGTCACAGAAAGCGTAAAGTCCGTCCCGCCAATCTTAACGGCCCTTCTCGTTTGGAAGCGGGGCGCTAGACTAGCACTTTGAACTCCAGTTACAGAAGATTCCGGAGCAGTAGCCTGACTGTTACCCCTTGAATCTAGAACCCTGACAGAAACGTCCCGTCCCTGCTCACCACCTGCATAGCCAAAGAAAACCGCAGGATCTACTGCAGCTATCGCAAAGCCAATGAAGTCTCGCTTCCGTTCTTCGATAGTCCTTGGGAAATCCCCCTTCTTGAAAATCGGGGCGAGCAAAAGAAGACCGCCCTCAATCGAAGCATCACGAGGAAAAGAAATATAGGGCGTAAATACTGCTTGTCCATCTCGGATCGCACGATTCAAAGGTTCTCGACAGGCCGGAATATCCCAAAGGTCAAGGCCTAGCATCAGGCGATTCTTCTCTACGGGTTCAATAAATCGGACAACATAATGCTGTTCCTTCGGAGACTGACTCTCCGCTGGTGCAGGAGCTCCCTCCGACATAAGCCGACTCGCCATAGCAGGCATCTCTACCGATTTCGTAGCCTGTACAAATCCGAAGCCGAGCACACCATGATCTTCAACCTCTAAGCTACGAGGCAAAGCAATAGCGCGAAACTCCCGATAGTCTAGATTAGCGTTGGTTACAAAGACGTCTCGAAGACCATTGAGTTGTGTTTCCAAATTTTGCTGGTGCCGATTGATCCCAGTTACAAGTTGATCAACTTCAAGGTTGAAATTAGATTTTGTCGCCGCCGTAACGTTCCGAATCTGGACTACACCCCAAAACACGGAAGCTCCAATACCGAGCAGAAACACAATCGTGACCGCCAAGTACCCCACTACCGAATTACGGTTTACAAATCGCCTCATGCTTCTCAATCTCAGCAGCCACAAATTGGTAACTTATTCCGATTATTGGAAGCAGATCGATAATATTCACAATAAATACGAAGCGTATTTATCTCATCGCGTTAAAATTCAAGCAAATAATGTACTTGATACTAATTCATATGAATCGAGGAGATAATGCTTACGTCATCACATGGCAAGCCCATCCGTCAAACTCACCACCATGCTTAACGGCCATCTTTCGAATAAGTAGTGTTTGAGGCATTAGAATCTCCGGAACAATTTGTGTGTTAAGCACAAACTGGCACCAGAAACTGTCTGGTGTGGGCTCCCAAGTCGCTTCTTCCGGTCGAATCGTAAAACCTTGATTTAGCACATCGGTTAAGAAATGAGACCGCTCTTCTTCGCTTGAGAACTTCGCCGAGAAGTCCACTTCCCTTTCAAGCGAATGATCATCGCCGTGCTTCGCCAGTGCTGAATAAAGCTGAGCAAAGTGCATCAGTTCTAGTTCAATCTCTGTAGGCTCCATTTCGACTTCATAAACCGTCCAGCTGGGATCGTGCCGGGATTCCAGGGAAATCTGTTCCTTCTTCAAGAACCCCGCCTTCACAGAGATAGAACTAGGCGCAGGCTTAGGAGCATAGTAGAGCACCAACAGAGTGCCGTTATACGTTACGTGCCCTAGCCAAGTCGCTTCAATGCTACGTAAAGACTTCTCAATTTCATCTTCTAGGTGATGAACTCGTTGCAACTCGCCTTGCACAGGCAAGCCGTCTTGACGAGCCTGAAAAGATAATCTTGCAACTATGGCGTAATGTTTTTCGGCTCGGATACCTTCATCAAATGGATCAATACTAACAATGCGTGGAAGACCACGCTCCATCCTCTGATAGATGCCACCAATCACACCCTAAATGTATCCCTAATTCGGGTCAATCTGTCCAAAAATCACGTAATATGAGCTAGGGAGCCATTGAATGGATTCCCAATTGCAAACCGGGGCAAGTCTCGTTTGGACGTAACTAACTCTCAAGCGAAAACAATACTATTCGCCGCTCTGGCGAATACTCTAGCAGTGCCCAAACCAAACACGACGCGAGACGAAGTCGTCTCAGGAGATTCAAGGAGATAAACACTCATGCCAAATGTCGTTTTTACAATTGATTGCGAAGGAGCTCACCATGACCGATGCTTTACGCCCGACTACATTAACGTTTTCGAGTCTGAATTTGTGCCTGCCACATGGCTAGTTCACGTTTCATTAAAGGACCCGAGTGCAAATACTAATTTGTACTATCACGAATTCGTCCACAAAATCCCAAGCTGGCATGAGATGGGAATGAAAGTGAATTTTGAAAATGAGCGCGGCTATGTAGAAGATCCCAAGGAACGAGCAAACATTATCTGGCTAGCCAAAGACACTCTGAAAAGCCATATGATCAAGGTCACCGCGTTCCGAGCTGGTGCGTTCGCTCTTCTTCCATCAGATATTCCCTACCTTGATGAGATCGGAGTCGTTGTCGACACGTCGGTCGTTCCAGATGCTGACTATAAGATGTTCGTGGATTGGCATGGCGCGCCTCATGAGCCCTATCACAGCAGTTCAGAGGACTTACGCAAAGAGGGCAATGGAAAGATCCTCCACGTCCCCGTAGCCACGCATAACGGTCAAATGGGCTACCTTGATGCAGGGTTTGAAAACCTAATCCCGCTTTTTGAAGCCAATATGGACCGAGGAGTGATCTGCCTGGGAATGCGAGACTATCACGATTCCGTAGAGGATCTAAGCAAAACTATCCGCTTCTTCCGAGAGCGAGGTGCCCACTTCACCACTCTCACCCAAGCAGCCAGTGAACATTACGAGCACAGCAAAGCCTTAGCCGGAGTTTCGTAGCTAGATCCAGATCGTTGGATAGTGGGTCACTTGCCGACCCACTATCCAACCTCCCCACCTTCCTACTCGCCAAGTAAGTAAACTCTCCCCATGGCAACCGCCGCACGAGGATGGACCGCATTTCGGGTCTACCTCGAAATGATCAAATTCGAACATTCCATCTTTGCTCTCCCTTTCGCGATGATTGGAATGATGTGGGGTTCTTTATCCGCATTCGGAACGGCCTGGCCGGGTGCACAAATCTTTGTCCTTATTGTTGTCGCAATGGTAAGTTGCCGCAGCGCAGCAATGGCTTGGAACCGGATTGCCGACCGAGATATTGATGCTCGCAATCCAAGAACCAAGATTCGAGCGATTCCTGCTGGTCTTCTCAGCCTGCGTCAGTCAACGATATTTTTCTACGGAAGTTGCCTAATCTTCTTCTTAGCCTGCTGGATGTTAAATCCTCTGGCCTTAGCCCTTAGCCCCATTGCCCTGGGGACAACGCTCTTCTATTCCCAAACCAAACGATTCACTCCGCTTTGTCATTTCGTTCTAGGCCTATCGCTCGGCATTGCCCCTGCCGCAGCTTGGATTGCCTCGACAGGGGCTCTGCAATGGGCGATCGTGCCAATAACCGCCGGGGTTCTCTTCTGGACCGCAGGATTTGACATCATCTACTCCCTTCAAGACGAGGAGTTTGATCGCGAAAACGGCCTCCGGTCCATACCCCAAACCATTGGTAAAGCCAAAGCACTGATCCTTAGCCGAGTCTGCCACGTCGCCGCCATCGCCTTCCTTGCTATCGGTGGCTGGCTAGTTCATGCTGGGTCCGTATACTTCGTCGGCGTAGGATTCGCCGCCGCGCTCCTCTGTTATGAACAGTCGCTGGTCAAACCCCATGACCTAAGCAAAGTAAACCTAGCTTTCTTCACTCTCAATGGTTTCGTATCACTAGGCGTTTTCTTGTTCGCCCTGATTGATCTCATCATCCGCTAGTTGAGCAATCACAAATCGGGTCATTGACAAATTGAAAAGGGCCCCTGAGGGAAGGGGCCCAGTGGGGTTCTTGGAGGAGAGGTTTCCCTCTCTCCAAGGGAAGGAGGATATGCGTCATCTCTCTTGACGAACAGGCTCAAGAGATCGTTTCGATCTTTGGGGCCTTTGGCGAATTTGTTCAAGAATCCAACAAGAAAGAATAATAAAAGGAACGCCTTAAGGCTACACACCAACCAGTGCGCCAAGGTCCGTTTCTTCTTCAAATCGCAACCGAATGATGTAGCGATCCCCTTTTCGGTCGGAATCCAAGACGTAGCCGTGAATAGGCTCTCCAAAACCCGCCACATCCAACCGAACACGATCGCCAGGACTCCGTCGAGCCTGTGACCTTATCCGGGCGCCACAGGCCGACATATTCACTAACCCAACCTTATCTCCATCCAACTTGGCTTGGACATGGCCGATTTCGTCTATCCGGGCGAAATCTCGACGATCCTCAATATGCCAAAAAGTAGGTCGATGCGCGATAAGCATCGGCGGGGTAGTAGATCGTTCCTTGACCGAGGTCTTGTAAACCGCCATGCCTCGGTCAGTAACCGTCTCTAGGATGATGTAGTCACCCGGACGGATCGGAACGTAGCTATTCCTCTGCAGAGGAGGAGTGAAAGCCCAGCCCCCATCGGGCCTTTCGCCAATAAAATGGGCACGATAAATGCACCCTGCTGTACTAATCCGAAGAACCGCATTTTGCTTGGGAATCGGCAATCTCTTTGCGCGCCGACGTACCTTGGTGACAACAAAGCCCAGCGCAACAGAAGCTACAAAAACGCCACTAATGCTTAGCCAGAAGTTATCAGTTCCCAACACCTTTTGCTATTCCTCCGATCTCGTTTCGGTAAGAAGTCTGCGCAGCCGTAAACTGCTTCAGAGCTTCTCCCATGTTGATTCGAGAATCTGCAAACACCCCTTCATCGTTGGTGGTCAGATAATTCCCGAGTTCTCCGAGAGATTGAGATAGCAAATTGAGTGCCAAAATGCGACGATCATGTGAAGATCTATGTAAATTTGGTGCCGGATTAGCGGACAGAAACGCCGTCCAAGCATCTACCAAGGCAGAATAGCTGCGGTGTAACTCCTTAACTTCAGAGTCCGTGCGTTTCACTTGCGCCAAGTTATATAGGTTTCGCAAGTCCATGCCCAACTGCATAACGCTCTTATCCAAAATGTCAAGCGTGGCGTCATAGCGGACGGCAACGTCCTGAGAACCCGCGGGCAAACCAATTTCTTTTGCCTTCACTAAGTCGGCCGCTGCTTTCTCTTTTCGACCAAGCAACGTTTCCCCTAAGGCATGTTTGAACCAAGCGTCTCCCGTCGGCTTCTCCTTCAGAAGCGCATCTAAATGCTCCAAAGCTTGGGTGGGCCGTAGCTTAGATAGATTAACCTCCGCCAACAAGTAGCGTGTTTCAGAGCTATTTGGATCGCGGGCAACGGCCTCATTCAAGTCTGCCATCGCCTCATCTTCCCGTCCCGCCTGCATCCAGGCTCGAGCCGCCATCGCCCGCAACTCAATCTTGTCAGGAATGAGCTGGGCTGCTCGCCGGGCTTCTTTCGCCGCAAGCTCAGGTTGCCCAACAAGCAGCAAGGTTCGAACCAAAGCTACCCGCCGCTCCACATCTTGGGGCTCTGCATCCACCGCATCTCGCAGGATCAAAACTGCCGGGATACTTTGCCCACTTCGGACCATAGCATCCAAATCAGACAAAAGCTGTTTATTGTCAACCTTAGCCTTAACCTTCGGCACCACCTCAGGAACGTGAGTGTTCGTCCCCGGCAAAGCTTCCGGAGTCAAAATCTTGGGTTGAGTGGGTTGCCCTTTCAATGGCCCACCTTTCATCAGTTCGACCCACGTCCGAACGAGTGATGAAGCTGAGTCCTCTCGATTCAATCCTTGGGGACCACTGACCGTCATGGGACGATCTTCCATCTTCACCATGGGAGCTTTAGGAATCGTCACCGTAGGATTCCCATTCTTGTCCACTCCTCGAATCGGGGTTGGCGTGAAGCTCGGATCAGGCATCTCCGTAACTTTTTCCGGGTCTTTCCAGGTCAATCGATTCCCACGATATAGCTGAATGCGTCCCAATACGGCATTCCCTTTCACATAGGTACGCACGTAGATAATGTTGTCAAGCCGCAGTTTCTTCGCAACCTCAGTTGCCTGAGCCAAGGTAGGAACATTTTCTGCAGCCTTTATATGACCGTCACTTACGGCTGCCCGAAATATCGGGTCGGTATAGCTCCAAACAACTGGCGCATACAGCCCCTCAGTCTCAATGAACTCCGCAAGGACGTTCGCCACTGGAACATTGGGGTCACCGGTCGTTCGACTCTCCGGCATTTGCTCCTGAATAATCAGGACACCCGACAAGGCCTGCGCCATGCTGGCCGCAAGTAAACCTGCTATGGCAAACAGACTTTTCATTTTTTAGACTTAGCCGCCTAGAACCTTAATCGCCTGTCGGCAGGCATCTGCCCCTTGGCTGTTTCCCGCTTTCTCAAAGGCAGCTGCTGCACGGCCATAAGCGGCCACAGCATCACCATTTCGTCCTAACTGTGTGTAGCACTGACCAAGTCGCTGATTCGTAGAACCCTGATCTGCTCCAGCTCGTAAAGCTCGCTCAAAAGTCGCGGCGGCAGCGCTGTAGTTGCCCGCCATCATTTGGCTTCGCGCCGTGCTCAAAAGAGCAGTTCGGCCGTTGTTGTTTGCCGGTTCACTATTACCCGTCCGGTTTGGAGAGCCTTTCGAAACTTCGATCTCAATGATTCCCGGATCATTCTTGGGAGGTTCTGGCGTTTTACTCTCGCCACCAGTAGGCGGGGTTACTCCTGGATCAGGGTCTGAACCACCTGTCGGAGGTTGCGGCGGCTGAGAAGAAGATTTCTGGTTCTCTGTGCCTCCGTTTGACGATCTTTGTACATCCGGCACATCTTCAGGATTGATCTTGAAAGGTATCTCACCCGACATCCCTTCTGGCCTCGGGATAGTTCGACCGCCGTAAGGGGGGATTCGGAGTTGCTCTTGACCCGGTCTTGGAGTTGGGTCAGGAACCCCACCATTCCCCTGATTCTGCTCAGGTTGTGCTTGGCTCTGAGATTGTGGATCAGCTTGCTTCTGTCCCGACGAATTAGGATCAGTCATGATCTCCCCAAAAGTCTTTGGGGAGTCATTCTGAGCCACTAGCGTCGGCTTCTGGTCAACCTTGCCATCACTTGCACTAGCCTTGGCAAACAAAGCTCCACATGCCACCACCAGCACGGACGCAGCAACTGCACCAACGACCGCCATTTTTCGGTCCGGTCGTTGGTTTACTTCAAACTTCTCAACGGCCAGCATGTTCTTCAAGTCATTGACTTTGAGCTTGTCCAACGTGGAATCAGGTTGAAGCTCAACCACGCGCTCAAAGCACTCCAAAGCTTCTGCCAAAAGACCCTTTCGTTCCAGGCACATGCCCTTTAGCGAAACCGCAACCGCCAAGGTAGGATTCGCGCTAATCGCCGTATCCGCCACCATCAAGGCATCATCGGTGCGCCCTTCTGCAAACAGTCGGTTGCCATCGGCAATCATAATCGCCAACTTCTCATTGGCAATCGCGATGTCATTGGCATCAATCGTAGCTCCGCACTTTTTGCAAAAAGCGCTGTCCAAGCTATTAAGCGTGCTGCATTGTTTACAGGAAACCATTGATTTCTCCCGAAGGCATTAAGCGTCCGTTACATCATTCTACCAAAAGTCCTACCTTACAACCCTCGGCGAATCTCCTTGCGGTAAACGTCGCTTAATCCAACATAGGGATAGACGCGCATAACCCGCCCAATCTTCTTAAGTGCCTGCAAAAAAACTCCCATTGCAGCCTGACGTGAGCTTCTCCGCACTTTCCCAATCTGCTCAAAAGACAAGCCCAACAGCCGCATTTCCAGCACTTCTGCCTGATTTCTTGTCAGATCCGCTTGCGAGAAAATCTCGGCGCACTCATCCGCCCATAAAGCATCCCCGGGACGACAGTTGGTACTCACACGGACGAACTCGTGAATGGTAGCCGAGGTCAGCTTGGGCTCGTAATTCCTAACCGTATCGTACTGAAAAGGGGCTCTCGAATCTTGCCCCACGATGGCAAGCAAAGCATCTGCCACAAATCTAAGGTCGAAGGTGTTCATGTTATCGCTCTCTACAAATTAGTATATATTTGTCTACTATATACAAACTTGTAGAGAGCTTTTTTTGTCAAACAGTAAATTTAGAAACTTATCCACACCCCTGTGGAAAACCCATTTATTTCTAGACATCGAAAGACCAGAGTCCAGGGACCTTGTCCCGTAGCAAACAACATTGAAACCCAAGACCTCGCAACTCCAAATTCCCAATTCCAAACTCCCAACTTCCCCCCAACTCTCAACTCCGGGTACAATCTCCCCCGAAATACGCACGAGTTCGGCCGCGCGGCCAGGTCCCGAAAGGGTTGTCAGCGCGAAATTTCACCGGCTCGGAGGCAAACCTGGAGGCAAATATGGTTCAGCTCAGCATGAAAGAGCTGTTGGAAGCCGGTGTCCACTTTGGTCACCAAACACGACGATGGAATCCGAAGATGAAGCGCTACATCTATGGCGCTCGAAACGGCATTTACATCATCGATCTTCACCAAACAATCAAACTGTTTGAAGACGCGCTCAACTACATCCACAAGATCGTTGAGGACGGTGGAACGGTCCTTTTCGTGGGAACGAAGAAGCAAGCCCAAGCTGCAGTTAAAGAAGCTGCACAGAAATCCGGTCAGTTCTGGGTTTCCGAGCGATGGCTGGGTGGCACTCTCACCAACTGGAAGACAATCTCTCTTCGAATCAACCGACTCAAGGAACTCGACCGAATGGAAGCCGACGGCTACTTTGATCGACTCACTAAGAAGGAAGGTCTGAAGCGACGAGAAGAGCGAGATCAGCTCAATCGATTCTTGGAAGGCATCCGACACATGACCCAGATTCCGGCATGTATGTTCGTGGTTGACCTGAACAAGGAAGCAATTGCTGTTGCAGAAGCTAAGAAGCTGGGCATCCCCATCGTTGCTATCGTAGACACCAACTGCGATCCCGATGTGGCTGACGTAGTCATCCCCGGCAATGACGACGCTATCCGCGCCATCAAGCTCGTAACATCCAAGGTCTGCGAGACCATCCTTGAGGCTCGTCCTCTCGATGAGTCCCTTACCGAAGGAACCATTACTTCAGAGACCGACCTCGAAGACGAAGGTCAGAGCTTCCAAATGGGTGCCGTAGAGGAAGAACTCCTCCGCGCCTTCGGAAGCGAAGAAGAGTAAACACAAAGCCAGCCTCCCCCTGCGCGGAACGAGTAGGGGGAGGGCAGGGTGGGGGTAAATCTGCCTTTTGCTAAATCCCGATCCATAGGAAAGGAAGGTCCTACCTGTCCTATCGCCTACGCTGAAACCTCTTCAAAATAACGACTTAGAATCACCAATACAAAAGGAAACAAAAAATGGCTGGATATACCGCAGCAGATGTAAAAAAGCTCCGTGACGAAACGGATGCCCCGATGATGGAGTGTAAAGCCGCCCTGGAAGAAGCAGGCGGAGATTATGAGCGCGCCAAAGAAATCCTTCGCGAGAAGGGCAAGGCTGCTGCTGGCAAGAAGGCCGGTCGAGCAACCACTGCTGGCGTCGTTGCATTCAGCGCAACTCCAGACGGCAAGACCCTCGGCGGCGTGGTTGTAGAGTCGGAGACCGACTTCGTATCCAAGAACCCCGAATTCGCTACCATGGCTCAAGAAGTCGCAGACTACGTTCGCGATCATGGTGCCCCGGCTGGCAATCCGATGGATGATCCGAAGATGAAGGAGTTTGCTGAGAACATCGTCGCTAAGTTCCGCGAGAATGTGCAGATCAGCAAAGCAATCCGTCTCACTTCGGAGAACTCGATCCACACTTACGTCCACCACGACAAGACCAAAGGAACTGCGGTTTTGGCTGAGGGCGAGAATGCTGGTTCAGAGGCTGTGCGAAAGGTAGCGGTTCAAGCCGCAGCTTTCCCACCCGAGGTAGTTGCCAAGGAAGATCTTTCACAAGAAATGCTTGAGAAAGAGATCGAGATCGAGACCAAACGCGCGATGGACGAAGGCAAGCCCGAGAATATCGCCAAGAACATTGCTCAAGGCCGCGTGAACAAGGAATATGTCAAGAAGGTTGTCCTTCTTGAGCAACCCTTCTACATCGACCCAAGCAAATCCGTTGCCCAATACTTGGCCGAAGAAGCCAAGGGCACAAAGATCAGTGAATTCGTCTACCTCGGCGTAGGCGTTTAAGCGTGGCACGGGCGTCCCGCCCGTGGTTTCCATGACCGTCCCGGTCATGTCCGGAGAATTGGACCCAATCCAATTCTCCCTCCCCAATTGGACCGCGCGTGCCCACACGCGCTCTGGGAACTAGGACCGTCATCTCTGCGGTTATACTAATACCGGTGATGCATAGTCAAAACCTCCTTTCCCGCATGGGAAAAATAGGGCTTGCACTTGCACTGATGACTTTCAGTGCGGTAGGTACGGCTGGCTTCATGGAGTGTTTTTTCCGCATGTCGACCGAGCCGGTCGTAGCGGTTGAGACTCCTTCCACTGAGGATTGTTGTGCGTCCGAGAAAGCAGTCGCATCAGCTCCTCAGCCAGAACCTGAACCTCATAAGTGCTGTTGCATTAGCGCGGTGGAGAGATCCGTCGTCGAGGTCAACCAATCAGCCCCAGTAGCCTTCCAGCTTGATTTTCCAATCTTGCTAGAACCAAAGCCCGAGTTCAATATCGAGTCTTCGGTCGTCACCACCGAGCAGATTCGCTGGCCGGAGGTCCACGGACCGCCGGGCATTGTACTTAGCCCTGCTTCTCCACGCGCCCCTCCGGTGGCGTAGTTTCCCCTTTCTGCCATTTTCGTCCCGCATGGGACCCTGGGAAACACAAGTTCTGGAGAACCTAAATGTTAATCGCAACTATTGCTTCTATCGTCATGGCGCAAGCCCCTCTTTCCTGTGCAGTAATGGGATCACCCGTGAAGGGCAAGGGTTCCGGCTCCTATGACTACAACGGTGCCCGATACACCATGTGCTGTGCCGGATGTAATGGCATGTTTGAAAAGTCTGCGGACAAATATGTGAAGCAGGCGGTCGAAAAGAAGTGGACCATCGGTACCTTCCTTTACGATCCCACCACTGGCGTTAAGATCGAAGCTAAAGATGCCAAAGGCACATCTGACTTTGGTGGCCTTCGCTATCACTTTGCTTCCGCCGATGCGAAGAAAACCTTCGACGCAAATCCGAAGAAGTTTGCAACTCAGCCCAAGAAGGAGGCTCTATGGTGCCCCGTGATGAACCATGGTATTGCCGACTACACCAAAGCTGGAGCCTATGTGGATCAAGGGGATACTCGCTACTACCTGTGCTGTGGCGGATGCCTTGGGAAGATGAAGGATAAACCCGCCGAGTACGCAGCCAAGGTTGCGAACAAGGTAACCGCTCCCAAGGTTTTGGCGGTCAAAGGCTAACTCACCCGGGACCGCCGCATAGATTCCGCGCAAGCATGTAGCTTAAGCCTGCCTGCACGATGCAAGCAGTTTCCTGCTACATGCGCGCGCCGGGTGTCTTCGGCAGTTCCAGCGAACCTACACACACGAAAAATGTTTTACAAGCTAGCTATTTTCGCGCTGGCGCTGAGTGCCCTTGTGGCACCCGCCTTCGCTCAAAATCCGACCGCAAAGTCAGGAAAATACGTGATTGAACTCCGAGTTCCCGAGGAGGGAGTCTTCGCCGGTGAGGAGATCGACATTGAGTTCCGAGTCATGGACTCGACCAAAAACGATGAGATTCTCGGCATGGCCGGAGTACCAAACGTAAAAGCCGAGGCTGTCTTAACCATGCCCAGCATGGAAGGCATGCCCGAGGCTCGGCCGAAAATCCATACGGAAGGTGTTCCCGGCGATTATGGAATCGAAGCTTTCTTCCCGCATGGCGGCGAATACAAAGTCGATCTATCACTAACCCCTCCCGGAGAGTCAACATTCAAGGTCCACTTCATGGTGGACATAAAGGATGAAAAGCCAAACCGCCCCAAAACCAAGCCTTACAACCTTCAAGTTGTGGATGGTCGAGGCGCAAAGGTGGGTCAACCTTTCAACCTAAAACTTCGAGTCAATGATGTCAAGACAAAGGCCACGGTAAAGGCTTTCGATATGGCCCACGAGAAGTATTTCCACTTGCTAATTGCAAGCAAAGACTTCGAATGGTTCTTGCACGAACACCCAGAAATGGCCCCCGATGGAACTTGGTCGATCAACGTTGACTTCCCTGCTGGCGGAGAATACTTTATCTACGGTGATGTAGCGCCTGTCGGAAAAGGCTCTCAAATCTTGATCAATTCCATCAAGGTTGACGGTCCCCGGCCATCCTGGAAAGTGAGTTGGACACCAAAGGCAACGGGTGCAGACCAAGGTATTACCGGTACGGTTTCCCCCCTAGAAGGAACCTACCCAGTCGGAACCAAAGCAACCATTGTCATTAAGCTCGCCGATAAAGACGGCAAGCCAGTCGGAGATACCGTTCCCTGGCTCGGGGCGGCTGGCCATTTGATGATCTTTAGTCAAGACGGACAGACCGTAGTTCACAGCCATCCCGCCGATGGTGAGGAGAATGCCAAGCTCGTTAAGGAAGGTGAGCTTAGGTTCACGGGAAGGTTCCCTAAAGCGGGTCGATATCGAGCCTTTGTCCAGTTCCAGAGAGGCGAGTCCATTCACACCATTCCGTTTACATTGGATGTGAAGGAATGAAATCCTTCTGGGGGTCAACGATTAGCCGTGGAATTGTTGGTGTACTTCTCCTAACCTTGATGATCGGAGTTGCCGTTGGGCATCCGATCACCAAATTCAAGTTCCCCAGCAAAGCTCTTTCAAAACTGATTGAAGCGCAAAAAGAGCTGAACCAATACAAAAAGGGATTGGTGCAAGATGGAAAGTACGGCTGCTGCATCAAGAAACCAACGGACGGATGCAATATGTGTGCGGTCCAAACGGGCTCTTGTGCATGCGCGGAAAACCTTGCCGCTGGAAAAGGAACCTGTGGCGAGTGCTTTTCTGGTTGGGCCAACGGACGAGGTTCCTTTGACCTCAGTGCTTTTGGAATCAAGAGCCCTTTGGATATCCCCATTCTGCCCGCCTCCCAGCAGGCTATGAAGGGGGTATCCCAAGATAAAGATAACCCGCACCTCAAAAAGTACAAATCACTGATGATCGAATCCAAACGGATCATGGTTGGTGAGAAGCGGTTCAACTGCTGTGTGGGTCAAGGCGGCTGTGATGAGTGCGCTCAAGAGCAGTACTGCGGATGCTCCGTCAACCTGGTCGAAGATATGAAGAAAAAGCCCGGAGAGAAGAAGGATGGAATCTGCGGGCAATGTATCGATGGACAGCATGGTGGGCATGGTCGGATTGCCGGAGTTGATCTCAAGCAGCACGTTCACCCCATGCCCGATGACATGGGCACCATGAAAGGAACCTTCACCTCCAACATGGCGCAAGAAGCAAGTGGAACCAGCTGGCTTCCTGCGAACTCACCCATGCACATGAAGTCGCTAGGTTCCTGGCAAGGCTGGGACCTAAACTTTATGGGTTTGGGCACGATCAATTGGGCAGATGCTGGCGGGAAGCGCAGCGAATCTCAAGTGTTCGGCAACTCCATGCTGATGCTCATGGCTCAACGCGAAAACTGGCAAGTTCGTTTCATGGGTTCTTTAGATCCTCTCACCAATGGAAAGGAAGGTTATCCAAACCTGTTTCAAACCGGAGAGACGGCATTTGGCAAGCCGCTGAAAGATCGACAGCATCCCCATGATGGGCTCATGGAACTCGCTGTAACCTACAGCTTTGATGTCGCCCAGGGAACCAAGGGATTCATCTACTTGGCCCCGATGGGAGAACCTGCTTTAGGCACAGCCGCCTTTCAGCATCGACCCAGTGCGTGGGAAAATCCAGAAGCCCCGATAAGCCATCACTGGAACGATGGAACGCACATTAGTTCTGGCGTGGTGACCGCGGGCTTGAATCTGAACGATCGTTGGAAGATTGAAGGTTCGGTCTTCACCGGTCGAGAACCGGATGAGAATCGATGGGATATCGACCCAATCAAGCTTGATTCTGCCAGCGGCAGGGTTACCTATAACCCTACTGCGAACTGGTCCCTAAGCGCCTCCTATGGCTTCTTAAAAGAACCGGAAACCCTGGAAGAAGGAAGTCAGCATCGGACCGTACTTTCTGCATTTCATCAACTTGGAGATTGGTCGTTGGGGGCAATCTGGGGACGAAACTATACGGGCCATGGCGATACCAATGCGTTTGCCTTGGAAGGAACCTATGCCAAGCCTTGGGGTTCACTCTTTGCGCGCTGGGAAAACACGGAGAAAAGTGAACTCGTGGACGTGCCTCATGGAACGTACACAGTCAATAAGTTCACCTTCGGCGGAATCCGAAACCTTGGATCACGAGATGGATTCGAATATGGCCTTGGTGCCTACTTAGGCTTCTATTCCTTCCCTTCTTCATTGGATTCCTTTTATGGGAAGAACCCCGTCACGGTGGGAGTTTTTCTAAGGATTAGACCTGGGCGGCAATAGTTGGATAATGATTCAGTGCGACTTATCACTTCATAAGCGTACTTGAATTGAACCTATCTTCCTCCACATTGACAGATATGGAGTAAACTCCATATCTGTCAATGTGGATACACCGTACACTAGAACCTCTGCTTCAAGAGCCATCTCGAGGACTGGATCTAGCACCGGTCTGGCTCCTCCTTGGTCCTCGACAGGTTGGGAAGAGCTCAACCTTACGTAGACTTGCTGGCCCAGATCGCCAGATCATAAACCTGGACGACTTGGCCACCAGAATACAGGTTCGCACGGATCCAGTTGGGTTCTCCCGAGGCCTATCCGATAGCCTCCTTATTGATGAAATCCAATACGCGCCTGAACTCCTTACCGTCGTGAAACGAATCGTCGATGAAGCGAGATACAGCGGTAGAGAGCAACCCGGGATGGTCTGGATTACCGGATCACATGAACAAGCCATTGTCCGAGGCGTTCAAGAAACCTTGGCAGGCCGTGTAGCAGTGGTTAGAATGTTCGGTTTAAGCTTTGATGAGTTGAGACCCGAATCAGTTTCCAAGCCTTCCGATTTCTTCCAATACATGATCAACACTTCGTTCCCGGCACTGGTGAATGTTAGAGATCCCATAACCCGAGCCAACTACTTATCTGGGTATGTAGCCACTTATCTAGAGAGAGACCTAGGTGAAGTGGTTGGACTTATCCGACGCCGAGAGTTTGAAGTCCTTCTCAAAGCCACCGCACTTCGAACAGCGCAAGAAGCTAACTTTACACGCCTTGCAACTGAATCCGGCGTCTCAACGAAAACAGTTCAGGCATGGATCGGAATACTTGCGGGGAGCGGGATTGTCGCCCTGATTCCACCTTGGCACTCTAATCGCAATAAGCGTTTGGTTAAGTCACCAAAACTTCACTATCTAGATGCCGGACTTGCAGCTCACTTGGCAGGTTGGTCCGACCCTGAGCAATGGCGTTTAGGCCCCTTGGGTGGAGCCGCATTCGAGAGCTATGTGGTGGGAGAAGCTATTCGATACTTTTCACATCGCGGATTGCCCGTTCAACTTAGTCACCTACGCTCTTCAGATGGTCGAGAAATAGACCTCATTGTCGAGTTTCTTGGACGTACCTTGGCCATTGAGGTGAAGTTGGGCCAACCGAAGCCTAGTGAACTAACCAGGCCTAAGATTTTCTTCGGAGCTACCGCTAAAGCGATCGTGGTAAGCCTTGCCAATGTCGCTCACTCCGATGTTCCGATTGGTGAGGAATGGGTCATGATTGGCCCAGACCGTCTTCACCTTTACCTAGATGACTGGACTTCATACTCGCATGATACCCCATAGGGTATCATGCAGTTGTGAATGAGCACAGCGCCAAGAATGTGGATCGCAGACTGGCCCGAATAGAGGGACAGGTGCGCGGGGTTCGGCGGATGGTAGAGGAGGATGCGTATTGCATCGATATCCTTACTCAGTTGTCGGCGGTGAAGTCGGCCATCGAACAGGTTTCTGCGGCGGTTGCTTCTCAACACATAAAGCACTGCATTGCTGACCCAGCCCATGGACACGAAGAAGCAAAGAAGATGAGTCGCGAAGAACTTCTCGACGAGTTGGACGAAGTTTTAGGACGCCTAATGCGGTGATACCCCTAGGAGTATATAGATGAAAATGATTGTGAATGTTTCCGGAATGACTTGTCAAATGTGTGCAAAGCACACACGTGAAGCCATCGAGGGTGTGGAAGGAACCTCGAATGTAGAAGTCGACCTTCCTTCTGGACAAGCGACCTTTGATCTAGGTTCTGCTTCTTTGGATGCGGTGATCGCCGCGATTGAAGAAGAAGGCTACCAAGCACAACCCGCATAAACAAACCAAGGATTAACGATGAACACCCACCCCAATCACCAAGAAACGACGCTCGATATTCAGGGTATGACCTGTGCCTCTTGCGTTCGACGGGTTGAAAAGGCTCTCGCGAAGACTGAAGGCGTCGAATCGGCGAACGTCAATTTCGCGACGAATCAAGCGGTGGTTGTTCACTCTGACCATGTTGACCCTCACTCGCTAGTTCAAGCCGTTGAGAAGGCTGGATACAACGCGACACCTCCGCCCGACCCACACGCACACCATTCCGCCAGTGAGCATGCAGAACATTTGCGACAAGAATCGGCTGATGAATTGGCCAAGATGAAACGCAATCTGCTTCTAGCGGCAATCCTGACGGTGCCGGTGGTTGCCATCTCTATGCTTTGGCATCCTCGTCCCCAGTGGGCCAACCTTGTATTGATGGTGCTCTCTACCTTTGTCATTTTCGGCAACGGGTGGGGTTTCTTTGTTTCGGCCATTAAGGCATTGCGTCATGGGAGCACTACCATGGACACGCTCATCGCTATGGGGGCGGGGGCCGCGTGGGGGTATAGCACCTATTCCCTGTTTGCTCATTCTGGCAATGGTCATATGCAGAGCGAGCACGTTTATTACGAAACCGGAGCGGTCATCGTCACCTTGATTCTGCTGGGCAAATTCCTAGAAGCTAGAGCCAAGACGCGGATGTCAGATGCGATTCGAAAGTTGGCGGGGCTGGCTCCCAAAGAGGCTTGGAAGGTCTTGGCAACCGGTGAAGAAGTTCTGACTCCCCTTGACCAAATCAGGGTTGGTGATCTGATTCGGGTAAAGCCGGGCGAGCGGATTGCCGTGGATGGCACCGTGGAAAGCGGCGAATCATATGTAAATGAGTCCATGATTTCTGGAGAGCCGATTCCGGTTTCCAAGCAAGCCGGGGATAGCGTAACCGGTGGCACCGTTAACGAACAGGGCTCCTTTGTGTTCCGCGCCAAACGAGTGGGGACTGACACGATGCTCTCTCAAATCGCCAAGATGGTATCTCGGGCGCAGGGGTCTAAGGCTCCCATGCAAGGGTTGGCAGATAAGGTCAGCGGGGTTTTTGTTCCGGTAGTCATCTTGATTGCGATTGGCACCTTGGTGACCTACCTGGTGACGGGACACAATCTTGACCAAGCTGTTCTTCCCGCAGTAGCGGTTTTGGTGATTGCTTGTCCTTGTGCCCTTGGTTTAGCGACGCCAACCGCATTGATGGTGGGAACTGGACGCGGAGCTGAACTGGGCATTCTGGTGAAAGACGGCGAAGCGCTTGAGCGAGCAGGAGCCATCAAAACCGTTTTGCTGGACAAAACCGGAACTTTGACGCTCGGTAAGCCCCAACTCACAGATATCGCATCTGTTTCTGGCTGGACCGAAGATGAAGCGCTTGTTTATGCCGCTTCAGTAGAAAGTCAGAGCGAACATCCGATTGCCAGAGCAGTAGTAGCGGCTGCAACTCATCGCAACTTACAGTTACTACCAGTGTCTTCTTTCAGCGCTCAAGTCGGCAAAGGCATACGTGGGATGGTTGCTGGGCAAGAGATTGAGATTGAGCGAGCGGCAAACCATATTGATGGAGTGGATGCACTTGAGTCTCAGGGCAAAACGGTCTTTTCTGTAAAGCGCGCGGATGGAGCCTCGGCGGTGCTTGCGGTTAGCGATGTGATTGCCCCAACCAGTGCCGATGCGATAAGGAATCTCAAAGATCTCGAAATCCACGCCGTGATGGTGACCGGGGATAACAAAACCACTGGCCAAGCCGTGGCCAACCAAGTAGGTATCTCGGACGTGGAAGCCGAAGTTCGTCCTGAAGACAAAGCAAAAATTGTCGTGCGGCATCAAAAGCTTGGTCCCACCGCAATGGTTGGAGACGGCATTAACGATGCCCCTGCCCTGGCTCAGGCTGACATCGGTATTGCAATGGGTGGTGGAACAGATGTTGCGATGGAAACCGCCGGGATTACGCTTTTGCGGTCTGATTTGCTGGGTGTTCCAACAGCTATCCGACTTGCCAAGTCAACTCTTTCCACCATCAAAAGCAATCTCTTTTGGGCATTTGCTTATAACGTCGTGATGATTCCTTTGGCGGCTATGGGAATACTTAGCCCCATGCTTGCGGCAGGAGCAATGGCCATGTCGAGCGTGTCCGTTATTTTGAACTCGTTAAGACTACGTCGATTTCAATAAGTGCATCTATCATATAGACACTAAACATTAAGCTATTCCGGTTCGCCCATAAAGCAATTGCTTAATATTTTCCATTTTTCTTAGTGGGACTATTGCATTTCATTAAAACAACTGTGGAATAATGACCTCCTGCCCACAAGGTAGAGACAAATCAGATATGAGAGAACATTCAGATCCAAGTGACCCGCGTAGCTATCGCCGGTCTCCCCTCGAACTCTTGTAACCTGAACACTTCTTTTTTAAGAAAGCGTCCAGGTGAACTTTAAACCTGGGACGCACATAGCCTGATTCAGGCTAGATAAATCCCCTCTAGAACTTAATTTCGTCCTGATAACCACGTGTTATTGGAACCTAACAGATCGTGTATCTAAGCCATGTCTCAATTGGGATGTCCATACCAGTACGTATCGACTCAGACGGGATATCAGCATTCACTACACGTGAAGCATCGGTTTTTAGTTCTGAAGTAGTTATTCTAGTCGACAAGTTTACATTTAATATTTTTCGGACTATCTATTTAGTTCGACACACTTTGCTGCGCCAGACAGATACCTCTGGCATTTTAACAACTGAATAATGATTAGAATTTCCGGGCCGAAGGTCGTGGGTTATCTTTTAGGTAGATCAATTCCCACAACTCCGTTAACTTGCCCGGGATTGTATGTAGATTGTGGAGCGCAATATAAGCACTGGCATAAAACCATCCAGTGTTCATAACACAAGGTGAGGGGGGGCTTGGCACAAGCCATCCAGGGGCTACGGCACTGGGTGGATAGGCCTTGGCACAAGCCATCCAGGGGCTACGGCACTGGGTGGATGGGCCTTGGCACAAGCCATCCAAGGGCTACGGCTCTGGGTGGATAGGCCATGGCACGAACCATCCAGGGGCTACGGTACTGGGTGGATGGGCCCTGGCACGAGCCATCCTGGGTCTACGTAATGCGACGAGTTGATAAAAGTGTTCGCCGAGATAGCGGTAGATGCTTTTGATAGTTTCCGGGCCGAAGTATGTAGGTTATCGCCTATTAAGCGGAGGGTCGCTGGTTCGAATCCAGCCAGGGTCTTGCCCAAGACTCTGTAGCTCAGTGGATAGAGCATCTATGCCTATTGCGTCACTTGCCCGGATTTGTTTTGATGGAAGTGATTTGTGATGGAAATGATGGAGGTGAGGATTGGACTTCACCACAATCACCCGCTCACTAAACCACTTCCATCCAAGAACATGGGGTCGTGGCCGAAAAGGGTAGGCGCCGGAAAAACATGTAAATCCTGGTTCCCATCAGGGAGCTCTGGGAGTCGCTAGTAGGACTGATAGGTGCGTTGCACCGTTCCCCGAATACCGGCTCGGATCACGGGTTTGCAGAAGCACCGAAAGGGCGGTAAAGCCCCAGACGGGGGTAGTTCCCGTCCGTGAAACTCGGTAGGGAAGCGGGTTTTCCCGATAGTGATCGTCAGGGTGATGCGGGTTCGAGTCCCGTCGACTCCACCAACAATTGAATAGAGTTTCCGGGCCGATGCAATGGCTTATCATTGGATAACGTGGGTTCGAATCCCACTCGACAGACTGCTGTCTGTTGATGGACGAGTGGTTAAAGTCGAAATGCCAAAGCGCAACTTGCCCGGACTTCATTCAATTGGCAAAGTCATCTAACGGTTTCATCTGGGCCGAAGCTGTAGGGTTATCGGTTAAGTGCTCCACGAGCGCAGAGGGTTCAAACCCCTCACCCGTTCTATGGAATGGGTATGCCCTTAGCACCCCTTGCCCAGATTTGATGTGCTGTGGTTTTGGACTAAACATACTGTCCACGAACACGAGACAAGTTTCCCCTTCGGGGGAAGCGGGGTGACGGTTGGAAACAATCAAGTCGCCCCGGAGGATTTGCTCCATTTGAGGGCTGCTCGATAGCTAGATTCAATTCAGCAATCTGGAAATCAAGCGTTCCAGCAAATTGGAATGAGGTGAAAAGAACATGAGGTTCACACAATACTGGAATAAAAAGAAGACAACGCAGAATCAGGCGATTCCTGGTTCCGCTCAGGTGCGTAATTCAGCAGGCGGATTTGCCTGGAAGATCACGCCATGGCAAAAGCTTGATCGATTCCTAATCTTGGGAAGCGAAGGTGGAACCTATTACATCGGTGAAAACAAGCTCACCGTGCAGCATGCCGAAAACCTGATCGAGCTCGTGAAGTCTGACGGCGAAAAGGTCGTTGCCCGAATTACTGAGATCAGTAAATCTGGGAGAGCACCTAAGAATGACGCAGCAATCTTTGGATTGGCGATGGCGGCGACTTATGATGATGTCCCAGTCCGCCAGGCAGCCTTCGAAGCTGTTCCTGTTGTTTGTCGAACCGGTACTCATCTCTTTCAATTTGTTGCTGAGACGGAGGCGATCAGAGGCTGGGGGCGTGGAATGAGACGCGCTGTCCAAAAGTGGTACAACGCGACTCCAGCCGACGCATTGACCTACCAGGCGATCAAATACCAGCAGAGAAATGGATGGTCTCATCGTGACCTGTTGCGATTGGGGCACCCTAAGCCTGCAACTGAGGAGCACAAAACGCTTTTCAAATGGATCGTTGATGGCGAATTGACGGACACTAATTCTAGGTTGGAAGCCTTTGAGAAATTGAAGGTGGCAACCCAAGTTGATGAAGCCGTGAAGCTTATCATTGAGCATAGGATGCCGCGTGAATGCGTTCCTACACAACTATTGAGCGAGAAGAAGATTTGGGAAGCCTTAATGCAGGACATGCCTCTAATGGCCATGATCCGCAATTTGGGAAACATGACCAAGGTTGGTTTGCTACAGAACAAGTCTGAGGCAACTCAAAAAGTGATGTCCGAACTCAGCAATGTTGAGAAGCTTAAGAGGGCTAGGATTCATCCGATCGCGTTGCTACTTGCTCATGCTACTTATGCTCAAGGGCATAGTATGAAGGGCAAGGGACAATGGAACCCAATCGGTAGAGTTATTGATGGTCTAGACGAAGCTTTCTATAAAGCGTTCGGCTTAGTTGAAGCTACTGATAAGCGATACCTTCTTGGTATTGATGTTTCGGGATCGATGTCTAGCTTTACTGTGGCCGGAACTCCTTTGAGTGCTTGTGAGGCCGCTACAGCGATGGCGATGGTCACGGTTCAGACGGAAGAGGACGTAACAACAATGGGCTTTTCTGAAGAGTTCATAAAGTTACCGTTATCCAAAAGGATGAGCCTCAAAGATGCGATGAGGCACACGCAGAATCGTAACTTTGGCGGAACGGATTGTGCCCTACCGATGGAGTACGCAAGAAAGAATAAGTTGGAAGTCGACGTGTTTGTGGTTTACACAGACAATGAGACTTGGGCAGGTTCCATCCATCCGGCACAAGCCTTGATGGAGTACCGCCAAGCGACTGGAATACCGGCGAAGTTGGTGGTTATGGGGATGTGCTCCAACGGCTTCTCCATTGCAGATCCGCAGGATGCAGGCATGTTGGATGTAGTGGGCTTTGACTCCACCGTTCCACAGGCTATGCAGGAGTTTGTAGCAGCTTAAAAAAAGTTAGCCTCTCACCAAAGAGAGGCTAACAGAGTTCAACGCAACACCTTATCTGCGCTTCTGAGCAGAACTTCCACCAGACTTTGCCCATCTTGGCTTCTTTTCTGGTTTCTTAAACTGCTTTGGTGTGCCGCTTGGTTTTGGGCGAGAACGTTTTACCGCATCGGCACCCTCTACTGGCTTAGGGGTCTCGGGGCGAGCCGGTGCGGGACGATCTCGCTTTTCCCATCGTGGTTTATCGGCTTTGTTAAATCCGCGATCTGGGCGGGAATCACGATTGAACGGGCGGTCATTATCGTTGTATCGAGGGCGGTCATCTCGGCTTCGGTTTTCGTAGGGTCTATCCTGGCTATTAAAGCTTCTCTTCTCGCGAAAATCGCGATTTCCCCCAAACGGCCTTTCCGGACGCCCACTCCCTTCAAACCGTGGTCGATCTGATCCATGAGAACGGTCCGAATTGCCAAATCTTGGACGATCTGAGTCTGCGGGGCGATTGCCAAACCGTCCACCTCGGTCTGACCTCTCGAACCTTGGCTGTCCCTGCCCTTGAGAACGATCATCAAAGCGACTTGTTCGATCGGATCTTTCATAGCGAGGACGTTCTGAGAAAGATTGTCGCTCATCCCGCTCTCGACCGTAGGGCTTATCGAACCGGCCTCCTCGGTCATTGCGATCAGAATTGAAGGGGCGATTGCCATATGGCTTGCGATCTTCCCTGCCGCTATTAAACGGTCTGTCCTCAGATGTACCGCGTCGCTCGTATCGAGGTCGCTCTTCAAATCGCGCCGCTGGCCGCTCATTTCGATCTCGCCGATCCTCGTTGCGTGGCCCTCTCGATTCGAAAGGTCTTGAATCTCGCATCGGTCCGTTTGACCTTTCTGGGCGAGGTGCTCTTTCCTCTCTGGAATAGGTGGGACGGACTTCAGCCTCTGTTCTCACCACTGCAACATGCTCTCGGCGTGGGCGCTCAGTACGAATTGGAGCCTTTGATACCTTCGCTCGATTGGGCCTGACAGCCGATGCTTCCGGAAGAGTTCCGCTAACTACCGCCAATTCCTTTCCAATGATTCGCTCAATCTGCCGCACATCTCGGTGCTGGTTTGGCAGAGCAAAGGTGACAGCCCGACCGAAGGAACCCGCACGTCCAGTTCTACCAATTCGGTGAACGTAATCTTCAAGGCAGTCGGGAAGATCATAGTTGATGACCAATCCAATCTCTTTGACATCAATGCCCCGCGCAGCAATGTCGGTGGCGACTAAGACTCGGAATTCACCCGATTTGAACCCAGCCAGAGCCGTTTTCCGTTGGGCAAGAGTGCGGTCAGAATGGAGTTCAGCGGCGGTGATGCCAAGGCTGCGCACATTTCTCGCTACCTTTCGGGCTCCGTGTCGGGTGCGGGCGAAAACCAAAACGGTTCCCTCACTCTCATAAAGGACAGAGCTTAGGAGATCATTCTTATTTTCGTGCTCCACCACATGAAGCTGTTGTTCAACTAATTCTGACGCTGTGCCTTGGGGAGCAATTTCAACTCGAACGGGCTCCGTTAAGTATTGAGAGGCAAGTTCCAACACCTCTTTCGCCATAGTTGCAGAGAAGAGCATGGTTTGTCTCTTTTCAGGAGCTTGGTCCAGGATCTGCTTAACTGCGGGAGCAAAGCCCATATCCAACATACGGTCCGCCTCGTCCAGCACAACCATCGTCAGTCGCCTAAGGTTAGTGGTTCGTTGCCAAAGGTGATCTTTTAACCGACCGGGGGTGGCAATGATGACATTTGGGCGTCTTCGCAAATCACTCACTTGACGATTCATGGGCGCTCCACCAATAAGAACTGCGGTTCGAATCCCCAACGGTGCGCCAATCTTCTTGAACTCCTCTTCAATTTGGAGAGCGAGCTCTCTAGTAGGAGCCATGATAAGGCCCAAGTCCTCAGTACCCAGGAGCTTTTGAATCATTGGCAAGCCGAAGGCAAAAGTCTTTCCAGTCCCGGTTTGAGCAATTCCAATGACATCCTGCCCCTCTAACGCATGGGGAATGGCCTCGTTTTGGATTGGGGTAGGCGTTGTAAAACCAAGCTTGTCTAACTGGCGGAGAATATCTTCAGACAGCTTCAGGCAGGCGAAATCGTTATTAGAAGTAAGAGTGGGAGTCATTGGAGTTTGTCCCTATGGGACGAAGCGAGTATGGCAGGTTCCGATGCAAGACCTTTGCCAAAGGTCATAACTACTAAACTATACGTCCGTTCGCAAAGAAATAGCGCAATTTATTGTAACCTTCCCTAATAAATCTTCATCAAAATCTTCCTGTGCGAATGGCATGGGAGGATTCCACAGATGCCCAGCGATCACTTCCACACAATTCAGAGAAAGCTTGAACAGCGACCCATACGGTTTTGGCGACGCCTAGAGCATCTGCAGAACGCCCTTTCTGAGGTCAAGGAGCTCCCAGTTTCCGAACGCCTCGCTATTACTCATCCCCTCTTAAATCACAAAGATGGTGAGGTGAGATTGGCTGCGCAAAGCATGTTTCGCGATGCCTTCCGTCAAGCGAGCGAAACTGATGTCGAGCATGCTAATGACATTGGGTACCTGGTGTACGGGTTTTCGGAAAACAACATCTCTCCGGAGAATGTAAAGAAACATAGTGTTTTAAACGAACGCCCCCTCTTTTGGCAGGCAACCTATGCATCCTCTGGTTATTCACGAGAGCTATCGCTTGTCGAGCTAAGCAAAGATCCCGAGCCCCTGGATTGGCTTTTCGCCCTCGATTGTCTTAATGATTGGGTTCCTCAAGTTCGCGAGAAAGCTGAGCTACTCTGCGAAGGCCTTTTACAACGCGGTTTCGTAGGGGAATTGGTTCGTTGGCCCAATACACTTTCCCGGCTTGTAGATAAGAGGCGAGCGGGCAACCATGCGGCACTGAGCGGAATCATTCTACAGCTTTCCAAAGAGGGGTTGGTTGATGATCTATGGCCAAACTGGAAATCTCCCCTCCGAGCGTTTGCTCTAGAAACGCTTGCCGAAAGAGGTGTCATCAGCGAAAAACTTCAGATGGCGGTTATGCAGCAAACAAACATGAAGCATCTCCGCTTGCTTCTGCAAAGGCTTGATGACAACCAGATTCAAGCCTCTGCTAAGACATCAAACAGTCGCGTTAGGCTTGCCGCATTAGAGGAAGGTTTGAGGCGAAGCTTGTTTTCTAACTCCACATTCGTGGTAGATGCTCTGCAAGACCCATCCGTGGGTGTTCGAACCAGCGCGCAGTTCTACTTGAGCAAAGCTGGCATGAATGTTCAAGCACATTATCGGACTCTCCTAAACGAAAGCAGCGCCCATCAACCCCATGTCCTACGGGGTCTATCCGATGTTGCCACGAAAGACGATTTGGAAACGCTCAGATCCGCCTATGTTATGGGGGATGTAACTACCCGCGTTTCTATCGCAAAAGCACTGATTAGGCTTGAGGATTCAAGTTTCATGGAAACCCTCATAGCCGATCCAAACAATAAAGTTCGTTATCTTGCGATGAAAGCGATTTTGAAGAATTCGCAGTGGATGGATGCCGATACCCGTTTACGAGTTTTTCAATCGACTACCCCTCGTGTTCGAAAAGTTGGAGCTAAGTTACTCATGCACCAGAGTCGGTGGGAATCTATTCTCTGGATTCTAAAGCTCATCACTTTTGAGGGAACAGAGCTACAGGTTGAAGCCAAGTCAGCGCTAACTCAATGGTTAGATTGGGCCGATAAACGTCCCTCAGTCCCTTCTCAAGAGGCTCTAGGTCGGGTGCAGTCAGCCCTTGAACCAGCAAAAGCCTTCCTGCACCCTAAAGAACTAGCGACACTGTACTCGGCTCTGGATTGGAGCCAGAAGCAGTTAAGCCGCTGAAAGCTACAGGATGTATCGACTCAGATCTACATCCTGGGCAACATTCGCAAGCCTTCCTTGAACAGCCTTGCGGTCCATCTTGATCTTCTTTTTCGCGACTTCAGGGGCATCGAATAGAACATCCTCCAAGAGCTTTTCCATGATGGTATGCAAACGTCGCGCACCGATATTCTCCGTCTTCGCGTTCACATCCGCTGCAATACGAGCCATCTCATCGAGTGCATCGTCAGTAAAGATAAGGTCCACTCCTTCTGTCTTCAGAAGCTTCTCGTACTGCTTGGTGAGAGCATTTTGAGGCTCATGTAGGATGCGTCGGAAATCTTCCTCAGTCAAATTCTCCAGCTCAACACGAATGGGTAAACGCCCCTGCAACTCGGGAATCAAATCACTTGGCCTGGCCATGTGAAAGGCGCCGGCCGCAATGAAAAGAATGTGATCTGTCCGCACTTGGCCAAACTTGGTCGCTACAGTTGAACCCTCAATGATCGGCAGTAGGTCGCGTTGAACTCCTTCCCTAGAAACATCCGGTCCACTTCCGCCACTTGATTTACTGGCGACCTTGTCCAACTCGTCCAAGAATATGATTCCGGTTTGTTCTGCTCGGATCACAGCCTCTCTGCGAATCGTGGTTTGGTCCACCATTTTCCGAGCTTCTTCTTGGATAAGGACATCTTTCGCTTCCTTGACTGAAACTTGGCGGCTACTACGCTTCGATCCAAAGGGGCTTCCCATCTGGTTCGAGTCCAACCCCATTTCCTCCATACCTTGCGGAGTAAAAACTTGGACAAACGGGTTTGACGCTTCTTCCGTCTCTACCTCCACCAGGCGATCATCGTGCTTGCCCGCCAGAATCTCTTTCTTCAGCTTTTTCAGGCGAGTTTCACGCTTCTTGGGTTCGTCCTCTTCTTCCTCATAAAACTCATCTGGGTAACCATCATCCATCTTCTGGCCAAAAGCTTCAAAAGCTTGTCGAAGTACTGGACTATCCATGACCCCTGGCTTTACCTTCGCCTTGCGTTTACGGGGCCGCTCGTCGTCTAGCATTTCCACCAAACGATCCATTGCCCGGCGCTCCGCATCGGGGAGAACGGCTTCCATTTTCTCTTTTTCAACCAACCGAACCGCGCTTGCCACCAGATCCCGAATCATGGACTCTACATCGCGCCCTACGTAGCCAACCTCTGTGAACTTCGTAGCTTCAACTTTAATAAAGGGCGCTCTTGCCAATTGAGCAAGGCGGCGGGCGATCTCGGTCTTTCCGACACCCGTCGGCCCAATCATCAGAATATTCTTCGGCAGAATATCGTCGCGCTCCCGCTCTGGAAGCTGTTGACGTCGGAAACGGTTTCGCAAAGCCACCGCAACGGCTCTCTTTGCTGCGTTTTGACCAACAATAAATCGGTCCAGTTCGGCAACAATTTGGCGTGGGGTGAGTTCCTCAATTGGGAGCGTCATAGGTATCGCCTAACGATACCGTAGACCGCAATCTATTTCCGGGTACTTCGAATACCTTCCACACACTCATTCACTCGTGCAGCAGCGTCTTTTGCATCTTCAAGGGTATTGGGCCGTCCAAATGTGAACCTGAGCCCCTCCTTCGCTTCCTCTTCCGAATAACCGCACGCCAACATGACATGACTAGGTTCCAGGGAACCTGAGGAACAAGCCGCTCCACTACTGGCACTGATTCCCATTCGATCCAACCTAATCAGCATGGTCTCCGCATCGATTCCCGGGAATCGCAGGTGTGCATGCCCTCCAAGGGTTTTCTCTCTATCCGGCACAGTGGGAACAGCTTCCTTTAGGTTGTCTAAAAAGAGGTCCCGTATCTCTCTGACGTTTGGTTTCTGAGGTTGGGCTAAGACCGCAGCTCCAAAACCAACAATCCCCACCACATTCTCCGTGCCAGCGCGAACCTCTCGCTCTTGTCCGCCCCCTAGATTGAGCGAATGTAGTTTTATCCCCGCCCGAATATAGATGGCTCCGACTCCCTTCGGTGCATTTACCTTGTGGCCCGAAATGGTGACAAGATCCGCCCCCAGATCGTCTAACGTCCAGCCTGTCAGAAAGGTCTGAACCGCGTCGCAATGATATATTGCTCCGACCGCTTGACATAGTTCGGATACCTTACGAACAGGTTGAATAATCCCAAGTTCGTTATTCGCGTGCATCACGCTGACCAACAGGACGTCATCCGCCAAAATATCTTCTAGCCAATTAAGATCAACCAAACCTTCGAGATCGACAGGAGCCCATTCTATTTGGTATCCTAACTTTTCAAGAATATTTTTTGTATGTATAACGCAATGGTGCTCTGCCGAACCAAGAATGATTCGATTTCGTTTGGCATCCGAATTATTTAGCGCACTGCCAATGATGGCTAGGTTCGCGGCTTCTGTTCCTCCTGAAGTAAACAGAACTTCAGCGAATAGACAGCCTAATGAATTCGAGATAACTTCCCTGGCCTGGTCAATGGCGTCTTTAGCCTTCCGTCCATCTTCGTGAAGGCTAGATGGGTTACCAAAACCTTGCTCTAGCCAAGGCATCACTGCCGTCCTGACCTGGGGCAAAATCGGGGTCGTCGCCGCGTGATCTAGGTAAATACGTGACTTCAAGACAACTTCCTAAACAGTGGCTTCGGAAGGAAAGTGGCCAACCATCGAATGTATGTTTTTAAGCGTCGAGGATTCATTCTTAGCGCCTGTCTGTAGGCTTTCCTTCCCTCACTTGCGTGTCCTGCCCAAGTTCTCTCTGTACCAAGACATGCCCAATTGTGGGAAAAAGCTGCGTGAAGTTCTGGCTCCTTAGCAATGCGACTCTCAAAGGCAGTTTGCCAAGTGGTAATCCATTGCCGAATCCGAGCATCGTCTTCGTTAATCTTGTCTTTCTGATGGCTGGCATTGAGACCATGGACGCGGTAGAAAGTCAAAGGCTCATCCACATATCCGGCTTCGTATTTTTGGGCTATCCGAAGCCACATCTGCCAATCCCCAGAACCAAAAAAGCTAGGATCAAAAGGACCGCACTCGTCAAAGCACTCCCGACGAATTAAGACAGAACTGGTAATGATGTGGTTGTAGAGAATCTCCAGAGCCAAAACATCTCCCGTTGGGGTGGATGGATAAACAAAGCCCAGCGGCGCTGGGTCTGCAAGCCGATTTCCATCTTCACCAATGAACCAGCCGCCAGTGTGAACGAGTCCGATTTTGGGATTGGTCTCTAGCAAGTCCACCTGTCGAGCCAGTTTCCCGGCAGCCCACAGATCATCATCATTTAGGATAGCGATGTATTCGCCTTTGGCCTCTGCTAGCCCCACGTTCAATGTGGCATAGGTTCCAAGGTTGTGCTCGTTAAAGATGCATCGCAGCTTCCCTTCACTTTCCCTTTCTTTCAGCCACTCTCGCGAACCATCCCGCGAACCATCATCGAGGGCAAGGATTTCATAGTCGCTAAAGGTCTGCCCCAGAATGCCATCCAACGCTAGCGGAAGATACCGAATGTGGTTGTAGCAGGTCAGGAGGATCGATACTTTCATCAGGCGACTACGGTCGAATCACCTGTACAGACCAATCCACAATATCTAAATCTGGATCCGGGGTATCTCCAGAAGGCTCTCGGCCCTGGAATATGCCAGAACTGTTGGAATAGGTGTTGGATTGGTCTACCGAAAATTGAATGAAGTCATTGGCATCAAAAACTGAATTATTTGCGCCCAACCCATCCCAATATTTGGACCCGCCATCCGGATCCTGAGGCACACGATCCATGGTTAGGAAATTGACCGCCAAAGCACGTATCAACGGAATATCCGCCGCGCTCTCCGCAATTTGACTCATGTCTAGCGTGAATTCCAGGGTTCGACTGTTCTCACCAATATCTGTGACATTGAGCGGAACTCCTTTTTGAACCCAGTTGGTCATGTATGCAACCCCGTTCGTGGGAAACTGATCATCGGGAACTGGATTTGTAAATTGAAAAACCTGGTATTCCGGTGATTGGAACGCATCCCATCTCATAAAAACATTGGCGCGTCCAGCTACAAAGCCATTGCCCCAAGGCGAAGCGATGACTGGGAAGGGCCCTCGATCAGGATCTACCGGATTCGCATTCTTTGACCAACGAATCGCCACCATATAAACGTAGTTCGGCTTGATTCGTCCTGCCACTGTCATTCGAAACTTAACTTGGGTGTTGTTGCCCGCGGCACCACCACCTGGGAACCGGGCACAGCTAGCCATGGCCAAAGAGGCAGTGGCGAGCAAGAGGAGTTTCTTCATACCACGCCTTCCGTGTAATAGAGAAGCCGATGACAAGTTTCGCATGACATAGTTCTGTCGTCCAGAAGACCTTGTAAGGTTCGCTCCGGCAACAAAGTTCCGCAAGCGCCACACTGTTTGTTTTTTACGACCTCGGCCATTCCAATCCCTTGGTGATTCTTCTTGATCTGCTCATACTTCGCCAGCAGGGAGGGAGTCACGCCTTTCGCAATTTCGGGCCGCTCTGCCGTGTACTTCTTAAAATCGGCCTCCAGCTTGGCTTTAGTGACGTGAGCTTTCTTCTGAATCTCTAGCAGTTCAGCTTTCTTCTGAGCAATCTCTTTCTCAATCTTGTCGGCTTCTGTCTTGTGTGCAGGAATGACATCCCAAATGACAAGGAGCTTTTCGTCGATCTCGCTCTTCTGCTTCGTGAGGGTGGTGATCTCCTTTTGAATATTCTCGACTTCGCGAGGGTTTACAACCTTGCCACCGTAAAGCTCTTTATTGAACTTTTCTACTTTGTCATCAATCGATTTCTGCTTCAGCTCGAGGTCTTGCTGTTCCGCGTGGAGCTTCCGGTATTCATGTTCGTGAAGCGATTTCGTCAGGGATTCAATCTCTTCAGACGTCTTCTTACCGATATCTAAATGAGCGGCTCGATTACGAATACTAATAACTGCAGAGTCGATTTGGTGAAGTTTCCAAAGCCGTCGCAAGTCGGACGATGCCATAGCTCATTATGCCCTCTTGGACTGGTCGAACTGGATATCTGAGATTTCTAATCCTTCGGAAGGATATTGCCCGCAAGCGTCGAATACCCTTCACGGAGGCATATCGGTGGCAAACGTATTTTCCAATTTGATCTTGGATGTCGAGGACATCGACCGCTCCCTTGCCTTCTATCAGCTACTTGATTTGCCCGTAAGGGACAAGCAATCTGTAGATGGTCACCGCTTGGCGTATTTGGGAACCGGTCAAACAGAGATTCTCCTGCTTCAACAACCCCGCCATGAGCAGCCTCCTAGTTTTGAGCGCAGTGGTGGCTTGGTCATCAAGTTCCAAGTCCGAAATCTGCCCGAAGTTGCCCAAACACTAAGAAGTAAGTCGGTGACCATCCTGCAAGAGCTAGATATGGCAAACATTGGAGAACGGACTTTCCTCGTTGCTGACCCAGATGGTTATGCCGTCCTCCTTAGCGAGCCTGTGGAAACCTTGCATTAGGTAGTGAGCGTGAATACACGTCAGGTCCATAAACCACAGCCCCTATGCTTACGTTTATTGCCCTCCAGACACAGAAAGGATTTCGCCCGTAATCCAAGCGGAATCGTCCGAAGCCAAGAACAAAGCAACCGGTGCAATGTCGCTCGGCTGCCCCAGTCTTCCAAGTGGAGTTGCCGCAACCAGTTGCTTCACAAAGTCACCTTCTAGAGTTCCGCCCGCTTGTGTGCCCTCGGTCTCCACGGCTCCCGGATTCAGGGCATTGACGCGAATCTTTTTCGGTCCTAGTTCAGCCGATAGTGATTTCGTGATGCCATTCACTGCGTGCTTTGTCGCGGTATAGACGGCTGTATTGGGAATGGAAGCTCGACTGATAGCGGAACCAATATTGATCACACTTCCTCCAGATTCTCCAAACTGATTCGCAGCGGCTTGGGTGGCAAGAATAATCCCAAGAACGTTCACATTGAACTGACGATGAAATTCTTCCTCAGTCGTCGCTTCCAAAGACTGAAATTGATAGACCCCTGCGTTATTGACCAAAACATTGACGGTTCCAAAATTTTTGTGTGCCTCAGCAAAGACGCGTTCTACATCCTCACGCTTCGAGACATCACCTTGAACCGAAACGGCCTTCCCACCCTTGCTGACAATATCGTTGACAACGCGGTCTGCTCCCTCTCTGCTACTTGAATAGTTAACTACCACAGAAGCGCCCTGGCCTCCAAATTGTTTGGCGATCTCTGCTCCAATGCCCTTTGACGCTCCGGTAACCACAACGACTTTTCCAGATAACTTGCTCATGATTCTTCTCCTATCTACAATTAGTTAGATATTTAGACAATTATCTAACTATCTAACAAACAGAAGTCAAGGGTTGTTTAAGGCTGATGGGCCTAAATTGCGGAAAGTCGGGACAAATACGCGTTCAGCACTTCGCGATTCAAGATCAGATTCATACACTTCCCATCTCTCTGAATCTCGATTAATCCAGCCGTCTCAAGCTCCTTGATGTGGTGGGAAATGGTCGCGGGGCTGATTTGGTGAGTCTGAACAATCTCGCCGCATGGCATCGGATTTTCCGTGCCACCAATGGCTTTCAAGATTTGATAACGACGTGGTTCGGCCAAGGCACGTGCGATTCTTTCAAACTGCCGGTCGTCCAACGTGATACTCACACTTTCAAGATACGCTTCGCATTCTGCGAATGTCTACACCTTGAGGAACTACTCCTATGGAACAAAAAACCTTCAGGTAGGGTTTAATGTATTGTCCCGAAGGGGAGTAGCGCTTCACATCACTGTGAAGGATGGGATACGTCAGTACGCCATAAAGGCCGGGCCCATCTTAAACGCGAGACCTTCATCGCTAAACGAGCGGTGGAGGCCTACATCTTCCTCCCGCCGCCCCGACCAACGACGGAGGATCGTCATTGACACAAGTTTTTGTTAGGAGCCGGAAGTGGAATTAGCCGGCGTATCAATTTGGATTTGGGGATTATTTCTCACTTTTGTCTTGGGAATGCTTGCCCTAGACCTTGGAGTCTTCCACCGCCATGCCCACGTAGTTAAGATCAAAGAGGCCCTCATCTGGAGTGCAGTTTGGATTGGTCTTGCCATGGTCTTCAACTTTGGCCTCTACATGTTTTGGGACCAGATCCAACCTGGATCGGACTACACCCCTCAACAAGCAGGACTTGCGTTTCTTACCGGATACGTTGTTGAAAAAGCTCTGAGCGTAGACAACATCTTTGTCTTCTTGATGGTGTTTTCCTACTTCCAGGTCCCAGCCCAGTATCAGCACCGAGTGCTCTTCTGGGGAATTTTGGGTGCCCTTATTTTCCGAGCGGTATTTATTGCGGCGGGCGCTACCCTTATTCAGACCTTCGCTTGGACCATCCTCATTTTTGGCGGATTTCTAATCGTCACTGGCGTGAAGATGATCTGGCTCAAAGACAAAGAGATTGATCCGGAGAAGAATCCCGTTGTCCGGCTATTCAGAAAGTTAATGCCGGTTACGGAGGACTATCATGGCCAAAACTTCTTCACCCGAATCAACGGAAAATTGTGGGCAACGCCACTCTTGGTCACGCTGATCTTTGTTGAGTTCACCGACATCATTTTCGCAGTCGACTCGATTCCCGCGATCTTTGCCATCACCAAGAATCCGTTCATCGTCTTCACGTCAAACGTGTTTGCGATCCTCGGCTTGCGCGCCCTGTTCTTTGCATTGGCGGGCCTGATGCAGCTCTTCCACTACCTGGGATATGCCTTGGCGGGCATTCTCGTGTTCGTCGGAGGAAAGATGGTTTGGACCTATTACCAACACACTTGGGGCGGTGTTCCCGACTACAAGTTTCCAATCGGTCTATCGCTTTCCATCATCGTTGGGTTGTTAATCACCGCGATTATCATCTCGGCCTTAAAACCACCGAAGGACAAGCCAAAACTAGAGTCGTAAAACCAAGAGTCCTCATCCACAATGGGGTGGATGAGGACCTCCTAAACACGCTTCTGGTTAACTAGACGCTGAATATCCGGCCCCTTCCGAGCCGCCACTAACCGCTCCCGAAAGTCATTAAAAGGACACACCGAACGTAAACCGAGCACCTGAACGACCTCCACCGCCGTCTGATAGCTATGGGGATTCACTTTGCCATCAAGGCATTTACGATCTTCCTTGTTCCAGCGATGACAATCCCGACAGTCCACAATCAACCTCGATAGGAGCCCAGCGTGATCAATCCATACCTACTCCTATGTCTATCAGTATATCAACAGCCGGTAGACAAACCGAGCATTAACTATTTCCAAGAAAACTTCATTGTCCGCGTTGGAGCCAAGCGGGAAACCGTCCCGCTGCAACTTCCCCGAGAGAAACCTGTCCTTTCCGTAAGTTTCCGTAAGAACAAAAACTACGCCGTTTGGGACGATCGTGGACTCACTATCCGAATTGGTAAGGAAGCCAAGAGCACCCGTTTAGACGCCATTGCAACTTCTCCAAAAGCCTTTTCAACTGAGGAGATTATCCAAACCGCCGGACTCATCGAAAAGAAACAACGGACCAAAGGCGCTACATCCTTATCCGGGGCCAAACGAGTTGGCAACTTAGTATTTTTCTTGGCGAGATGGGAAGAGAAAGACGGCAAACCTTGGCTAGAAGCCCTTGTTTCGGTAGACCTAACCGAAAGCACCTTCCATCCTAAGTTTCTCGCTCGCCTACCGGGGTTGACTCTTTCTACTAAGAAGATTGACGATTCTCTTTTTGTACTATCCGATCGGCTAAGCGCGGTTTCGCGGCGAGATCAACAGTGGGGAATTAACTCCTTTAACGCAGACTCCGGTGAGTTTGAATTCAAGGAGCTAGGGCGAGGTCTAGAGTCTTACCAACCTCTTTCTCCCCGCATCGGAGCCTTCGTAGAAAAGACTAGCTATGGCGCGCGCGTCGGTGGGCGAGTAGACCTTTCCACCCTGGCTCGAAAGAATCTTGTTGAAGGCAAAGGCTCCATGAAGTTTGCGGATACACAAGAACCACTGATAGCGCTCTTATCAACCGGCTCCAATGTTAAGCTGACAAACACCAATACCGGAGCCCAGCTTGATCTCCTGAGTTCCACTGCCATGCGCCGCACCCCTTTGGGGCTAGTCGTATGGTCACCGTTCAATAACCCACGTCGAGCATGGCTCTACAGCTATGATCGCTGGAGCCAACTCGCAGAGTGGCAGCGGAGTGAGTAGTTGTGATCGGTGACTTGTTCACAGGCCACCGATCCAGTTTTTAGGCTACTTTCTTGTCCGTCTCAACCTGATCGGCTGGCTTCATCAAGATAGCTTTGAGCAGTTCGTTACCGTTTCGGCCGTCTTTCGGTGCGCTTGCTTGACCAATCTCCACTGAGACAGGGCCACTCGACACGAACCGTCCAGACATCCAACCACAAGCTTTATCGATCAACCGCTGTCGGACAACGTTTACGCCATGCCCCGTTGAAGGAAGAATGACCGCAAACCCTGATGTACCATAGCGAGCCACCACGTCCAGTCGACGAACATTGTTCTTCAAGAACTCTGCCGCATCCGCCATAAAGTCGGTCACGGAAGCTTCTCCATAGAACTGTCGCATCGTCTCTAGGCCCTTGAAGTTCACCACTACCAATGACGTGGTCATCTCATTTGCGGAAGCTCGGTGCAGCTCCTCTTCCAGTCTGGTTCGGAAGTAAGTCTCTGTGTAAGCGCCGGTAACCGCATCGATTACATCGTAATCCACGGTCTCGGTCTGCCGCTTCAACAGTCGATCCTTCTCTTCTTCAGCCGTCAAAATCTTTCGCAGCTTCGCCAAAGATTGACGAAGGATGTGAGAAACGTAGTTGCACGAGATGCCCAGCTTGTTTGCGATTTCGGTCTGATTCATCGCATCGAAGTGGAAGTGAAGCAAAACCTGTCGCTCCAAATCTCGAAGCTGCTTCATAGCATGCTCAAGCACTACTCGATCCTCAACGCTTAACTGCTCTGGGCAGAAGCTAGCCGAATCCAGTTTCTCGCCTTCGGTGTCGCCATCGTCATCGTTTTGCCCAGCTGCATCCAAAGAGGCCACTCGCAGCATCTCTTGAGTCTGAAAGACTTCGAGAACGGCAGTTTCGCTAACCCCTAGCTCTTCGGCAATCTCCCGGTTCGTGGGTGTTCGCCCAAGGGATTGAGTGAGGACCGATACCGACCGGTTCACCTTGTGGCGCAACTCTTGAAGCCAGGCTGGGTGGCGGATGGTTTGAGACCGATCTCGCAGGTAGTGCTTGATCTCTCCGGCAACCAGATAGGTGGCGTAGGTGTTAAACCGCACACCCGCTTCTGGATCGAACTTAGAAAGCGCGTTTAGCAACCCGATGAAGCCAACCTGGACCAGATCCTCGAAAGGCTCTATTCCACTAAAGCGACGGGCAATTCGCTCTACCAAATTCGCATACTGGACCATGATCAGATCCTTTAGGTCAGGTCGCGGGTCGCGTAGATACCGCAGGACCATTCCCTCCGAGTCTTGATGCAATCCTAATGATTCAGACATTCGTCACTCCGTGATACATATTCTTCCCGGCTTATCCCTTCCGGTGTCATTGCCCTCGTCCATCCTGGAATTGGGCGACTCTCATTTCAAAATAGGAGTTGTGAATCTGGAGTTTGGAGTTCCAACATCGAAACTCCTAACTCCAGATCTCAAACTCTACTGCACGCTATTGACCAACTTAAAGATTGGGGTCATGATCGAGATCGCGATGAAGCCAACAACAACGCCTAAGAAGATGATCAACATCGGCTCAATCATCGAGGTTAAGCCCTTTACGGTGGCCTCAACCTCTTGGTCATAAAAGTCGCCAACTTTGGTCAACATCTCCGAGAGTCGTCCTGACTCTTCACCGATATCGATCATCGTGGTGACCATGTTCGGGAACAAACCCGATTGGAAAAACGGTTGAGAAAGCTTTTGACCTTCTCGAATACTGGCTCGTGTATTGTCGATTGCCTCGGTTAAGACTGCGTTTCCTAGAGTCTCACCTACAATCTCCAAGCTCCGAAGCATCGGAACACCCGAGTTGATGAGCGTTCCAAAGGTTCTGGAGAACCTGGCGATACTCATCTTTAGATTCAATTCACCCACAATGGGAATCTTCAGCTTTAGGTAGTCAATTTGGTATCGACCTTTTGGCGTCTTGCCATAGGCTTTGAGGCCAAAGATGATGCCACCAATCATCAGAAGGATGAGCCACCAAAACTTCTGCATAAAGTCGCCCATTGCAAAGAGGGCCGCAGTCACCGGAGGTAGCTCGACGTCCATTCCGTTGAAGATTTCCTTAAACTTTGGAAGAACAAAGCTAAACAAAACAAACAACATCAATTGAGAGAAGATGAGAACGAGGATCGGGTACATCATCGCACCCTTGATCTTTGCCTTGATCTCAGCTTCGTACTCAAGGAACATGGCGAGACGATCGAGGATCGTATCCAAAATACCGCCGATCTCCGCCGCTCGAATCATGTTGATGTACAGCTTGCTAAAAACGTGTGGATGCTTCAGCATCGCCTCATTCAAGGCCATACCGCTCTTTACATCCTGAGTCACGATCGAAACCGCCTCTTTCATGACCGGGTCCTTCATCTGGCCAGTCAAAATATCTAGGCAGCGCAAGATGGGAATACCCGCATCAATCATGGTGGCGAACTGGCGTGAAAACACGACGATGCTCTTCGGTTTGAGCTTCTTCTTGCCCACCGAAATTCCACCGGAGCGTGCTGATTTCCCTGCTTTCTTAATATCAGTACAGTGCAACTGCTGATCGCGCAACTTGGACAAAACAAGTTGCTCGTTATCCGCTTCTACCGTGGCGCGGACTGTGCGACCGGATGCGTCTATGGCCGTGTATGCAAAATGCGGCATCTAATGAATCCTCCGTGTTCCACGCGCCATCCATATGCGCGCTTCCGACAAGAAGATTCTCGGTCCGGCCCTTCCATATTCCAACGAAGAATTACAGGTATTTCGACAAATTTTTTCGCTTGAACCTAGAACATTGAGGAACGACTCTAGCTTTGGACCTAGAACTTAAAGTGCGATGTGAAGGTTTGCCATCGTCTACAAAAAGATGTAGACTAACATCTACAATGCAATCCGCCCAACCGCGCGATATCGCTCTTCAACACCTCTCCAGCGCTTTTGGATCAGATGCGATTTTTCGGGATGGACAGTGGGAAGCAATCGAGCCGATTCTGCAACCCGGCTCCCGGGAACTCGTTGTGCAGAGAACCGGTTGGGGCAAAAGCCTGGTGTACTTTTTGGCTACCCGAATTCTCCGTTCTCTAGGTAGCGGGCCAACCCTTTTGGTGAGCCCTTTGCTATCCCTTATGCGCAACCAATCTGAATTGGCGTCACGATTTCATCTGAACGCGGTTAGCATCAATTCAACCAATCGAGACGAGTGGTCTTTGATTGAACACGAACTTGAACATGACCAGATAGACCTGTTGCTAGTCTCGCCGGAACGGCTTGGCAACCCCGACTTCAAAGTCCGCCTGCTTCCTGAACTGGAACGAAAAACTCGCCTCCTCGTAATTGACGAGGCTCACTGCATCAGCGACTGGGGACATGACTTCCGGCCAGATTATCGCCGCATTCTGGAATCGGTAGATCGCTTGAACCCCCAGGCCTCAATTCTTGCGACCACGGCCACCGCTAATGACCGCGTCATTGAAGACATTCGAGAGCAACTTGGCGAAAACCTTAAAATCCAGCGAGGCCCCCTAATGCGAGAAAGCCTGAGGTTGCGGGTTCAAATCCTTAAAGACCAGTCAGAACGGCTCGCATGGATGGCTCAATTCGTTCCCAAGCTTACCGGTTCAGGGATTGTGTACACGCTCACCGTTCACGATGCAAAACGGGTGGCAGAGTGGCTGCAAGGTGAAGGGACTAATGCTCAGGCTTACTTTGCAGAGTTGCCTACCGAACAAAGAATTGACATTGAACAACGCTTCCAAGCCAATGACATCAAGGTGCTGTGCGCGACCACTGCGCTTGGAATGGGTTATGACAAAGCCGACGTCGCTTTTGTCATTCACTTCCAAAGGCCAGGTTCGGTGATCAGCTATTACCAGCAGATTGGACGAGCCGGGAGAGCCTTGGATCGAGCAGAAGTTGTGCTCTTAGAAGGCTCTGAAGATGACGAGATCACTCAATACTTCATTGATTCCGCTTTTCCCGGGGCCGATGTCTTTGATCAGATTCGCCCCTTGTTGGAAAGCGGGACCATGCCAACGATTGATGCTGTTACCGCGAAAACCAACCTGCGACGTTCAAAAGTCGATAAAGCGCTCAAGCTCTTAGAAGTAGAGCAAGCCATCATTCATGACAAAGAAGGGTTTCGTTGGGCCGATTCAACTTGGAACTACGCTCGACTCCGGTCCGAAGAAATTACTCACCAGAGGATGCAAGAGCTAGAGCAGATGCGGGAGTTCGCCAGAACCAAGAACTGCCGTATGGAGTTTCTTGCCCTGGCTTTGGATGATCCTGATGCAAGACCTTGTGGCAAGTGTGACAACTGTCAAAACCTAACCCACCCTTACCCAAGCCAAGAGATAATTCTTCGCGCGATCAAGTTCTTGCAGCATGATGAGCACATCATCCGTTCTCCTGCTTTCTTTCCACCCGGATTTACGGACCCTCAACGTCGGAAGAAGATCCCTCCTACTGAAGTTCACGAGCAAGGAGTAGCCCTGAGTGTGTACAACGACGCGGGTTGGGGCAAGCTTGTCCGCGCGGGCAAGTACGAAGGCGGCGAATTCTCAGATGACCTCATAGAACCTTGCGTAGAAGCGATAAGGAACCTAGACACTTCCCCGACGTGGCTCACGTGGGTTCCCAGCAACCGAAGAGGAACCGTCGAACGCTTCGCTCAGAAACTTGCCTCTAAGTTAGGGATTCCGGCAGTCGAAGCGGTACTCAAGCCAAGAGCGAATGAAGAGCAAAAGATGATGCAAAACTCTACTCGCCAACTTCAAAACGTATGGGATGCGGTGGAGGTTGACGCTGACAAAATCTTGCCCGGTCCTTGCCTCTTGTTTGATGATATTGTGGATTCTGGTTGGACATTGGCGGCCATTGCCATCAAACTCAAACGAGCAGATGCCAGCCAAGTTATTCCCTTTGCGCTAGCAACCGCTCGACCCAGGAGCGATGCATGAGACCTATCGTGGTTGCGGCCCTCACAAGCCAACTGATTCCAGATATTGCTCCCATGCCTGGGGCCGCATGGCGAGCCATTAAGCGACTCCCCGAAGCGGAAATTCTCCCAACCGCTCGGCTCAAGCTTCCGGGAGTCGATGCGGAGCTTATTCGGAAACGATTGGATCGTTTGGAAGAATATGAATCCCACATTTCTCGGCTCAGCGAGATTGGGATTTCCTTGGTCACTGAATTTGAGCCTGACTTTCCCCAACTCTGGCTCCATAAACTCGGCGACCGAACCGCGAGTCACCTCTTTGTAGCGGGGAATCTTAGCTTGCTCAATATGCCTGCCATTGGTGTCGTAGGTTCTCGGGAAGCTGACTCCCTCGGCATGGGGTTTTGCCGAACTCTGGCGAAGGAGGCAAATCGCCTTGGATACATCGTTATATCCGGAGGAGCCAAGGGGGTTGACGAGACCGCCATGCAAGCCTGCATAGAAGCTGGAGGAAGCACGGTCGGCATTCTCGCTGAATCTCTTGTCAAACGGATGAAGAAGTGGGATATCGATTCGGGAAAGGTTTGTTTAGCAACCCCGCTCGCTCCCGATATTGGATTCCAAGTAGGCAACGCAATGGCGCGCAACAAGTTAATCTACGCAGGTTCCAACGCAACCGTGGTTGTCTCATCAGCTCTAGAATCGGGCGGAACCTGGGCGGGAGCTACCGAGGCCATTAGGCAGAGCCTATGTCCTGTATTGGTGAGAGACGCAAAGTTGGATGGCAATCAGGCTCTGGTGAAGTTAGGTGGAACCAAGATCGGGAGGGCAGAAGAGTTGGATACTTTGTTGAAATCAACAACACCAACTCAAGGGAGCCTGTTGTAAAGACCCGCAACATGAGGAAACTTTGCGGCGAAAGGAGGGTTAAAATGCAGCTATGCTTCTGAACGCCCTTATCGCTGCCACCGCAGTCTTACAGTCTGGATCTGACTATAACCCCACCGGGCCTAAGATTGAGTTCACGATGACAAGCGGTAAGTCGTTTGTGATTACCACTGACCCCAAGACATCTCCCAAGACCGTTGCGTTTATCCTGCAGCGAGTGAAGGAGAAGTTTTACGATGGCATTCGAGTTCATCGTGTGGAAGATTGGGTAACCCAGTGGGGAGCTCAACAATCCAAGACGGAACCCCTGGACATCGTGAAGGACGCTAAGAAAATTCCGAATGATAAGGTCGCCAGCGGAGGCTATCCCAAAGATATTGAAACATTCGAACCAGGCACCAATATCGACTATGTGCGCGGCATGGTCGGGGTGGCTTCGACTGGGTTGCAGGTTCCCGGAGGGTCGCAGATTTTTGTGCTGAAGAAGGATGCGCTTAGGCTCTATCGAAGCTACGCCGTGGTTGGGAAGGTAACCAAGGGAATGGATGTAGTGGGAACAATCCTGAGGGGCGATCGGATTCGGTCAGCGAGAGTGCTTAGCGATCAACCCGCGCACAGAGGAGTGAGATACATTTGGCGACCTTCGACAAAGAAGCAAGGCTGAAGGAAACTGCACCGGCAACAGCTGTTGGAGCACTATAAATAGATTCCTGATAAATTTTCTGAAGAAAACATCCTTGGCTTGAGTTCTTTATTCAGGTCGAATATGAACGATGCCATTTGCCGAGACACGATAGCTTCACAACGGGCGATTGCAAAAGAGCAAAGCCTGGTTGATGAGTTTTTAAACCGCTATCGTGATTCCTCGTTCCGAATTGCTATGCGGATTCTGGGGAACCCAGATGCGGCAGAGGATGTGGCCCAAGAGGCTTTGATCCGAGCGTTTAGGAGCTGGGACCGGCTTTCCCACATTGAGAGGCAAGCCGCTTGGGTGAGGAAAACCGTCGTTCGATGTGCCTTAACTGCCATCGAGCGCACGCCTCAACACGAAAAGCTTCCGGATCAGGTTCCTGGTGAATGCTCAGGAGCCCATGCGGTCATGGTGCAAGCGGTTCTCAACTCATTGGCTCCCGATCAAAGGGTTCTTTTGGGTTTGGCGCTGGGTGAGGAGCTTAGCTATCGGGAAATTGCTGAAGCTTTGGATGTGCCGATGGGCACCGTAGCCTCACGCATCCACTCTGCAAAAGCAGCCTTCCGCAAGGCTTGGGAGGGGACGCAATGATACAAGATCCGTTGGAACTCCTTAACCTGCACTATGAAGAGCAAACCCGTCAAGGTTCCTCACGCTTTGAGAATGAGCTAAAGGCAAGTCTTGAAGCAGAATGCGCTGAGGTGGACTTTGAGCCCGTTGTTACCGGTTTGCGGAAAACACTTCCAATTGCGGCAGCAATGGTCTTTGGGTTACTTACAACTAAGGCCTCCCAGTCCGATGTGAAGCAACTTGCGGCCCAGATTGAGCGCAACCAGGCATCTTCAATTCCGACCGAATTGGAGACCCAATGGGACGATTCAACTATCGACTGATCTTCTCTTTGCTGGCGGCGGGTATGGTACTGATTACCCTACTCGTCCCCACTACACGCCCTCTGACTCAAAGAGCTTTTTGGCTTCTCTCTGGCTCATACCAGGCCAAGACCAACGTAGATCTGCGCGACTATGCATCCACTCAGGGAATGTACAACGACTATCGCGTCGCGCTTCTCCTCCGTGGTATTGGGCATACTTCTGTCGAAGCAAGAGCGTTTGACTTGGCGGTCATTGCTACCCAGAAAAAGTCTGCTGCAATGTGGGCGCACGTCATCCGACAAACCTCCCAAATCCCCATAACACTTCCATCTGGCGCACATCCTGCCCCGACAGACACGCTGCGCCACGATGCTATGGCCAACCTAGAGCTACAAGCAGCAAAAGAAGGTCTGAAGTTGGCGCCAAACAATTCATTTTTCAGCCTTGCTGAAGCAACGGCGCTCGGCAAGCTGGGCAAATGGAACCAGCTCCTCGCTCCGTTAGAGCGAGGAGCTGGCCTCTCGATGTTTGATGATTACACTTCCGATATCTTGCGAAGACAGTTGGTCCAGCTATATAAGCGGCTGGATCCGGTTTTGCCCTCAGATCTCGGAGGCGACTGGAGCATGATCTTGATGCCCCACCTCACGAACTACAGAAAGCTAACTGAGGGTCTAGCAAACATTCCCAATGAATCTGACCGGTTAAGATTGGGGTTGGCTCTGGCACGGATTGGTCGCACGATTCAGACTAGTCAAGACTTACCCGTTATGAGGCTTAGCGGTTCAGCACTTGTTACCCGATCACTACGCGCGGTAGCAGGAGTGAATGGGAAAACCGAACAGGCTCCTGCAATCCCTAGCCTTTTGCCCAAGCTAGTCAAGGAGTCAGAAGCATTGGGCCTTTCAAATACCGCCAAGGGCTATACAGAACTTAAGAATTGGGCACCCTATCAACCTGCTGAACCAAATGTCCAACTGGATTCTTATCCGATTGATGTATATCCGATGGGTTCAGCACATGCCCTACTGGCCTTGGCCTGGATTACGGCGCTTGGCATACTTCTCTGGCTCGGGAGTCAAATCGAAGTCTCTTTTAGCAACATCTCCAAGATCGTAGGCTCAACGCTCGTCTTTTCTATCATCGGATTTGGAATGGTTGATATGCCATGGCTTTTAGTAGGTTGGGTTTGGGGCTCAACTTTGATATTCGGAAGCTTCTTAGCGGGAAGACTGCCAGGCAAGCAACAACCCGCCATTTTCTCTGGAGTAGCCGGGGTCGCTATGATCCTTGCTGTGACCTTCGCTTACGGTCAGTTTTCATTGGGCTTCGCGTTATTGCTACTTTTGGCAATTCCCTTTGTTTTATCTTATGCAGTCAAATGGACAGCCCCAAGATGGTTTGTTATCGGCCTTTCCTCCCTAGTTCTAGGCGCGAGTTTGACGATTGCTGTGAATGGGTTTTCGCGATCTCCTCAAAGCTTTGAAGAAAATTTTGTTGGCACTATACAAGCACTGGCGATTTTTTCAATGTTTGGCTTAATGCTACTTTCAGCCTACGTCATGGCTCTTGGAAAACTGAATCTAAGCGATTCCCTTTCCCTTCTTCTAAAGCCTATACCCCTATTTGCTTTGATCGCTTCTGGGTGGTTCGTATTGGGGACTAGAGAGCAGGTGCAATTACAAAACATCTGGTCCGAACTAACTCAGAAAGAATTGCCAAAGAGCTACCGCGTAATTCTCGATGAGGTTCGCCAAGAAGCAAACAACTGGAGATAGAGGTCCATGTCCAAAAACCCCCTACATTCAAACCCGCTAAAAGATGTTTTCAGCTCTTATCGGCTAAGACGACCCGCTTTCATTCGGTTGATCGCTCGCTCAACCTCAAGCGTTGCTTCCTCGTGAGTCAGGCTAGAATTCTCTCCCCGGAGAGCTTTTCTAGCCTCTTCAAGCTGAGCCTCTGCCTTGTTAAGGTCGATTTCCTTACAATGCTGAGCTTCGTCTGCCAAAACCGTAACGCGGTCACCGGAAACCTCTGCGAAGCCTCCTCCCATGTACACATAGCTACGGTTGTTCGTGTTATCTACGAACTCCAGAATTCCCGGCTTGAGTGCCGCAATCATGGGGGTATGTCCGGCCATGACGCCGAAGTAACCCGCTTCACCCGGTGCAATAACCGAGGTGACGGATTCTTCTACTACCGAACGATCGGGAGCAACAATAGAAAGGTGGAATTCAGTAGGCATCTTCTTAGTTTGGAATTGAGGATTTGGAATTTGGAGTTAGTAGGTTATAAACGGCTAAATCTTCGCGTATCGTATCTTGCTTTGATTTCAGTGTACGTATTGAGGCGACCACAATTTTCAAAATCTCCTCTCCTTCCAACATCAAGTTCTGGATTGCGGAGCGTTCTAAAATTTGGGCATCAGCCATGATTTCGAGCCAATACAAACTCTCATCAGCTTCTTCCTCAACCACAGAGAGACGCGAGATCATTTCTGCTCGACTTCTGGCTCTGTATGCAGACCTATAATTGGCGCCTACGGATGTACCACACCTTACTAGCTGTTTGGCCAATACGTCCGACACCATTTCGTGCTTAACCGACTGCACAAGTCTAACGATCGCTAAGGCGTAGGCTCGAGTTCGTAATTTGAGTTTGGATTCGAATTCGGAATAATTCTCCATTCTTTCCTAATCACCAAAATCCAAACTCAAAACTCGAAACTTACTAGACCGCCTGGAGCTTCTTCGCTTTCTCGCGAACGTCGTCCAAACCACCGCAGTAGAGGAACGCTTGCTCAGGAACGTCATCCAGATTTCCGTCGACGATCTCCTTGAAGCTGGCAACCGTCTCATCGATGGATACATATCGGCCAGTGTTACCGGTGAACTGTTCGGCAACGAAGAAGGGCTGGGAAAGGAATCGCTCAATCTTTCGAGCTCGGGCAACCAGCATCTTGTCGTCGTCGGAAAGTTCGTCAATACCAAGGATCGCGATGATGTCTTGAAGTTCCTTGTATCGCTGAAGCGTTCGCTGTACTCGCTGAGCAACTTCGTAGTGCTCTTGGCCAACAACGTGTGGGTCCAAGTTCTTGGAAGTGGAAGCAAGTGGGTCAACCGCGGGGAACAGACCCTTCGAAGCGATCGATCGCTCTAGGTACACGTAAGCATCAAGGTGAGAGAACGTGGTGGCCGGAGCGGGGTCAGAGGGGTCGTCCGCAGGAACGTAGACCGCTTGCACCGAGGTAACCGAACCCTTGGTGGTGGAGGTGATTCGCTCTTGGAGCAGACCCATCTCAGTAGCCAGGGTTGGCTGATAACCTACCGCAGATGGCATACGTCCGAGAAGAGCCGATACCTCGGAACCTGCTTGGACGAATCGGAAAATGTTGTCAACGAAGATTAGAACGTCGCTTCCGACTTCGTCTCGGAAGTACTCCGCCATAGTAAGAGCGGTAAGAGCAACTCGGAGACGGGCTCCGGGGGGCTCGTTCATCTGACCGAACACCATCGCCGTTTTGTCAAGAACTGATCGCTCGGTGCCGTCTTTATCCTTAAACTTGGCTTCCTTCATTTCGAGCCAAAGGTCGTTTCCTTCACGAGTTCGCTCGCCTACACCGGCGAACATGGAAACGCCCGAAGCTTCAACCGCAATGTTTCGGATGAGCTCTTGGATGGTAACCGTCTTACCTAGACCGGCACCACCGAATAGACCAATCTTTCCACCCTTGTTAAAAGGAATCAGAAGGTCGATAACCTTTAGACCTGTAGGAAGAATTTCAACCTTGGTGGACTGCTCCTCAAAGCTGGGCGGCTGGCGGTGAATAGGAACATACTTTGTATCCGCAGGAACCGCAGCGCCATTGTCAATAGGCTTTCCAAGGAGGTTAAAAACGCGTCCGAGAGTAGCTTCGCCAACAGGAACGGAGATTGGAGATCCAGTATCGCTGACCTCCATACCTCGGACCAATCCGTCGGTGGTGCTTAGGGCGATTGTTCGAACAGTATCGTCCCCTAGGTGTTGGGCAACTTCGCAGGTGAGATCAATCCCTCTCGCGGTGTCAGTGATGGTAACCGCGTTGTAAATCTCTGGAAGCGAGTTGTTCGGGAAGCGACAGTCCACAACGGGACCCAGGACTTGGATGACTTTGCCGGTAGCGGGCATGCTAAATGAATTCCTCCGAGGCTATTTGGGTTTGCACCTCTGCCTTCGGGCAAGAAGTATACCTTTCTGTCATGATGGGCGTTTGATTTTTGAGGTTTTGGGACATTCGGGATATTGGGTATCTGCTTGTTTGGTCAAGGGACCTGTCCAAAACGAGAATCGACACTCAAGATTGTTTAGCGCAACTCTTCCTCTACCGATAAAATAGTATTGATGGATCCGAACCTCTCCCAACTACAAGCACCACCAGGAGCCAAGTTGGGACATTTTGGGCCTGAAGGAAAACAGGTTCAGTATGTGCATCCCCATGTTTGGCAAAGGGAGGCAGCGGGAGATGGGGAAAGGATTGTTGCAGCTCCCAAAGATCAGTTTGTAGATCTCATGCTCAAGCTATCAGCTTGCTTAGAACCTCCTTTTTCTGTTCTTTACATCCTTGCGATCCCTAGAAAGTGCATGCCCGGACGTTATCAACTAGAGCAGAGTTTGAGCTACAAGGAACTCGTCTCCATGCTTGCCCCGTTTACGGAGTACCTTGAGGGAGACGCCAGGCATCACCTTTGGATTTACTCTTTCACTTCGGCGGTCACGCTTGTTTATGACCAGCACAATTTGATTTATGCCTACGGTCCACTTGAAAAGTACATTCAAACTTTGGGAGAAGCGGGACTCACGGAGGGCAAGGTGGAGATTCCCTTCCCTCATATGCATAACTACTTCCGAGAATTCGATTCGGAAGAGGAACGGTTTATCGAGTCTTTTACTTGGAAGCGGACCGATTTGCTGCCGGGAGTCGATGACTAAGGGGTCGGCAAAGTTGCCACTTGAGCGCTAACCTTCTTTCGTTCGTTGATTCGCTGCATTGTCAGCTTCACCGCGGTCTCTTTCGCATCGCCCGATAATGCTTGAAATCGCTTAGGCGATGACTTGTCCAACCAACCTCTTACGATTAAAGCCTGATGTTCCTTTTTGGCTTGGAGGAATGACTTTGACTTTGTGATCCTTTGTAGAACGGGTGCGCGTGACCAATCCTCTGCGAGTCTTGTAACGTTGGCTTCGGGATCTGGGTTCACATTGGTTACAGACTGTGGCCAAAGCTGGACGACGGTGACAATCAGAACCAACGCAACCACGCAGATGAGTGCTGAAACCGTTTCCCACACGGGGTTCGTCGTTGATTCCTTTTCCACTACATCCAATAATTGGCTTAAGAATGGATCTTTCTCATACTGCTAAATATTATATGAATACCCTCTATTACGGATCATACTTAGTACCCATTTACCTTTTGAATGACACCCCTAGAATTCGAGTGAATTGTCCTAAACTTCCAAGTTTCCAAGCAACGTCTGTTACCCGTCACTCGTCCTGGTGCTTGCAACCCATTTGAATCTGTGCCGTGTATAATACGGCGTACCCGAATGGGAACCGCGGAACACCCATAATGAAACGATTCTTCAACTGGCTTAAGGCGCTCTTCAACCGTACTATGGATAAGGTTGAGGACCCGGAAATCATGCTTGATCAGGCGCGACGCGATATGCAAGCGGCCTTGATCGCAAACCGAGAAAAGGCAGTTCAAGCCATTACTCAAAAGAATCGCTTGCAAGGCATGGTGGAAGAGTCCGAGAAAAAGGCTCAGACACTGGAACAGAACGCCGTAGTCGCCTTGAAGCAAGGTAATCGAGAACTTGCGCAGCAATTTATGCGCGAGAAAATGACAAACGATGCAGCCCTGACAACTCTCAAAGAGAGCTATACCAAAGCAGCAGCCGTTGTTGATTCCGTGAAGGTTGCGATTAAGCGACAGGAAGAAGAGGTCCGCAAGAAAACTGCGGAAGCACTTGCCCTTAAAGCTCAGTGGAAGCAAGCTCAGATTCAGAACTCCATCACCAAGGCTCTTGACGGACTTACATTTGAGAACCAATTTGAATCCTTTGGTGCCGCAAGTGAGCGCATCAAGATGATGCAAAGCGAAGCAGATGCTCGCCAAGAGATGCACGCTGACTCCATCCAAGGCAAGCTAATGGGAATGCAGGATAAGGCGATGGATTATGAAGCCGAGGCCGAACTTTCTAAACTTGAGGAACGACTTGGAATGAAGCCTGCTACGACTACCGTGGAGGAAACACAGACCGTGACCGTTTCCGCCTCAAATGGTCAGACTCCTATGGACCCTGCTGTTGAGCAACAACTACAATCCCAAGCTGAGAAAGAGCTTGAGGAGTTAGAAAAACGCTTAGGGAATAGTTAGGTTCTTTTCTTAGTGGGATCGGTTTAAAGTTTTATAGTTTTATAGTTGGATAGTTGGATAGTTGGATAGTTGGGTAGGAAAAGCTTGCCTGCCATCCAGTTCCTGCAACACTCGATCCCTCTGGAATTTATGACTCGCAAGATCATTCCTAGACTTGAGTTTATCCCTGTGCCGATTCGCTATGGCTGTGGTCTTATAATTACTTAGCCTTCGCAGGGGTGATTCGCAGGCTGTCCATCACCTCTTTTTCAATCTGCTGGACAGTTGTGGGAGACTCTTGGGTTACAAATCTGACGTTGTAGACTTGATCACCATTACAGATTAAGTAAACGATCTGATACAACTCTCCCCCATCGATCTTGGTGTTCTTGGCTTCGAACCTTGCCACTTTCCCAATGGGAAGCTCTACGTACTGAATTGGCCCCTCATTCAGCATCGTCTCTTTTGCTGCCTCAGCGGCTTCTTCTAGCGACTTTGGGCCATCCTCCGTTCGCTTTATCCGAAAGCTCGTTCGCTCTTCCCCGGGAATCATTCTCGATGGGCTGTTCACCCAGATGAGAATGCCTTTCTTCTCCAGATCTTCGGCAACTTTTGCTTCTTCGGCTGGACTGTCGGCAAAGAGGCCGCTCATTGCATCTGGGTTCCCTGCAGCTTCGCTGATTCCGCCTGCTGCTCCCATGGTCTCTGCCAACGATGGTCCGACCATCGAACTTGGTCCTCCGCGTTTCCAGCCAGAGGGAACCAAGATCGCTACTTGACCATCACCGGATTTTGCGATACTCATCCCTTGGGGAGCTTGGTAAGGGCCACCTTCCTTCACTACAACGACCGGGCCTTTCTTACAACCCAACGCAAAAACAATCAATAATGACGCCGCAAAAAACTTATTCATCAATGAGCCCTAAAGTATGGATACCGCCCATTGTTGCACAACAATTTCAGGAGTCGTTCTCTTGTTCTGAGTCCTTAACTTTTTGTTTCGCATCTCGCTGCCGCATCAGCTCAGCGCGCATAAAAATCCCGCCAAAGATGATGAAAACAAGGACCAGAACGGAGCATGCCATCGATAGATAAAAACCGACCGGGGTCTTTAATAGATAATCCCAACTACGTTCCACTGCCCGCCAGTTTACTTGTATGATAGGGGCGTGGTTACTGGCCTCAATACGCTCCTCTGCGAAGTATCAAACATGGAGCAATCCATTCGCTTCTATCGGAATCTCTTGGGCTTTCAAGTGCAGTACGAGAGCGAACACTGGTCGACGTTATTGATCGGTGGTGTTAGAATCGGCCTTCATCCTCGGTTTGAAGACCATGGTCCGCAAGGGGGAGGCTGGGTTAGCTGCTTAGAAACTTCCAATCTTGAAGGACTACGCAATCTCCTCACCTCAAACGGTGTTCATTGCTCAGAGTTTCACGAAACTCCGGGCGGCGTTTTGTTCAACTTCCAAGACCCTGATAACAATCGGTTACAAGCGATACAGCCGGGTACCACCGTCGAGTCACTTACCTCCTGATTTCGGTACGATTTGGATTAGTGACAGAAGAGTTTAAGGTTCGGGATGAAGAAGGCATGCGGTCTTTAGGAAAGACCCTTAGCGAAAGATTCCGGGCCGGAGATATTGTTTTCCTTCATGGTGATCTAGGAGCAGGCAAGACAACGTTGGTACGGGGAATCCTGGCAGGACTAGGCTGGGACCAGGAAGTACGGTCACCAACCTTCAACCTTCTACACACCTATCCAGACCTCAACCCACCCGTCGTTCATGCCGATTTGTATCGTGTTGCGACTTGGCAAGGGATCGGAATCGAAGACTACTTGGATAGCCATTTTTGCTTGATAGAATGGCCTGATCGAGCGACTGGTCTTGTTGACGAAGGACAAGCTTGGCAAATTGCGATTGAGTTTCTAGACATTGGACGACTTGTGACGGTGACGAAGCCGCGCCGACAGGGGTTTCTATGAAACCCATTCGACCGCATGACTTCGAAGGATGGATTCGTTTTTTGCGTGAGGACGAGGGAGGAAGAAAACTTCCACCAGTTGTTGGGTTTCGACCTGACTTCAAATATCGTGATCAGATAGAACCATCCCATTGGTGCATATGGCCTCTAGAGTTGTTTACAGCTGTAGTAGATGTGCCTGAAGGCTCTATCGCTCCAACTCAATGCTTCGGCCGATTTTGGATCTTAAGCGAAGAACTTGCTCAAACCTACCATAAGTACAAACTTAGGATCGGAGTCGAGTTTATGCTCTATAGCGGGTGGCATCTCATTGGTGAAGGATCAGTCACTAAACTCAATATGAATACAGAGCTTCCCCCAGTCGAGTAGAGCGGAGTTTTGCTAAACTCTCCATATGCCGGTTCGAATCGGAATCTTGACTGCTGCTCATGTTCATACCAGCAGCTATGTTCATTGCGCAAAGACAAACCCAGACTCAGAACTGATCGGGCTTTGGGATGATGATCTTGACCGTGGCAAGCCCTATGCCGAGAAGCACGGGATGGCTTTTTGGACAAACCTGGATGAGCTTCTGGATGCGGTAGATGCTGTAGTTGTCACCTCTGAGAATCTTCGCCACGCGGAGTTAGTAGAGAAAGCGGCATCAAAAGGCAAGCACATCCTTTGTGAAAAGCCGTTAGCAGCATCGGAAGAAGAAGAAATCCGGATTCGCAAGGCCATCGATTCATCTGGAGTCAAACTGATGACGGCGTTTCCTTGCCGCTTCTCGCCAGCTTTCATGCGATTAGTGGAAAGAGTCAAGTCTGGCGAAATCGGAGCGATAAAAGCCATTTGTGCGACCAATAGGGGCACTAATCCCGGAGGCTGGTTTACAGACCCGTCCAAATCTGGAGGTGGTGCGATGATTGACCATGTGGTCCATGTCGCCGATCTTCTGCGAGCACTATTGGGAGAGGAGCCTGGCCGAGTTCATGCCCAAATCGGCAACAACATGTACGGCCAAGTGTGGGACGATACCGCTATGCTTACCATCGAATTCCCGAGCGGCATCTTTGCTACGCTGGATTCTAGTTGGTCACGCCCGAAAGGCTATAAAACCTGGGGAGACGTCACCATGAATGTCGTAGGAGAGTTGGGCGTGATCGAACTCGATATGTTTGGCCCATCCGTTGATCTGTACTCCAATGAAGGCAAAAGCCATCTATCAGCCGGTTACGCTTCAGATATGGATTACATGATGATTGACGGATTTATTCAGGCCGTCCTTCACGATAAAGCTCCGCCCATTGGGATGCACGACGGCCTACAAGCCGCAAAGATTGCGATCAAAGGTTACGAGAGCGCTCGGGTTGGGCAACCGGTGGGGATGTAAGATGGGCCTCTCCATTACCGTCGCCCATGACTTTGTCTGTCCTTGGTGCTGGATCGGTGCAATCCAAGTAAAGAAACTAAAGGCAAAGCACGATATCACAATCGAATGGCGTGGCTATGAGCTTTGGCCAAAGGATTTGCCTCGTCCAACGATTGAACCGGCGCGAGCTATTCCCAATCGTGCACCCGTACCCTCTCGATTGGACCTAATGCTTCGACTGGAAAGCATAGAGATTCCGGCAGTAGAAAGACCGAAAGATATTTCTACTCATGAAGCTCACCTTGCAGCGGAGTTTGCTAAATCCTTGGGAGTAGGAGACGCCTATATCCTCGAAGTCTATAGCGCTTTCTGGGAGCTTGGCGAGAACATTGAAGATATAGATGTATTGATGCAGATCGGATCCAAAGTTGGGCTTGATCCAAACGCATTGCGCGACTCGATTCTTGAGGAAAAGTATGCCGAAAACCTAGTGGCTTTCGATGCTCCGGCCTATGAATCAGGAGTTTTTAACGTCCCCACATTCTTCATTGCCAACGAGAAGTTTGCGGAACAACCTTATGAAGTATTGGACCAAGCAGTAGTAAAAGCTACTCAGGATCTCTAGTGGATATATATTCCGCTCTGGAGTTTCCTCCCGCACCCATCCATCGACCTTACACTTTCATCAATATGGTCACGACCATAGACGGCAAAACGGTTAGTGGAGGTAGAGAGGATAGTGTTCTGGGGCTAGGTTCAAAGGTTGACCAACGGCTCATGGATCGCATTGAGTACGCAGCCGATGCAGTGCTGATCGGCGGTCAGACCCTTCGAGCGACACCAGAGTCTTGGAATCCTAAGACACGCATACGGATAGGCGTCAGTCGGTCTGGGCATGTGCCTTTCAAGGCACAGTTCTTTGCTGCAAAAGAGGCGCACAGTTTCCTTGCCTGTCCCGCTAACTTCTTTTCAGACTTGCCTCCCTATGTGCAGAGAATCAATGCGGGTGAAAACGATGTTGATCCCATTTGGCTAGCCAAATACCTTAGAGAAGATCTGGGAGTTCAGAAACTTCATATCCTTGGCGGCAGCGAAATCAATGCTCTGTTTCTTCGACACAACCTTGTCGATGAGTTATTCGTCACCATCGCACCAAAGGTTAAGTTGGGCCGGGACATGCCCACCTATGCGGGCGGGGACCCTTTACCCAAAGACTCACTGCAGCAGTACGACCTTATTGAACATCACGTCGTAGAAGATGAAGTGTTCTTAAGATATCGGAGACAGAACGATTGAAGGCCAGAAAACCTCTGGCCGCGGCAACCTATCTGCTTCGCAACGCTCGGCAAACTATCCCGCTGACCGGCGTTATCATGTTGGCAGTCCTGCTCATTTGCGGGATCGTTTCGTTGATCAATTCCATTCCCTTCTCTATCCGCACAATCTACAGCTACTCTAAGCCCGTTCTAGGAGTGGCTCCACGAGGGGATGCTACCCAAACCCCAAACCTATTGAAAGTCGTGAAAGAGAAGGCACCGGTGCCACTCGAGCGCCTTACAGTCGCGCGAGGCATTGGACGTGAGGTCACCAGCATTGTAGGACCGTGGCCTTTTAGCGTGATTGGTCTGAAGCAGGCTGATATGAAGTTTTGGTTGGATCGCCAGTTTGTATCAAGACTCGATGGCAAACTCCCCTCCCCTGGGAAACCAGAAGCCGTCATCAGTGAACCAGTTGCCAGGAACCTAAACTTGAAACTGGGAGATGCCCTTTTGCAACCAGACAATGACAAAGGGTTTTCTCCAAACACCGTAAAGATTGTCGGAATCGCCCAAACCGATATGTGGCTGATGCTCACCAGCTATGAATATGTACAGGCGAATCACTTTCCGGACGTTGATATTATCCTTGCCTTTGCCAAGACCCCAAAGGAGCAAGACACCCTCAATCGGTGGGCAGAAAAAGAGTTTAAGGGGCAGCGGGTTCAGGTCTTAGCTTTTCACCAAGTGGAAGATGACAGCGACAAGATGTTTAGTATCTTGTACAAGATTCTGAATGTGATCATCGGCACCCTCGTGTTAGTTATCACCATCATGATGGGCATGTTGATCAACATCTACCAGTCTCAGAGATTGGTAGAGTTTGGCCTGTTGCAGGCACTGGGCTACACCCGCAAACAACTTTTGGGGAGAGTCATGCGGGAAACGTTCTCGGTCGTCATTTTAGGTTGGATTTTTGGAGTGGTCTTCGCCTATGTGCTCTTGCGCATCACTAAGTCTCTTCTGATGGATCCACGCGCTTTTGCCCTGAATACCTTGGACCCGACGGCATTTCTTTACACGGTTCCCATACCACTTTCGATTCTGGTAGTTGCCACTTTGACCGTTGTAACTCGGTTCCGAAAGTTTGATCCCATCAGCGTGGTGGAAAGGAGGCTCGTATGATCGTAGCCAAGGCTGCTAGTCTCACTTACCATGATCATGGCAAGCAGGTTTATGCTTGTAGAGACGTAGATTTAGAAGTCCATCCGGGTGAGTTTCTGGGCATTTTAGGTCCCTCGGGATCAGGAAAGTCCTCCCTCCTTTATCTGTTATCTGGCCTTAAAATTCCTACGCATGGCTCGGTAAGTTATGATTCGGTTAACTTGGCCTCTCTTCCCGAAGATCAGAGATCTAGATTGCGGCTTAATGAGTTTGGATTTGTCTTTCAACAGCCTTACTTGTTAGGGTATTTGACAGCTCTAGAAAATGTTCTTGTGGCTGTGCCTGGCCAGCCTCTACGGAATGAGGCCTCCAACCTGCTAGAGAAACTAGGTTTAAGGGAAAAGTCCCATCGTCTTCCCCATGAATTGAGTGGAGGTGAACGCCAAAGGGTTTGCGTTGCCCGTGCGCTTTTGGGTCAGCCAAAAGTGGTTTTTGCCGATGAACCAACAGCCGCATTGGACCATCATAACGGGCTTCAAGTAGTCGAACTTTTGAATCTAAATCGGGGAGAGGGTTCTCTGGTGATGGTCACCCATGACCCATCAATGCTCGAAAAAGCGGATCGAATAGTCCACCTGGTAGATGGCGTAGTTTCCGAAAAATAATTGCGGTTATCGCCACAGAACATTAAGACCGAACCCTCTTGCACCGAATATTCGTAGTCATAAAGACCCCATGGGACCAATGTGGAAAACATTGACTTCACATAGGGGGTCTGGTAATATGCGCCTTGCGTCACGGGATGACCGTGAGGCGGCTTGGGTAAGAGGTCCGCTCTGCCTTAGGAGAGATCCTTGCCTGGCAATTAAAGATGAACAAGTGTGAGACGCATAACAGGGTCGTAAAGGAAGCAGCCAATCTGCAACCCATCCACACAGGTCATAGCCAGGCACATCTAATCGTCGGGTTTCTCGCGTCCCCGTACCAACGGGATGTCTGCGCACGGTATTTCATGTGAGGTCTATGTGATTGGCAAACACTTTCATCCTTATTAGTTCCGCCCTAACCGTTTCGGCTTTGGGCGCCGCCATTGCAGTTCCTGCAACTGGTAATCGTTTCAACTGGCTTAAGCGACTTTTCTCTGCAAAAGATGCAAAGAAAGACGCAGTAGCAACGCCCGTAATCAGCCGAGATGAAGGCTGGACACTCATCAAATGCGACGACCCAGAGTCTTTTGGCGTCTGGCTTGGCAAAGATGAGACCGGCATGCCCTTTGGGATGGACGAAGAACCTTCTTTGGGTTCTCACCTCCTCATTGAGCTTTTTGGGTGCGACCACAAGTCGCTGGAATTAGAAACATCGGTTGGAGTCGCCATGAACGACGCTGCCGTTGAAAGTGAAGCTACTGTAGTAGCTCAGTCGTTCCACGAGTTCAAGCCATATGGCGTCTCGGGAGCGGTTATTATCCAAGAATCCCACTACACCATTCACACCTGGCCTGAGCATGGCTATGCAGCTGTCGATCTGTTCTACTGTGGTGGCACGGTCAAGGTTCACAAAGCCGTGGATGTTCTCCGAGAACGATTCAAACCAGAAAGAATTAAGTTCCTTGTTGTCCGCAGAGGACTCCAAGGCGAAGTCGAGAGATAGGCTTTCGGAAATAAGAAGCGTGGGGGAGTCAGGGTGCAAACCTTGACTCCCCTTTTTGCTCGGTCTTTGGCTGTTCTCGACAAACGCGCAAAACCCCGCTTTGCCTAGTGCAATCTATCCCGGCAAGATTCCATAGTCTGTATTAATCAGCTTGCCACTATCATAAGTCAGCTCAATCATGAACGATGGTCTGATATCGTCAGGGATAACCCAGCTGTGATGATATAGCCTGATGACTCCATCAAAGGCTTCGGGGAACTCTCCAAGCTTGGTCTTTACCATTGGCTTTCCACTGTGACCAACATTAGCAAATGAGCCACCCGTTTCGCTTTGGGATGGTTTCCAATCACCAAGTTGACGATCTATGTCGTTAATCTTTGAGCCAATAACAAACAGCTTAGCCGTCTCTCCTGGCTCCGGCATCCTAAGACAAGAAAGGACTGGGACTGCACATAAGCAAGCCAGACACAAACCAAAAGCAAATGGCCTCCATCGTCTAGTCCTTGTATTTGGTGAGACCTTTTTGTCCATAACGAGATCCTAAGTATTTTTTCTACGAAGTTAATCCGGCTTGCGATTCTGAATTCTATTGTACGACCAGACTTTACTGTTTCCCAAACGTACTCGGCGCAACCCCCACGTGCCGGCTAAATGCGGTGCTAAACGCGCTCGCCGATCCGTAGCCAACTCGGTCAGCGACTTCGGCGACTCCCAAACCTTCCTCTTGCAGTAGCGACTTTGCTAAGGCCATCCTCCATGAGAGCAGATACTCCATAGGTGGAATTCCGACTGTCTTTGAAAATCGGTCAAAGAAGGACGAGCGCGACAGAGCAGCTTCTTTTGCTAAATCCTCCACAGTCCAAGGATGGGCGACTTCACTGTGCATCTTTCGAATTGCCGGAGCTATTCTGGAATCAGCTAAACCTCTTAGTAGTCCGGGCGACGAACCTTTATCCATGGTTAACCGCAAAGCTTCAATCATAAGAAGCTCTACTATTCGAGGAAGGGCCTGATCACATCCGGCTTTTTGACCTAGGGATTCCTCTCGCACCATCTGAACCAGTGCGGTTAGGCGATTAGAACCGCTCACATGTACCAACGTAGGCAGTAATGAAAGTAGCAAGCTCGCATTCGCAGTTTCGGATATGAAATAGCCTCCCAATAGCCGCACTTCTGGTTCCCGGTCTTTGGCACCATGTCGAATTTCTTCGGTCTGAATAGTCACTGTTTTCGGATCTATGTGCACTGGCATGGCGGGAGCAAAGCTAGACATTGTGAAACCAGGAGTGGAGGGGAGCAATACAAAATCTCCTTCCTGAATCGTAATGGCAGCGTGTCCATCCACCGCTAATCGGCAGCTTCCCAGCAGTACAGCACAGAAGCTTGGCTGTCCAAAATCCGAGTATCGGACCGCCCAGCTACCAGCCCCACTAATCCCCTTTGAGAACACAGTTCTTGGTCTTAGCAATGCAATGACATCGGAGAGCGGGTCTATCATTTCGGACTTTCAATAATGAAACTTGGATTATTCATTATAAAACATCCAGACATTCATATCTAAACTGTTTCCATAAATCCGGAACATCACCCGGAAAAGGAAAGACATGACTCAAAAAACACTTCTGATCACCGGTGCATCATCTGGATACGGCCTTGCCACGGCTAAGCACTTTGCTCTTCAAGGATGGAATGTAATTGCCACCATGCGAACTCCCAAGTCCGAGCTGTTTAGCGACTATCCCAATGTGAAAGTCTTACCTCTTGATGTTACGCAGCCCGAAAGTATTTCTGCAGCGATCGAATCCGCGGGGCCAATTGATGTTTTGGTAAACAATGCGGGCATTGGAGTGGTGGGGGCTTTTGAGGCCACCCCTATGAGCACCACCCGCGAGGTCTTTGAGACCAATACCTTTGGGGTGATAACGATGTGTAAGGCGGTGATGCCCCAGTTTCGTCAGCGAAATTCGGGGCTCATTGTGAATGTCACGTCTAGTGTAACTTTGGCCCGGATGCCTCTGGCTGCGGTTTACACAGCTAGTAAGGCGGCAATTGAGGGGTTCACTGGTTCTCTTGCTTTTGAACTAGAGACTTTCAATATCGGGGTCAAGTTAGTGGAACCTGGCTATGGGCCGTCCACTCAGTTTGCGGCGAATGGTGCAGACAGGCTCCAAGGCCTGATTCCCGAACCATATGCTCCCTTTGCCCAAGAGATATTCACCGCATTTGCCCAGCAGAAGGTGGTAACTCAAGAATCAGACGTCGCGGAGACCATATGGAGAGCCGTGCATGATTCTACAGGTCAGCTTAGGTTTCCCGCCGGTCCAGATGCAGTGGCTTTGGCGCAGGCAAGATAGCCATAAATCAAACGTCCCTCCCTTTCAAAGGGAAGGACAACCCAGACACCTCTGTGGGATATCTCTGTTTAGTTACCTAGCTTTATCGCTAATTTTCTTCTTACAACGGGCAATCCCTTCGTCAATATCCTTGTTGAAGCGCTCCCGCAGTTCACCCATTGAAGAGTCGAGATTGGTATTGGCCGCTAGGGCGATCTTGGCATTCTCGTAGTCTTGCAGTGTGGCGGAAGGCGTATCGCCAAGCATTTCGCTATACCTACCGAGATTCATCCAGTTGACCCAAGCCTTGCCGTCAACCTTCAGTACTTGACGCATCTTGCGAGCCAATCGCAAACCAAATGTAGGATCGCCACCCGGTTTGGAAGCGAACTCCATAATATCGAAAGCGATGAAGTTCCCCTCAGGAGAGCCAATCTTTTCTTTGATCTCCTTTTCGGCCCCTAGTGGATCCTGTTTGTGACGGACGGCCAGCCTCAAAGATTTAAACCGAACCGGATATAAGTGATCTTGGGGTGCCTCTTTCCTAATCCTGGAATCCAAACGATCTATCAAAGTCAGAGCTTCAGTCGATTTATTCGCATGGATCAGTGCAAAAACCTTTTCAGTGCTATCGGCGCACTCTGCGAGAAGGCTGTTTAGTTCCAGCTCTTTCTCATAGGACTGAAGAACTGCGGTCCGATCGAGTTTGCCAGCCGTAGCCTGGGCAAGAATCGGATCTAGATCCAATGGATGACCTATCCAAAGAACGATTCCTTCGCCGTCCACCAGAAAGGAAGCGGGAATTCCAGCTTTGCCGGATGCAGTCATCCACGAATTGAACATCGTATCGTCTGGAGTGTCTCTAGCCACATTGTAGGCCATCTTGTCACCCTGCTTCTCGACGAAAACACGGACGAGTTTCGGAATGTCATCGCCTTGTTCTCGAACGCTGACCCCGATGAAATCAACTCGGCCTTTGTATTGCTGGGCGAGCTTAGAAAGATGCGGCATTACTGTAATACAGGGTGCACACCAAGTTGCCCAAAACTCTACTACGTAATACTTGCCCTTTTCAAAGCCTACTACCGGCTTACCCTTAACCCATTCAGCAACCTTGATGAGAGGCGCCTTTTGACCAGGTTTTAGCACCGGCGGCTTTGTTTGGGCATATAAACCGGAGCTAGAAAAAACAATAAGCGCGATAATCAAGGCTCGAGGCAACAGCTGCATATGTAGTTGATTATATGCCTAACTTGTAGTCGCACATCGAACCTTGACCGTCCGATCAAAGCAAAGTAAAGCTATGACCCGGAAGTTTCAATCCTCACCTTCAAATACTGACTCTTAACCTTCGATTTCGGCCAAGACTGGTTCCAGGTCTTGAATCTGATCCGTGGCTCCTAGAGCTTCTCGAATCTGCTTTGCAATCCCTCGAGCCTCATCTTCACGCCCTGCACGCTTGGCGGCAAGGCCGAGATTGATGAAGATCCCCAATGATTGCGGCATATTTCGGAATGCGTAGACCATGGTGTGGTATGCCTCATCGTTCTTACCTTGTGCGCCCAGGGCCGCATTCAGCTCTCCGTAGGCTGGCTCACAACCCGGGAAGAGTTCTAGCAACCGACGTGCCGCATCCTCCGCATCCTCAGACTGCCCAAGCTTGTTATGAGCGGAGCTAAGCAGCGCCCACATCTTCCAATAGTCTGCCAACCAGTTCTTCAGCGGGCGCATCTCTCGGATAGCCCCTTCAAAGTCGCCCGACTCCATCTTGGCCCGCGCGCTCTCCACGGTTTCGGCTCGCTTAGGCTGCTCCAGCTCGATTAACCAAGCCAAAGTGTTAGCCCGAGTGTCTTGATCAGGGTTGGTATTCAATACATCGCGCAGAACCTTTGGAATCTCAAACTCTCTGTCCGCAACCTTCAGAGTTTCCGCGTATTGAAGTAAAAGTTGAGTGTCACTAGGGTTCTCATCAAGCGCATCTTCGAAGAAGTCCATCGCCCGATCCAGGTCGCCCTTGTTAGCCAAGACTGGCGCGTAGAACCGCTTGACCACCGTATTGTCTTCCACCACTTCCAGAGCCTTCTCAAAGGCGGCAATGCCTTCTTCTTCTCGGCCCGTATTGATCAAAGTCACGGCGTATTTGATATTGGCTTCAGAGCTCTTTGGATTCTTTTCCAGGATGTCCTTCCAAAGCGGGATAATCTCGTGCTCTCTACCGGTTTGCTGCAGAACCATGCTCAGATAGTCTGCGCTTTGAGGATTTTCACCCTCTAGCTCAAGTGCTCGTCGGAAGTTTCTCTCAGCATTAACCGGCATACCGGCTTGCAACTGCGCAAGGCCCACTCTACTATAGAGAGCCGCCATGTCCGCATCGTAATTCTCGTCCGGCTCCCCATCTTCCAGGCGAGACTTATGGTTTCTTTCCCGAGCATTTAGCGCTTTCTCATAGAAATCAGCTGCACCAGACTGATTATTCACCGCTTGCATCAGCTCGCCGTGGATAAAGAACGCCTTGAACTCGTCTGGTTCCGACGCCTCAGCCTTGGTAAGCACCTCGTTAATCAGATCAAAGGTGCCAATCTGCGCCGCAGTGCAGGCTCTCGCCACTTCACACAGAACTTCATAAGACCCCAAGAAGTCTGGATCCAATTCCATCGCGCTCTGCAAAGCTTCAAACGCATTCTGAGGAGTGAATTCGCTCACAACACGGCCTTGAGCCTGCTGAATGTAATTGAAAGCATCGTAGCCTTCCAAGAACTTCAGGAAAGCCTCAGGATTTTGGGTGCCATAAGGCAACTCATCGCCCGAAAGCTCGGCAGGAAGTTCAATCTGAGCCTCCGCCGCAATACCTTTAATCAACCGATGCAGAACTTGGAAGACTTCGTCGCGAGAAACTTTCCAATTCTCGGTCTTAGATGGCCCATCTTGGCCATTGGTGTGAAAACGAACGTCCAGATCAAAGCCGCTATCGGTGGAAGTAATGTTGCCCTCCACCAAAAGGTCCACCCCAGATTGCTCAAAAAGCTCTCCGATCTGGGTCTGATCCAGCTTCATATCGGCAAAGTTGATAAAGCCGACCTTCGGGCCGTCCTCCTCGTTCACCTGAGTGAGATAGCTCACGCTGTTGACCTCGGCATCGGTGGCCATTCGAATCTGCTCGCTGGCAAAGTTCGAAAACTGACGACCGAGAAATGCGGGCGTACCCTGCGTAGGCATGAGCGGAAGGACTGCGACTTTCATGAAGGTTACAGTTTACCGGCACAAAGCGGATATAAGCGAACCATCGGGTCTTCCAAAGCCACGTTGCCAAACGAGATGGGGTACCGCACCCAAACCTCAAACGCCCGTTGCCCAATATCTGGGCCTCCGTGTAAGGGCAGTGCGAGGCTCTAGCTCCAGTTCGATTTCAAACGTCTCGTTACTGTGGGGAGTGGAGACGACTTCACTCAAGTTCGCCGCTTAACTTTGGAGGCTTTGGCGATATTGCTCCAACTCAGACCGAGATTTGGCACCAATCTGCTCTAGCTTCTCCATCCATTGCTTTTTATAGGGGCGCAGAGTCTCCACCAGGGTCTCCGTCACCGCGAGATCTCGATACCATTTGCGATCTGCGGCGATGACATGCCAGGGGGCATGGTTCGGGCTGCACTGAGAGAGCGCATCATTGTAGGCATCGGTGTATTCCTCCCAGAATTCCCGCTCCTTCCAGTCCCCGGCGCTGAGCTTCCAAGCTTTACTTACCTCTGCCTCTCTTGCCCGTAGCCGTTCCTCTTGCTCTTCTTTACTGATGTGGAGACAGAACTTTATGATAATCGTATTTGCGTCGGCCAGTTGCTCTTCAAAGCGGTTGATGGTTTCATAACGTTTCTTCCACACCTTTTCTGGCACCAGGTCGTGGACTCGGACCACCAAAACATCCTCATAGTGGCTTCGATTAAAGAACGATATCTGCCCCTTAGCTGGAGCATGAGGATGGATTCGCCAAAGAAAGTCATGCGCAAGCTCTTCCGCGGTCGGCACCTTGAAACTGGCGACATGCACCCCTTGAATAGCGACAAACCGACTGAGCCCCCGCATGGTCCCATCCTTCCCGGCGGTGTCCCTCCCTTGCAAAACCACCAGCAGGCTGTGGCTTCCGGCGGCATAGAGGAGTTCCTGAAGATCATCCAACTCTTTTCCAAGCGCCAAAGTCTGGGCCAGCCCTTCTTCCTTGGTAAGCCCAGCATCCTTCTTCGTATCCATATCACGAAGATTCACTTTGCCGGAAATTCGATGAGCATAAGGCATAGTCGATAGGCTACTCCAAATCATCGTATATTGAATGCAACATCATGGAGACCCTTGGTTTCACCCTTTTTGTCGTTGTTATCGTGTCTATTTGCTTAGTTTTGTATCGTCGAGGAGTCTTCTCTGGTCCTTCCATCGCGAAAAAGGTGACTCAGTTTTTTGGCAGTAGTCCCAATAGTTTGCCGATCCTATCTCGTCGATTCACACGTTTTGACTTGCCTAATATTCAACTTGCGGTTGAAAGGTATGTTGCCGAATCAAACTGCAAGTACGAGGTTTCCGGCTATAGTGCCGGCTTTTCTCCCCTCGGTAAATCGTTGTCTGAAATTGTAACGGGAAATGAGGCCTTCGACCATACAAAACCCGGCCCCGTTGCCTATCGCCAGGTCAATATCGGCCCCAATGAGGTCCTAAACTGCGTGGAGAATGGCTTGCACTTTCTGGATGCAAGTGACAAGTTAATCTGCCATGTCCACTTTAACCCGATTGAGCAAGCCACCGAGGTAGAAGTGATGGCAAAGACGCCAGAAATTGCCCACCATTTCTTTGATCATCTGTCCTCCATCTTGGCCCGTGACAATGTTTACCAAGGAAAGGTTTTGACTCTGGAAACACAGGTCTTGGACAGAATGAAGGGTGAATGCGCAGCGATCCGATTTCATGATCCGGTGCGTATTCAGCGGGAAGATATCATTCTGCCCGATGAGATTCTCGATCTTATCGAGCGAAACACGATTGGTTTCTTTAAGAAATCCAAGTTTCTGAAGAAGGCGGGACGCAGTGTGAAGAAGGGCATATTGCTCTATGGCAAACCTGGTACTGGAAAGACTTTTACCGCAAAGTGGTTAGCCACTGGCGTTCCCGGATTGACGACCATCGTGATGAGTGCGGAGCAACTTCACCTTATTAAGGACTGTTGCACCTTAGCGAGGATGCTGGCTCCGGTCCTTGTGATTATGGAAGACATCGACCTAGTGGCAACTCATCGAGATGAGCGTACGAAGAGCGCCTCTGCCCAGATAACCTTGCATCAAATCTTGAATGAATTGGATGGAATGGCAGACAACACCGATGTCCTCTTTTTAATGACCACCAATCGACCTAACGACATCGAGCCTGCACTTGCAGGGCGCCCCGGTAGGATTGATCAAGCCATTGAATACCCTTTGCCAGACCCAGATTGTCGGAAGAGACTGATCGAGAAGTATTCAAAGGGAGTTGCGTGCGAGATAGAGGATATGGAGTTGCTGGCGACTCGCTTAGAAGGCGCTAGTCCGGCCTTTATCCAAGAGCTTTTGCGCAAGGCGTTGCTTGTGGCAGCGGAGCGGGAGCCACTGATTGTGAAGGACGAGGATATAGATATTGCTTTGCGAGAGCTGTTGTTTGGAGGCGGGGAATTGACCCGACAGCTCCTTGGCTTTACCATTGCAAAGTAGGGGTTGTGCGGCTGACGGTCGGTATCTCGCATTCGTGTTGCTCATTTCCCTTCTGCTGGAAATGGAGCGAACCAACCGACAGCAATAGATACAGGTTTGGGTCAACGCGTCGGCAAAAGCCACCGACGTCAACGGCTCCTAAACGGTATTTGACGCCCCGGCATAAGCATCCGTGGACTACGTTTTGCGGAAGAGCGCCTCCTCGAACTTAAGGTGGTTGAACATGAAGTAGTGGTCGTAGGGCACTTGGATGGTTTCTACTTGCCGCCAGTTGAAGGTCCACCCTTTCTCTTTTGCTAGTTTTGAGCGTAGCTGAACACCGCATGACCTCTTTGAAGCCGTCCAGGACCTTGAATAATGGCTGCCGCACTTCCGTCAAAGTAGTCATCAGAGCCGTTGTCGTCGGTTCCGAGATAAATGATAACGGCTGGGCCAGGTACTGCCGCATCGTCTATTCGTCTGACAATTCAGGAGGCAGGCCGTCCTCCTGCTATCGCCATCAGCTTGGAGCGATGTCGCGTGTTTTTCACTTTTTCGTTGGGTCGATATTCAGCTTCCTTAGGGCGTGTTTCGCCGCGACGAGAACAAACTTCTGCAAACTCGTTCCTTATTCAACTGCGACGGATGCCTTCAGGCTCACTCGGAAAGTTTAGCGCCGACTGGGTTAGATTCTATTGAAAGTCCCCCGGTCCGTGGAGCCAATGGTCAACCGCTCACCAATATTGGGCCGCGACCAAAAGTACAAGCACTGGCGGCCCAGGGATATTGGTTGGATAATGGAGAGTGACATTCCTCCAGGCCAACCTAACAGCTTTGGCACAACCACGTATGTAAAGGAGAATTAACATGTTCACAAGTTTGTTAGCAACAGTTATCTTAGGACTCCAAGGTCAACCTCAGTCTGATTTCCCAAATCAAACCTCTGGCGTTAGGCTACAGGATCTAGGAAGAACCATAAGAGCCGAATACGTGCGAATCACCACGGCACCGTTAAGAAAGGTTGCAAAGAATCAAGAGTCGAGTAATGGTGACGTACCGTATGATCTCTATAGTGCAGAAGGGCTTACTGGAGGACAACCGGTAACTTTCTCGCTGTGTGTATCAGCTACCGCTGAAGCCAGAAGCTGAAGACTGAGTCGCAAGCTTAAAGCAAACCAGGTCTATCTAGCGATTATGCTTGGCGAAACAAACCAACGGCTACCCCTAGTAGAAGATGGCTCACTGGTCATTCCTACCGCCACAAAGTCCAAGGCATTGCTCGCCGCCTTCGAAGCCAAAGGGCATCCGTTAGGACCAGTGGCTTCTGAAGAAGCGTTTGTTGATCAGGTTTTCACCTTGCCTTTGAATCAAACTGCCGAAGAGGTCGCTAGATTGGCCCAATTCTATGCCATAAGCGAACGAAGTACCCTTCGGTCAGATGGGTTAATCTCCTTCGAGCCAATAGGAACGATGAAATCACTCCTAATTGCAATTGGAGACTCAAAACGCGATGCAAATTGGCGAGTCAATGCCGGGTTCTTGTTTGTTACATCTAGAATTCGCGGCGCAGAACAAGCGTATCTGGATGCGGTACTTGATAGTGCCCTGTCAGGTTCAAACTCACCATTGCTCTTAACAGATATGGAGATCGTCCCCCGTGCCAAGATTCGTGGTCAAGTAGAGGGATACAAACATGTCGTCTATGATCGGGCCGCAATTGCCAATGCGCTATCCAAAACAAGGAACGAGCAGTTGATAGACTTTTTGCTAGACTACCTAGAGCGTCCAACTGACATACAGCAACGGGAGTTTGCTCACATTCTGACTACAAAGAATGATTATGTTCTTGAAAAGTTCTGTACATACTTAAACCGCTGGAATCGTTTAGTCGATACTTCGCTGACCTATGGTCCAACGAGCCAAAGTAAGAAAACTTGGACAAACAAAGCTCAAATCGTTGGCTTCTGGCGAAAATACTTTGGTGTTTAGCTACCCGTGATAGAGCGGGCGATATCTAGCATAGGCGGATTGGAATCCGAGGATGACCTTTCCGGTTGGGCCGTTTCGGTGCTTTGCGATGATGATCTCTGCTTCTTCGACTCGATCTGGATCGAAGTCTTCTTCTCGGTTCAGCTCTTTTGCTTTATAGTAAGCATCCCGATAGAGAAGCATGACCACGTCGGCTTCCGCTTCAATCGAACCAGATTCACGGATGTCAGAGAGGACGGGGCGTTTATCTTCCCGGTTCTCAACTCCTCGGTTGAGCTGAGAGAGTGCAATGACGGGGACTTGGAGTTCCTTTGCCATCGCCTTTAGTCCACGAGCAATGTCGGAGATTTCCTGCGTTCGGTTTTCGGTTCGCTTACTCCCACGCATCAGCTGAAGATAGTCCACCACCACCAGAGACAAACCTCCTTCCGCTTTTAACCGGCGGCACTTACCTCGCATTTCTAGAGGAGTGACATCAGAAGCGTCGTCGATGTGTATAGGCAAGGAGTACAGAATGTCACAGGCATCGGCAAGCTTTTTATAGGTATCCATTCCCAGGCTTGGATTCTTGAGAACGTGGCCATTGACACCACTGATCATGGAAACCATACGGCGTACTAGTTGCATGCCGCTCATTTCTAGGCTGAAAATCGCCACTGCACCCTTGTCTTCCTTTGCCGCCGCCAATGCGAGGTCCAAGGCAAAAGAAGTCTTACCCATAGAAGGTCGGGCACCCACGATAATCATGTCTCCACCATAAAAACCGGTGGTCATCTTGTCCAAATCTGTAAATCCGCTGGTAATCCCAACCAGCGGCTCCCCAGTCTCAATGATCTGATCAACATCGACGAAGAACTCTTTGGCCAGCGAACTAACGTGTTTGAAGTAAGTGCCCATCCGTCGACGGCCCACTTCGAACACGAGTTGCTCTGCCTTGTCAACCTTCTCATCGGCATCACCCTGATCGGCGTCGTGCACCACACCCACAATATCCCTTCCCGCCATTTCCAGCCTTCTAAGCGTGGATTTGTTCTGCACTTCCCTTGCATAGAAGCTGGCGCTGGATGGACTGGGAACATACTCGGCGACCTGAATGAGATAGTCCTCTCCGCCAATCTCATGAAGAATTTCCCGATCCTTCAACTCTTGAATCACAAACTCCAGGTTTGGCGGCTTGCCGCTATTCACCAACTGGCGGATTGCACGAAAGATATCTCGGTGAGCCGGACGATAAAAGTCGTCCGTATCAAGGATCGCCAGAACTTCTTCGGCCGCTCTTTCATCCAACATCATGGATCCAAGCGTGCTCATCTCCATTTCGAGCGAGTGTAGGGGAACTAGTTCTTCAGTAGCGAGTCTCAATGCATAACTATTATGTATCATTGTGTAGACAAAGTTATACACATTTTACTGTGGATATCTTTGTGGATAATGCGCCCAAGCTTTAGAAACTCAGGAGTTTAGTTTTTCAAAAGCTTGGTTGAAGGCGTCTGCATAAAGAAGGCTTGAGAGTCAAAGGCAAGGTCCGTCGACTTTCGCTTAGGCTTGCTATAGTCTCCCTTTGAATCCAATATCCAAGCTTTCACATTGTCCTTGAGACAATTGGCAAGAATATGGTCGTGGATGTGGGTTGCAAGGACGGGTTCTTCGACAGGACACAAGACTTCGATCCGTCGATCAAGGTTTCGGCGCATAAGGTCCGCGGAGCCGATAAGGACATCTGGATTTCCGTTATTACCGAAGTAGAAAATACGGCTGTGCTCTAGGAACCGCCCGACAATCGAGATTACGCGAATGTTCTCGCTCATTCCTGGCACTCCGGGGCGGAGGCAACATATCCCTCGCACAATCAAATCAATCCTCACACCGGCTTGACTCGCCCGGTAAAGAGCATCAATGGCTTCTGGATCCACCAACGAGTTGAGCTTGAAGATGATTCGACCATTCGCATACTTCTTGTGAAGCTCAATCTCCCGATCTATACGTTCGATAATTCCTTCCCTAAGATTTATCGGGGCAACCAAAAGCTTGCGATATTCAGTTTGCTTACTGAAACCCGTTAGGTAGTTGAATAATTCCGATATATCCTGCGTAATGGCAGCGTCTTTTGTAAACAAGCCAAGGTCGGTATAGAGTCGAGCCGTCGCGGGATTGTAGTTGCCTGTCCCAATATGAGCATAACTGCGGATTTCAGACTGCTCTCGCCTTACGATCAAGCAAAGTTTGCAATGGGTCTTCATCTCAGGAAACCCATAGGTGACATGGACACCCGCCTGCTCCAACGTTCGCGCCCAGACCAAGTTGTTGCTCTCATCAAACCTAGCTTTCAACTCAACCATGGCGGCAACCTGCTTGCCGTTCTCCGCAGCATCTAGTAATGATTCAACGATGGGGGACTCACTGCCCACTCGGTACAAGGTTTGCTTAATGCCAATCACCTTTGGATCTGTCGCAGCAGAATCTACAAACGTTTCCAGGGTTCGGAAGGAGTCAAATGGGTGATGAACCAGTTGGTCTCTCGCGGAGAGGGCTTCAAAGAGAGTTTCACTGTGAGAAAGCTCTTCGCTCAAGTAAGGATGCTGTGGCAGATAGCGTAGCGCGGGGCGATCAATACGAGCAAGCTGCCAAAACACGTCCATGCCGATGAGACCATCAACCAGGAAAACATCATCCTCGTCCAGGTTCAGCAAGCCCATGAGTATCTTTCGGGTTCGCTTAGGCATGCTTCCCGACGTCTCAAGCAGAACCGGATCGCCTAAACGACGAAGCTTCAGAGTTTCCTCGATGGAGGCAATGAGATCAGCTGCCTCTAATTGCCGAATTTCAACATCAGCATCCCTAACAACGCGGAACAAATGCGACGCAACAATCTTAACGCCTGGGAACAAGTACTTCAAGTTCTGGGCAATGATCTCTTCGAGCAAGACATATTCATGCTTTCGGCCAGAAAGCCGGACCGCACGAGGAACGATGGTTGGCACCTTAACCCTTGCAAGTTTTGTCTCGGTGTTCGCGTCGCTTAGCTCTACAACCAAGTTAAGAGAGCGATTAGAGATAAACGGCACACTCGGCGATGGGTGCAAAATGAGCGGAGTGCAGAGAGGGAAAATCTCCTTAGTGAAGAAACTCTCAAGCTCTTTCTTCTGCTTAGAATTCAGCTCCGAGTAACTTCGAATAGAAATTCCGACCTTAGCTAAAGAAGGTCGTAATTGCTTTTCAAAGACATCACTGGCCCTTTGCCTCAATGGCTTGGCTGCGCGGCTGATAATGCCAAGTTGTTCATTCGGAGTTAAGCCATCTGGGGACTGCTCAATGATTCCGCCCTCAAACTGCTCTATTAGTCCTGAGACCCGAACCATGTAAAACTCATCGAGATTCGACTCAAAAATTGCAAGGAACTTGAGTCTCTCAAGCAAAGGATTCGCTTCATTGACCGCTTCTTCAAGAACTCTCTTATTGAACTTTAACCAGCTCAGTTCTCGATTGATATATCGAGCATCGCCTTCGTCAATCTGTGCGGTTCCCTTTGCTCTCATATGCTTTGGCCCTTGACTCGATTCCTCGCCATTTCTAGAACCGCGCCTTCCCTAACACCAAACTCGCTAATCATCATTCTAGTCGCCCCAAAATGATTCAACAAGGCGTTGTAGACAATTGCTCCCGGAAGTAAAGTTCCGGCCCGTTTTGGCTTTACGTTGAAGCGTTCTGTAATACGTTCGATGCTAAGCCTTTGGGTTGCCCAAATGAGATACTCAAGTTCCTCTCTCTCAAGCCACTTTTCACTGTCTGGGTGCAAAGCTCGCCAAAGCCCACGCGCCACTCCTCCACTCGCGATAACTCCAGGCAAGGCAACGGATCGAATATCGCAGCTTTTCATTCGCTCCTGAATGTAGTTTTGAGCTCGTTCTAAGGCATCGGGAGGACAAGGATGAGTCATTCCCGACTCTGCAAGGATACGCCCGGTCCCAAGCTTTAGGGAGATCTGCTCGATGATCTCTCTTCCTGTCACGAGAGCCACCTGGGCGCTTCCGCCCCCAACCTCAAACATCAGGTCTGGCTCAGTCTCTTTGGTATCTAGGCGAATTCCATAAAAACTAAGCTCTGTTTCTCGGCTAGGTGGAATAATATCGACCACCACGCCCGCCTCGGACTTGATTCTCTTGAGGATAGCGGCATGATTACTGGCGGATCGGACAGCCTCAGTCGCGAAGATATAGAGTCGGTCTGCTCGTTTGCCCGACGCAACCTTCCTAAACTCTTTCACCGCGCCCACCAACTGGTCAGCTTGTTCCTTAGGAATCTCCCCTGTTCTCGCTACGATTTCTCCCAAAGGAATCCACTCGTTCATGTTGTCTATGCGCATGACAATCTCCCCATCAGTGGCGGCAACCAGAAGATGAGCAGTATTGGAACCTATATCGGCAGCGGCGAGAATTCGAGCCATTAGTACATTCTGGAATGCATAGGGGCCGGAATGCTGGCTTCATTACGAGATCATCTAGCTACAATCAAGCATGTCGCTCGAATCCGCCATTGAATATGCCGTGCAGAAACATCGGGGACAAGTCCGTGATGGCGACCACCCCCTTCCCTACATCACCCATCCTCTGGATGTATTGGCAAACCTTCGCTACACCGGCCAAGTAACTGATCAAGACATGCTCATGGCCGCAGTCCTGCACGACGTGGTAGAAGAAGCAGCGGTGTCATTTGACGAAATTGAAGGCTTGTTTGGAGAGCGAGTGCGGGGGCTTGTGCAGGAACTCACCCGTTATGAGCCAACGGAGGAAGAGAGATCAGGCCTGTCAAAAGACCAAATTTGGCAACTACGATCAGATCTACTGCTGAAAGAAATTCGAGAAATGTCTCCCGATGCCAAAACCATCAAACTAGCTGACCGACTTTCTAATCTGAACGAAGCAACTCGCGCAAAGATTGGAAAGAAGTTGGAACGATACAACCGTCAAACAGCCGAGATTCTAAAAATCGTTCCTAAGAAAACGAACCCTGGGCTGTGGGAGGCGGTGAAACGCCTCCACGAATCCATTAACCGCGCTTAGCGCGCGATAACATCGTAAGTTAGAAAGCTTGATGTCATTGGGGGCTCTTCACCCCGCTCCTTGGCAAGACGAAGGTCTTCAAAACCGCGCTTGTGGCCTTCCACAAACTCCGGAGAACCTGTCCAATCTTTGAAGCTCTGCTCATCGGCCCAGTGGCTAACAACAAGATAGGACTCTCCGTCCTTCTGAGGTTTAAGAACCTCCATGTTTAGAAAGCCTGGCAAACGATCGATCGCCTTCGCTCGAGTCGCAAACAGTTCTTCAAACCTAGACTGATAGTAGTCCTTGCAGGTGATGAAGTTAATCGCAACGAAATTGGTTGTAGGTGCCTCTGCATTCATGATGATTACTAGTCAAATTTGATGTACCCCATCATGTTAGAGATATCTGCACAAAAAAGTCAAGATTGTCGTAGGCCTTTTTGACAATCTTGACCAAAAAATAAAGTTAGTGCTATTTCACTACAGTTTTTGGAGATTTGAAGTAAATCACTCGGACAACAGAACCGTCCTTGTTTTGCTCCACCACTCTGCGCCGTGAGGGAAGCCAAATTCCATCCACAGAACTGAAGGAATCGGTGATGAGAGAAGAAGACTTGATTGCTCCTGTCGCCACATCAAAAGTGCTAACGGTCATCAGGGTTGCCAGTTTCTTTGTTTCGGATGTGCTGATTGAATCTAACACCGACACAAGCAATCTGGTTGGCCCCATGTTTCGCTCAACTTCCAGAATCTGCCCATCTTTAACTCGGTACTTGGTCTTGGATGCATCGTTGACTTGGATTTGTCGTCCGAGTGCATTTTGTGATCCCGTGTATTCCAGTTCATAAGCACCATCGCCATCTTCAAACCGACCGGCGCTGCGGTGAAGCAGCAAGCTTCGAACTTGTCCTTCAACCCACTTCTTCGCCGTTTCATCACCGGTCAACTTAGCCGAAACCCCGGTTCCAAGGTCGAACGAAAATGAGCCGGTAACTTCCTTACCGTCTACGTCTGCTGAGATCTCCATCTGAACACCCAACAGACTTGTTGGGAATGTTTCTCGATTTTCAACCGCTGACTTTAACGTCTCGTATGCGGGTTGTGGCTTGGCTTGGGCTTTGGAAAATCTTCCTACCACCAGTGTCGAATAACTTCTAGTCTCGTTGAACTTCTTGCCTTCCAGAGTGCCGGAAATCTTCTCCACCACTCGGGCCATCACCGCTAAAGATTCATCGGCGCCACCGGCAATCAGATAGGTACCCGCTTTATCGGTAACACCCGTACTAGGCTCGACTTCAGGAAGGTGAACCGTTATATCCGCTCCAGAGACGGGCTTACCCTTATGTAAAGCCGTCACGAGCAGATCTTTGCCGCTCACTTTTGCCACGAGCTCTACTGTAAGTCCAAGCCGAGTGCTGGCGTCAGCCGGATTCTCTACGGCTTTTGCAAAGTAGAACAGCTTAAACGGCACCTCACCTCGCTCCAAAAGACCATAGTCCATCGCAGCACCAACCACTTTGTCGGAAGCGTTAATCGGGCCACCAAAGTCTGAGGCGTTTGTCGCCAGTGCGTACTTCAAGGAAGTAGGAACTGGCTTTACCAGTTGAGATTTCTGATTAACGGCTGGAACCACGGAATCACCCGGGGCTTCGGCGAGTTCAATGGCAACATGACGATTCGGGGTTTCTCGAATCTCTGCCCATAGAAAGTGAGCCTGTGACAGACCACACATTGCAACCATCAATAGCATGGATAGGGATTTCTTCATTTGTATCATTCCAGTAGCAAACGGTGGAGACCCTCAAATGCATCTAGCCCGTCAGCGCCGACGCGATCCTAATGCGCATATCTCCAAACTACAAGTTTCCCGGTAAAATGCCTTGCCCAAGCCTTGCTATTGATGATCGCTGGTGAAACTTGACGAAAGAGTGCAGTTTCTCGTCCCGCGTTTAGATGGTCTCAGTTGTGGCAAATCTACTTTTTCTTGCTCATAAATCAGCCGATGAGCGATGAACTAGGTAGCCTATGTTTGCTTAAATCGCAGAATTTCCCCGCAAGGAGCCTTAACGGGTTATAATGCGGTTCGGCACTTACCCGAAGGAGCGTTTGGTTGGCAGGAGTCACGTTCAAAAATATTAGCAAGGTGTTCGGCAAAGATGTAAAAGCCGTCGATAACCTTAACCTTGAGATTAGAGACCAGGAATTCATGGTCCTTGTAGGCCCATCTGGATGCGGAAAGACAACCGCTCTTAGAATGGTGGCGGGCCTAGAAGAAGCAACTGATGGCGACATCATGATTGGCGACGTTAGAGTCAATGATGTTCCGCCCAAAGATCGAGATATTGCGATGGTTTTCCAAAACTACGCGCTCTATCCCCATATGAACGTGTATGACAACATCGCGTTTGGCCTGCGCCTCAGAGAGCTTAAGAGCTTTTTCTGGCAGTTAAGCCATATGGCTGAAGCTAAACGAATTAAGGCTGACATTGATGCACGAGTACGTGAGGTCGCTCGAATGCTGGATATTGAAAAGTATCTTGCCAGACGTCCAAAAGAGCTATCCGGTGGACAGCGACAACGTGTGGCTCTCGCCCGCGCGATTGTTAGAAAGCCTAAAGTCTTCCTAATGGATGAACCACTTTCGAACCTTGACGCTAAGCTTCGTGTCCAAACTCGTGCTGAACTTATTCGCCTTCACAGATCATTAGGCATCACAACTATCTATGTAACACACGACCAGGTAGAAGCGATGACCATGGGTCAACGAATCACTATCATGAAAGATGGTGTGCTTCAACAATGCGATGTTCCTGAGGTCGTTTACAACACTCCCGCAAACAAATTTGTTGCCAGCTTTATCGGATCACCTCCCATGAACTTCTTGGATGCCGAGATTGTTCGAGAAGGAGCGGAAGCATTTGTGGACTGCGGTGAAATCAAGTTGCCGATTGGAGCCGACCATGCTGCTGCAGCCTATGTGGGTAAGAAGGTTACACTTGGCATCCGACCAGAAACCATCTTCGATAAGAACTTGGAATCTCATATGAAATCAACTCCAGGCAACACGATCACTGCGAAAGTGGACGTGTTGGAGCCGCTTGGACCAGAGTATGTGGCTTACCTAGGAGTAGGTAAACACAATATGATCGCCACGATTGATACCGGCACCAAGATCAAAGAGGGGCAGAACGCGGAGTTCATCATTGACCTAGACAGAATCCACATCTTTGACAACGAGACCGAGAAAGCGATTCGCTAAACTCCAAGCTCTAACAAGCTTTCCTGCAATAGATAGGACTTCAAAAAGTCCTATCTATTTTTTTACGCTACTAGTTCTCTACGATACTCGAAGCCATAAGCGCGTAAGTGAGGGCAATGGTCGATCAACTTCTCTATGAACACCTTATGATCTTCCGCCGCGACGAAAAAACTTTTTGCACCCACAAAAATCCGATGTCCAGGCACGTCCTTTAGCATCAGACCGTTCTTACCTTCCTCTGCTACAACTCTATCGATATCGGCCAATTTAAGGCTCTTGTTGACGGCAATCCCATGATGCCAAGTTAATCTCTTTTGATCGATTCCATATCGATTGGGCCAGCCAAGCAGAACAAGCAAGAGCATCATGATAACTCCCCCTATCGTCAAGAAGATATCCCCATTTCTTAACCCCAGCGCCGACATCGTGAACATCGCCATAAAGCTACTTAGCCCCATGACAACTACTCCTTGATCAAACTTGATCCCGAAGTAATCTCTCAAGCTTGTCGAGTCACCTTAGATTTCCAATCTGTCATCTCTTCCATGGCGTAACGCACCCCTTCCCTCCCGAATCCGCTCAACTTAGTTCCGCCGTAAGGCAAACCATCAAATCGGAGAGTCGGGTAGTCGTTAAAGACAATCCCGCCTACCTCCAAGTTCTGGTACGCCATCAACCTCTCATCTGCGTCATTCGTAAATATTCCCGCGTGAATGCCGTACTTACCACCATTAATGCGTTCGACCACCTCATCAAAACGGTGATACTTTTCTAAAGTTACAACCGGACCAAAAACCTCTTCGTTCGAAAGCCTAACATTCTTCGGTAAATTCTCCAATAGAGTGGGCTTGATAATGTTCTCTTCTCTCCCACCCCCGGCAATGATTCCTGCACCAGACGAAACTGCCTCATCAATCCAGTCTTGAACTCGATCTGCAGCTTCATTTGAAATCATTGGTCCACATACAGTTGATTCGTTTTGTGGATCTCCCCAGACACAGTCATTAGTCATTCTAACGAAGTTATCTCGCACAGCGTCGTAGATATTCTCAGCGATCAATACATGCTGAACCGCAATACATACTTGCCCAGCGTAACCATATCCTCCGGCAACACACCTCTTTGATGCCCATTCGATATCGGCTGAGTCAGAGATCACCGCAAACCCATTTCCGCCCAATTCAAGAGTCACCTTCTTCTCAGGTGGTAGCTCTTGCTTTACCTTCCATCCAACTGCAGGCGAACCAGTGAAACTAACCATCCGGCATCGAGGATCAGTTGAAATTTTGCTAATCAGAGGCGTCGGACCATTCCACGCATTTACAACTCCGTGCGGACAGCCAGCATCATGGATGAGGCGGGCTAAGGCCAGCGTACATAGAGGAGCAAGAGGAGAAGCCTTGAGAATGACCGTATTCCCTACCGCCAGAGCAGGAGCCAGTTTGTGAGCCGCTAAATTGAACGGCCAGTTATAGGGCACGATGCATAAGACGGGGCCAATTGGAAATCTGGACACCGAAGCTGTATAGTCCTTACCCCTTGGATCAAGGGGCAACGACACTTCCTCTTCGCCCCAGTCTTCCAATTCCTGCGAAGCGATTTCAAAAGTAATCGCAAGGCGATCAACCTCACCCCTTGCCCACATCAGAGGCTTTCCAACCTCCGCCACTAGCAAGTCCACTAACTCGTCGCGTCTTTCCCGCACCAAACTCGCAATTCTTCGAAGCAAGGCTTGCCGCTCAGCAATGGAGGAGAATCGCCAAGTTTGGTAAGCATCCCAAGCCGCATCCAGACAGCCTCGAAGCTCATGAGGTCCCCCTTCTGCTGCCGTACCAACAATGGCACCGTTGTATGGGTTGCGAATGACTGCCTTGCCTGTTGCTTGATCACAGGGACCTCCAATAAAGTGGCCATCAATCAAAAGCTCGGCGTGGATCATGGAGTATTCATACCCCGATACACCTCCATTCAAAAAAACCTCGCCCCAATCCGTAGGACTAGGGCGAGGCAAAGTGAGGAGTTATTTTTTGGAAGAAGTATCGCCGAGATTAAAGTCTTTGAATGCTTTCTCTAACTTCTGAGGATCAAGCATGTGCTGCATATTCCCGAGATCAACTTCGTTAATCTTTGCATCCGCCGGAAAACTGGGGCGAACTGAGCCACGGTTGTTATAGCGAAGATGAATGACCACATTCTCGCCTTTATCGCCACTGGCATTGATAAAGATCGGCAAGTCCGTTTTTGCATCCACCGTCATAAATGCAATTCCAGGCCCTTCCTTTTCGGTCATCTGAACACTATAAACCTGTCGGCCATCTTCGCCGGTACGAATCGGCATGATCCGAATATGGTCCTTCCCATGCTTCTTCTCCATGTCGGCAATCTCTTTCTTAAGGTCAAAGGCTCCCACAAGTTCATCCGATACATTCGGCATGAATTGAGCAACGTCAAGTGGCATCTTCATACGGGTTAGAGTGTTTGACTTCTTCTCATAAACCTCCATACTATCCTTGCCAATGTAGAGCACCGTTCCTTCTGATCCCGCGCTCAGCATCATTTCGCTGCCCTGAACCGCAATCTGAATTTTCTCTTCCTTGCCCGATTTCTCTTTCACCAGCAAATCCATTTGGACTGAGGTGATCTTCTCAACGGCCTCAGCAACCATGCTCCAAGCCTTGGCTGGGCGTGGCATTAAAACGAGAGTTCCTACTGCGAATGCCGCAATGCCGACGGTAAACCATGCTGCGGCACGAGGTCGGCGAGCCGCCTGCGCCTTGCGGTGACTCTCTACCGCGATATTAAGAGCCTTGGTGCGGACGTGTTCCGGCATCTGATTCGACATGGGTAACTCCTTCATCAAATTTGTCATCAGAATGTCTTCTTCTAAGTGCTTATCCATGGATGGCCTCCGCGCCCCATTGGCGCATTGCTTCACGAGCCCGCTGAAGCAAGCTATTCGTTGCTTCTGGAGATTTCCGGATGATTCGGGCGACTTCTGTAGTCTCTAACCCGTTAACGTATTTCAAAATGAGAGCATCACGCTGCAAGTCTGGCAACTTTGCTACCAGGCTCTGAATATTTGTTCGAACAGCCGGAGCCTCAGGAGCCGCGTGCTCCATCGCTTCGTTCAGTGGAAACTCAGATCGGCGATACCGTTTTCGTAAACAGTCAATCACACGCTTGCGCGCCACTGCTAAAAGCCATAGCTTCGGCGAGTCAACTTTCTGGATGACGTGAATCTTCCGGCAGGCAATTCCGAAAACCTCCATAACTACATCCTCGGCATCTTCCTGACGAGGAAGTTTTGACGAAACGTACCGCCAAACATCATCGCCATACTCACGCACAACTTCATCCGGGGTGATGTCTGTTGTTTTCTGCATGGCTCTTACAGCGGGACTAGCAATGGGATTTGCGATATTCATGCTCCTAAACCGATCCACTCGCGATATGTGTCGATTGGAGCACTATCAATCTATCGCGAGATTTGCAAAGTTCCAAATGATGGGTCCTTTGTTTTATCTCATAGACGCCCTCAAGGCAAACAACTATCAAAAACCTGTCCGCCTCTAGTAGCCTACAAGATATGCTTCTGCTCATCGCTATGACCGCTCTTACCCAAGGCACTATTGTTCCCGATGATCTGGCGAAACAGATAGAAGCCAAAAATCTCCGTTCGACAGTCGAAAAGCTGGCAAGCTGGAATGACCGCAATACCAATAACCCCACACTAACAGAGGCGGCAAACTGGGTGGCAGACCAATATCGAGCCATTCCTGGAATTGAAGTGGAGCTCATGAAGTACAAGCTCCCAAAGATGGCAAGAGTTCCGGAAGAGAAAGAAGTCGTTCAGGTCATTGCCACCTTGAAGGGAGAAACGGATCGTCGGATTATCATCGGGGGCCATCTAGACACCATCAATATGGTGGACCAGCAAAACGGCTGGAATGCACGTGCCCCTGGGGCAAACGATGATGCCAGTGGAGTCGCAATGGCGATGGAGCTGGCCCGCATCATGAGCCAGAAGAAGTGGAAGAACACGCTTGTCTTTGTCGCCTTTTCTGGAGAGGAGCAAGGACTATACGGCTCTAAAGCTTTGGCCGAGAGAGCAGTTAAAGAAGGCTGGAAAATTGATGCTGTTCTAAGCAACGATATGATCGGCAATGTCCGCAATCCGGTTGGCCAGCGCAATGAGAAGTTTGTCAGGGTCTTTAGCGCTGAGCACACGGGTGGTGAAGGTAAGGCTCATCAATCTCGTGAGCTCGCCCGAATCATTGAGTTTTTGACTCGCGAAAGCGTAGATGAGTTTGGCGTCAAGCTCGTTTTTCGCAATGACCGATTCGGAAGAGGCGGCGACCATACCCCCTTTATGCAGGCAGGATTTAGTGCAGTTCGTTTCACCGAGGCGGTCGAGAACTACTCTCACCAGCACACAAAGGACGATCTTCCCCAGCACATGGACTGGAAGTACCTCGCCAATTGCGCCAAGATTGACCTTGTTGCCATGGCGAACCTAGGCGACGCGGGAAGTCAGCCTACTGATGTTAAGATTGATCGCGCTCAAGGCTATGACACAACCATCACCTGGAAAAGTACACCCGGAACACGCTACACAGTCTATTGGAGAGAAACGCTCTCTCCAGTCTGGCAAAGGTCAGTAAGGCTTGGAGTGGCAGAAACCTATACGGCGAAGAGGCTGAGCAAAGATGATTACATTTTTGCGGTTGGAGCGGTCGGCGGTATCCCAGTAGAAGCCAAGTAAATGGTCAACCGTAGTTAATACAAACAATTGCATATTGTTAGTAAGCTAACCTATATTCAAGCGGTGGCAACCCTTTCTTAAAAGCATTGTCTCCAATCTGAAAAGGGGAAAATCGGAAGTCAACAGGTCATATCGCTTTGCTCAATAGTCGTTTGGATTCATCTAGATATCTAGCTCTAAAGTCAAAATGATTCAATTTATAGCATTTCTTGTTGGAACAAATAGCCAAAAGGATTTGGGCGCCTGGGAAGCACATTGTGCGCTTAGGTCGCTTTTTGTCCTCGAGTCAATCCCTCAGCAGATTCACATTAGGAAGGTCTCCATTTCACAGGTATCAATTTATAGTGGATCAAGTGATAAAGGAAATCGGTTAGTAGATTTGTTTCTTAACTCGTCGAAGAGTGCGAGGCCAATCTTTCACGTTCCAGTGGAGATATCTATTCCCACAACTCCAAAGAATACAGATGATCTGAACATGTTGACCGTTGCCTGTGCCGCCTTCATGAAACATTGGAAGTCCCAAGGTATATCACTTTCGGTATCGGACAAGTCGAACAAAGAAACAGAGTTTTTCGTAAGCAAATGGCCACTAGAGTATGGGGGATTCGGCTGGGTGACTATTAGCAGATCCTGCCAGATCACTAGCTTGATACACGGTCGCTAATACTCTGTATTATTCAGATATATGTAAATAGATACAATATAGCAATAAGCAATCGGGGTTAATACAAACTGTTGCATCCTGCGACCCGGCTAAACCGTATTCAAGTTATGGCCAGTCGTCAGTTCGGCTGTATTGTGTTCCGCGCAGTTGCGCTTTTTTTCTTTGCGACCGCTCTATCCCAGTCATACGTTATTTTCAGTCTCTATTTTGTGCAGATGGAATTGGTGACAAAGCAGGAGTCTCTGTGGCATAAGGTCTCTTTCCTAGCTATCTTGGTCATTCAATTGTTGGTCGCGACGTTTCTCTGGACGAACGCAGAAAAACTCTCGGGAGCAGAAGACGACACCAAGGCAACCATCATGGGAGGGAATTGGGTTGTTCGTCTCGTCTTCACCACACTCGGTATCTTGATGTGCACTTACTCTTTTGCAGGTGTAGTTCGATCAACGATGTCCTTACTTTCGCCGAGTCTTTTACATGAGAGTAGAACTCCCGAAACAATCATCTACTTCATCACCGAGTTAATCAAGTTTATGGTTGGCGTATATTTGATCATCACATACCGCTTTGACAAAGCCGCCGCATTTGAGGCGGCCCAGGCAACTGAGCCGCCGATGGAAGACTAAAGCCCGGTTCCGCTGGCTCCCGAATTGATGTTAACCGGCGGATCCTTGTGGCCCATTTTGTCCAGTTGTGCCCTGCGACGGCGTACTTCGTCAAGTAGCCCTTTCTGCGCATGAGGTGCAGCGCGTGGATCACTGGCAAAGGCCCCGGCAAAGACCTGCCACATGGGTTCTATGTCGTGCGATAGGTCAAAAACCATGACTCCTTGAGTGGAGCCGCAAGCGGCTTGGAGTGCGGCACGCAGGCCATCGGGATTGTTCTTAAACTGGTCCAAAGCAATGCCTGCATAAACCCACGATTGGTCGCGGATAATGCGATTCGAGAGTTGGCCTGCTCCCTCCACCGAGTTTCCAATGGAAACGCCCGCACTCATGGCATCAAAGATTGTGGCGGTCGGATAGTAGCAACCCGTGATCATAAAATCACAAAGAGGAGCAATACCCGTCTGGGCATACTCTGGTGTTAAGAACCAGAATCCAGCTTCCAAATCTGGTGATCCCCAGTTATTTCCAAACTTGGTGTACTCGCCGTACCAAGACCCTGAGTACATACCAAACTGTGTACTTGGGCGGATTCCTTTCACAGTTTGTCTAATCCTCAACATGAAGTTGCGAAGCGTCTGAGCGCGGAAAGTCATCCAGGCTTCGTAATAAGCACCTGGCACCACACCTTTGTTCAAGGCTGGGCTGAGAGTCGATTTGAATACGTCATCTGGCCATGAGATTCTTCGACCGATGTACTTCTCAAACTGTTGTTGAGTCAGCGGGCTAAAGTCAGCGTTAATCCCACCGTATCGCATACGGTCATCGTAAATAACGCCATCAATATCGTAGTTTGTGACAACTTCCTTAATGATGGCCTCTGCATAGTTTTGGACATCCGGGTTATTGGGATTGACCATCAAAGGAACCTGTTGCTCAGGTCGCTCACTGATATGCACAAACCGAGGAACAGAATCAAACCGAAGCTTGGAGTTGACCGGAGCTTGGTTGCGTAAGAAATTCGCGGCGGCCCCCTTGCCAATCAAGACACTTCCCTGGACGGGGACTCTTGCCGCTGGAACATTCACTCCTTGATGGGTAGCCGAGACGGTTCCAAAGCGATCTAGCACCACGGCAAACGTATCCGCCGTGGTGCTATCGGGAAGAGCATTGCGGTCATTGAACGCGGAAATCTGCTCACCATTCGCCGCCATCTTGTTCAAAACCGGGCTCATCGGAAAGTTATCGTTATAGATCGAGTAAGCCGAAATCAGCGGCTCATAAAGAACAGTCTGCCAATCTTTACGGTCATATCCAGGCCCAACCTTAAAGTCGCGGTGCCCTTCAGAAAATGCGTTCAGTGATACGAACAAGGTCATCCCTGCCGCTTTGCACTCTGCTACCATCCGAGCCAGTGGATCGAATTCTGCGGGCAAGACTCGCCCTTTCCACTCTGGAATCTTAGGGGCTAGTTTGCTGGGATACATTACTTGCCCACTAATCGGCTTGATATCAAAGACCAATGTATTGAATCCCGCTAGCTTTACATTCTTAACGAGTGTGGCTACCTTTTCAGCGGTATTCACACGCTCGATATTGGCCGTGGCATCCACCCATAGGATTCGAGCCTGAAGTCTTTGGCTTGCGGCGGTGGTGTGGGCGACTCCGTAACTATTGCCCACCCAATCCATCATCACACTTCGGAGATTGGGGATAGGTGCCTTGAGATCAAAGCGCGACATCGGAGGCCGAACATTTATCGGATTCTCAGGTGACGGGGCAGGAAGCTTTTGGGGGTTGTCGCCAGATGTTGCCATAACGAAGCTCGCGATGGAGGCGGCCAGGAGGCTCATAGCCAATAGTTGTACCTGCTTCTTGTATTCTAACTTCTGTCAGAATGAGCGGTGCCTGACCGATTCGACCTAAATCCACCTGCCGAGAATGTGATTGAGACATTTGAAGAGGCTTGTCGAACGCTTGGCCTAAAGATACACCGAGGAACGCTTGCCAAGTATCCCGAATCCACTCATTGGCACATCACTATGTCCCGTCAAAAAGGAACGCTAGAAGGAACTTGGTATCCCACAAATCGAACGTTTTGGATCGAAGTTCGGGCAAACCGTAAGAGTGAATGGATGGACCCGATTATCCAGGCACTCGTCGCAAAATTCTGATTCTAGTGCTCGTCAAAAAGCGAGGTGGATATCTCCTCGCGGTTTGGATCGATGGGTGGCAAGTCCTTCAAATCATAAAGCTTAAATTGGTGCAAGAATTCCTGAGTGGTTCCATACAAGACGGGTCTGCCCGGCACAGGCTTGCGTCCCACATCTTGGATTAGTCTCCGCTCCACCAAGGCACGAACACTGTAATCGCTCTGAACCCCACGAACCTGTTCGATCTCTGCCATGGTCAAAGGTTGGTTATAGGCAACAATTGCCAAAACCTCCATCAGGGACTTGGATAACTTTTGCCGCTGGGGTTTCAGAAATGCGGCAATGATGTTTGCGTACTCAGGCTTGGTCCCCAATTGGTAACCACCGGCCAATTGCACGAGCCGAAGACTTCCCTTCTCTTCCAGCCTTCGGTCCAAAACTTCCAGCGCCTGCTCCACCTGCCCCTCCGTCACTTGCAGTGCCGTGGCAAGAGTCCGAGCATTTGCCGGTTCGTCGGCGACGAAGAGGAGGGCTTCTATCTGATCAGCGAGGGACATAGGCAGTCCTTAAGACTTGGCCTCTGCCTCATTCGGCTTCCTGCTTGCCCGAGCAAAGACGACATCCTCACCTTCAATCTGGGCCGCTGCCTGACCAAGTCGGATCAATTCCAAAAGGGCAAGGAACCAATAAACGGCCTCAGATCGAGTGTATGGCTCTTGAACCAACTGCTCCAGGCTCTGCCACTCATCTGTAAGAGTATGCAGAACAATTCGCATTTGGTCGCTTAGCGACTTACGTGGCTTGTTGAGCGGCTTAACGGCTTCGGGCTTAGCTCGCCTAAGCAACTTCTCAAGAGCTTTTGCCAAATCACCCGTGCTAACATTCTCAAGATTGACGGGAAGCTCATAAGTGTCCGGACCCGATTCGGGAGATCTGAAGAAAATCTGGGCTCGCTCCTCATGCCAAATCCGAAGTGATTCGATCGCGACCTCATACTCATAGGCGGTGGGAGATGGCAGCTCCATCATCTCTTCGATCATATCGGGCTCCGGGTCTTCTACCGGCAGAAGCAGCCAGGCCTTTCTCTCTAAAAGATATGCCAGAGCCGATAGCGCCGCCGCGGCCTCATCCAGATTCGCGTCGTCCAGATTGATGAGATAGAGGAAATAGGATTCGCAGATTGGATAAAGCGGAACATCCAACAGATGGACTTTGTGATCCCGCACACACTGAAAGAGCATGGCTAACGACCCGTCGAACGTGGGAGTAGTCACGTGAATCGGCGGTGGCGCAATAACTCCAAGCGCGGAGATTGCACTGCGCTCGGCAAGAGATTGGCGGGGGGCCATAGCTGTTAGATCAAGACGGAGAAAATTTGGGTTCTGATTCGCAAACTAGGCGACATTTTGCAGTTCAATGCCAACCAAGTCGTTGTAAATATATTCTCCCTCGCTTTTCGCCTTCGTTCCAGCCTTGTTGTTTTTAGATTTGCCCTCTTATACAGAGGGTGTGTCACTGTTACGACCGTAAGTTGAGCGCAACAAGCCAAGTGTGGTCGAATGTAGGCAAGATGGCCTTGGTCCTGGCTATAATCAATTTCTATGTCGCAAGACGTCCGTCGAATTGTCGCCACCGACTGTGGTTCTACGACCACCAAGGCCATCCTTATCGAAAAGAACGATAAAGGCGAGTACCGATTGGTTGCTCGTGGAGAAGCTCCTACGACCGTTGAGAAACCCTTTGAAGACGTTACGATGGGCGTTATCAACTCCATCACGGAACTTGAAGAGATTACTGAAGAGGTCGTTCCTGAGAGCTTTGAGAAAGGCCGACGTAAACTTCTGAAGGACGGAAAAGTTCATCGGCTATTCAAGGAAGGCACTGAGACCGCTCAGAGAACCGACACTCTTGATGCCGCAGATCTTTATGTCTCCACTTCATCTGCCGGTGGTGGTTTGCAGATGATGGTTGCAGGCGTTGTAAAGTCCATGTCCGCAGAATCAGCGGAGCGTGCAGCCCTAGGCGCGGGCGCGATCCTGATGGACACCCTTGCCGTAGATGACGGTCGCAAGGACTATCAAAAGGTTGAGCGACTTCGCCAGCTTCGCCCCGACATCATCCTCATGTCAGGCGGTACCGATGGCGGAACAAAGAGCCACCTCATCGAAATGGCTGAAGTCGTACGCCGAGCCGATCCAAAGCCTCGATTTGGCGACATGAAGCTTCCTATCATCTACGCTGGAAACGTTCAGGCTCGAGAAGAAGTCAAGACCGTATTGGGTGAAGGAATCGCAATGCAGATTGTAGATAACCTGCGCCCAACCTTGGACCGAGAGAACCTGGGTCCAGCCCGTGAAGAAATTCACGAGATGTTCTTGGAGCACGTCATGCAACAAGCTCCAGGCTACAGCAAACTGCTGGAGTGGACCAGTGAAGAGGTCATGGCAACTCCAAATGCCGTGGGCAAGCTACTGAAGGAGTACGCCGAGAACGAAGGCATCAATATCTTGGGCGTGGATATCGGTGGAGCAACCACCGACGTTTTCTCCGTTTTCAAGAACATTCAAGGGGAGCGAATCTATAACCGAACGGTATCCGCAAACCTTGGAATGAGCTATTCCATCTGTAATGTTTTAAAGGAGACCGGTATTGAGAACATTGCCCGATGGCTTCCTTTCGAAATCGACCCAGCCGAAGTCCGTAACCGTCTTCGCAATAAGATGATTCGGCCCACAACCATTCCTCATACCTATGAGGATCTGTTGATCGAACAAGCGGTTTCCCGTGAAGCTCTTCGCTTGGCTTTCTTACACCACAAGAGCCTCGCCCGAAACCTTGTCGGCGTTCAACAAGGCGGTCTGGACCGATTGATGAGTGAAGAGGAATCGGGCCAAACCCTGGTCCAGATGATGGCTCTGGACATGGTTATCGGGTCCGGTGGTGTTTTGAGCCACGCTCCAAAGCGTGCTCAGTCAGCCTTGATGATGATGGATGCATACCAACCTGAAGGCATTACTATGCTCACGGTGGACTCCATCTTCATGATGCCGCACCTTGGTGTTCTTAGCGAGCACGTCTATGATGCTGCTCGAGAAGTGTTTGAGCGAGACTGTATCGTTCGAATTGGTACCTGCATTGCTCCGGTCGGGTTGGCAAAAGATGGCGACCCCTGCGTGACCGTTCGCGGAAATGGATTGGACGTCAGTGTTCCATTCGGCGAGATTCGAGTCGTGCCTATCGATATCGACAAGACGCCTGAGTTGACCGTCGAACCAGCCAAGACTTTTGATGTTGGTGAGGGTAAAGGGAAGCCTGTAGTTGTGAAGCGATTTGACAAGAGCAAGGGAAATCGAGATAAGACGACAAACCTCATTGATGGTCAGGTTGGACTCATTATTGATACCCGTGGGCGTCCGTTTAATCTTGAGCTGAACACCCCGAACCGAGTCGAAAAGCTGCGCAAGTATCTAGAGGCTATGGGGCTACCTCTACCCTAGTACCGGATTCTTAAGAAAGCTTCGTATAATGGGAGTAAGGCGATAGATAGCAATAAGCTGACGCCCGAAGAGGCGAAGTTTTGGTACGGTGAACAAGACGAGTTCGGAAACGACCTCGAATGGCTTCGCTATAACCTAACCCTTACTCCAACCGAGAGATACAGAAACCATCAGAGACGCCTTAAATCCGTCTTGAGATTACGTGAAGCCGTCCGAACTGCCCAAATCGGCATGACGCCTATCGACTCTTAGTATATTGGTAGGTGTGGCACACTCACGGTGCCACTGGGTTTAACCTAGAAGAGCTTGAGATCGCCCCTATAGACGATCTCTAAGATATTCTTCATTCTCATCTGTTCTGCGTAGCTCCTCGCGGGCTAATCGCTCCAATCTCATCTCTTCAAGGGCAGAGTCCATTGCGGACGAGTATCCCAATCGGTCTGAAATAGCGGCGGGCCTAGACTGCATATTCTCAAGGCCATCCGCAAGCTCTTTGAGAGCACGAATCTTTTCCTCACAATCTCGTGACGCCGCAGAAATGGTCTCTGGAAAACGATGCATCGTGGCGGCATGGTGAAGCACCGCAAAGATGGCTTCATCTGCGCCAGATCGCGCACTCTGAGAAATCTTAGCGAATGTAGAATCCGATTTCATTCCTTCTAAGATGCCAAACACTCGATTGTAGTGATGACAAGCAACCTCTAGGACATCATGAAGAGGCTTCGGCAAGACATCCTTTGCTGTCTTTGGAATCATCCCCCAATGCTTGCCCAACTGATGAAAAATGGTTTCACCATTCGACAACGGATTGGAGGGCTGCGAAGGGGTCTTCCCGTTCCAAATCGCGCCATAGCCCTGGCTAGAATTCCAACCGGTATGAGTCTGCTTCATCAAATCGATAATGAAGGTGCGGGCTTCTGAACTTAACTTGGGTTCATTGGGAGCCTGCTGGAGTTTTCGCTTCAACGCGAGACCGATTCCAACATTGATTCCGCCACCCACTAGTGGCCCAATCGCCCCGAACATGAGTCCCGCGATCCCGGATGCAATTCCCCCAATAAACATGCCAACACTCAAGGCACAGAGGGCAGCACCGACACCTATGTGCCAACCGAACGCCTGGCGTCCGTAATTGCCCATAACGATCTGACTCGCACGGTTTTGGAGAAAACGCTGGATGGACGATTGCCCGATATTCACGCTCTACAGTCTAGAGGTGAATCGGTGAGAAACCAAGAGAAACTGGCCTATCGGCCTAGGGAGTGCCAGGGACCGCAATATCTTTCAGCCCAAAGTATGGATCCTTGTAAGGAATCTTTAGGATTGTTTCCAAGACGGTATCTCGCGCTTGTTTTGGAGTTGGCAGGGCTTTTTCACTGGCAAGCCAGAGATGTATCACGCCGCGCATCTGGGTGATATTTTGGCGTGAATCGGCCTTCAGAATCTCCTTACCCATCTGCTCAGGAGTTTTGTCACCAATTGGCTGCCCGGTAGCCGTCATTGCAACTTGATTCGCCGTCATAGGGGTCAAGCTCGAATCCTCGATGTTTGCGGCGGATTGTAAAAAGATCGCGCGTTGAAGATCAGTGCTTGTAATCTCCTTCCCCTTCTCACCCGGATTTCTCCGAGCGCCCGCAAGATTTAGCACCGGCCCTTCTGCTGCGCCCTTAGAGAGAGTAGCTTTCATTGATCGTACACGGCGACCATTCGCCACATGCCAGGCATTAATTTCCTCTGAAGACTTCTTCGTCATCTTGATTGATTCCTGAATCGCCGGATAGAAATCTTCGCCTGTATAGACCCCGGGATAGGCATCCACCACCTTTCCATCGGTATTGCAGACGTACATCACCGCGTTACCACGCACGGTGCGTACAACCTTTTTACCGTCGCCGAGATCAACGGTGATTTTGGGAACTTCACGAACCATTTCCCAAGCCGGAACCATGTCGTTCGTGACTAGATTCTTAAACTCAGGTTCCTTAAACAAAGTCGCTCGCAAAGTTCGAGCGTTTGCACAAGGCATATCTTCGTCAATCTTGCCAAACATGCTCAAGAAAAGAATCGGCTTACCCGTGGATTTCGCCTCCAGCTTAGCTTCCTCAAAGGAATCGTGCCACTCAATATCGTTAACCTCTGTTTTAGGAGCTTTCCCGCCGCCTAATGCGAGCGCAGCGGCCGACACGATGCCGAGCGCAAGAACGATATAAGAGCTTTGCCGAAGTGTCATGCATATCACCTAACGATAGTCCGACGAGAGCAAGTTCCTGTCGTTACGGGAAAATGATTCAGAAAATAAAGAAAGGCGGCATCCAACCTGTGGATACCGCCTCATGCTTTGATAGATTGTTGGGTTTAGTTACCGAGAGGGAAATTCACACCGACAGTAAACGCATTGTTATCAACGCTGTTCAAAGATGGTCGCTGTCGGTAGAAAGCTTCCAACCAGAACTTCTGGACCTTGTATCGAAGACCAAAGTCGAATCCGAAGCCCCATCGGTTATCGTCATCGAAGTCATTCTCAAACTTGGTGTTGAAATAACCAGCTCGAACAATCGCTTCCAAACCAGCCGCAGCACCTGTTTGGCTGAGGGGGAAGTTATAGCCAACGTACAAGCCGTAGGACTGAGCTTTAAAACCGAAATCACCCTTGGAAGAGTCGCTGTATTCAGCACCGACGCTCAGATTGGATCCAAGCATGCCCTGGCCCATATTCGGCAGGGTGTACTCCGCGCCAACACCAAAGATGTTGTCTACCTTGACGTCATCCTTGAGATCGCCAGTAGCAAAGCCATAGAATGCACGGATAGACCATTTGCCACCCGATAATGGGTTCTGCTGAGGAGCAGGCTTGGCAGGCTCAGTTGCGAGGGCAGCGGTAGCCAAAGCCGCCGCTGATACAAATAATGCTAATGTTTTCTTCATTTTCCGTCCTTGGTCGCTCCAACTTCTTGCAGTTTCGAAGCGTTCAACGCACAGTCTAGACCATGACGTACAGAATCGCAAGAGGCTACGTTAGGTCCCACTTACTTCGACACCTCATACCAAGCCGTTTGATATTCAGGCCCAATCGTGAAAGATGTCTTACCCTCGGAGTACTTGACCGGAATCTCTTTGCCTCGCCGACCATTGCCGTCTAACACCCACACTTTTCGTGGACCGTCGGTCACCAGCGAAATCTCACATGGGATGCCCTCAACCAAAGAAGGGCCTTTCCCCCACTGGTCGCTGACCGATGTTCGATTCGCGTTCCAACCCATCCCCTGGTTCTCCGCCTTGCCCATCACTGTTAACAAAGCCCGAGCCGAGTTTTCGATCGATTTTGAATCTGTAGACGTCAACGTGAGTGATGCGAAACCGTTGCCAAAGCTCCCAAAATTGAACGTATTCTCTCGAAGATCTAGGCTCTGACCACCCACAAAACCAACGATGGACTTTGTTGCAGAGGCATCACCCAGGAACACCATCCCACCGGGCAGCTTTCTAGCCGAAGCAAAAGTTACGCCGCGAGTTGGTCGGTTAGTCACCTCAGCCGTCGTACCCGTCCCCTGCCGAATAGCCACTTTGGTTCTCAAAAGGTCAGGGACCTTGTCGCCCCACGCCTCCCAAGAGTTTCGGGGAGATTTCCAAGGTTCTGCCTGTGTGGTCAACAAAGCCCAATCAGGTGCAACCGGCATCAAACCTTGCCGAAACGTAAGTGCTGCAGACGGGAAATAAGCCGCTTTTGCTGGATTCGAACCTACGGCAAAAAAGCCTTGAATCTTGTCGTTCTCATGCCCCGCTCCTGCATATCCGTAATCGAACGTATAGATCATGTCCCAATCCTGCAGGGCTGCAAAGTTAGCAAACAACGGCATCATTTCAGCTTGAAAATCATTCGGGGCGGGGTGGCAATACTCGCTGATGGCATAGGGCTTGTTTGCAACCCGAAAAGTCGCCAGCCCTCCCAAAGCTCCCCATCCTTTCTCAAACTCATTGACATGGGCGCGTTGCCCCACAACCCAGTTCTTGCCGTCCCATTCCGAGCCAGGAAAGTTGGGGTGTTGCCAATAGGCGTGATTGTCTGCAAACTCCATATTGGCTTCACGAGTCAAGCTCGTAAGTCCGCCCCACGCAATCTGCGTATCCACAATGTTGGCGTTTTTGAACCCAAGATCTTCGCGCAGGAACTTGCGCATGTTGTTTGAATACGCGGTCTCTGTCTCGGTCAAGAAGCGCAGATAATCTTCCATCTGAGTCGCAGTCCCTCCTTCCGGAAGGTCAACCAACCCACGTTCTAGCGACTCACCCGAACCAAGAATGGCCCCTCCCAGCCCAGGCGAGACGGAAAGCTCCCTAATCTCTATCGTCCCGCGACAACTGCCCAAAGCAAAAGCAATGCGCGCATGGTCCTTCAATCCTCTCCCCGCCCGGAAACTAAACTTATAGTCCTGCCAATCCGTTTTCAACGGCACTTCGGGGTTCAAACCAAGGTTGCGCCAATCATCAACATCCAGGGTTGCGGATACGCGGACTGACTGCGCCTTACTCGAACGGGCTTTGAACCGTAAAGTGTAAGTGTCTCCCTCTTTCAGGTCGAGGCCCGTTACATGAGCTTGAACATGCCAATCAGGTCCGGCGTTTGAATTTACGGTTATCTTCAAAGGAGGCGCGAATCTGTCATTTGCCGATCCGTCGGGGCTCTCCGCCTTCACATCGCCATTGCTTTGATTTTCCCAACTCCATTTGCGAGTCCCCGTCACTATAGAGGGCCCATCGGGGGTTACTCCTTTGGACCATGCCGCTAAAAGAGCAGCATCAGTGGAATATTTGGCCTTTAACCAATGGGTCCATATCCGTTTTACATTCGACAAGAATGGTTCAGGTAGGTTCCTTAACCCCTCGCCAGGAACTTCGCCAGGCCAACCTACCAGCGAGTTTTCATTGTTGATCTCCACCACCATAATCGCGGGGTCTTCAGCGTAAGTTAAGCCGGTGTAGGGGTTCTTCCTACCAATCAGATCGCGCGCATACTGCTTCTGTAGCTCGATCATGCGCGTATCGATTTTATCGATCTTCTTGGCGTAATTGAACTTGATATCCCGGACGGATGCCGGGAAGCCCATCTCTGGAATGTAGTTGCGAGTCGTCTGAAGGTTGATATTGCTGTAAATGCCCTTCTTCTTTAAAGCCGCGATAAAGTAGTCCATGCGATCCACCGCATCGGGATCAAGTTCCAGATAAAGCTTCCCTGGCTTCCATATCATTCCGCCATCCTGCGCCCATGTGTTCTGCAAGTGGTGGAATCGAACGATATTGATCCCCAACTTCGCCATACGAGCCGCCACTTTGTCGGCGTCATCTTTGGGCGGAAACGCCATTTTCGCGGTCACATTCGTGCCGAAGAATCGGATACGACTCCCGGTTTTGGATTCAACAAACCGGCCATCTTTAGCAGTAATCCAACCATTCTTTCCGGCTGGCATTGCATTCAAAAAGCTGACATCAGTCGCGGTACCCGCCACGCTGTCATCCCACGGCACCACAAACGGAAACATCGGAGACTGTAAGGAAAGAGCAAGCAACGTCGCAAGCATGATTTAACAATATATCACTCTTATCTCTTGTTCGGATTGAGAAATTGGCGGCTACAATCGGCTATGCAGTGGACTCCCACAGATCAGTTCGGGAACTTATGTATCGGTGAATCAAACGCTCAAAGCCTGGAGGAGCTGAGAATTGATTTGGAATCACTTATCATCGAACTGAAGGATAGAGCGGGAGATAACTATAAAATCACGGTTGACTGGGAATATTCAGAGATCAATGGTCCAGATCCTGACCGTGTCTCACACATCCTGCGAGTCCCTTGGCTAGAAGGCAAGTCTGTTGAGCTTGCCGAAGATATAAATGTCTTAATTGCAAGTCTTCATGCTTAGGCAAAGCCTCAGCGTGGAATACGCGATAGAAACTCGCTCTCCGCATTCGCATCTTGCAGTGGTTTTCGAAAGACGACAAAGGGCTGGTTTGACTCATACGAAATTTGGAAAGCTCCTGGGGTTTCGTACTCAAGTTTTATAGTGTTCCAGGGAATAAAGACGCGGAAGCCGGACTGGCGGGTCACTTCAAAGCCTTCATCGGTGATCCGGCAAGTCGCTTGTTCTTTGCCTCGAACTGACTTGATCTCCTCATTCACCGTGTTGACCACATATGTCCATACACAATAGATTCCGGCAAGCAACGCAAAAGCCAGTGCCAGTAATAAGGCACGATTGATCCCAAAAATCGGCGATCCTACGAACCAAACGGCATAGAAGAATAGGAACACCAAAAACGCCAAGAGCCCTGCCAACAAACCCGCCAAAACAATCCGCTTCCATTGCTTTGTCCGACGAACTGCCATGTGCTTTTGAAAGACAACCGGATCAAATACTGACGAGTAAATAATATCCGTTTTAGGTGTATCCACTACGGAGACATCTTAGCAATGTTAGGTTTACTGCGCAACCCGCAGGTTTCAAGCTCCGTTTCGGTATGTAAGATGGAATTCGTCAAGCTTCTCTTTGCCATTCTCTTCGGGCTCGCCGGATTTGTGGGCTCCGTCATCATCCTCATTGAAGCCTTTAAAGACGAGATTTGGAAGGGCATTCTGGCACTTCTTTGTGGCTTGTACCTCATCTGGTTTGCCCTCTTTGACTTTGATCATGAGCATAAGTGGCTCATTATTCTTCTGTCCCTTTTCGGCAGCGGAATTGCGGCCGGAATTCTTGCGCTGTAGATTCTCGCGGGCATATGCCAAAATGGACGCTCCATGAGCAAAGATTTCGGCATCACAGCCCGCGGCGAAAACTACGCCGAGTGGTACAACGAACTGGTCCTGAAAGCTGACCTAGCGGAGAACTCTCCCGTGCGCGGCTGTATGGTCATCAAGCCGCATGGATACGCCATGTGGGAGTTGATGCAGCAAGGCTTGGACGGACTCTTCAAAGCAACCGGTCACGTCAACGCCTACTTTCCTTTGTTCATCCCCAAATCGTTCTTCGAGAAAGAAGCCGAGCACGTTGAAGGGTTTGCAAAAGAGTGCGCGGTTGTAACCCATTACCGCCTCAAAGCAAATCCAGATGGACCAGGACTCATCCCAGATCCTGAAGCCGAGTTGGAAGAGCCCCTCATCATCCGCCCGACCAGCGAAACAATCATTTGGAACACTTATAAGAAATGGATTCAGAGCTATCGCGACCTGCCACTGCTCATCAATCAGTGGGCAAATGTTGTTCGATGGGAAATGCGAACTCGCTTGTTCCTTCGCTCCGCCGAGTTCCTTTGGCAAGAAGGACACACCGCACATGCCACGTACGATGAGGCAGAAGAAGAAGCGTTGACCATTCTTCACCAGTGCTACGGCCGGTTTGTAGAAGAGTGGATGGCCGTACCCGTTATCAAGGGTGTCAAGAGCGACGGCGAAAAGTTTGCCGGGGCCGATCACACCTATACGATGGAGGCCATGACGCAAGACTTACGCTCCATCCAAGCCGGAACCTCTCACCATCTGGGTCAAAACTTTGCCAAAGCTTTTGATGTCACTTTCCAGTCCAATGAGGGCAAGCTAGAGCACGTGTACGCAACCTCTTGGGGAGTTTCCACACGCCTTATTGGAACGCTCATCATGGCTCACAGCGATGATAAAGGCTTAGTTGCACCGCCGAGATTGGCCCCCGTCCAAGTGGTCATTATCCCAATGGGTCGCGATGAAGAAACTCGCGCAAAAACCGTAGGGGCATCGGAAAGGTTAGCGCAGACCCTTCGCGATCAAAGTATGGGTGGCCTACCTATCCGTGTCAAAGTCGATAAGCGAGAAAAAGAAAGCCCAGGGTTCAAATACAATTATTGGGAATTGCGCGGAGCCTGTGTCCGCGTAGAGATCGGTCCACGAGACTTAGAAGCTGGGACAGTGATGGTTTCTCGCCGAGACTCCGGAGATAAGCAATCCCTAACTTTTGATGACGACCTAACTTCCAAGCTTGTGGACCTTCTGGAAGATATGCAAAAAGATCTCTATGATCGAGCATTGGCTTTTCGGGAAGCAAATACCCATCGAGTCGATACATGGGAAGAGTTCCAAAAGCAGTTCGAAGGCGAAGGCGGCGGCGGTTTTGTACTCGCTCACTGGGACGGAACTCAGGAGACCGAAGATGCCATTTCCGCTCAAACAAAAGCTACGATTCGGTGTATCCCCTTACAACCTTTGCATCCCGAAGATGACAAACCAGGCGTATGTGTGTATAGCGGAAAACCAAGCGCAAAGCGAGTGATCTTCGCAAAGGCATATTAAGACAAATCTGGCTCTCAACAGGGTGCGAATTGAGGGCCAGAACAGATCGCTAAGCCAAACCCGGACCGTAGCTTGTAAACTCTGCCCTTGATGAAGCGCTACCAAGGTGAAAGCCTGCCCAGTAACCCCCGTATAGCGGTAATCGCTAACGATGCGCTGGGCAATTTCGTGGCCGCCACCCCGCTTCTTCAAATGCTTCGCGCGAAATGGCCGGATAGCCATATCCACTATCTTGGCGGACGACGTACAGCAGAGCTACAGGACAACTCGGACTTGGCTGATGTTTCAAGCTACTTGCATGGGTCGGACTTTCGAGCCTCTGCCCAACATATCACTCAGCTAGACCCCTTCAATCTCATCGTCAATCTTGAACAACAGACCATTGCACGGGCAACCGTTTCCTTACTTTCAGACGAAGATAGCTTTGTGGTTGGTCCAGCAATGAATTCTGATGGACGCGGCGAACTGGCGTATGCCGATGATGAAGTAGGGCGACTGGCCGCGGACAAAAACTGGCTTGCCGAAGGTACTTCAGAGCGATATTCCTTCCTAGATTCTGGGTTTATTGGCGAGATATTCTGCCGCCTCTGCTACCTAGATGGCCCCATCCCTACGTACAAAGTCCCCCGTGCAGAGCCGAATTTCGATATCCCTGATGTCCTTATCGCTACCGCCGCCAGCCTTCCAGAAAAGCTTTGGCCCATTGAAAAGTGGATTCAAACCATCCAATCAATTCAATCTCGCAATCCAGAAATACGGGTTGGCTTACTAGGAGCAAAACCAAGCGAGCAAGGCAAACATTGGAAAGGAGCTGATGAAGAGGAAAAGCTGATTTCTGCAGGTGTGGAAGATCTTCGAGGGCTGTTCACCCTCCCCCAAGTAGTCGGAGCCCTGGGCAAAGCCCGCGCCGTCCTTACCATCGATAATGGAATTCTTCACCTTGCAACTGCGGCCGGGACTCCGACCATCGGCCTTTTCCGCCATGGTATCCACCGACTTTGGGCTCCTCCGTTCCGTAACTTGACCGTTCTCACTCCCGGTGAAGGTCGACAGGTTGCCGAAATCCCAATTGAAACCGTTCAGGAGGCCTTAGTGCGTGCACTTTGAGCGTTCCCTGATTCTGCTCAAGAACTACATTGGGGATTCCGTGATGGCTTCCCCGCTGGTCCGATCTGTGGCCAGTATGTCAAAAGCTACCGACATCCTTGCTGCTCCTCTAGTGGAACAGATTTTCAGGTTCCCAGATTTCCGGGCTAGGTTCTATGATCCTGGAAACCTCTCTAAGTTCAATCAGCTTCTAAAGACCGTAAAAAGAGTGCGAGAAGGCCGCTATGAAGCCGCCTTTATTGTGAACCGAAGCTTCCGATCTGCCCTCCTCACGAGACTAGCCGGTATTCCCAGACGAGTTGGACACGCGACGGAGGGGCGAAGCTGGCTCCTCACCGACAAGATTCCTTACGACCCGATAAAGAATGAGGCTCTTTGCTATCTGGACCTTCTAAAAGGAAGCGAGATTCCGTTTCCAAAACCCGAGCTGTTTGTATCCGATGAAGAGCGCACCCTTGGCCAGACAAAATTAGAAGGTGCAACCATCGGCATTCAGGCGGGTGCAAGACACGACTACAAACAGATTTCCACTGAAGTGTGGCAAGCCGTTGGAAAGAAACTGCTAGAGAATGGGGAGCGACTTGCCTTTTTTGGCGGGGCTGAAGAGCGCTCTCTACTGGGTGAAATTCAACTTCCGGGCATCGACCTTGTCGGCAAGACAAACTTGCGCGAGTCCATGGGAGCTATTTCCAACCTAAAACTCATGATTGGTGGCGATACCGGTGTGATGCACCTTGCTGCAGCCTTAGGCACACCTACCATCACCGTTTTCGGCCCAACTCCCTTCGAGAAATGGGGATGGTTTGAAGCCCCCCACCAAGTCATTGTTGCGCCTTATCGAGACATCAAAAAGCTAAACGCAGCAACCCTCATCGAGGCCATGGAGAAAAGCCTGTGCGTTACGCGCTAGTCGGGCTATTCCTGCTTTTTTGTACCTTCGCCTTCCCTGCCGACATCTTGATTTTGGTTCATGAGAAGGAAGCGGGCCCAATCGTCCCATCCACCGACTACGAGCATTTCACGTGGGTGCTTTGGCCTCAAAGCTCCCGCTCTACCCAAGGGAATCGTCTCTTTTCCATGCCATCCGGGGTGGATTGGCAGACGAAGGCGGATGACGAAACCTTCTCTGCTCAATCAAACACCAATGCGGCAACTTGGCAGAAAAGAGGTTGGAACAAAGCAGTCAAAAGGAACCTAAAGGAACGTGAGGTATTTGCGATCCCCGGGGAATCTGGCGAAGCTAGCCCCTGGGTCCTTCAGGCTGCCATGGTCTCACCAACCCAAGTTCGAGTTCTTCGACCTCAAGACGCATGGCCGACCCAAGCCCTGATTGTCGCGGAAGCCCGGGGAAGAAACCCCTGGGATCAAGTGGCCCAGTTGGTTCAAAAGGCCAAAGGAAAAGCATTAATTGTCGAGGTTCCCGACAGTCCGCAGACCATGTGGTCAAGGTTTTGGATCCAGGGCAAAGGTTGGCCGGAAGGCATTCCAACCATAAGTTCAGTCCGAGTTTCCGGCCTACTCCCCTCAAGAAACCTCATGGCGCTTCTAGCCTATCCAACGGAAGCCAGTTGGCAAGAAGATCAAACGGTTCCCCCCGACCGCTGGCTTGGGTTTGGGCATCAGATTGCTCCGGTAGCACTGGTTTTCCTTGCGGTAACTGCGGTTTACATTCTTGGGCTCGGTATCTATTGCGCCCTCAAAGAACAGTACAGCCGAGTTACTCTTTACCTAATCCGATGCTTAGTAGCCGGACCAGCCGTGTTACTATTGGGAGGACAGCTCACCGCCTTCAGTCTCCCCAGCACATGGCTCACTTGGCATATCCTTGCCTTTTCCGCAGTGACCATTCCGGCATGGGTTATTGACCGCCTTCTGCTCTGGCGCAAGAAAGACTTCCACCCGCTTTGGGGAGAGTTTATGGTAGGAGCGATCGTTTGTGGAGCTTGTGACCCGGTTTGGTCAATGTTTACCAATGTACTCGGTCCACATCGGGCCCCCACCAGTCCCGAAGCGTTTGGAGCCTTAGCGGCTTACTTAATAGGAACGATGGTTCTTGCTCCTTATGCGCTTAAAGCTCGAATTGGGGTTTTTCTAACGGTAGTCGGAAGCGTCCTTGCTACCAAACTGTCCGGTTGGTTGGATGGACTATCTTTGGCGGCTATTGTGCTGGGTCTTGTCTTAGGATTTCTAGTCAACGTTTCCCCTACAGATCCGACCAAAACCCGGTTACCGCTCTATCCAATTGGGCTCGGGGCAGGATTGACCTGCGCCCTATGGAAACCTGGCCTAGCTTATGCCCCCCAAGGACTGGTTTACACTTATGCTCAGTTTGGAAAGTTCAATTGCGCCGAGCAGGTTGCCTTCCTGCTTTCTCCAACCTTCATCTCTTTCTGCCTGGTCTGCGTCATCGCGGCAATTGTGGGAGATAACTTCCTAGGCCATCAAGCAAGAAGAGCCATGTCTTTCAGTCCCAAACCCAAAACCTTCTTTCCCGTTGCACTTTGCTTTTTGGTCGCCGGAGTTTTTATCCCGCTCTATCTCCACGCCTTTTTGGCAACCGCACTTGTAGGTTCAGTCGCGGTTCTGTTTGACGCCATCCGCGTCCCGTAGCCCCTGGATGGCTCGTGCCAGGGCGTTGGGTAGAAGCCCTTAGTCCCTGGAGATTGTGCCAGGGCAAAAGTAGCATGCTAGTATCCGAAAAAGATTTCCCTCAGCATCTCGTCGCGATCCATACCTATGCAGCCTGTTCTGGCGTATTGCATAGGATCATCCGTTAACCCTGACCGCACGGGATTTTGAGCAATGTATCGCGCCTGGAGACGCCAATCCTCATCCGACCGAATGATGTGATCGTAATAGTCGTGTTGCAGCCTAAAGCCGGGCATTGAGGATCGTAGCCAAATTCCTGCAGAAATCTTAAATCGATCTACTACAACTTTAGGACATGACTCCTCGGAGAGTCCCCTCACCAGAAGGTGCAGGTGGTCCGGCATAAAACAATAGATGGGTGCCTCGCAGTTTTGAGACTTGAGTTTTGCAACCAGTATTTCAAGACACTTTTCCACGGCGCGCCTGTCATTGAACAAAGTTTTCCGGTCAAGAACACCGATGGTAAAAGCAACCGTCAAAGATCCTACATAACGGTAAGCGTCCAGGCGATGTCTCTTCCTGCAAATGCGATAATCCAGCCCGGACACAACATCAATTTTACGTCAATAAATCATTGACGAGGAACGAAATTTCTGCGCAACGCCCTGGCACGAGCCATCCAAGGACTACAAGTTTTCAGCCATGAGCCCTGGCACAATCATCCAGGGGCTACGATAGGATCGGCAGCGCCTGCTGCAAGTCTGCAATCAAGTCCTCAGGTTCTTCCAAGCCACAGAATAGCCTCACGATGTATCTCGGCTCATCAAAGTTATCTGGCTTGACTTCAATCGGCACTACCAAGCTCTCAAAACCGCCCCAAGAGACGCCGATTTGGAAGAACTGTAGCTTCTCCACAAACTCCACGATCCGCTCTTTCTCTTGAACTTTCGGGAAGAACGAGAAAAGAGATGAGGTGCCTCGCATTTGCTTCTCCACCAAATCCCTTTGCGGGAACGATTTCAAGCCGAGGTGCAAGACTTGCTCCACTTCTGCCTGCTGCTCAACCCACTCCGCAACCACATTTCCTGTCTTCTGGTGCCGATCCATCCGAACGCCCAGAGTCCGCATTCCTCGGGTAAGAAGCCAGGATGGGAAAGGGGCCATAATCGACCCGAGCAGGTTAACCTCGGCAACACTCAGCTTATTGATCCGCTCTTGAGTCGTGCAAACCGCACCTCCAGTGACATCCGAGTGTCCCGCCAAATACTTGGTCACGCTGTGCAAGACAATGTCCACACCCATCTTGCCCGGATTGCAGAAGTATGGAGTGGCATAGGTGTTATCGATGAGAGTGGTGATCCCCTTCTCTCGACAGACCTTGGTCACCGCCTCGATGTCTTGCATCCGGAAAAGGAGACTGCTGGGCGATTCCAGATAGACAGCGGTCGTCTCCGGGGTGATCGCATCCAATATCTCCTGAGGATCGTTTCCGGTGACAAAGGTAGTCTGCACGCCGAACTTGGAAAGGTAGTCGGTGAGGAGGGTGCGGGTAGGACCATAGCAGGTATCCACGGCCACCACATGCGCCCCCGCTTGAACACAGCTCATGATGGCGGCGGTGATGGCGCCTTGCCCTGTGCCAAAAAGCTTACACGCATCCATCCCTTCCATCTGAGCGATCTTCCGCTCGGCCACGTCCACACTGGGGTTACCAATGCGACTGTAGTGGTAAGGCGGCCCCTGCGGATTTCCCTGGATGCCAGAAATGAACTCATCAACGGTATCAAAAACAAAGAGCGAAGTCTGGTAAATCGGCTGAACCACCGCGCCCTGGTCTTTAGTGTCTTCGGCAAAGTGAGCCAACAGGGTGTTGAACCCCATATCTGTGGATGAATGCATTTCTAAGCAGATAGTTTGACAGAGGTTATGGGGGGAGAGCTAGGTTCTGACGAACTTGACGCGAAACCGGAAGAACCCGGGGATGATGACTCGCCTTGGTGCTGCCACCGAATGCGGGTTGCCTCCAGACGCGTTGTGCGGAGGCAGCCCTTAGAGCTTCTATCTTCGCCATTTCCAAACATGGAATATCATGTAAATATCATGAAACCCATCGACGCCCGCGAAGTTTATAGCCTTTCTGAGTTCCAGAGGAACGCCAAAAAGATGATCGCGCACGTGAAAGAGACTCGGCGGCCGATGCTGTTGACGGTGAATGGAACGGCGGAGGTAGTGGTGGTGGATGCGGCGGAGTATCAGGAGTTCCAGGATCAGCGTGAGAAGGCGGAGCTTATTGAGTCGCTGAAAAAGAGCATTGCGGAAGCAGATGCGGGCGGCGGAACTCCCCTGGAAGATTTCATGAAGGAGTTTGAGGAGAAGAATGGCTTATAGGGTCATCCTCGGCGAGTTGGCGAAGCAAGATGTTCGAGACAATTATCAATTCATCTTGGAAAAGGAACGATCAAAGAAGCTAGCAAAGCATTGGTATTCGGCGGTGATGGATTCCATAAAATCTTTGCGCGATTTTCCCGAGAGCCATCCTTTCATTCCTGAGGCGACGATCCTTGAGCGAGAGCTACGAGAGACTTTCATCTTCTCTCACCGAATCATTTACTCGATCTCGAAGAAGCCAGATATTATCTTTATCCACCGGGTTTATCATGGGCACCGTATTCCTTTGCGCGCAAAAGATATTCAGGACTAGCTACAGCTCTTAGGCAACGTCTAGGTACGCTCTACGCTCCCCATGCCCGAGCAACTTGCACCCTTGTTTTCTGAGACTGATATCCAATCTAAGGTAAAGGAACTCGCGGCTCAGATTCGAGCTGACTATGGTGATTCGGAGATTCTTTTACTTGGCGTCCTCAAGGGTTCTCTCCACTTCCTTTCCGATCTCAGCCGACTCCTAGCCGACACCACAACCATCGACTTTGTGCAAGTCAGCAGCTATGGTGCAGAAAAGTCTTCGAGCGGAGTTGTGCAAATTCGCAAAGACCTTGACACCAATATAGAGGGTCGCGACGTCTTAATCGTTGAAGACATCGTTGACACGGGGACTACCCTCACGCACCTACGAGAGCTGCTGGGGACCCGAAAGCCAAAGTCTTTGAAGGTGGTTGCCTTGCTCTCTAAGCCCGAGGCACGCCAGCATAAGACCCAGGTTGAATACGTTGGATTCGAGATTCCAAATGAATTTGTGGTAGGATATGGTTTAGATTACGGAGAACGGTTTCGAAACCTGCCGTACATCGCAATCCTCCGCGAAGACTGATTCAGTTTTTTGAATCGAATTTCCGAACACTTATCCCTTAATCCTATTCAGGAGCCAAATGACGCATCAGTTTCGTCCACGTAAGAATGACGGCGGCGGTCAACGCCGAGGCAGAGGTCGCAGCCGAGAAGGGTTGCCAAAATCCGATCTCCAATCCGATCTAGAAAATCTGCCAGAAATAGACTATAACCACTTTGACCAAATGACTCCGGCCGAGCTTCTAAAAGCCGCGAAGTCCGCAAAGCTCGACCCCAAAACCCACCTTCGCCATGAGCTTATTGAAAAGCTTTTGGATCTTAAAAATGCAGAGCACGAGGCCGTATATGCCCGTGGCATTTTAGAAATTTTGAATGACGGTTGGGGCTTCCTGCGCCGAGATAACTATCAGCCAGGCAGCGAAGATGTTTATGTAAGCCAATCGCAAGTCAAGCGATTTGGACTGCGCGCTGGCGACATGGTTTTCGGCCAAGTCCGCTTACCCAAAGAGGGTGAGAAGTATCGCGGCATGTTGCGAGTCGAGAGCGTTAATGGCTTCGGAACCGCAGCCCCCGAGATGCAGCGCCGCAAGAATTTTGATGAGCTAACTCCACTCTTCCCGGATGAGAAGCTTCGAATGGAGACGGTGATGGAGAATATTCCTTCCCGAATCGTCGACCTGATCTCACCGATTGGTAAGGGACAGCGTGGACTCATCGTTTCCCCACCTAAGGCCGGTAAGACCACCATGATGAAGACGATTGCCAACGCAATCAGCTCTAATCATCCAGAGGTCTATCTGATGGTCTTGCTGGTGGATGAGCGACCAGAAGAAGTTACCGATATGCGACGGTCTGTCCGTGGCCAGGTGATCTCCTCAACCTTTGATGAACCCGCAGAGAACCATATGCGCGTTGCCGAGCTATGCCTAGAGCAAGCCAAGCGACTTGTGGAAACCGGTCGAGACGTCGTCATTGTTCTGGACTCTCTCACTCGGCTTTCTCGCGCCAGCAACCTTACGATTAACCCAAGTGGTCGAACGCTGACGGGTGGTCTAGATCCTAGCGCCCTGTATCGCCCACGCCGGTTCTTTGGTGCCGCTCGAAACATTGAAGAGGGCGGTTCGCTCACGATCATCGCTTCGGTTCTGGTGGACACTGGCTCCAAGATGGATGAGTCGATCTTTGAAGAACTGAAGGGTACGGGTAACAGTGAGATTGTGCTGGACCGCGAGCTTTCTGAGCGCCGCATTTGGCCCGCCATTGATATCCGACGCAGTTCCACTCGACACGAAGAGCTTCTCTTCACCAAGGATCAGATGGAAGGCATCGTCCAGCTTCGCCGCCTTATGGCAAAGGAGCAGAACAGCATCGATGCAACCGAGGGTCTGATCAAGCTTCTCAAACGAACGCCAACCAACGACGTTTTCTTAGAGAGCGTTGTGCAAAAGGTGCGCGCAACCGTTTAACCCGACCAAACATCGGCAAACGCCCTGGTTCCTTTGAAGGATCAGGGCGTTTTTGTTTTGATGACCAGAAGAAAGCAGGCGGCGGGGTAATGTCAACCTATGCCCGAGGAAAATGATGGACCCGAAAATTTTGAGGAGCCACCCCCTTTCTTCCCTTATGACGGAAACGGATCATCACGCACGCCCGGGTCTCTGGGAGAGCTTGTCGAAGTCTCAATCGACGGCGTCTTTGCCGCAGAAAACAATGGCTCTATCTCCCGCTTTGTGCTCTTAACCGATGGCGAGCGCAAGCTTCCTATCCTCATCGGCCCCTATGAAGCACAGGCTATCAGCCTCCCAATAGAAGGAACCCGCCCCGATCGGCCCATGACCCATGACTTGGTAAAAGCCATTCTGGATCGCCTGGATACACACCTGGATCGAGTGGTTATTGATGATCTTTGGAATACGGTTTATTACGCCAAGCTCTATATTCGAACCAATAAGGAAGAGATGGAGATCGACGCTCGACCTTCGGATGCCATTGCTTTAGCGGTTCGTTTTGACGTTCCTATTCTTGTTGCCGACGGCATTTTGGAAGCAGGACTCGAAGAGTAGACTAACTTAGCCCTAAACTTAGCTAAGTAGTTAGTCTACAATGTAGCTAAGATGATTCGGGTTAACGTCCACGAGGCCAAAACGAACCTATCCAAGCTCCTGAAACAGGTGGAAGCAGGTGAAACTGTTTTGATTTGTAATCGGAATTTGGTAGTCGCAGAGCTTCGGGCACCCTACAACCCGGACAAGCCCGCTGAGCCAAAGATCAAACGTCCGCCTCCTGGGATGCTGAAGCATATGGTGCTGTATGAAGCTCCCGATGCCTGGGATCCCATGACCGAGGAAGAGTTGGATGAAATGATGAAAGAAGTTGACGAGGATTGGAAATGGCTAGATGAACCTACTCCTTGACGCAAACGTGCTCATTTGGCTGGGAACGGGGCCACGGAGTATTTCGGCAAATGCTGTAAAGGCTATTCAGTCCGCTAACAACCTCTTTTACAGTCCGGTTAGCATTGCAGAGATAGGGATAAAAGTTGGCAAGGGCAAGCTAAATATTCAGCCGGATTTGCGATCCTACATTGCTGGGTTAGTCACAATTTACGACTTACAGTGTCTGCCGCTAGACGATGAATCGGCATATGAGCTAGAAAAATTGCCCACTCATCATAAAGATCCCTTTGATCGACTTTTGGTATGTCAGGCCATTGCTCATAGACTTGCTCTTTTAAGTGCAGACTCCACACTTCGGAAATACCCTATCCAAGTTATCTGGTAGCCAGCGGTATTCTTCCCAGTAATGGATCTCGCCTCCCGCGCCGCAGAATTGCGCCAGTTTTTGGAGCATCATAGCTACCGCTATTACGTTTTGGATTCACCAGAGATTAGCGATAGTGAATGGGATAAGAGTTTTCGTGAACTTCAAGATATCGAAGCGGCGCATCCAGAGCTAAAAACCCTGGATTCTCCCACTCAGCGCATAGGCGCGCCGCCGATTGCCGGTTTTGAGTCGCATCGCCACCTCACCCCAATGCTTTCTTTGGACAATGCCTTTGGGCACGACGAGCTTAGGGAGTTTGATCGTCGAGTAAGACGCGGACTGGAGACCGAGCAAGATATTGAATACTTTGCCGAACTCAAGTTCGACGGAGCTTCTATATCCTTAACCTATGTTGATGGAGTCCTTGCCATTGCAACCACAAGAGGCGATGGCACCACGGGTGAAAATGTCACGCAAAATGCAAAGACAATTCGTGGCGTCCCGTTAAGATTGCAAAGCGATATGCCCGGCAGGTTTGAAGTTCGTGGCGAAGTCATGATGCTTCGATCTGTATTCGAGGAACTAAACCGAGGCAAGGCAGAACGAGGAGAGCAACTTTTTGCCAATCCTAGAAACGCAGCCGCTGGCGGATTAAGACAGTTAGATAGCCGACTAACTTCCCTCCGAAAACTGAATTTCTTTGCCTATGGAACGGGCGCTGTGGAACTAGATACAGGTCGCCGGTTGGCAAGCACTCAGGCAGAGATATTGGCGAAGCTTAAGCAACTTGGGTTCGCAGCTCGCCCCGAACCACGAGTCGTGAGGGGCATCGAGGAGCTTCTTGAGTTTGTAGATGACGTTCAGGCAAATCGCGCCGCGCTTCCTTTTGGCATTGATGGCGTGGTCGTAAAGGTGAACTCCCTCGATCAACAAGAACAACTTGGGTTTACCTCCAGGGGCCCTAGGTGGGCGGTTGCAGTCAAGTTTGCTGCAGAACAAGCCTTCACCAAATTGAACTCTATTTTCGCCCAGGTTGGCCGTACAGGCGCGGTAACCCCAGTTGCCGACCTGGAGCCGGTCTTTGTGGGTGGGGTGACCGTAATGCGAGCCACCTTGCATAACTATCAAGAATTGCGACGCAAAGATGTTCGGCCGGGTGACATTGTTATTGTTCAGAGAGCCGGAGATGTCATCCCAGAAGTGGTCGGTCCGGTTCTAGACAAGCGCGAGGGCGATCTTCCGCTTCCACCCGTCCCTGTTGAATGTCCAGAATGTCAGACTCCGCTGATTGAGATTCCGGGCCAGGTGATTCTTCGATGCCCCAACAAACAGTGTCCGGCACAAATCTCCGCGAAAATTCGACACTTTGTACACCGCGGAGCAATGGATATCGAGGGGCTTGGCGAAAAACTTATCGACCGATTCCTTGAGCTAGGTTTGCTCTTTGACCTGCCTTCTATTTACAAGCTAAAGAACCATCGCGAGCAACTAGTCGGGCTAGAAAAGCTGGGTGAACAGAGCATAGATAATCTTCTCACCGCCATCGAGGCTAGTAAAACTCGGCCACTAGATCGATTCCTGTTTGGTTTAGGCATTCGTTTTGTTGGAGACCGAGGGGCAAAGGATTTAGCAAAGGAGTTTCGTTCACTAGAACGATTCCGCGCAGCCACGCAAGAGGATTTGATGGCCATTACTGATGTTGGACCCCGCACTGCAACCGAAGTTGAAGAATGGCTGCAAGACCCTGTGAACCAAGGTCTAATTGATGATCTCCTGGAATGCGGCGTTGCCCCCGTCGAACCTGAAGGCCCTAAAAGCGATCTGTTTGCGGGACAGACTTTTGTATTCACGGGGAAGCTAGAAAAATTCTCCCGAGATGCAGCGGAAGAACTGGTGATGCAAATGGGCGGCAAAGCTGCGGGCTCAGTGAGTAAGCAGACGAGCTATGTGGTAGCTGGTCCGGGTGCGGGTTCTAAGCTAGCCAAGGCGGAGCAATTGGGAGTGGCGGTCTTAACCGAGGATGAGTTCTTGGCGATGCTGCCAGAAGGTTCACTTGGTTGACAACTACGTCCATGGTAATTTCCCGGAAGACCTCCGGGGAGGCCGATTTCGGCTAATCCAATATCGTCGTGATGGTGATCATGAGCACTGCAGCATCTGTATGGATACTATTTGCAGTGATGTAAACCACACCGACCACCATCATCAGGCATTCATCATCCGCGTTTCGGATGATGGCTATCGATGGACGTTTTGGATTTGTCCTACTTGTTTCGAGCGGTTCCGCGAGGACTACAACCTTTCTGTTCGCTGATGAACGAGTTCGTACTTGGCATTCCCGATGGTCGCTTAAGCCTCGACTTGTGCTTGCGAAGCGGGCAAGTTTTTCGCTGGAGGAAAGAGGAAGACGGCGCTTGGGTGGGAGTTGATGGGAGCAATTGGTACAGGCTGTGGCATGGGCGTCCCGCCCATGGTTTCCAAGACCGTCCCGGTCTTGATCGGCAACAAACTATCCTCTCACCCAAAGAAGGAAGCGCCCTTATGGTTCATACGAACGCAACTCGAGACGAAGCAATGCGGTTCTTTAGACTTGATAAGGATGCTAAGGAATCTGAGAGGCGCATTCTGGAACTAGGGCCAGAACTTAAACCCGCGATTGACACCCTCCTGGGAATCCGATTGATGCGGCCTTCTAGCCTTACAGAGACCGTTTTCACCTTCCTTTGTACGGCAAACAACAATCTGCACCGAATCATCCCCATGTGCTGGAAGCTAGGTTCCTTTGGTGAACCCCTAGTAGATTCTAAGGGGACATCACCCACTGTAGAGGGAAGCACACTCACGCGGTTCCCTACAGTCACACAAATTGCTGCAATAGATGAACTGGAACTGAGGCAAGCAGGATTTGGATATCGCGGTGCAACCATCCCTAAAGCGGCAAAAGCCATCCTAGAACGAGGAGCCGAAGTTTGGTTAAGTGAATTGAGACAGGCTGACTACTTAGACCTCCACCATGAACTCTGCACTATCCCAGGAATCGGTCCTAAGCTTGCAGATTGCATCGCGCTCTATGGATATGACAAAGGCGAAGCCGTACCTCTGGACACTCATATCTGGCAAGCATTTACTCGCCTTTATCACCCTGAATGGAAGGACAAAGCCGTTACTGATTTCAGGTACCGAGAATCCACTCAGCGGTTTAGGGATCGTTTCGGGGAATTATCCGGCTGGGCTCACCTTTTTCTTTTCTTTGAGAACTTACTAAATTGGAGAGAGCGCAGGTCTATATAGTGTTGTCAACACTATATAACTTCATCTCAGGTTCGCCCGAACCTAAAGCCAGAAAGCCGCACTAACCTAGGGACATGAAGACACGCGCAAATACAAAAGGGTCCTTGGTCCCGAGTAGGTTCAAACCGGAAAAACAGAGTGCAGGTTCAAAGGAACCTGACCGACATAGTGTACAACGACCTAGCAAGAAATCTGGTTCCCGCTCGGGCGTCGGCATTATGGGGTACAACCTCTGGGTCTGCAGCCAGGCAAGAGGAGGTTCCAAATGCGCAACTGCTCACGATTCGTGAGTGCGTTCGTTCTCGCAGCAATCAGTTCCTTAGGAGCGGTTGCAATCGCAAGCGAGGGCGACAATAAAAACCAGGCGGTCGAAATTAGAGTGGAATCCAAACCGATTCCTCCGACCGTGGAATATCAGTTCAGCCGATTGGTTGGCGCGGGAAGACTCAAGAAAGAAGATTCCGGCAAGCCAGGTGAAGTCCGTAGAACTTATCAAGTTATTCGTAAGAACGGCAAACCAGTCGCAAAGAAACTGATCAAGGAAGAACGAATTGAACCGACACCCACTCTCTTTTTGATGGGTAAGTCAGGATTTTCCACCAGCCGTAGCTCTTTTGGGCGAAGCAAGGTGTTGGTCATGGAAGCGACCGCATATGATCCCAGTCCCGCGACTATTGGTCCGGGCGCGACCGGTAGAACGGCGATGGGACTTCGAGCAGCATATGGACATGTTGCCGTAGACCCCCGAGTCATCAAATTGGGCACTCGCGTGTTCGTTGAAGGCTATGGATTCGCTATCGCTTCTGATAAAGGAAGCGCGATCAAAGGGAACAAGATCGATCTCTGTTTTAACAGCCGAGCCACGGCCCTCGCATTTGGTAGAAAGAGTGTGAAGGTTCATGTGCTTCGCTAACTAGGTGTTGGATTTAACCGATCCTGGCACGCTTAAGGCGTTTCTCAGTCGCTATGGCCTTTCGGCCGACAAGCGACTCGGACAGCACTTTCTGTGCTCTTCCCGAGTTGTAGATGCGATTGAGAAACGCCTTTCTCATTGTAAAGGGGTCTTTGAGATTGGCCCTGGTCCCGGCGTGATCACATCCCGCATTTCTGCTTTTGCCGAGAAGGCCATCGCGATAGAGCTTGACGAGCGGATGATTGCAGCTTTGCATGAATCTGCACCAAGAGTCGAAGTACGTAAGGAAGATGCCCTAAAAGCAAATCTCCCTTCCATCTTGGACGAGCTACCAGAGCCCCGAGGATTGGTTTCCAATCTTCCCTATTACATCACTGGTCCACTTTTGACCTGTATTGCAGAAGCGAAAGAGCATTACATCACCGCAGTATTGATGATGCAAAAAGAAGTGGCTGATCGAGTCTTGGCGGGCCCCAAGACATCAGCCCGGGGTTCCCTGTCCGTTTACTTACAGTCTCAGTTTGAGATTGAAAAAGTAGTTTCAGCTCCTGCGGGAGCCTTCCTCCCGCCCCCCAAAGTGGACTCAACCGTATTGGAGTTTCGGCCTCTTCCAACAAATCCTTCGGCAGCATTTTTCAAGCTTGTCCGAGTCGGATTTACCCAACCCCGCAAAACCCTCATCAATAATCTGATGGCCGGATATGCTCTCTCTAGAGAAGCCGCAAAAGATTGGGTCCTCGCCGCTGGACTTGGTGAACTAGCACGCCCCCAAGAACTAAGCCTTGAAGAGTGGAAATGTCTTGCAGCATCTAAATCCGCCGAATAAACTCGACGATCCCGGGATTATGTTCCACTGATGAGTTCGCGGGCATTTGCCATGGCGGTTTCGGTGATTTCTTCTCCCGCCAACATGCGCGCAATCTCGGCAATTCTTTGATCTCGGTCCAAGGAGAAGACGGAAGTTAGGACTCTTCCCCCTGCTTCATCTTTTTCGATCCGGAAATGGGCGGCGGCGGCGGCGGCAATCTGAGGAAGGTGGCTGATGACCACTATTTGGTAGTGGGCAGCTAGCTCCGCCAACTTCCGCGCCATCACAGCAGCGGCTCGACCGCCTAGTCCGGTGTCGACTTCATCGAATATCAACGTAGGAACTCCAGCTTTACCGGCAAGTGCCGTTTTGATGGCGAGCATCAATCGAGATACTTCCCCGCCACTGGCGATCTTAGTGAGTGGGCGAGCAGGTTCACCCGCATTGGCGCTAAAGAAGAATTCGACATTTTCAGCGCCGGTGGCATCTGGTTCTTTCACTCGGAAGTTAACTTCAAAAACCGCGCTCACCATGGCTAGATCATGAAGTTGCTGCTCTACCAAGTCGCTAAACTCTGCGGCCTTATCGTGGCGGATTGCGGCGAGCTCGGCGCAGTGCATAGACAACTCGCGTTCAGCCTCGGCCACCTGCAGGTTCAACTCATACTCGGTGGATTCTGCATCATCCAGCATTTCCAGCTCAGACTTTGCCTTCTCTAGGTATTCAAGGATCGACTCCTCATCGTCTCCATACTTTCTCCGCAACCTATGGAGGGAGTCAATCCGGGTGGCAACCTCATCTAGCCGATTGGGATCAGACTCTAGCGTGTCCGCGTAACTTCTTAGAGAATGAATACCTTCTTGCAACTGGATAAGGGCCTCTCGGATGGGCTTTACCGTAGGTTCCAGGGAACCATCCAAAATAGCGGCTGCCTCTAGGTTTCTGAGTGCGGCTCCAAGCTTTTCATCGGCTGAGCCCTCTTGATCTTGAAGAACGGATAGTGAACCAAAAGTTGCTGCGGCTAGCTTCTCCATGTTTCGGAGCCGACTGAGTTGCGTTTCCAGTTCTGGAAGCTCCCCAGGGCTTGGCATCACGGCCTCTATCTCATTGATCTGGAATTTGAGGAGGTCTAGCTTATGTTCTCGATCCCTATGCCCTTGTCGAATCGCCGCGAGTTTGTGACGAAGAAGCTCCGCGTTATGATATGTCGCGGAAACTTTGTTTAGGAGACCGATCGCAGGATCACCGATCCAAGCATCCAGATAGCCAACGTGGGTTTCAGGATTCAATAGGCTCTGGTGGTCGTGTTGGCCGTGAAGGTCCACTAGCAGAGAACCTAGTTGCTTCAGCTGGCTGACCGGAATCAGCTTTCCTCCGACTCGGCATTGGCTTCGCCCTTCGGCAAAGACTTCTCGATGGATGTAAAGCGTATTGTCTTCGATGGGAATGCCCTGATCTTGGCAAAGACGAACAAGGCCTGGACGCTGAGACAGATCGAACACCACCGATACAGATGCCTTTGGTGCCCCTTTGCGGACCAGCTCGGAATCTGCTCGCTCGCCTAGTACAAGCTCAATCGCGTCGATCAGAAGAGACTTTCCCGCTCCAGTTTCCCCAGTTAACGCGGTGTAACCCGGGCCTAGCGCTATCTGCGCCTTTTCAATGATGGCAATGTTCTCTACGGTCAGTTCGACAATCATGGCTTTCCCCAGCGCCCTTGATATAGACGTTGCCGCGCGGTGTTTCGCGGCTTTGCGAAACATGTTCCGCGAATGGGGATCAATCTACCTGTTTAAATAGCGAGGGTAGCCGACATTTGGTCCTAAGACCGCCGGCCAAACCTGCCGCCATTTCCAACCTCATTTGTCTTCCGGCTGTCCGAAACTCTATAAACTCAAAGCATGAAAAATTCTGGAAGAGTAGCCGGGAAGGTTGCACTTGTAACCGGAGCCTCCTTAGGAATCGGCCATGCCTGTGCCCTTCGACTAGCTCAAGAAGGTGCCGCCGTTGCATTGACAGATGTTCGTGATGAAGAAGGGCAGGAACTAGCCCATGAGATTCGAAAATCTGGGGGGAAGGCTTCCTATTGGAATTTGGATGTTCGTGATGAGCAATCCGTAGCGGCAGTTGTCTCCGCGGTCAAAGATGAGTTTGGTCCGATCACCGTTCTCGTCAATAATGCGGGAATCGGAGGCACGAGTAAGCCCACTCATGAAATCTTGGCAGAAGAATGGGATGCGCTCATGGCGGTAAACGTGCGAGGAGCATTCTTTATGTCCAAGCACGTTATTCCCCAGATGCTTGAAGCACAAACGGGGAGCATCATCAATATGTCTTCTATATATGGCCTGGTGGGAGCTGCCGACGCGCCTCCTTATCACGCATCAAAGGGAGCTTTGCGCCTGATGAGCAAAACAGACGCGATGCTCTATGCGAAGCAAGGAATCCGAGTGAACTCTGTACACCCAGGATTTATCGAAACGCCATTGATTGCCGATATGACCGCTGACCAGGCAGTTCACGATGCCTTGGTTGCGTTGCATCCCATTGGCCATCTTGGAGAGGCCGATGACATAGCCTGGGGGGTTGTGTATTTGGCCTCAGATGAGTCCAAATTTGTGACTGGTTCCGAATTGGTTATTGATGGCGGCTATACGGCTAGATAACCGTTAACGCAGTATCCAACGGGCGATGCCTCTCCGCTCCATTTTTTCCAAGGCAGAGCGGAGGTGAATTTGTTTCTGTGCCGGTTCATCAGGCCAGCTATCCCATAACGATATAGCCAGCGAGGGTGCTATAGAAAGGTATATAGCGATAGTGAAGAGGACGAATGGCCAGAAAGAGGGACGTACCCAAGTGCCCTCCACCGCTTCGCGGCGTAAGCGGCTAAGTCTTAATGTCCAAAAAGATGCTACCAAGCTTGCAGCGGCCGCAGCGACTAGAACGATCAAGACTGTCCATGCGAAAGAACCAGTCGGCGACAATTTGTAAGTGGCGAGCATGCCGTAGATAGCGATGCTCAAAGTGAACGGAGCAGCTAAGATAAAGGCAATCCCTACCCAGAGAGCAGGTTGAACAAGGATTCTTAATGCTTGGTTTCTCACACCTGCCCTTTCGAGACTTCACTATTGGCCCTGCTCCGGCGTTCCGCTAGTTTGTCGAATACCGTCATCGAAGACACGCCACCTAAAGCTGCAAGCAGTAATATCGAGATACCAAATTGTGGCTGGTTTAGGGCTGCAATCACATAGCATCCCAATGCAAATCCGATCAACGATATTGTCATCGCCACGATGTATCCCGGACGTTTCAGGGCAGCCGTTTGACGATCGGCCGCTTTCATGGCCTCGACCGATGTGCCAAACAACTGGGCCTCAATAGTCTGCGTCTTTCTCGACACAAAACCCAACAAAAAGGTAAGGAACAACATGCCAAGGCTAAGAAATGACAATCCCTGAGATGTGCCAAACCAGAGGTCTGAAAACACATCTAGACACCCGGCACCAAAAAGATAAACAACTATTGGAAGATGCAAACCGATCGCAAGACCTAGGCTGCCATAGATGGTGTTCGTATAGCTTTGCTTTCTATCTTCGAGAGTTTTAGTTTCATCGATGGCCTGCTTTATTGCCTTCCGGATTCCCCCATGAATTGCAAGGAAAGGCCAAAGTACAAACAAGATCAACAAGAGCTGGTCCACCAAGGTCACTCGCTCAGAAACTTTTATGGTCGTTAAGTCGGACGCGTTGTAATAAGCCCAGCGCCTTTTCGAATTTTGACGCGATCCAACACCACTCTCCACGGCGTGAAGGGGAGTTCTAAGAAGAATGTTCGGCGAGTATCCACTACCCCTCATCTCGTCTCTAAAAGCAGACATCTTTAGTTGACTCTTAGCCGAGGTCTTTAACCAGCCCGCAGTCGTATCATCGGTATCGAAAATCCACAGGCCCCGCTCACTTGCCGAGGTGATAACAAGCTCTTTGCCATACGCGGACTTGATGGCCTTATCAATAGCATTACCGAGCTTCTGTTGATCATCACGCGGATGCCCAACACAAAAGAAATCTAGTCGAGTTGGGCCTAGACTGAAGAAGATAAAGGGTTGCTTCAACTTTGGGATTCCGCTGGGCAATCCTTGCTCACCGGCGTATTGAAAAATCCGATCTCTAGCTTCTGTGAACAATGGCTTGTCGGCCGTTACGATGGAAGCATTGCTGTAGCAGAGCGTCACTATCAACCCTACAACACAAGCAACGGTTCGATTTACCATGTGAGTTTAGTCATTATAGGCTACGAATATAGGATGATCAGCGCGCTATGTTATCGCAAAAAACAAAAAAGCCCGCCGATCCTTAGGAGGATCAGCGGGCTTTGAATACAGCGGTTAGTCTTTGAAGCCTGGAAGGCGTCGACCCTTGTAGTAACCATCTGGAGTCGCCATGCTGCGGAGCTTATATTGCTCGCCGCCGACTTGCTTGTTAAGCTCAATCTCCGGAAGAACGCCTTTGTAGTTCGTTCGTCGCAGAGCGGTTCTTTGGTGGCTAAATCTTCTCTTGGGGTTTGGCATCTTACTTCTTCTCCCGGTGCAACGTATGCTTACGTAGGTTCGGGTTGTACTTCATGATCTCCAAGCGATCAGTTGTGTTTCGCTTGTTCTTAGTAGTGGTGTAATAGTTCTTTCCGTCTTCCGTGCACACCACGCGGATAATTTCTCGGGCTTCCGATTTCTTTGCCATTGCGGTCCTCTGCTGGCCGACGAAGAAACAGACACCGTCCAGACAGCCTTGAGATTATGCACGAGATGGATGATGAATATCAAGCCTGGGACTAAAGCCAAGTCCTTCCTCGCTATCTATCGAGTCCTATTGCTCCTAAATGAACGCTTGATAGGGTTAAGTGCCATCCGTAGGCATTGATGGTGTAAGACCTAAGGCGCTACTCTCCTCTCAACATATCTGCGGCAGCATTAAAACGCAAACCAACGGTGACCGGTAAGACATTTGAACCATCATTCCGATACAGATTGATGGTGATCGGATATCTGCCGCCTTCAGGCGAAACATCATTCACAACGATATTCTTCCTTCCAATGGTTTTCCCATCTTTATCCTTGAACACCGCATAGAGATTGAGAACTACGTTGTCTCTTGGAGGGCGACCTTGAACCATGATGCTGTTTCTTTCGATGTCTATCTCGCCCTGCATATCCCACTTGTCCTTTGGACGGACGAAGTCTCGCACTCTAATTTTTGAATCGGAATTGGCAACCAATAGCCAAACGGAGGTGTCGCCATCTACGGGAATGATGGTGTCCGCATTGTCTTGAAAAACAGACTTGGCAGGAGTTGGCATGGTTATCGTGGCGACTCGATCCGTTGGAGTTCTTTTCTGGATTTCTAGTTGAGCACCCAATGCTTGGGATATATCTGCCAGGGGAACCATATCTTTGCCATCTACCACACGACCAAGTACCTCGCTTTCAGTTCCGGCAACCTTGATGGTGAGAGTGGGAGCCTGTAGGCTGGCAGCTCCTGCGACACTTACTAGCGAAAGCAAAATCCAAGACTTCATGGTAGTGAAAACGGACGAACCTCCCGGTGGTTCCGTTAATCTTGTTTATACACCCGACGAGGTATCCTATGTGCTCTGTGCGCCCGGGTGGTGGAATGGTAGACACAGGGGACTTAAAATCCCTCGCCTTTAAAAGCGTGCGAGTTCGACTCTCGCCCCGGGCACCAGACTTGTTTTGATTGACAGCTAGGAGGTTTACCAACTTGTTGTCGAGTAGGTTTCTTAAACTAAACTAGAGCATATGTCTTCTATTCTTGTGACTGGGGGAGCAGGCTATATTGGCAGCCACACCTGCAAGGCCCTCTTGTCAAACGGATTTACCCCCATTGCCTTTGACAATATGTTTCGTGGCAATCGATGGGCGGTGAAGTACGGCCCCCTCATTGAAGCCGACATTCGGGACGGAGAGGCTGTTCGAGCGGCTATTCGCGAACACAAGGTAGAGGCAATCATTCATTTTGCGGCACTTGCTTATGTAGGCGAGTCTGTACAAGACCCTGGTGGCTACTTTTCTAATAATGTGGACGGCTTGCGAAGCGTTGTACAGGTCGCGGCGGAGGAAGGCGTAGATAAAGTCGTCTTTTCATCTAGTTGCGCCACCTATGGCAACCCTGAGTCTGTCCCTATAAAAGAAGATAGCAAGCAAGATCCCGTAAGCCCTTATGGCGACACAAAGCTGATCGGCGAACGTCTTCTGAAATGGTTTGGAGAAGGTTGTGGTACACGCTCGGTCGCCCTACGTTACTTCAATGCCTCTGGCGCTGATCCTGATGGAGAATTGGGTGAGGAACATGACCCGGAAACCCATCTGATTCCAGCCGCTATTCTTGCCGCGATGGGACGAAGGGGCTCAATGGATCTCTATGGAACGGACTACCCTACTCGCGACGGGACTGCAGAAAGGGATTATGTACACGTTGCCGACTTGGCTTCGGCACATGTAAAGTCGGTGCAGTATTTGCTTGATGGCGGTCAGTCTGCAGCAGTGAATCTGGGTAGTGGTACTGGAAATACAGTTAGAGAAGTGCTCTCGATGATTGAGTCGGTAGGCGGTCAGGCCGTTCCGTATATCGAGAAGCCGCGTCGAGCAGGAGACGCCATTGCTTTGTATGCAGCCGCAGACTTGGCACGAACCTTGCTTAATTGGGAAGCAAACCACAGCGATTTGCAGAACATATGCGAAACCGCATGGCGTTGGCACGCATCACGATAACTAGGTTCTAGAAATGGAAAGAGTAGCTCACATAGTCCCAACCGTTCCCCCGGAGTTTAACGGGCTTGGCGACTATTGCTACCAGTTGTGGAAACACTGGCCTGAACCTAAACCTGAGTGGCATGTGCTAGCAACAAGAATCCCTGAAGGAGCACGTGAGCATTGGCCCGAAGCAAGGCTGATCGAATTCCAATGCAATGCTGAAAGCTTGCTAGCTTCACTCAGGGAAAGTGGAGCCCAACAGGTCGTGCTCCACTATGTTCCGCATGCCTACCATCCAAAAGGGATACCTCAATGGCTGCCTCGTGCCCTTACTGATTGGAAGCAGGCTGATAACGCTCAACTTTCAGTTGTCTTTCATGAACTCTATGCTACTGCTCCTCTCTGGAGAATAACGGGGTGGTTAACCCCAACCGCAAAAGCCATTCTAAGAAAGGTTGTTTCTTTAACCAACAAGTGGTCTACAAGCACATCTTTATACTTTGATCAGTTAGTAAATGTTGGCGGTGCTTCGCCGACCGATGGCCTATTGTTACCAGTGGGGCCAAATATCGAGCCCGACAACTTCGACCAAGCAACGCAGATTAAAGGACGATTTGTAGTTTTCGGTTCAGCAAGCACTCGGTCCTTGGCGTTACGCTTACACGAATCTCTACTTCGCAATGTCAAAGAATCAGGAAAAATCACCTCACTACTATTTGTCGGCTCACGTCCGTCAACTGAGCAAAGAAAGGAAACCTTTGACTACCTAACGCAATTGGGCTTAATTGGACTACTAGAGGAGCACTATGATCTATCCATAAAGGATGCTTCTACTTGCCTAAGCTCTGGGGAGTATGCCCTCATGGCTACGGATATACCGAGAAAAGGTAAATCTGGAGTCTATGCCTCCTGTAAGGCCCATGGACTGAAATGTATATTCCCTGGTGAAACTCAGATCGAGGTTCTCACCTGCAATGAAGACCCACTCCTTACCTGGAACTACATCACCGACCAAGCTAAGAGCCATTTCTGTGGGGCATGTACTTGAAAGACAAACCCAAGATTCCAAAACTGTCAGATAGAGCTTCCGCACACCTTGACATGATCCGTGCAATAGCTGCGATCTTAGTTTTAGTGGGGCATGCGCGAGCCCTGTTTCTGGTGGATTTTGATGAAGTACAGTCCCCAACAATCTTTACAAAACTTTTCTATGCAGTGACAGGACTGGGCCATCAGGCCGTTATGGTCTTCTTTGTTTTAAGCGGATTTCTGATCACGCGAAGCATTCGCCAAAACATTACACGAGGATGGTCGTGGCGTACATATAGTGCTAATCGTCTCATCCGCCTCTATGTTGTGCTTGTACCCGCCATAGCCATAGGGGCCTGTTTGGATCTCGCTGGCATCTACTATTTCGGCACATCCGGAATATATGGTGGTAACAACTACGCTCTAATTATAAAGGATGCCGTGGGAAATTCTCTTTCCCTTCGCGACGCCTTTATCAACTTGGCTTTCCTTCAAGGCATTGCTGGTCCAACATTTGGATCCAATGGGCCTCTTTGGAGTCTAAGTTATGAGTTTTGGTATTACGTCCTTTTTCCTCTTCTTATCATCCCTGTCTTCACTCGATCATCGAAGAGTTCCAAGCTAATCAGCATTGCTTTGGCCGTAGTAATTGCATTCCTTATCAAAGGACCCATCCTTACCTACTTCTCTATCTGGATGTTAGGGGCAACTATAGCTTTCATTCCACCTTTTACAGCCACTAAGGCGACCGCATTAACTTGTCTATCAGCGGCAATACTTATAGCTTGCATCCTCATATCGCGAATGCGATCACAGATGTCATTCGGCAACGATCTTTTAGTGGCCGTTTCTTTTTCAATGTTTATACTAGGACTAATCAACCTAGGAGACAGGAAATTATCCAACACTTACGAAAGAGCAGCCAAATCTCTATCGAGTGTTTCCTATACACTTTATTTAGTACATCTACCTCTCCTTGTTATCCTTAATGCATTTCTAATTGGACAGGATAAACGGTGGATGCCTGCACTGAGCACAATATCAATCGTTGCCTTTCTTTGTGTTGCAAGCATCTCTTACGCATATTTGATCGCTTTCTTTACAGAGTATCGAACAGAGACAATTCGGCAAAAACTAGGCACCTTTCCAAGACAGCCACCAACTATGGAGTTAACGGATGTCAAGGTTTAGCCATCCTCCAGCATCAAGAGGTAGTAGTGAACATTCTTCTTAGCCATCCAACGGGCAATAGAAATGTTCGCCAAGCTCTGCAAGCTTTTCAGGATATTAATTCCCTGAATAGTTTTTACACCACAGTATCTTTAAGAAATCGCCTTTTAACCCAGTTATTACCTCCCCCAATCCGTGGTCAGTTCATGCGCCGTAGCTACGATACATCGCTAGCAAAGCTTACTCATACCCAACCAGTAAGAGAGATCATGCGTTTGGCTTCAGGAGCATTGGGTTTGCAAAACTTTACTGCCCATGAAACCGGCCCATTTTGTATTGATAAAGTTTGCCAATCACTAGATCTTCTCGTGGCATCAAGACTAGCAGAAGACGACATTGATGCCGTTTACTGTTATGAGGACACTGCTTTCCACACCTTTCAAGCAGCTAAATCGCTTGGCAAAAAGCGAATCTATGAGCACCCCGTAGGCTATTGGGGCGATGTTCAAAGCCTTCTTGAACAGGAAAAAGAGCTAAAACCTGAATATTTGCCAGTGATGCGCGGTCTCAAAGACAGTCAGAAAAAAAGGGAGCGCAAAGATCAGGAGATTGACTTAGCTGATATGATTATAACGCCGAGCACATATTCGGCTCTAAGTCTTGCTTCCAAAGTTGGACCTAGCAAACCCGTTCGAGTCGTTAACTACGGTGCGCCTGCAGCACTCAAAGAGGTTCCTCAGAATTCTAAAGAACTTTTACAGGTGCTTTTTGTCGGCTCTATACAACAACAAAAGGGAATTTCCTATCTTATAGACGGAACTACTCCGGTCTCACGCTCGGTTGATATGCACGTTATAGGCTCGTACATTGAAGGTTGCAAACCTATTGATGACTGGCTCAACAAAAGCAATTGGGAGCCTTCCCTCCCGCACGCTGATGTTCTCGCAAAGATGGCTCAATGTGAAGTGCTAATTCTTCCATCGCTTGCTGAAGGGTTCGGGTTAGTCGTTCTTGAAGCCATGTCCCAAGGCATGACCGTTATTGTTTCCGATCATACAGGTGCTGCAGACGTTGTAGAGCACGGGGTCAATGGATTTATTGTTCCCATCCGTTCTCCCGAAGCAATTTCTCAGCACCTAGAATTATTGGCTTCCGAGCCAGACCGGCTAATGGCGATGCGCGAAGCCGCACACCAAACCGCGCTTCATCAGACATGGAGTAAGTATCGCAAAGAACTCGTTCGGCACATTATTGACTTTGGGGTCGAAGGTTGACCACTAATTCGCCCGTTAGTCGTCCGCAATATGTTGGTTCGATCAAGACTATTCGTAGTCTTATTTGGGTTTACTTTTTTCTCCTACTGTTTGAAGGATCTCTCCGTATGCTCTTGCCGAGCCTATCAAATGCTCTCCTTGTCGTTCGAGATCCGTTCTTGTTGATTGCGTTCTTGTTAGCGCAGGTTTCGCGGGTGTTTCCCTGGAATCGATTTGTAATAATGTTTTGGACACTTGGGTTAATCTCTGTCCTCTTTGGCCTTGCGTTGCTACCGAATGCGCCCCTAGTCATAGCATTTGGATTTAGAGTCGCATTTTTTCACATACCTCTCATTTTTTTACTACCTAAAGTAATGAATGAGTCAGACGTCATTAAGTTTGGACGTTGGTTTCTTGCTCTCAGCATCCCAATGGCATTACTAATGGCTCTTCAGTTTGATGCCGGTCCAGATTCATGGCTAAATCGTGGTATCGATATGCAGTTTAAGCAAATAGGATCAGCAGGGGACAAGATTCGACCTCCTGGTACATTCACGTTCACAGCAGGTCCAGGCTACTTCTTTGCTTGTACAGTAGCATTTATCTTATATAGTCAGTTTCACAAAGGTACATATCCTAAGGTCCTCGTAACTTCCTCGGCAGTAGCTACTTGCATTGCTTTAGCCGTTTCCGGAAGCCGTTTTGCGCTTGGCAATGTGGCTCTTGTTGTGTTAATGGCTGCTATCGCGGTTGCTTTAGCTAAACCTAAGCAAGTTACTCGTTTTATTCACTTTGTCTTTGTTGTCGGAATCGCACTGCTTATCGCCAGTCAGTTCTCTATGTTTGGCGAAGGCATGGATGTTTTTAGTAATCGAATCGATCAAGCCAGCAATACTGAAGGGGGCTTTGGAGGATTTGTTGAACGAGCCTTTGGTTGGTTTACTAACTCCGTCTCGGCAGCGTCAAGGGCAGATGTCGTCGGCGCTGGCCTTGGTATGGGCACCAACGCTGGGTCAGCCATGCTAGTCGGTAAAGCGACATTCTTACTAGCCGAAGAAGAATGGTCTAGGGTCATTTTGGAGATGGGACCTTACATGGGATTTACTTTCTTAACGATGCGGGTAGGTCTTGCTGTTTGGATGTTTGTTCGTTGCATAAAAACAGCAAGAGCCGGAACCATGCTACCGGCCTTTCTCTTTGGAGTATGTGGCATGTTGATCATTGTTGGCCAATGGAGCCCCCCGACAGTACTTGGCTTTACGGTTTTTTCTGGCGGTTTATGTTTAGCCGCAATGAACAAGTCGACGTTAAATACAAGCGGTGAAAACCTTACTTGAACATTCTCCTAGTTTCTAACTTCGCTCACGATAGGCAATATAGCATGCTTGGTTTTGGACATTGCTTGAATCGAGAATTTTGCAAACTGGGCATATCGCACTCGTATCTTTCTCCAAAAGCTCTCTGCAGTAATCTTTCGAATTCAGTTAAGGCTAAAAAATGGTTAGCCTACATTGACAAGTATGTTCTCTTTCCCAGGACACTTCGAAAGGCAGCTATTAAATCTGATATCGTTCATATTCTTGACCATGGCAACTCGATGTATGTGCCCCATGTCAGACACAAAACAAACGTAGTGACGTGCCATGATATGTTAGCCATTAGGGCATCCCAAGGTGAGATACCTGGTTGGGAGTTAGGGCCGACTGGTTTAAAATACCAATCGCTTATCCTTAATGGGCTAAAACAGAGTCATCATATCGCTTCCGTATCCCAAGCAACCCAGATTGACGTAAATAGGCTTACCGGTCTTTCAAGTGAAAGGCTATCCACAATTTACAATGGCTTCTACCAAGAGGTTAAGCCATTGCCGCTAGAGCAGGTTCAGAAGAAGCTTGCAAGTATTCAGGTTGAAGCGCCCTTTTTTCTGCATGTCGGTGGAGATTCTCCCTACAAGAATCGCACTGGACTGATTGAAATCTATTTAGAAATGGTGAAGCAAGAGAAGAACCTGCCTAAGCTTGTCTTGGCGGGCAGGCTTCCCAACATTAAAGTAAAGGAATTGATCTCACAAGCACCAAGCAATCAGATTCAGGTAGTTGCTTCTCCTGACACAGAATCTCTTGTGGCCCTTTATCAAATGGCCTCCGCACTCATTTTTCCTTCTACCTACGAAGGATTTGGATTGCCAATCATCGAAGCCCAAGCCTTAAGCTGCCCTGTTTTCACGAGCAATAGGGCTCCTATGACAGAGGTCGGCGGCAATGCCGCAGTGTATTTTGACCCTTTGAAACCCATGGATGCAGCTTCAATCATCCTGAATAGTCTAGATCAGGCAACCGCGATGAAGGAGGCAGGGCTTGAGAACATTAAACGCTTTTCAGCCTCCCTCATGGCCAAGAACTATATCGACTTATATAAACACCTCTTAGGAGAGTCGGAGGCTTGAGGATTCTCCATGTGATTGCCTCAGCCAATCCTGAAACCGGAGGACCGATTGAGGGTGTACGACAGCGAGGGATTGTTCTGCAAGGAATGGGACACGAGGTGGAAATAGCCTCGTGTGATGCACCTGATGGTACTTGGGGTAAGGATTTCCCGCTACCTCTCCATACTCTTGGCCCTGGAAAAGGTGGCTATCAGCACTCTCCTAAGCTTTACGAGTGGCTTTATCAAAATGGCCCGCGATTTGATGCGGTTATTGCCAACGGCATATGGCAGTTTCCCAGCTATGCTGTGAGAAAGGCGATGTTGCGCCTAAAGAAGCCCTACTTTGTCTTTACCCATGGCATGCTCGATCCTTGGTTTAAAAAAGCTTATCCACTTAAGCATTTGAAGAAATCTCTCTATTGGCCATTAGGGGAATACAGGGTTCTTAGAGATGCTGCCGCTGTGCTTTTCACGTGCGAAGAAGAGAAGGAACTGGCCCGACAGTCTTTCCGCCTATACAAAGCCAACGAAAGGGTCGTAAGGTACGGTACATCTGCCCCGACCATAGATACTGCTCAGCAGATATCAGCGTTTTTAGAAGCTTTTCCTCAATTGAAGGATCAAGCCTTTCTTCTATTCCTTAGTCGCATTCACCCGAAAAAAGGTGTGGACGTGCTAATCCAGGCTTTTGCGAAAGTTTATCGAGGCAGCAATGTTCGACTCGTGATTGCCGGTCCAGATCAAGTCGGAGTGGCTAGTGAACTTAAGCAACTTGCCGAAACTCTAGGAGTGGCAAATCAGATAGTGTGGACAGGCATGCTCTCGGGCAACCTCAAATGGGGAGCGTATCATGCATGCGATGTACTTGTTCTGCCATCTCACCAGGAAAACTTTGGGATAGTAGTTGCCGAAGCGCTAGCTTGCGCAAAACCCGTATTGATATCAAACAAGGTAAACATATGGAGGGAGATTCAGGCGGAGAAAGCAGGCCTTGTGGATGCAGATACGGTTGACGGAACCACAAGACTTCTGCAGTCATGGTCAACCCTTACCACTCCAGAGAAAGCCGTATTTTCCACAAATGCACAACGCTGTTTCTGGGATCATTTTGAGATTAAAGGATCTGCCGAAAGCTTGGTCAAGGTAATGCAGGAGTATCTGAAGTGAGCGACCTTAGGGAGGGCATCAACCCGAGGAAGGAAGCCACGTTTACCTTAGGCAACCGAATCCGACGAGTTATCTGGAACCTTGCCTATGCGATTCTGTTTAGACCAAGTCCTCGTCCTTGCCATGCATGGCGCTCAGCCATTCTCCGGCTTTTTGGGGCCGAAATCGGGCGAGGGTGTCACATATATCCCAAGGTCAAAATTTGGGCTCCCTGGAACCTAGATGTACACGACGAAGGCAGTGCCGCAGACGATGTCACTCTGTACTCTATGGCCAAGATTACGATCGGCAAACGAGCCATTGTCTCCCAAGGCGCGCATCTTTGCACCGGCACGCATGACTACACAGATCCTAATTTCCAGCTTATAGCGATTCCGATTACGATAGGGGAAGAAGCCTGGGTCTGCACAGAAGCCTTTATTGGCCCTGGAGTGACGGTCGGGGCTGGAGCGGTGATTGGGGCAAGAGCAGTTGCCACAAAAGATCAGCCAGAATGGATGGTCTGCGCAGGTAACCCATGTAAGCCTTTAAGGCCAAGAGAGATGAGAGCATGACCCTTACAACCATCATTCTCACATTTAACTCCATAGACTCCTTGGCAGCAGTTGTAGCTTCATGTAAAGAAGTTTCTTCTCGAATCCTAGTAGTGGATTCTTACAGCTCAGACGGCACTCAAAAACTGGCCGAATCGTTGGGCTGCGAGGTTGTTGAGCATCCGTTTGAAAACTACTCCGCACAGAGGAATTGGTCACAGAGATACGCAAATCTAGGAGATAACGATTGGGTTCTTCACCTAGATAGCGATGAAGAGCTTTCGCCAGAATTGCTACAGAGCGTTCAAGCGGTATTGAAAAATCCAGGAGCAGATGGCTACCTGATGCGTCGCCTCACTCATTTTTGGGGCAAACCCATTCGCTTTGGGCACATGAATCCTAGTTGGCATCTTCGCCTCTTCAAGGCTGGTTTGGGACAATGCGAGAATCGGCTCTATGATCAGCACTTCGTAAGTTCGGGAACCACAGCCAAACTGAAAGGAGTTCTGCTTGACATGCAATCCGTCGATCTCGATAGATGGACCACAACTCATAACCGTTGGGCCACTATGGAAGCACAAGAAGCCCTCGTGCATCGTTTGTCTTCAGAAGGCACGCTCAAAGAAAGTCTACTAGGAGATAGACGGGAACGAAAGCGATGGATAAAAAATCGCCTTTGGTACAAGGCTCCCCTCTTTGTTCGGACCTACATATTCTTCTTCTACAGCTATGTCCTGAAACTTGGCTTTTTAGATGGTAGGGTGGGATTGGTTTATCACACCCTTCAAGTCTTCTGGTTTAGGTTCCTAGTTGATGCAAAGATTAGGGAACGTCTGAATTCTCAGTAGATTCCTTTGCTAACTGTTTGACACTCATCAAACCAATCGGTCGCAAAAGTCACCAAATCTTTTTCTGGAGTTTCAGCATTGGTGGTCATGACACGCATCAAAGCTCCTTCGGGGCGTATCCCTTTCAACTCTGCCTTAAACCAATCCCAGAACATTTCATTTCGGATTGGGAAGGTACCGTTCGGTCCTCTGAACGTATATAAAGCTTGTCTCCGTCCTGTCTGACCTTCTAGAGTCAATAACATGACGCTAACTTTTTCGCGCTGCTTTGTGTCTAATGTAAAGCGACGCTGAGAAATAATTTTCCAATCCTGACCGGGAAAACAAGTCGTAGGCTCGTGAAGAGAAATGCGATCATTTGCGGCTACTACGACTGTATCAAAAGACTTGCCGTCTTTCTCAAACACTCTTGCCACCATTCCATATGGCTTTAACTCTTTATATGCCGCCTCAGACATTCGGTAAGAAACTTGCGGGTTTTCTGGGCTGGGGATAAAGGAATAGTTGCCTACTCTGTGAGGCAAGTTATCTTCCATCCACTTTTCTGTTCGCGCCGGCGCCGGATTCGGCGGAACAAAACTTGCTGCCAGGCCAAAGCCGAGCAATGCGATTGATAGAAAAATGACGCGTTTTGTGACTACTTCCATCCAAGCACCTTTGTTAATTTCATAAGCAATACAAAGCAAATAACCAAGCTGATATAACCGCTATAGTCGTGAAACTTGTGACCCGCATCTGAACCGTAATTCGCTCCCACCACTCCAATCGCAGCAATGCGAAGAGAGTTCACTACTAGGGTAAGGGGAATCACAGTCGCCGCCAATGCTACATTTGCATACCATTTGAGTTTTGCAATCAGCATAAAGAAGACACTGATCGCAAAAACAGCGAGTAGCAGTTTCATTCCACTACATGGAACGCCAACATCCATTACGAAGTTGTCGACAATGATCGTGGTCATGTCGCTTGCCCTATAAGGACCTAGCCCAATCGCTTTCATCATGTAGAAGGAAACATCGGTTGACCAGCGTTGGATCGTCTGAGTATGAGTATCTACAAAGCGGTCAAAGATCGGCAGAGCAAACCCAAGATAACCAATAGGCAATGCCAGTCCCTTCAGCCATTTCCAGCCCGCAACAAAGAGAACGCCCAATGCGAGTAGCACTAGCAGTAAGATCGATTGAAAGGTCCGCATGTCTGTGCGCTGCGCGAACCAAGTGATGTATAGCGTCGCTGCAATCGGGATGATTGCTAACGAAACTCCCTTGACGGGAAGAACCTTAAGTTTGTCCCAGCGATCCCATATAATCAGGGCCACACAAATTGGCACTACCGCACCATGGGCGTAATAACTATCATCCCCAAACCAGTTACCGGGTAGCCAACGAAACAACGTCCAGAAAGCTGCTGCTAAACCTGCGAATGCAAGCGCCGCATAGGGGACCCACTTGTAGTTCGGTTGCGACTTAACATTCTCTTCCCCAACCTCAGCATCCTGGGCCGATAAATCCTTTTCTTGTACAAGCATTGAAGATCAATCCATCATGGAGCCTTTGAATTAGCTCCAACGGAATCTACAGCACAAAACGTGCCGATCCACCTATTATGACAACCTCATTGCGGCAGTCTTAGTTCGCGATGAGTACACAAAAGAAAAAGTCCGCTACCAAACCTGGTAACGGACCCTGTACTTTAAGTAAGTGGGGAACTAAGAGGATTTTTTCGCTGTCATGCGGCGTCGAACAAAAACTCCCGCTGCGGCAAGGCCAATACCCATCGTGAAGGGCTCTGGGACTGGAGTCGAGTTGCCAGGGAAACTCGGGAGATAAGTAACGATTGTCTGTCCACCGGTATCCAACGGCGTCAATATAGCCATCTTTGCACCAGCGGTCGCCACATTCGCAACGTTAGCAATTAACCAATCAGCCGAACCGGAAGCTGCAGAACCAAGTTGACCACCAGACCATCCCGATTGAGTTGGAGCGCCGCTCACTACCATCCATAGGGCTACTTGAAACGAAGCGGCAGTATTATTACCTGGGATGCTTGAAGTTAAGTTAAAGATACCATTGTCATATCCCCACGATACGAGACGTGACAACTTATCATAAACAGAAGATCCTGTTCCAGAAGTATAGGAAGTTGGTGTGGAAATCTCCCATGGGTTACCTCCAGTAGGTGGGGGCAGAGTCTTGTCTGGGCTTATACAGAAAGCAGCAAAAGAACTCGAAGCACCAATTGCTCCAGCTTGGGTCGTACCATAACCAATCTTCAGTTGGCCCGCAAAAACGCCGTTGCGAGCTGGCCCCCCCATCGCCATAGTTCCTGAAATGTTTCCACCAGTACCTGCGCCATTACCTCTGTAGTGAAGATAATCAGCTCCAAGACTTGTGGCAACCAATCCTACAGACAAAGCAGCCAAACAAACGACACGTTTAAACATAAAATCCAATCCTCTCTGATTTAATCTAGCTCCCCCGCTAGTAGATCAATTGTTATCAACCAACGGGGTTATTTGCAAGAGAAAGGCGGAAAGAGGACTGGATTCTGGTAGGTTTACGAGGAAGATTTCAGCCGTCGCCGGACAAAAGCTCCCGCAGCCGCCAAACCAATCCCGATAGTGAAAGGCTCTGGAACCGGTGTTGAGCTGTTTCCGCCTCCAACAACCTTAGCAATCAGGATCTGACTGTCAGTCAGGTTGGTAGGACGATACATCATCATCGAACCAGCGGCCGTTCCAAATGAAGAAGTGCCGTTGGCAATGTTAAGGAAGTTGTTGTACTCCGTGTTGACCGCGGCATTGGATGTGAGTAGATTTGCAGAGTAGTTGTACAAAGAATTGGGTGCTGTATCCTGGATAATGCTCCATAGGGCCAATTGGAAGGCGGCACCAAACACAGCATTGGTCTCCACTGCTGATGTCCAGCCAAAACTTACCAGACGAGCAATTCGGTCAAAGTCCGTGTTCGTCGCGCTTGTTCCTGTATAGAGCGTAGGCGTATCAATCCGCCATGGGTTATTGGGCGACCCTAGCTCTTCAAAAGGTGAGATGCAGAATGTTAGGAATTCATCGCCATAACTCACATTAGATGCAGTATTTCCTGTACCTTGCTTCACACGGATAGCGCCAGTCCGTACTCCGCCCCAAAAATAGTTTCCCGTTCCGGTCACCTGACCTGCCTGGGGGGTAGGGCTCACATATCCCTTAACAGAACTCGTCAAGGAACCGGAGACTGTACCAAAACTTTTCAGCCACTCCGCACCATAAGAAAAACTTGATAGACACAAGGCGCCAACCAGCGCAAAAGAAAACCGCTTCATTTCATCCTCTTAAAAAACTGCCAAATGCAGACCCACAAGTCTATCAACCCTCCCGCATGCAATAGAGCGGAAGCAAAGAAAGCAAGTAGCTATACAGGGATAACCTCGCACTTCAACGGGTGAAGAGTCCTACGAACGATCTACAATAGACCTATGAGCGTTGGTCGAAGAGCCTATGACCTGATGCGCGGGTACGTAAACCGTGAGTGGGATCGAATAAAAGGTGTTGAGTTTGAGTCAGCAGAACAAGAACTTCAAGATGCGCTGGATAATCCCTCTCACCGCAAAATCCAGCCAGTTCATCCGATTGAGTCCACGGTTGTAGACCGACAGTTAACTGCATCAAAGATCCTTGGAGTACCCATCAATGCTCCATTTGCAGATACTCACCGAGCGTTCGAAAAGCTGAAGAAACGCAGTGATGCTTCCAACTTCCCTTCCGGTTCTCCAGAGGCAGCACAAGCCATTGAGATTCAGCGTCGTGTCCAATGGGCGTACGGTGTGCTAACGGAAGGCATGGATGTCACAGAGAAGCGTTTCCGAAGTTTGGAAATCTGAATCTTGACAAGACAGTCAAGATAAGCATGGCTTCGGCAGAAACTCATACTGCAAAAGGCTCTCAATACTCTTTACTAAACAGCATGAGAGATGAAAGTCGATTTCTTGCTAAGGGACGCTATGGAGAAATCAAGCGATGTTTCGCTGGATGCACACACCTAACTTTTGCGTCGGCAAGCCTTCACTTTGAATCGTTTGATGAGTTTCTCCACTTTGCCGATGGAGTCATTGATCAGCATCTGCATCCTAAGCCGCAAGATGTTGTAGACGTTACTTATCGGTGGATTACTCTTCGTCTCACACGTCAGAGCTTTGACGAGATGGTGAAGCTAGTTCGCTCCGCCGTTGAGGAAGCGGCTTGGTGGGATGGCGACCTTACTTCTGATGACCTAGATCAGACTGCTGGGTTTCCCAAGTTTCTCGTGTGATCTGATAATGCTCCGCCGTTACTCCGTAGTAACGGTGTGTGCTGCCCACATAGACCATGCCAATTTTCCGCATAATCCTGATCGACGCAAAATTCTCTAAATAGGCAATAGCATTGAGTTCGTTTATGGGAAGCTGGACAAACCCATACTGCATCACGCCAAAGGCACTTTCAGTACCCAAACCAAGGCCCCAGTATTGTCGACTCAAGTGCCAACCAATCTCAATCTCATCTGCGGACATTTGCCCGCCACTGAGTTCCAAAGGCTTAAGAAGAGTGGTCCCTACCACCGCACCGTTCTCCTTTAAGATGAGGGCTGCATAAACATATCCATGCAAATCGCCATTGTATTTATCGATGGAGGTCTGTAAGCGTTCCTCCATTTCTCTAATCGTAGCAACCGTTGCTCCGGCTCCATTCCGTCCCAAAAAACGCATGACCTCTGGATCGCTGTAGATACGAAAAGCCGCTTCTACATCTTCCATAGTCCAGCTTCTTGCCAATAGTCGTTCAGTCTCAAAAATCATTGGGTAATGTCCGTCTATGTTTCTCGCCGCCATTGCTGCCGTTGCAATCCAAGAGCCGATCAAGTTTGAAAGACCCGTTACCGTTACTGTAACGGGAAGGTACCTTGCCTATACACCAGAAGGGTACGCGGCGGATTCTCGCAAAAAGTGGCCGATGATTCTTTTTATGCACGGTGCCGGCGAGAGAGGGACCAATCTCGACATGGTTAAGACTCACGGGATTCCAAAAGAGATTGCCAACGGCCGTAAGCTTCCCTTTATCGTGATCGCTCCCCAATGCGATGCAAACCAGTGGTGGGATACCAAAAGCTTGATCGCTACACTTGACGACGCAGAAAAGCGGTACCGCATCGATAAAGACCGCATCTACGTCACTGGGCTAAGTATGGGTGGGTTTGCAACTTGGGCACTTGCGATGGAGCAACCAAAGAGGTTTGCTGCTATTGCCCCCGTCTGTGGCGGCGGCGACACTTCCAACGTAGGCCGAATCGCAAAGATGCCTATCTGGACTTGCCATGGCGACAAGGATCCGGTAGTGAGCGTAGATTTCACCCGCAAGTTCGTCAATGAGCTCAAAGCGTTGGGAAGCGACGTTCGATATGACGAAATCAAGGACGGCACCCACGATACTTGGACTGACTTTTACAAGCAGGATGCCTTGTACGACTGGTTCCTTTCTCATAAAAGAAAAAAGTAGCCGACACTAAACCATCTTCCGCAATCAGTCGTCCCATGGGTATGAATTTATGGACGGCTGATTTTCTGTCTTCTCATCGCGCCCAATTCAAGGTCATCGGCAATACCGCTCACACCCAAACCGCCGTCATGAATCTAAAACGTGGCGAGACCAGCGGCAACTACGGGACAGACCATCCTCATGCAGATCAGATACTCATTGTCTTATCCGGCGAAGGAAGCGCCAAGATAAACAATGAGATTCAGCCATTGCACATCGGCGACATTCTCTTGATCCAAGCAGGCGAGAAGCATCAGATTCGCGGTGAATCGGATGAGCTGTTTCAGACGGTGAGTTTTTATAATCCCATCGCCTATCCAGAGGAGATGGAGCCCGTTGGAATTCCTTCCAACAGGCAGCCACCTAGAGTTCTTTAAGAGCTTATTGGCTTAAGCGTAAACCAAGCTCGGCCCATTGTTGCGGATCTACCGTCGAAGGCGCATCCATCATCGGATCATAACCGCCACCAATCTTGGGGAAAGCGATGACTTCACGGATATTCTCCGTGTCTGTCAGAGTCATAACCAAGCGATCAACTCCCGGGGCAATTCCACCGTGGGGGGGAGCTCCAAAGCTAAACGCATCCAGAATATGGCCGAACCGCTCGCGCTGTGTCGCTTCATCAATTCCCAGAAGCTGGAACACCTTGGCCTGAACGTCTGGACGGTGGATTCGTATCGATCCACTTGCCATCTCCATTCCGTTACACACAACGTCGTAACAGTCCGCACGGATTCTTCCTGGATCGCTATCGATGTAGATTAAATCTTCTTCCTTTGGCCCGGTGAAAGGATGGTGAACCGCATCCCAACGTCCATCGGGTGCATTCCATTCAACCAGTGGGAAATCGACAATCCAGCAGAATTTCAGGACTCGAGGATCACGTAGCCCACAACGGTCACCAATCTCATTTCGTAGACGATAAAGAACGTTGTTTCCTGCCGAATATTCATCCGCAATAAAGCAAAGCAAGTCACCCGGCTCTGCCTGACTGATCTCAAGAATCTGAGCGAGTTCATCATCGCTCAAGAACTTAGCGATCGACGACTTAATGTACTTGTCCCTAATCTGCCTTGCTTCAGAATCAGCCTCTGATAAGACAGCCAGTGAAGCCATTCCCTTCGCACCAAACTCTCGACTGAACTCTTCCAGAACCCCAACTTCTTTGCGAGATAACCCCGCGCCGCCTGGGTAACGGACTCCGCGAATAAGCGCACCTGATTCCGCCGCTGATTTGAAGACGCCAAAACCAGAATTTGCAACGGCAGGCGTGATATCAAACAGCTTGAGGCCAAACCGTAAGTCGGGCTTATCACAACCATACAGCAACATCGACTCATCGAAGGTCAGTCGCTCAAACGGCTCAATATGCGCCTTGTCTAGGCTGAACTCGTCGACGACTCCGTTGATCACGTCTCGCAGGAGGCCCTCGGCAATCGTCAAGACATCTTCTTGAGTTACAAAGGACATTTCTAGGTCGAGTTGAGTGAACTCTGGTTGCCGATCAGCTCTCTGGCTTTCATCCCGAAAACACTTGGCAATCTGGTAGTACCGCTCAATACCCGCAACCATTAAAAGCTGCTTATACTGCTGTGGACTCTGTGGCAATGCGTACCACTTGCCTGGCTCTAGTCGGTAAGCCACCAAGTAGTCTCTCGCGCCTTCGGGCGTGGAGCGCGTGAAAATCGGCGTTTCTGTTTCAATAAACTCGTGGCGATCAAGATAGGCTCGCATCCGACGAATAACCGCCGCGCGAATCGCAAGCCGGTTGTACATACTCGGCCGTCGCAAGTCCAAGTACCGATGCTTGATCCGAAGTTCCTCATTTACCGACTGCATCTGCTCTTCATCGCTAATCGGGAAAGGAATGGGCTTGCTGGGGCCAAGAACGGTGTAGCCCGTGACGATAACCTCAATATCACCCGTGGCCATCTTCGAATTCTTGGTCTCTTCCGCTCTCACTCGCACTTCACCAGTGATGCTGAGACAAGTTTCATTTCGAATCTCCGCCAGATTAGGAAACTGATTGGGATCCAGGAATAGTTGCACCAGACCAGTTCGATCACGCAGATCGATAAAACAAAGGCCACCAAGGTCTCGCACCTTGTGTGCCCAACCATTTAATGCAACCTGTTGTCCAGCATGCTCAGCTCGGAGCGCGCCGCAAGTGTGCGTTCGCTTAAGGAATCCCATAGAGGCTATTAGGGTACCCGCGCCCCACCTTTGTTACAGAGTCTAAATACAGTCATCCAGCGTAGACTAGAGTTAGCCGATAATCTAGGATAGTCTTATGACCAGTCGCACACTCATCACCGGTTTTGGCCCTTTTGGAGATAACCGAGAGAATCCAAGTCAGCTTCTTTGCTCTACCTTTAACCGAGACCACGCGGTTTTAGAAGTTAGCTACAAGTATGTCTATGAGTTTTGGGATGCCCTGCAGAAAGAGGGAGGTTATGACAATATCATCTGTCTTGGCCTATCCGCAAAAGCGCCCAGGATGCGCTTGGAGCTGTTTGCCCGTAACAAGGTGGGGCAAACCAAGGACGTCCAGGGAGAAACATGGTCCACCGACTTTATAGTTGCAGAGGGCCCTCCATGCTTAGGGTCGACGATTATGCCTCCCGATTTAATCTTCGCGGCATCATCCCTGTTGGACGCAAAAACCCTTGAGCTTAGTACGAACCCTGGCGATTACCTGTGCAATTTCCTTTACTATCTTTTGCTCGCCGGACACCCTGGACAGGTTGGGTTCGTCCATATTCCACCCTTCTCGGTTATGAGTCCGGAGGTGCAATACGAAACGCTTGCAAAACTCATCATTGCAACCGAAGCCCTTGGGGAAACATTGGACACGAAAGTTGCTTAAGCCTGAAGCTTAAGCACTTCGTCTTCGGCTAGTTCCCGAGCCTTCACGTCGAGTTCGATACTTCTCAACGAACCAGCTACGCGTTCAGTGATACTCCTCAGAACCTGAATCTGGAGTCGATTATCCTCGATATTCGCCTCAGTATCTTCAATTAACCCATGCGCGGCATGAATCTTTGATATATCTTCCGAGATCTGTAAGGCCTTACTAAGTTGCGCTTCTATCTCCCGTATTGGCGCCACTGCCAAATCGGCTTCCCGAAGTTGCGTTGCCAAATGGGTGTCCAACACCTCTAGCTTGGCTCGACTCCGTTGTGCTTGTCCTAATCTACTCTTCCGCAGTATTTCAAGTGTTTGATCGCCAGCTCCACTTTCAACGACAAGTTCATCAATGAGCTTTCCTAGCGAGGAAATAGATTCCGCAATCTTAACTCGATTCACCCTAACCTTGTGCTCAATCGCTCGATACTGACTAAGCGGTTCACGAGTCAAGTATTGAACGACGACTTTCATCACCTTAGGATCGGACAGGTCGGTTGGGTCTTTTACAACTGGACGCTTGGAGCTTTCATAGTCAAAAAAGCTAAACAGCCCTATAAACTTCGGTCCTACAAAGCTGGAGACGATAGCTCCTAGGAACAGAAGCAGTGACCACATCAACCTTATATGCAACGGGAAAAAGGTCATGCAGATAGCTACATAGACGAGTCCATCCAGGAGACGGCAGATCAATCCTGCCGAGCGCTTGGACTGGACCACCGTCTCATCGGGCACAGCCGCTAAAGCCTTCTGGTAAAGATGCTTTAGCTCGTCATCCGTAAGCGGTAAGAGTCCTCTAGGCTCCATAGAGTCCACAGCCTATTCTACGCGTTTATAGAAACTTTCGGGCGTTTTCGATCGACCTGCGAACAGCGGTTAACGGATCTTCGTCACCTTCATATTCCACGCTCAACCAGCCGTTAAAGCCAACTTCTTTAAGAGCACGAATACACTTGGCTAAGTCAACGGATCCTTCGCCAACTGCCTTCCCAATCACCTTTTCGCCTTGGAGGGTTGTATATGCAAATCCGTGGTATCCCTCTGGTTCCGGTGAAAAGTCCTTGAAGTGAACCATGTAAGCAAATTGGGCTACTTCACGAATCGCTTCATGGCTTGGTTGATGGACGATCAAGAAGTTCCCCGTATCGGGGTTTGCGCCTAAAGCATCATTCCCGGCAAGTCTTCGAACATCCTGAATAATCCCACGAACCTGTTCGCCGCGTCCCGCTAAAGTGCCGTGATTTTCTAGAGCAAGTCGTTTACCTTTGGATGCCGCATATTTGGAAGCTTCCGCCAAGCCTTCCACAATCCATTCGCGAGCCTGGTCAAAAGTGATGCCATCGGAGACATCGCCCGCAAAGACCCTCACTACGTCGGCCCCGTAGAAAACGGCTTCATCAACGCCAAACTTGATCTTGTCAAGCTGGGCTCTTCTTTCTTCCTCTGTTGGCTTAGCGAAATTCTGCGAGATGGAGAAGATTGGGCAAGGCAGGCCCGTTTCACGTAATGCCTGAACTGCATCCTGTCGGTCCGAGACAACATCACGATAGAAGAAGTCAAGGAGTTCAACTCCATCTGCCCCGGCTCTCTTTGCCTCATGAATAAAACCAGCTATGTCAAGACGTCCATCACGAACCGCCTTGACATAGCTCCACATGCTTACGCCAATCTTCAAATGCACACTCCAAAATGCCCTTTCGGGCCAAATCCTATCTCTAGGAATCCGCTACCGTCTTTACCGGCCGGACAAAAATTGCATGAGTGGAGAGTAAAAGAAAAACGCTCCAAAAATGCCCGCGATACAAACCACAAATGCGCCCTTCAGTCCGTTATTTATCTTAACATCTTGGACGGTTTCACCAGAATCATCAGCCACAAACATCGCTCGTCCTATACCCAGATAATAGTAGACGCTGATGATTGAGTTCACAGCGAGAACAATGGCGAGGGGAGCCAGGTCTGCCTTAAGAGCGTCCTGGAAGATAAAAAGCTTTCCAAGAAAACCAGCAGTTCCAGGAATTCCGATCAAAGAACACATGAAGACGATGAGAGCACCGGCGGCTAATGGCGCACGTCGCCAAAGGCCAGCGACTTCATCAAACTTGGTTCCTTCCTTCCCACTTCTCGCCGCTAAACTGATCACCGCAAACGCTCCGATGGTCATGAGGCTGTAGCTTAAAAGGTAGTAGCTGATGGTGTCAGAGCCAACCTTGTCTGGAGCCTTCACATGAGCAAGGATAGCCACCAAGATGTAGCCAGCGTGGGCGATGGAAGAGTAACCCAGTACACGCTTGACGTCTTTCTGTACCAGTGCAACCAAGTTCCCAACGGTCATGGTCAGGATCGCAATCCAGAACATTGCGGGCAGCCAGTACTCTTGCATGACTGCAGTGGATGAAGCAACGCGGTAAAGCGCCGCCACCGCCGCAATCTTTGACCCTGCTGCCATAAACGCCGTAACGTTGGTTGGCGCACCTTGATACACGTCTGGCGTCCACATGTGGAAAGGTACAAAGGAGCTCTTAAAGGAAAGCCCAATCAGCATCATGCCAAGGCCGAACAACAGGAGAGTCTTCGCCTCTTGGGAGCCACCCATCCATGCAGAAACGATTTGATCTAAATGGAGGCTTCCTGTTGCTCCATAGATAAATGCTATTCCGTACAGCAAGAACCCACTGGCAAAGGCACCCAGGAGGAAATACTTAAGCGCAGATTCCTCGGACTTTCCTTCCTTCCGCGCCATACCTGCCATGACATAGAGGGCAATCGAGAGAACTTCCAGCCCAAGGAAAATCATGAGCATGTTACGGCTGGCGACCATGACCATGGCCCCTACCGTGGACCATAAGAGCATTGGATAAAACTCGCCAAAGGGAATGCGTTTCTCACGCAAGTACCCCTCGCTAAACATGATGCTCAAGAAAGCGCTTCCTACTAGGAGCAACTGCATGATGAGCGAGAATCGGTCTCTAACAACCATGCCTCCAAAGGATTCGCCGTCTGCATAATTTGCACCATTGAACTGGAGTACAAGCGCTACTGTGGCGAGTCCCAACCCCATCAAGGAGAAGAGAACGATCATGTCGTTGTTCTTCTTTGGGCGGGCCATCTCGATGCACAGCGCGATTATGCCAGTCATTGCGACCAGCACCACCGGTGCGATCATCGACCAGTCCATCATAGGGATAGGGGGCTTATACTGCATAGCTATCTTCGGTTCGAACACTACTTTCTAGCATTCTTGATAAAAAATCTGTACCTGCATCCAAGATGATTTCCGCCGCAGGGTCTTCACATACAAGAGCCCCTTGCCTCATGTCACGAACTTCAGAGATCGGCACTTGCGACGACTTAATATCCCAGCCAAAGGCTTTGGCCGGCAGGTCGCTAACAAAATCTAAGTAGACATCTTCGTCGCCCACGACAAAGACCATGCTGAATAGCGCATCTTGAACTCCTTGCAATAGCTCTCGATCTCGCTCTAAATAGTAGCCACCGTATTGCATTGGAGTGCAATGTCTGGCTCGAGCGCCATAGAGCCGATAGATAATGCCATCAGCCCCAGCCTCAAAGGCTCGATTGATATCGCCCTGTGTTTCATCACACAGTTCACCCAAGATACGGTTACCTTCTTTAGGATCATCCTTTAGAAGCTGATTGAGATTTAGGTCTCGCTGCAAAGAAAGACCGAAAGGGTTCGTGACTTCTACCACGGAGACTCCACTCTCGTTCCCTTCTAGGTGATCTGGCATCGTTTCGTGGTTGTAGTGTTGGATGTCGGATGTAGGCTCACAGATCGGCCAATTTAACACTGGCTTCTGGTCCACTTCCCCACCGCGAACGGTGGCCAACACTCGCTCTCGAGACGTCATTGAGCGGCAACCACCTCTGCATCATGGGTTTCAGCAGGCTCCGCACTCTTCATTGGAAAGTGCAGGTTAGCCGGGGCAATGATTTGACCATTTGAAACAAGGTTCATCTGACCATCAATCTGATGGTTTTGGTCACTCCAAACGGGTCGCTGACCCACTGGGTTTACCGCCATCATTCGAGCGGCTCCGATAGCAGATTCCATCGGCTTCAAGAATGTGCTCGGATACAATCCACCCCAGAAGATAAAGACCACCAAGATGCCGCACATCGCAATTTCACCCGGCTTAATATCTTTCAGGCGTTGGTTTTCAGGGTTGTCATTCTTGCCGTAGAACACCTGCTGGAACATGTAAAGCAGGTAGACCGCAGCCAAAACAACACCAAAACCGGCAATGACAATGTAGGCAAGGTTAAGCCCAAAAGCTCCCGCGAAGGCAGCTTCGAAAGCTCCCATCATCGCCATGAACTCACCAATAAAGCCATTGGTTCCGGGCAACCCAACCGAACTCAACATGGCGATTAAGAAGATAGTGGAGTAGATCGGCATCTGAGCCTTGATTCCACCAAAGTTCTTAAACATACGGGTATGCCGTCGTTCGTAGATAAGGCCGATTAGAAGGAATAGGGCACCCGTGCTGATTCCATGGTTTAGTTGCTGCATAGAACCGCCCATCATTCCCGTGTGGGTCAGAGAGAAGATGCCTAAGAGAACAAAACCCATGTGAGAGACAGAGGAGTATGCAACCAGTTTCTTCCAGTCTGGCTGCACCGCAGCAACTATCGCTCCATAGATGATGCCAACCACCGCCAGCGCCATGATGATCGGTACCTGCTTGGCAATGACATCGGGGAAGAATGGCAAGCAGAATCTCAGGAACCCATAGGTTCCCATCTTCAGCAATACGCCCGCCAAAATTACCGAGCCTGCGGTTGGAGCTTCAACGTGGGCATCGGGAAGCCAGGTATGGAACGGAAACGCCGGACATTTCACTAGGAAAGCAATCGCGAAGGACCAGAAAATCCACGGCTGTAGATGAATCGCTTGAGCCCAAAGGTTTCCATTAGCAACTTCTCTTTGAATATCGATAATGCTAAAGCTAATGGCCCCGCCTGTCGCTTGGCCGTATAAGTTGGCCAAGACGATCATGCCAATGAGCATGAAAATAGATCCCGCGAATGTATAGATAAAAAACTTCAGACCAGCATAAGTTCTTCGCTCTCCACCCCAAATGCTAATTAGCAGCCACATCGGCACCAGCGATGCCTCAAAGAATGTGTAGAAGAGGATCATGTCGAGCGAGACAAATACGCCCAACATCGCCGTCTCCAAGATCAGGATACAGATGAAATAGAGCTTCACCCGCTTATCCACATAGAAGCTAAACCAGATCGCAATCACGGTTAGCATCGTGGTAAGGAGAATCAGCCAGAAGCTAATGCCATCCAAGCCCAGGTGGTAGCTAATGCCAAGTTGCTTGATCCATGGGATGTATTCCACAAGCTGAAAGTGGAAATTTTCCGAAGCAAACTTAGGGATCAGTGCAAGCGATGCACCGAAAGTTGCCAATGAAGCAATAAGTGCCAGACCTTTGTGAGCCTTCACCTGCTCCGCAGGCAGAATCATCATGATCAGCGCCCCAATCAAAGGCAAGAAAACGATCAGCGAAAGAAGGCCAAAGCCAGTGGTTTCCATTAGTGGCCTCCCTCAGCCCCAGGCAGTGCAGGTCCGCGCCCTGCCGGAACAGCCTGGTAACCCGACAAGCTTGTGTCAGGCACTTTCTTTAAGGCGTACCCCAAAGCTCCCAGAAGCACAACAACTCCCACCAACATTACCAATGCGTATTGCCTCACAAAACCGTTTTGCAGGAAGGCAAACCATTTGCCCAAGGTGCCAGCAACCCAACCTGCTCCGTTTACCAGACCGTCAACAACCTTTGAATCCGCTCCTTTCCAGAGGAAAATTCCTAAGTCGCGACCACCTTCTACGGATGCCGTCACCATTGTGTTGTCATATCCAAACTGATCTGCCGCAGCTCGTCTGAATGGGCTCCATTTGGCCAAATCCCAACCTTCTTTTGCAGGTAGCCCCTTCCAGTAGAACACAGCTCCTAAAACAATACCAATCAGCGCCGCCCCCAAACTCAGAGCAACGAGTGGGATTCCATGAGGATGCGCTTCCAATTGCAGGTGCTGAGTCCCAGGCGGGTAAAGCCAGTGCTCCAGAAGATGATTTTGGTTGAGAACCCAGCCACCGCCCACCGAGAGCACCGCCAACACAACAAGCGGGAACCACATACTTGGCGGAACTTCGTGAGGCTTATGAGTTTCATCCAACTCATGATGGTGCTCATGCTCATGAGGCATCGCCGCCATCTCCTCGTCGGTGTAAAAGAACCCATGCTTGTCAGGGCCGTGGTCTTCATGGTGAGCATGATGCTCGTGATGGCCATGATGATCATCATGATGCCCGTGGTCATCGTGGTGACCTTCTGCGTGGGCAGGGATCAGCTTCCACCTTTCCTGACCACTAAAGAAGGTCAAGAAGGTCATACGAGCCATATAGAACGCCGTTAACAACGCAACGCCAAGCCCAACCCAACCAACGATATAGCTAAAGTTGATACCACCGATCATTGCGTGGTTATTTGCTAATGCATAACCAAGCACGCCTTCCTTTGACCAGAAGCCTGCCAGAGGCGGAACACCCGCGATGGCAAGGAAACCGATAAACATGGTGGCAAAAGTGATCTTCAGATACTTCGCCAGCTTTCCATAGTTCCGCATATCCTGGTTGTGAGCCATTGCATGAATGACCGCACCCGAGCCAAGGAACAGGAGTGCCTTAAAGAACGCGTGGGTGGTCACGTGGAACATTCCAACCCAATAAGCACCCGCGCCGCATGCAATGAACATGAAGCCAAGTTGAGAAACCGTTGAGTAAGCCAGAACCTTCTTGATGTCGGTTTGCCCAAAGGCAATCAAAGCCGCGAACAAAGCGGTAAAGGCTCCGACCACCGCAATGATGGCGCTTGCTACGGGAGATAGTTCAAAGATAACGTATAGCCGGTTCAACAAGAAGACGCCGGCGGTAACCATTGTCGCGGCGTGAATCAAAGCCGAAACGGGTGTCGGACCCGCCATCGCGTCGGGAAGCCATAAATAAAGCGGGAACTGAGCTGACTTACCGCAAGCTCCTACAAACAGCAAGAGCGCGATCGCAGTTGTGATTCCAGGCATCCCCTTCAAGATGTCGCCAATCACAGGAAGGATCACATCGTAGCTTAAGAACCGACCATCAGCTGCCGGGAACTTATCTGCGTTGGCTGCAACCACCACAAAGAGCAAGAACATGCCCAGTGTGAGACCCCAGTCTCCAATTCGGTTAACAATGAACGCCTTGTTGGCTGCTTTCGAGTTCGCAACGTCCTTGTACCAAAAGCCGATCAGCATGTAAGAGCAGACTCCCACACCTTCCCAGCCAATAAACAACATGACCAAGTTGTTCCCCAATACAAGGATCAACATCGAGGCGACGAACAAGTTAAGGTAAGTAAAGAACCGGGAATAATCCTTCTCTTCCGCCATGTAACCGGTTGCATAAAGATGGATTAGTGAACCAATACCGGTGATGATCAACGCCATCATCATGGTCAGGGGATCTACACGAAGCTCAAACGGAATATTTAGCCCCGCAATCTTGATCCAATCCCAACCATGCGAAACCACCGCCCTATTGGCGGGGTCCAGCTTCGCCAGATCGATCGTCAGCATCACTGAGATCACAAATGCCGCCGCCACAGGAGCAACCGCCAAGGCACCCACCAAGCGCTTTCCGCCGCCGTTGCCAATCAGTCGCTTACCCAGAAATGCCTGGATAAGAAACCCAACTATCGGCAACCCGACGACCAACCAAATTAATCCAACGTTGTCCATGCTGAGTTCTTATCCGCGAAGCAAGTTCATTTCGTCGATATCCACGTCTTGCCGCAATCGGAAAATCGCCATGATGATGCCAAGTCCAACTGCAACTTCCGCCGCAGCAACTGCCATCACAAAGATCACCATAACCTGTCCGGCCGTGCTGGCATCCGCAACAGGTGTTGCCCCTACCGGCAGCTTGCTGGGCATATATTTCGCAAACGCCAAAAAGGTCAGATTCACGGCATTAAGCATTAGCTCAATGCACATAAAAATAACAATTGGGTTTCGGCGGATAATAACTCCCACCACCCCGGTACAAAAAAGAAATAATCCCAGCCCTAGATAGGCGACTAGCGGCACACCTTGCATTACAGTCTCCTCTTGGCTAATAAGATTGAGCCAACAATTCCGACAAGCAACAGCACGCTTGCAATCTCGAAGGGATATAGATAGGTACTAAACAAACTGTAGCCAACCGTTTGAGGCGCGCCAAAACCTTCTGGAGCCTTTGGCTGATTCACCGAAGCCAAAGGAACAATGACCTGACTCCCAACCATTAGCAAGATCGCCAAACCCATGGCCCCGCCGATGATAAATTTAGGATCCTTCTTTTCGATCACGGAACCCAGAGAGCCCAGATTTAGAAGCATGATGACGAACAGGAACAGAACCATGATCGCACCGGTGTAAACCACAATCTGGAGAATTCCGATCATCTCGGCACCAAGGCTGAAGTAAAGGAAAGCCAGCATAAAGAAGCTGACTACCAAGCACAAGGCCGACCGTACGGCGTTATTGAAGACAACCACGCCCACTGCCGCCAGTGCCGCAACACCGCCGATCACCATAAACACGCCAAGATTTGGGGTTATCCACTCCGGCAAGTTCATCCTAACGCCACCTCATTTGGCTGATTGGGATCCACCATAGAAATTCTTCGAGATTCAAGATGCGGCTTCGCCGTAGTCTTCCTCAGCTTTCGCAACAATAAGTAGACCAGCACGCCAGCTACAGCCCATAGAGCAGCCCCTGCCGCCCAGCCCATCGTCGCCGACTGACCTTCCTCAACGAGTCGAACAACCAGCAACCACACGGCGACGAGAATAAAGTTCACTACAGCCATTGGCAACAGCGTCTTCCACCCCAACGACATCAGTTGATCGTAGCGCAAGCGTGGGAGCGTAGCCCGAATCCAGATAAACAACGTGAAGAATGTCGCCATCTTGCCCATAAAGATGAGCGGAGCCAGCCAGTAGTTGGCTCGTGCAAAGAAGTCGGCAATTCCGGCAAAGAACGGGAACGAGCTCGTCTGAGCGATGTAATCCCAGTTGAATGGCAGCGCGTTCCAGCCGCCGAAGAAGACTGTGGAAAACACACCTGCGAACACAAACATCGCTGCGTATTCACCCATGAAGAAAACGGCAAACTTCATGGAGCTGTACTCCGTGTGATAACCCGCAATCAGCTCGTTCTCAGCTTCCGGAAGGTCAAAGGGAGCTCGGTTTGTCTCCGCGACCATACAGATCAGGAAGACAATCATAGCAACGAAGCCAAACGGAGTCAGTACATACCAGTTCTGGAGCCAGGGAATATTGCCAAGCCAGAACGGAGCTTCTTGCGCCCTCACCATGTCCGTCATTCTCAGCGAGCCCGTCGCGAGAACAATACAGGCCAAGGACATCGCCATCCCAAGCTCATAGCTAATGAGCTGAGCCGATGCGCGCAAGCCACCCATCAGCGAATACTTGTTGTTTCCAGCGTAACCCGCCAACACAACTCCGTACACGCCCAAACTGGAAATGGCGAGCATATAAAGAACACCGATATTTACATCGGCTACAGGTGTAATGCTGGGCCATGGAGCAAGCGGTAGCGTTCCACCCACCGCGAACGCGGGGAATAAGGCGACACCCGGCGCGATGAAGTAAATAAAACGATCCACCGCACTCGGCGTCACATCTTCCTTAAAGAAGAGCTTTACGCCATCCGCAATCGGTTGCAATAGACCAAACAAGCGAGTCTTCTTGCCCCGAAGCATTGGCGGCACGAATTTACTGGTCTTAGACCAGGTGATCGTCGCCACGCGGTTAGGACCAATTCGGTCCTGCATCCAGCTGAGCAGCCGCCGCTCCCACCAAATAAGCATGGGAACTATCAGCAGGATCGGGACAACCAGGATAAGAACCCGAATAAGTGCCTGCAGGGCGGGGTGAAGGTCTAAAAACCATTGCGCCATGAATTCGGTTCCCAATTTACCAGGCTAGGGCCCCTTTTCGCTTCCAGATGATGGCGATTAGACAGATTTGACGATTCCCTCTGGGCCTTGACAAGGCAGATTCCGCTCGTACTCAAAAACAAAAAGCTGGTAACTCTTCACCGAGTTACCAGCTTTCCACCACCAGACAAGGACGACTTTCTACCTGAGCAACGCACCTTCTGCAGGGAGAGCCGCGTAGCGCGCTCCCGCGAATTCTGGATGTTTCTCTGCAATTTCGTCCATAACCTCGCCGGGATTAAACTTCGGCGTCGAAGGCTTGAGTCGGACGTAAATTTCTGAGAAAATTCTCCAGGCCGGCTTAGACTCACCCAACGGCTGCAAAATGGGAGCAATCCGCTGGACGCGCTCTTCACAGTTTGTGTAGGTGCCGTCTTGCTCTGCAGGAGCCGTCTGAGGAAGCACTACACTCGCATAGTGCATGGCCTCGCTCTCTGCGATGCCTTGGAACGCCAGGAAATCAACATTTTCAAGCGCCCGCTCTACCAACTCTCGGTCGTGATAGAGGGTGAATGGGTCCGCGTTGACTAACCAAAGCGCCTTAATAGTGCCGTTAGCCGCACCCTCCAAAATCTCCTTGGTACTGAGTCCCTTCGGACTACCAATGCGCAAACTTCCCGCAGAGTTCACCTGTCGGCCAAAGCTATTGAATTTGCCGCCCGATTCCTTTGCTAGGGCCCGCAGGCTTTGGATAGCCTCCACGCTTCCGTCTTGGTTATAGAAAGTCTTCGTGGTCACAATCGCCGCACCCTTCACCACAGCTACAGCCTTCTGCAATGCATCAGCGGAAACCCCGGTTTCCTGAGCCACCTGCTCAACTCGAACACTGCCATCCCCAGCAACGAGTCCTCGTAAACCCTTAGCAAGAGCAGCTTCCGCGCCTTCTTTGTAACGCAGGACAACTGAGGCGAAAACATCCGCATCAGTGGGCTTGTGATGCGCCACTACAATGCTGGCATTATTTCTGAACCAAGCCTTGCGAACTCTTAAGAATAAAGTTCCAATCTCTTCAGCCAGTGAAGTCCCAAAGAGAAGAATCTTCGGTTCGTCTTCTAATGACTCAATGCTGTTTTCAACGAGTGGACCATCCGCCACCAAATGCTTCTCAAATCGATGATCCACATTCTTTGTCTTGAACAGGTCCGAAGCCAGTCGATGCAGCATAAAGACATCCTCATTGGAGTTAGATGCTCCCCCAAGGATCGCAACTTGGTCGCCACCCTGCGAAAAGGCCCGAATTACATCCGAATAGGCTCTTGCCCATTGAGTGGCAACAAGCTGGTCACCTTCGCGGACCAGTGGCTTCGATAGTCGGGTTGCGGAATTGTAGAAATCGTGGCCAAACTTGCCTCGGTCGCAAGTCCATTCCTCATTTACCGCTTCATTGGTTCGACCATTGATTCGAACCAGCTTATTCAGGCGGTGATCAAACCAAACGTTGCATCCACCGCTACAAACCGTACATACCGCAGGCTTTGTCTCCAAGTCCCACGGACGGGCGCGGAATCGATACTTGGACGAAGTGAGCGCACCCACCGGGCAAATCTCAATAACGTTCCCAGAGAACTTAGATTCGAACTGCCGCAGGTCAAAGGTGGAGGGTTGCATATTCGCTCCACGGAACCGGAAGGCAAGCTGAGCATCTCCCGAAATCTCCTCTGTAAAGCGGACACAGCGACCACATTGAATACATCGCTCTAGGTCAAGAGTGACGTACTTGCTCAACGGGAATGCCTTGGGAGCGTGACGCTTGATCTCCACGTATCGGCTGGTGGAGGGACCGTAAAACAACGTATTGTTCTGCAGAGGGCACTCACCACCCCGGTCGCAGATTGGGCAGTCCAGAGGATGGTTAATCAGAAGGAACTCAAGAACGCCCTTTCGATCGCGATGAACCATCTCAGAATCGGTGTAAATCGCCATCCCTTCGCTTGCAGGCAAGGTGCAAGCCGCCTGAGGTTTTGGCATCTTTCGAATCGTGCCATCCGGCTGCTTAAAGCCAACCTCAATGATGCACATTCGGCACATTCCCACCGGCTTCATCCGTGGGTGGTAGCAGAATATCGGAATCTCTAGTCCGAGACGCTTGACCGATTCAACGATCAACTCGCCTTTAGGTACAGCGATCTCGATGTCGTTGATAGTGATATTTACGGTTTCTACTTGAACTGCCGCTGCCATTCGTGATCCTTGGGAAGATTCTAAGGGAATCATCGGGAGTCTACCCAGCGAGTTCACCGTGATGTTGGCAGGTTCACTCTAAGTGTCCATAGAAACGTCTTCCCAATCGGTCTCATACAGCAGCCATTCCAAAGCCCATCGCCGATGAAAAATCACCGCAGGATGCAAATCTCCGGGCTGGGAGAGTTCTTTTATCTGAGCCTCGTTCGTCGCCCAGTTGAGGCAGTAATACAAATCGAGCTGCTCGAAGATCTCATGAACTGGCCGAAGACGAGACTTCATTCGCATGTTATCGGAAGGCTGCTTGCTCAATGGGTTTGGAAAAAGCTGAACGAGATCCTCTTCACACTCGTTCTGCATATCCAATCTCTTCACATAGCCTAACGACCAAGCCAACACATAAAGGGACTCCACCCGACTCTGGAGAATTTCAATCGCTTCATCATTTCCGGCTAGAAACGCGGACTCTTTTGCACTGAGTGACGAATCAAATCCTTCTTGCCTTAACCACTCAAGCCCCGCCTGTCGATCCAAACCGAAAGCGCAGGCGGATGCTATGAACACACACGCCATCCGGGGAAAGACCACTTCCTCCGTCCTTAAAATGGCTTCATTCAGCTTGGGCAAGTTACGATTGATCGGATACCCAAGCTTCTCCGCTACTAAAAGCGACTTTTCCCGAACATTCCACTCATCAATCTGCTGGATGTCTGAAGGCACGGATGGCCGCCTAAATCGGCTCCAGAAAGAACTCATTGATTTCCCATATTCGAATCCAAATACCAACGAAGTGGAGATGGCAATTCCACTCCAGCGTACTCCAGATGCAGAACTCTACGATGCGCTGGATTCGAAGAGGGTGATGACGCATGAAGGATCAACGGCCGCATCACAAGCGCAGACCCTGCTTTACCGACGCAAGCAACCTCTTCCCCCTCCCATTTACTGACCATCGTCTCTGAAATCCTTCCATGGAGATGAGAGCCTGGTTTCACTCGGACCGGGCCATTTTCCACCCCACAAGAATCTAGATGAATCCGAACCGTTACCATGTTCTCAAGAATCTCCGCTGGAGGCTGAACGTGCGTGACTCCGTCCTTTTGACTCCAAGGACCATAACCCTCAAATTCGACTTTTTCTGCTACCGCAATGGTCAGATCTTGATGCCAGGGAACGGACCAATTCGCGCCCGGTACTTTGTCAAAAAAGATGGCCCGAACCAACCTAGCGGCTGGCCCAAGCACCGCATGCGCGACTTCATAGGCCATGGAACTTGAGGCCAATCGAGAAACCTTTGGCGATACGTGGACATTGCGGAGGGAGTGCGCTTGAATGCCTGAACGCAGCTGCTCCAACTCATGAATCATATCTAATCGATCAGCTTCTGGAAGCAAATCCTCTTGGACAAAAAATCCATCCTTCCCGAAGCTTTCAGGAATAAAAACCGTGCGTTCCACCACAGAGTGATTTTACGCGGCAATGTCTGTCTTAGGTTCTTGAGATACCGGCAGGCATCCTTTGCCAAAGATAGGTTCTCCAGAACCTGAGCACATTTGCCATAGAACCTAACCAAGTGACCGCAGATGGACGTGGGATCAAAGGAACCTAAAAACAAGAAAGCCCTCGACTATGCGAGGGCTTTGAGGAACAGATCGCTACGTTAGCCCTTTTTCTTCTTTGCCGGAGCCTTGGCGGGTGCCTTAGCTGGCGCCTTTGGAGCCGGAGCAGCAACGCCGCTCTGGTTAGGGGTCAGGGCGTAGATTTGCATGAAATCATTGATTCCAACCGTCGCCATATATTTGCCATCGGCAGTAAATACTAGCGGGGAGCCAATGGCGCTTTGCTCATCTAGCTGGGCAAGTTGCTTCAGGGACTTAGGATCCCAGAGTCTCACCGTTCGGTCTGGCGATGCAGTGGCAACCAGACGACCGCTTGGGGCATAGGCAACATTGGTGACGAAGTCCATATGACCCTTCAGCGTTCCAAATCGCTTCAGTGTCTTCATGTCAAAGATCACCGCGTTGCCGCTCTTTTCGCCGGTTACAATCTGCGACCCGGCCTTGTTCCAAGAAACATCCAACTGACCTTGAGGGTCGGAGCTGAAGAAGTTCATTGGCTTCACACCCGTTCCAGAGGTCTGATAGGTTCGTGCCGAAGCGGTAAGCGTTGCGGAAACAAACATGTTGGTGAGAGGGTGGAACGTTGCACCATAGAGGTTTGCACCGTTGCCTAAAAGCTGTCCAACTTTCTTATAGGCAGGAATACTCCACACCAGAACCTTATCATCCTTACCCGTGCTGATGAGCAGGGACCGGGGATGGTTGAAGCTTAGCTTTTGAATTCCCCGCTGGTGATCTCCATAGATCAGCTTGACCTGCTTTCCGGTCCGAGCATCCCAGACAAAAATACGGGCTGACTCATCGCCGGAGGCGATCATGGTGCCATCGTTGCTCCAAGCAATCGCATAGGCGGGTTGCGGGTGGCCCTGGAAGGTGCGGATGGTTTTGAAAGATTGGGCATCAATGATTCGCACCGATTTATCCTCTAGGGTGAGAGCGATTTGGCTACCGGTGGGAGATGCTGCGTATGCAAGAGGGCGAATTCCCTGGAGTTCGCGCACTCGCTTAACATTGAAGGCGGAAGCGGCGGGAGCCGCAGGTTTAGCAGCGGTCTGAGTGACCGCGAGAGTGACAAGAGCTGTTAAGACCATATGTTCCTCCGTGAACAGATACGATTGTGACGCATGAGGAAGGCCACCGTTTTGGTCGGTGGTCTATGTTTGTACGCTCCCAAGACCTTAAAAGTTCAGTCAATACCGTGATAAGATAGCGATGCTATCGGCAAAAACGAGTGTAGCGTTCGGTGTAACCAACGACTGTCCACCATCCAATAGCGTCTTGCTGTTAACAAGAATCAATCAGGCTTGGTATGGAACTCGCCGGCTGAAAAGCAGGCAAAAAGGGGCTCTGTAAGTTAAGACTTCCGCCCCCAATTGCTGGTGAGTTCCGCCGAGTCTATCAAAGCGATGTTTTTTAAGAAGAAGTTCATTGTGATGGAGCATGAGCATGTGCTCCTTTTCCACCAAGGCAAGTTGACAAAAGTCCTCAGCCCTGGAAAACACACCTTTCGAGGCAGTGACTACACGACGCTCCGCTATGACATGCGCCTGCAACTCGTTCAGATTCCAAACCAAGAGTTGACTTGCAAAGATGGAATCACCGTAAAAGTCAGCGCAAAGGCGAGCTACCGAATTTTGGATGCAGAAAAGGTGTACCGGGCAACGTCTGATTACTATTCTCTGGTCTATGAATCCCTGCATGAATCGTTGCGAGATGCCATCGCAGAACTCAGTTTGGAAGAAGCGTTAGGAAAACGAGCTGATATATCCAGCGCTATCCAAGCCAAATCCGCGGAAAAATGTAAGACGTTTGGAGTCGAGATCACAGACTGCGCGATCCGCGACATTGGCATTACTGGGGAGATTAAGCGAGCCTATGCTCAATTGCTGATCGCTCAAAAAGAATCTCAAGCCACCATGGAAAGAGCAAGGGGAGAAACGGCTGCCCTACGGAACCTGGCCAACGCGGCACGGATGATGGACGATAACCCTAATCTTTTGCAGTTGCGGTGGATTCATGCCCTTGACCAGACAAAGGGCGCAACTGTCGTTCTTTCACCATCTGGCATGGTTCCTCACCATCCCCCTCAACAAGAAACCCAGTAATGTGCGAAAATTCGCCCAAAGATGGGCGAGCGGATAAAGTATTGGGATATTGATTTTGGGGACGGAACTTGGCAGGAAGTTTCGGTTCCTCATGCCTGGCGACAGGAATTGGATGTGCAATCGGAAGGTCCGGTCACATATCGAGCAACTATTACTGTTCCCCGAGAACCTTCAAACTTGTGGTTTGAGGGGGTCAGCTACGAGGCGATCGTCTCGATTGATGGCCAGGAGATGCTTACCCATCGAGGTATCTGGGACTCATTTGAAGTACCTCTGAATGCCTTCCGAGGCAAAAGAGTTGAAGTGAGTGTCACCGTCACAAAGAATGGCGGTGAGCGGTTCCCTGTACGAGAAGTTGCCAGCGGTTTTATCCCTTACGTGTTTCATACCTATGGGGGAATCTGGGGCAAGGTTGAACTGAGAACGGCGGCCGAGGAACCTGCGGCATCAAGTACAGGATTACGAGATGGGGCGCGAGTCTCGGTCTACAACTCTCAAATCTATGTGGATGGACAGCCCTTCTACATGCGCGGCCTTCTACACTGGGGGTGGTATCCCGAACTCGGGCATCACAACGCGCCCGAAGAAACCATTCGCCGCGAGATTAAGGCTGCCAAAGCCATGGGCTTTAACCTCGTCAAGTTCTGCCTTTGGATTCCTCCGCAGCGCTACTTGGAAATACTAAAAGAAGAGGAAATGGAGGCATGGATAGAACTCCCCCTTTGGGATCCATCTCCTGATGCTGAACGCCTGGAAGAGATCGGCAGAGAGATCGAGAGCATCGTTCGACAGTATCGACACCACGACAATATCATCGTATGGACCATTGGGTGCGAGTTAAGTCATGCCACTCCCGCCCCGTTCCGCGAGTACATGGTGAACCTTGTCCAGAACCTAACTGGCTGTCCATTGGTGAAAGACAACTCAGGCGGAGCCGAAATGTACGGAGGCGATCTGCGGGAGTTCGGAACCTTTTACGACTATCACCCTTACTGCGACACGCAGTTCTATCCTCAAGTTCTAGATTCCCTCTTACCTGGGCCCAGAGGCCAAGAACCCATTCTCTTTGGCGAGTTCAACGACATCGATGTGCATCGCGATCTTTGTCGCCTCCATGAAGAAATGCCGTTCTGGGCAAGCCGGATGTCAGAACTCAATGCTCAGGGCGTCCGTTGGAAGCACGACCTCCCAACGTTCCTTCAGGAAAACCCAATGGCAACGGGCGATGAGTTTGAACGACACCAAAAGCTGATGGAATCCTCTCGTCAGAAATCGCTCTTCATGCGTAAGACCGTTCACGAATGGGTCCGAGCCCGCGATCCTATTTCCGGCTACGCCATTACCGGGTGGCGAGATACTCCCATTTCAACGTCGGGCTTTTTTGACGATTGGGACCGCCCTCGATACACTTCAGAAGAGTGCCATTCATGGAACAGTTCTGACGTCCTGTTTCTGATCCCGACCCGTCGTCCACCCTGGGTAGATGGAGGGAACCGGCCAGGTTGGCTAGATTCCTTTAATCATTTCGAAGGACAGATTTTCTTTAAGGTTGGGGGTCATTCCGAATCTGGCAGAGAGGCAGGTCTGCTTTGGAAAATCGTAAGCGAATCTGGTCAAGTGATGGCAAAGGGATCAAGTTCCCCAGAACTTGCCGATCCCTTGACGGCCAAACAAGTTGGCGAAATTTCCTGGCAATGCAAGACTCCCGGCAAATACGAGTTGCAAGTGGAATGGGGACAAGCCTCCAATGTCTGGACCTTCTGGGTGGAGCCTAAAGCTGACCTAAGCCCCTATCGCATCCTTGATCCCCATCGAAGGCTTGGCGTTGTAGAGGCGGAAGATGGGTCGACCCATGTACTGGTAGACACCTTTGAGGGACTCGATGATATCTTCGCCAAGGGAGAAAAAGCGATTGTTCTCTTGAGCACTATAGGGACAAGTCCTTTGCCTTTCTGGCGAGAAGCGGCCTATGACTTTGCCAAGAACGCTCCATTTGCTGAGCAATGGGAGCGCCTCCTCGCCGTCTCGGGAGATTCCGCCCTTGATTTGTCTCAATTGACTAGCTGCTTGCCGTCTGATTGCAAAATAGAAACAGTCATCATTCGGGTAGACGTAAGAACCTATGAGGAGTCACCCGTGATGGTAAAGGTCAGCCTAGGAGAAGGTTGTGCGGTGGTTACTTCGCTCCGACCCTATGGCGGTCTTGGAAATCAGCCTTTAGGCTTAGCCAAGAATGCGGCTGGATTGGCCCTCATGAAGCAAATGGCGGAATTACTGTAATGACTCGTCGAGAATTTATTGCCATCACCGCATCCTTAGCACTCGCTCCAACTTTGTCATTTGGGCAAGGCGAAGATTTCTTTACCGGCAAAGATGTGCTCGCCGAGATATTGGCGAAAGCCAAAGCCGGAAATTGGAAGGCTTTACCCATGGGAGACTTGGTGGGCAAGGTAGCCCGTGAGTTTCTCGGCACTCCTTACGTAGGCTTTACCTTTGAAATTTTTGATGATCGAGAGGTGTGCGTCATCAACCTCAAGGGGCTGGATTGCGCCACGTTTTATGAAGCCGCTTTGGCCATTTCCCGCACCATCAAAGCTGGAAGATTCAGCGAATCAGAGTTTAGGAAGCAGATTCAGCGGATGCGATATCGAGGTGGGAAGCTCAATGGCTACACCAGTCGACTGCACTATGCGATTGACTACTTCCTTGATAACGAAAAGAAGGGAATCGTCCAGGTGATTTCAGAAGACCTGCCCGGGGCCGAGGTTTTTGATAAGAAGCTGTCGTTTATGACTAAGAACTCGGTGAAGTATCGCCAACTGAAAGCGAATCCCGAACTGGTTCCCCTTATTACCAAGACCGAAGAAAACGTAAACGCACGCAAGAATTTCTACATCCCTAAGGACAAGGTTGAGAGCATTGAAATCCTGCTGAAGACTGGAGACTTGATCGGCCTGACCACTACAACGGAAGGACTAGACGTTTCTCACACGGGGCTTTGCTACCGAGATGAGGCAGGTGCGTTAAGGTTTATGCACGCGTCGTCAGTGCAGAAAGAAGTGATGCTGGATGTCAGGTTGTCTGAGTATCTTGCCAAAGCAAAGATTAACACCGGAATCATCGTCGCCAGACCTCTGGAGTTGTAAGAGAGAAGCTGTTCGTAGTAGAGTCACCCCTCTCCCCGCTGCGGGAGAGGGGGATTTAACAGGGCTTTGATTGCCGCGTCTTTGTCACCAGGCACCAACTCGCCTTCCAACACTTTCTCGGTGAGGAAGCTCTTCCACTTCCCAACCTCTGGTCCTGGCGCAAGTCCCAAAATCGCCATAATCTCTTCCCCACTTAGGGGCGACTGGAGAACCTCTCTTGGCGTCTCTTCTAATACTTCAGCTAGCCTAACCCGAATCGGAGTCAAGTCTAGCTTGCGAACCCCGGGTGCCAGTGAACTGGCATCTGCTTCTACAAGCCATAGAAGGTCATCTACCTTTTCCCCCAGATCGCGGATTAGCCTTCGTGCGGCAGACTTTGTAAACTGAGTTCCACTCCCTAGACGCATATGGTGGCGAACCAGGAGCGCAACCGATTCTATTTCTCGCTCGGACAGTTTCCAACGACGGAGAATGCGGCGAGTCATCTCAGCCCCAAGTTCGTCGTGACCGAAAAACCTCGTCCGCCCTTCCGTATCAATCATCTTGGTTTGCGGTTTGCCCACGTCATGAAAAAGCGCACCGAGGATCAGCTCTAGATTGGGTGCTTGCGCGTTCGGATTAGGCTCTTCTAATTGGTCAGCCAGGGAGGACACGTGAGGCCCCAGCTTCCAGAGGTTTTCGATCACCAGGAGGGTGTGGTTCCAGACGTCTAGGTGATGGAAGTGCCCTTGTTCAACACCACTCATCATTTCAAACTCTGGAGCGATGATGTCAGTTAGGCCCAGTTCTAGAATTTCCTGTAGAGCCTGAGGAGCGGTTGGACGAACAAGGATTTTGAAGAGTTCATCGCGGATCCGTTCGTAGCTGACGATAAAGAGCCGCTCACGCGTTTCCCGAATTGCCTCATATAAGCCAGGAGCTGGACTAAACCCAAGCTGCCAGCGGAACCTCACTGCCCTGAGCATCCTTAAGGGGTCATCATGAAAGGTCGCGATTGGGTCAAGTGGCGTACGCAGGACTTTCGATTGGAGGTCAGGCAGCCCAGAACCCAAAGGATCTACAAGTTCCCACGAACCTAAATCTCGCAGTAAGGTGTTCGCCGTAAAGTCTCGACGTTGAGCATCTTCCAAATAAGTTGCTGGCTCAACGGTTGGCTTTCGACTTTCCTCGGAGTAACTTTCTTTTCTGGCCGTAACAAGCTCAATGGCAACGTTTTCGACTCGCACCATCGCCGTGCCAAACCTAGGATAGGTTACGGGAGCAATCTCGCTCACACCCTGTTCCCATAGAAAATGGGCCAATTCAGGAGCACTTTGCCGGGTGACAATATCCAGATCATTTTTCGGCGGAAGCCCAAGAAGCTCATCTCGCACCGCACCACCCACCAAAAACAAATCACCTTCGAAAGGCGTGTTCTTAACGACGGAACGTATCGCAACCAAGGCAGGGTGCATGCTCCATTTTAGAGCTTCTTACCAGTGATTTTTTTCCTATTGCGGCAAGTTCGCTCCGATCTGCGGTTTTGTTCAGTTTTCTTGCGAAAATCATTACTGCGGATAAATGTTGGACCTTTTTTGAAAAGACTGCGTTTAGGTTTGGAAGGTAGGTAAATTTCAAACGTGCCCAAAACCTTGCTTCTCTTGACCGCGGTAGGCGGTGCTACGTTCTCATGGATGTGCATGCCGGCCGACAACAAATCGTCGTCGACAAATGCGCCTACGCCGTCACATAGCGGCGAACAAGGGCAGGCCCGTAATGTAACACAGCTTTACAACGAGTACTGCGGTAAGTGTCACGGAATCAACGGCGAAGGCGGCGGCGGTGGAACAAAGACTCTACTCACCCGAGACAAGTTTGACCAGAAGTGGGATAAACCATTCTTTGATGCCACAAAGAACGGCGTTCCGGATATGGGCATGGAAGCTTATGGGCAGACTTTGTCTGATCCTGAGATTTGGGCTTTAGTCGTCCACATTCGCGAACTGCAGGGCAAGTATCTTCGCCAAACCGAGGGTGGGCCAAAGGCCGTTGACGGGGTTTACAAGTCCAAATACCAAGACTATAAGGTCGAGACTATTGTTGACAATGGACTTCGTACACCTTGGTCCCTCGACTGGTTACCCGACGGCAAACTCCTCGTTACCAATCGCCCCGGCACGATGAATGTTGTTGTCAATGGAAAGCTTGGACCAGCTGTTCAAGGGCTTCCTGAAGCCGTAGAGCAAGGACAGGGTGGTTTGATGGATGTACGGGTCCACCCATCAAATGGTTGGATTTACCTATCCTACACTGAGCCTGCAAAGAGCGGACGCGGAGGGATGACCAAGGTGGTTCGCGGGAAGCTAAAAGTCTCTGGTGAGCAAGCGACTTGGGGTGACCAACAAACGATTTGGGAAGCTGACCAAAAATACTACACCCCTGCAGGTGTCCACTTTGGAAGCAAGATTGTTTTCGACAAGGGATTTGTTTTCTTCAGCGTTGGTGAGCGTGGCTCAAACATGGGCGCTCAATCCTTGGAGACTCCGTTTGGAAAGATCATGCGTGTTCATGAAGACGGAAAGATTCCTGCGGACAACCCATATGTCAACACATCGGGAGCCGAAAAAGCGACTTGGAGCTACGGACATCGCAACCAACAAGGTTTGACATTCGACTCTGAAGGGCGACTTTGGGATACGGAACATGGCCCCCGGGGTGGCGACGAACTCAATGAGATTAAGAAAGGCGCTAACTATGGATGGCCCCTCGTTGCCTATAGCGTCAACTATAACGACTCTCCCTTCCGAACGCCTTGGATGACGGAAGGCAAGCAAATTGAGCAACCTGTCTTCCGGTGGCTTCCTTCCATTGGCGCCAGTGGACTTGACACGATGAAGGGCAACGCTTTTCCGAAGTGGCAGGGAGACTTGATTGCAGGAGGCCTTGCCGGCAATAACCTGGATCGCATTCGAGTCAAGGCAGGCAAGCTAGTGGAGCGAGAAGAGCTGATCTGGGGAATGGGTCGCATTCGCGATGTGGCAGTGGGCAAAGATGGATTCATCTACATTGCGCTAAACGGCCCCGATAAGATTATTCGCTTGGTTCCTGCGAAGTAACTGCATAAAATAAAAGGCCCGCTCGGAAGCTTTTCCGAGTGGGTCTATTTGTTTTATTTTGCCCAATGATCTGTAAGTACGGCGTACGTACACCATAATAACAATGTCATGACACGCAAGTTGGTTAAGAACGGAAACAGCTATAGCCTAACCATCACGAAAGAGATGAAGGAACACCTGGGAGTTAGGGAAGCAGTGGCGGTCTATTTTGCCGAAGGGGAAATTATCCTCAGACGTCCGTCTCCGTTTGAGTTAGCTAAGGAACAATCTTTAAATCGTTTTGACGCGGCATATAAGAAACTCGCGGAATAGTCATGGCCCCCATCTTCCTAACCGTCGAACAAGTGCTCGATCTTCACACCACGCTGATAGATCGACATGGAGGAAGTTATGGACTCCGAGACGCAGGGCTTCTAGAGAGTGCGACATTAGCGCCGCAGCAAACCTTCGGTGGCGAATATCTCTACAAGTCTCTGCCTGAAATGGCAGTTGCATATTGGATTGGTTTGGTGACCAACCACCCATTTGTAGATGGCAATAAAAGGGTCGGACTATTCGCCTTTGATACCTTTTGCTTAATGAACCACTTACACGTTGATATGACTAATGAAGAGGCAGTGGAGCTTACTTTGCAAATCGCCAGAGGTGAAGGGCATCGGGCTACTCTAGTGGAATTTGTAACTAGTTGCGCAGTGACCATTTAACCACAGTATTATCAGAGGGTGAAGTCCATTGCCTTCATCATCACTCTGACTGCATTTGCCGCTAACCAGTCTCCGAATAAATATGATCTTTTGATCACGGGCGGGAGGGTTATTGATGGCTCAGGCAACCCCTCATTCTTTGCGGATATCGCAGTGAAGAATGGCAAGATTGTCAAGGTTGGAAGGAACCTGGGGGTAGGCAATCAAACTCTAGATGCGAAAGGGATGGTGGTGGCACCAGGGTTTATTGATGTGCACACCCATGCAGAGAATGTGACTCGACTTCGCGACGCTGAGAATTACATCCGCATGGGAGTTACGACCATCGTAGTCGGAAACTGTGGAAGTTCGGTGCCGAATGTTGCGAGCTTTCTTCAAGAAGTGGATCGGAAAGTCGCCGTCAATGTGGCAACCTTGGTTGGGCACAACACGATTCGTTCGGCAGCTATGGGAGGTTCTTTTGATCGTCCACCCTCCAATGCGGAATTGGCTCAAATGCGAACGGCCGTTGACAATGCAATGCGTCAGGGTGCTTGCGGGCTATCGACCGGGCTCATTTACTTACCCGGCACTTTCGCCAAAACGGACGAAATCGTTTCGTTGGCTAAGGTTGCCAACAACTACGATGGAATCTATGCAACTCATATGCGGAATGAGAGCGATGAGGTTGTTAAGGCCCTCAACGAAGCGTTTGCCATCGGAAGAGGATCCGGAATTCGCATTCAGATTTCACACCTGAAGTTAGGAAAAGCGGGATGGGGAAACACCGATGCGGTTTTGGAGACTTTACGAAAGGCCCGTGAACAGGGTTTGGACGTCACGCAAGACCAGTATGTTTACACCGCCAGTAGCACGAATCTCACCCAGATGATTCCTTCTTGGGCACGAGAGGGCGGTCGAGAAAAGTTCAAGCAGCGTCTCCGGGATTCAGCGGTCAAGCAGAAAATGATTGACGAGATGAAGAAAAACTTGGAATTGCGAAAAGACAGTGACTACGGCTATGCAGTTGTCGCGCGCTTAGCAAGCAATATGCAGTTGAACGGGCTTACTATTCCGGAAGCAACCAAGCGGGTGAAAGGCGACGACTCTCTTGATAACCAAATGGAATTCATTTTTGATGTAGAAGCAGCAGGAGGTGGAGCGGGCATCTTCTTTGGAATGAATGAAGAGGATATCAAGACCTTTATGCAGTTACCCAGCACTATGTTTGCGGCGGACGGGTCTTGTCGTGAATTCGGAAAAGATGTTCCTCATCCAAGAAGCTATGGCAATAACGCGCGAGTGTTGGGTCGATATGTAAGAGAGATGAAAGCGATTCCTTTGGAGGATGCCATTCGAAAGATGACTTCCCTTCCCGCGAACTCATTCCGGTTCCGTGATCGAGGGTTGATCAAACCGGGCATGGCCGCAGACATTGTTGTTTTTGATCCCCAGAAGGTTGCAGATAAATCGACATATGCAGATCCTCACCACTATGCTGTAGGCTTTAAGCATGTGGTGGTGAATGGAACGGCTGTGATCAAAGACACGAAGCGCACTGGAAAACGACCGGGCATGGCCTTGAAACACAAGCGAGACCGAGAGATACCATGAACTGGAAACTTACAGGCATCATATTCTTAACCTGTAGCACCTTAGCGGTGACAGTTGTAGTTGTTCTACTGCATTATTTATCGTCTCAACGTATCTATGTTTCACATGTGCGAATAGAGTCTTCGGGTGAATTGCTTTTCAGCATCATTCCCGGGATCATTGCTGGGATCATAGGATTGACAACATATCTTGTCTTCTCCCGAAAGACGAACAAATAGAACAGTGACTAATTTTGAACTTGCCAATGAGCTTCGTGACCTGCGTGATTTCTTGATTATCGCGGGTTATGAGGAGTCGCATGCCACTCGCTATACGCTTATTGCCAGAGCCATTGAGAAGATGCCTGAGTCCGTTCAGACTTTGAAGAACGAGGGGCGGTTGGATGATATTCCTGGAGTTGGCAAGCTCATCAAGCTATATATCAAGGAGTACCTTGAGACTGGAACTTGTTCAAAGCGGCAGGAATGGGCCAGCCAAGCACCAGACTCCGTACTAGAACTTGTCCGTATTCCCGGGGTTGGAGCAAAGACCGCTCGGTTTCTCTTCCAGAACTATGGCGTTTATTCCCTAGAGTCTTTGAAACTGGCTATCCACGACGGGAAACTTGATCAGGCTCCTGGGATTGGTCCGAAGACGCTTAAGACCATGCGCGAATTCGCAGAAAATCACACGTAGTCTAGGTTGAGCCCGCCTAGATCACTTCTACCAGATTCTGTTCTACTTAATGGCTGTCTAATGATCTCCTACAATATACTGGTCGGGATATGAGACATCTTATCTTGTTTGCGGTTGCTTCCATCTGTATCTTGCTGGTGGGTTGCGGTGGCTCCGGCGGAGGGCGAAAGAGCGGAAATGTAGAGCGATTCCAAGGGTCCTTTAGCGGTACCTGGACTTCTAGCTCTAGTCAGAATGGAACTACAGCGGTGCTTATTGAGCCTAATGGTTTCTTTGATGGTGAGTTTGTAAATCTAACCCACTCGCTAACCGGGACAATCGAGGGCCAAATCACAGGCGATGGCACATTCGAAGGAACCATTGACTTGGGAGGAACGAGCCGAACCGGAGAAGGTCAGTTCACCATCTCGGGAGATGGCAATACTTTAACGGGCACGCTCGATGATAACGGCGCCACTTTAACGTTTAACCTCACAAGAGTTCCTATCTAGACAGTTAAGGATGGGTTTGGTAACGCTTCGGTAACGCCGCCCATCCTATCCTTCCTTTGTTATGAAGGTTTGGATTGTCCTTTTTTCGGTTATCGTAACTCTCCTCCTAATAGGCTGTGGTGGCTCTGGTGGGGGAGGCAAGAAGAATACTGTCGAGCGGTTCCAAGGCCCCTTTAGTGGTACCTGGAGTTCTAGCAATTCTCAGAATGGAACAACCTCAATTGTCATTCAGTCGGACGGCAGCTTCGAAGGAACATTTTACAACGCGACATGGGACCTCAATGGAACGATTGAGGGTCAGATTGTAGGTGATGGTTCCTTCGAAGGCATTATCAGAATAGGTGGTAGTACATATTCTGGAGATGGGCACTTTACGCTCTCTTCTGACGAACTAGATCTCGATGGTTCTATGGCGTACAGCGGCATCACTTTTACGTTCGACTTCTCTCGCGACAGTATGTAGTTGAACCAAGTGCCCCGAACTTGGTGCGACTAACCAGTCGCAAATATGGCCCGCTCAGAGCACGATCGCTGCTTCATGAAGGCTCTGGCGGGCCGCCGAGATACTGGCTCATTTTTTTAGACTCCATAATCTTGAAAATGATCCCTACATGCGGCCTTTTCGTTCTTCTGAAGTCCTCCCTTTCCTGGTGAGTAGAGCAAAGGCCCAAACAATCAAAGCCAGTATAAATACCGGCATGACAATTCATGGCTCGAAACTCCTATATAGATAGAGGCCGTGTCATTTTCAGTTTGTTCACGTTGATGCGTGGTTTCACAGTCTCTGTTTTACAATAGGGTGTAAGGGAAGAGTCTTGGTTCTATCGATCTTAGTCGCTATGGTTATAACCCCCGAACCACATGTTGTTCTGGGAGGGCATAAACAAATCGTTTTAGGGCTGAAGCCTGAGGCTCCGTTAGTTCTCAGCCATTACACATGGGTAGAGAGTAAGGCTAACGAGCAGGGATCTTCGACGAATGTCTACGCCCAAAGATTGGGGTACGCCGCGACGAGGGTGAAAAACGATGTGATAAACAACCAGGTCGTTGACTTGTTTGAGACAGATGGACGCCTAAAACTTGATAAAGGGAAAGAGTTTGATGTTGGTATAGGAGCAAGCGAGACGGCTTGGATTAACCAGAAGTCAGGGCATATTTATCGACAACGGATGACAGTGGAAATACCAAGGATTGGTGAGCGAACAGTTGAGGCAATCTATGGAACCAAGACGGTGGAACTGAGCATACGGGAAGGAGATAAGGTTCGCGACCTAACCCTCAATGTTGAAGGAGGCTGCCAACCCTTTTTCGACCGATTCAAGCCAATGGTGGTTGATGGGAAAGTTGTTCTTCGAGAAAAGAGCTTCTACGTTCTAGACCCCTATACATTGTCCTACAAAAAGGGGAGCGTTTCCGTTGGGAGCCGATTTGAGATTACGGTTCTCCTGAAGAAAGTGAAAGGAAACCTCTACCGATTTCGGTGGGACGGCCAAGACCAACGTATTTACATTACCGATCAAAACGACCTTGTCAAAGTGGATCTAACGGATAAAGATTACTTACAGGTGGACGCAGTTCCCATGAAACGATAGCCAGAATGCTTCGACCCACTTAGGGGTCGAAATGTTTGTCCTGTAACTACGGTATCTGCGCTTCGCTCCGATATCCGGCTAAGGTCTGGCTCCCCAAGGGGGAGCTTCCTTAACACACACAAACCAGCTACTTCAGCCTTGCTCTAGCCAGTGTAACTGCTCCGAAGAAAGTTCAATGTCGACGGCTTTCAGCGTATCTTTTGCTTGATCCGCATTACGCAAACCGGCCAATGCAAAAACGGGATAGGGTTGATTCAGAACCCAAGCCATTGCGATCTGGGGAGTGCTTACGCCAAGTTCAGCAGCAAGGTGGTCAGCTCTTTCTCGCCGTCCACGGCTGATCTCGTTATCGTAGGCTCGTACTACGTCCGGATCATCGGTGTGCGCGAAATATCCGCGAGCCATAGAAGACCATGAGAACAGCGGGAACTGAGTTGCCTCATGCCACGCACGCCCTTCGGCTCCAATAGTGAGACACCCACCCCAAAGTGGTTCACTATTTTCTGCGAGCGTCAGATTGGGATTATTCAGTGACATCCCTTGCTTGCCGTTTTTCTCTGCGTACTCATTAGCTGCCGCAATTCTTTGGTGGGTCCAGTTGGAACCACCAAAAGCACCAATGAGGCCCTGAGCTTTATAGTCGTTCAGCCAGTCGACAATTTCACCAACGGGGACCTCTTCATCGTCACGGTGCAAGACAAACAAATCTGTGTAACCCACGCCCAACTTCTCATGGTTCTGCTGAATGTCGCTTCCCATGTCGGCATAGGTGACTCTCTTTGTTTCATAAGGGTGGCAACCCTTGTCTAGGAAAACCATTTCCTTCGCGACTCCACGAGAGCTAATCCATTTGCCCAATACACGACTATTGTCGCCATAACAATGGGCGGAATCAAAACTTCTTCCACCCAATTCCCAAAAGGTATCGTAAGCTTCGAATGAAACATCTTCTGGCTGACCTAATAGGAAGTCTGAGCCGCAAACGATCTTCGAAATCTCTTTATCAAGGTGAGGAATCTTTCCGTATTTCAACCTTCCAACTCTCCTTTGAAGTGCAATCCAGCACTCTTGCGCAACATATCTAAAGTCTGCATCTGCCCCTTGGTATCCGTAACGGTCATGTAGGGACACTCTTTAGCTTCTATAAATGAGGCGACCGCATCCGCTTCGTGGCCATAAAGTGCATCGTTGCTCACCCCAAGGTCGAAAGTCTCTACATCCTTACCATTTCGATGCAGATACATTTTCCCGCCTTCGGAAGTCTTCCACGGACTTTCAATGTCTATTCTTCCTTCAGAGCCATAGATACGAGCATCATTCTTCATGTTTAGGTGAACCCCGGTACCAAATGCCGCAGTGACATCATTCGGGAAATGGAGGATGCCTGTACCCCATTCATCGTAACCTTTCTCACCGATATGTGCCGTGAATTCGGCTCGATCAGGTTCGCAACCCGCCACTAATCTAGAGAAAGAAACGCAATAGGAACCTACGTCCATGAGTCCACCACCGCCCCCTTCGTTCGTTGCTCGGAAGTTATTCCAATCATGGCCAGCGTGAAATGCGAATTCGGAGTTTATGGCGCAAACCTGTCCAATCGCTTTCTCTCCCAGCAACTCAACAAGCTTGCGAGTTTGCGGTGCGCATCGGTACATGAAAGCTTCCATAAAGAAGACGTTGTGCTCTTGCACCGCTTTCAGAGCCTGACCTGCCTCCAGAGCGTTGAGAGTAAAAGGCTTTTCACAAAGAATCGCCTTTCCTGCTTGCGCCGCTTTGATCGTCCATTCGCTATGAAGGGCATGCGGTGTTGCGATGTAAACCGCCTGTACTTCAGGATCGTCAAGCACTTCTTGATAAGAGGCGTAAGGCTTGCCTCCATACTCTTCTGTAAACTCAGTTGCACGCTCAATAGTGCGAGAACCCGTTGCCACCAAAGTACCGGTTTTTGAAACCTTGAGACCTTTTGCAAACTGGTGGGCGATGGAGCCGGTCGCCAGAATGCCCCAATTCAAATTGTCTGCCATGACGCGGGTGAGATTACACGGCTGAACGATGGTTTTGTAGGTTTATCAGACGAGAATTAGAACAATTTAATGAGTCTGACGTTGTCATGGCAAAGACCTGCATCAGCGTAGCGGGAAACAGGGCTTGTTCTGGCACAATTTGCAAGTGCAACTCCCGCATGCCGTCCTTGAATTTATCGACCATCGCCCGGTTCTCCACGAGCAAAAACTGGACGGAGGGATGATCAGCCTTACTCGCCGGATTGTTACCGAAAAAACTTCCTTCGTCATTAAGCAATGTCCCAACCCGCCTCCCCATCTTTATCAAAGAGAGTCAGAAGGTTTAAAGGCTCTCGGTGTTGAGGGAGGGCCTCGGATACCTCAAGTACTTAGGGTGAGTGATGAATACCTACTGTTGGAGGATCTAGGAAAGAATGAACCTGGTCCTGGTTTTTGGGCAAAATTTGGACAGCAGGTTGCTCTGATGCATCAAGTGACACGGCCTAAGTATGGCTTTGACCATGATAACTACCTGGGTTTACAGCTCATGGATAACACATGGTCCGATGATGGCTGGGAATTCTTTGCTCGCACTCGAGTCCTCAGGTTCCTTGGTGAGCCTTTATGTGAGGAGTTTTTGACGACACAAGATCGCAGCAGAGTCGAACGTTTAGCGGCCCAATTACCCTCGCTAATTCCTTTTCAACCTCCCAGCCTCATTCACGGTGATCTGTGGACAAGCAATATGTTGGTTGCACCAGATGGAAGCCCAGCAGTCATTGACCCAGCCACCTACTTTGGCTGGCCAGAAGCAGAACTTTCTATGACCTGTGCATACGATGGTGTTGGGCCTGAGTTTTTCGATGCTTATCGAGAAATTAATCCCCTTGAGTCTGGCTGGCAATCCCGATTCGAAATCCTAGGCATTAGAGAAATGTTGAGCATGATCGCTCATACCGGAAACGAGTACGGCACCGTTCAAGCGTTGAGGGCTGTACTGGAGAAGTACGCGTAGCGGTTAGCAAGAATATCCACGGCTATTGTTCGTTGCGCTTGCGCTTGGCCTCTAGCAGGCTCGACCCTGCAGAGGATGTTGACTTGGCAGCAGGCTTTACCGGCTCACGGCGCTCAGGTTCCGGGTTTACGACTGGCTGACTTGGCGATAGGGGTACATCGGAAGATGTTCTTGCTCGTTCTTTTGCCTGCTGAAGACGATCGACAACTTCAGATTGAGCGGTTACGGTTTCTCGTTTAGACCTTATCTTCGCCCACACCTTGGCCAGTAGTTCACCAACCGGAATCGCGAGCCGTCGAACACCTACATCAATGGGAATCAAAAGGGCGGCTAACAAAACCAAAAGAGGCCAAAGTTCAGTAATTGACTGCCCGGGGTTCTTAACCGGACGCAAAGCTTGCTCCGGCTCTTTAAGTTCCATCCCTTCAGTTGTCTTCGAGATTTGGCTGAGGAGCGGACGATTTGGGCGGAAGCTTCGATACTCAGGAGGATAGGGCACTGAGAATCCGCTTGCGCTGACCCTAGTTGCACCGGTGGCGTCTTTCTCGGCCACGGTTACCACATAGGAGCCCAATTCGCTTGCTTCAAAATCGCCTTCATAGACTCCGGGGGCTTGCTGAGTCAGAGTGACCTCTCGGGAATTACCGTTGGGAGTCGCCACGCGAACCGTTGCATTCTCAGAAGTGAGAGGGTTGCCAAGCCGGTCATACCCCTTCATCTCGATCACTCCTTTCCCACCCTCTTGGCGGACCGCGACTTGGTAGTTGTTCAACGTCGCCCGACGAGAAATTGATCTAACCGCTTGCGACCAAAAGGCTTCAAAACCTTCCCAACCCACCCAGCCTTGAGCCCAACGCGCCTGCGCATCGCTCGTGAAAGCAAGAGAAGAGCCAAGGCCGTACTGCCAAGTGGCAAGCAGGGGATCGTCCTTGTGCGTTCTCATACCCACTCTAGACAGCGGGCGGGCATCGGTTAAACAATAAGCCAGCAAGGGCGGAAGAGATGAAATGCCACGTAGGATTTCTTCGCCAGACTGGACTTTGGGGAAGAAACGCCCTTCTTCAATCGCAGACCTCGACATGATCGCTGCGTCCTGGGTGAAAATGGCAGGTAGTTGACGCGCTTTCTCTGCAAGGTAAAAACGCCCCCCACCCGCACCCGCAAGCTGACGAAGCATCTGGACATCTTTTCCATTGCCGATGGCCACAACGGTTGTTGTGATCTGAGCAGAGCGCATACTTGCCGCCCTCTGGATAGCATCTCGCCAGTCGGTGGAGTCATTTCCGTCGGCAAGCAGAATCAGGTGGCGTACCTTGCTTGGTTCGGAGCGAAGAACAGGTTCCGCTGATTGAACAGATGGGCCAATGAAAATTCCACCCCCTGTGATATCAATCTTGCGAACCTGATTGATCACCGCCATCTTGTCGGTCAGCGGTTGCATCGGGGCCACAAACTCAATTCCGTCCGTACTCCCGGCTACACCCACACGGTCTGTTGGCGCTAAAAGCTTGACGGTTTCTTCTGCAGCTTTAGCCGCCATGCGGAGTTTCTGCACTCCATCCTCAACCATGCTCATAGAGCCGGAACAATCTATCACGATGAGCACAGAGGTGCTGGGAAACGTTTTGCGTTGGCGGATGTTCAGGTCTACGGGCAAAGTTTCCGCGATTGGCGTTCCATAGTAGCCGCCGGGCAAGAACGAATTTTCACCCCCAATCATGGCAAAACCAATTCCGCTGTCCCGAACCGCAGCTTGCATTAGCTTCATTTGAGGTTCGGTAATACTCGCGGCATTTATATCATTGAAGACAACCGCATCGTAGCGTTGAATTTGTTCCGCCCGAGTTGGCATGCCACCGGGGCCACCCAGATCGATGTCGATCCCTGCTTTTTGGAGAGCGGTTGCCAATTCTTTCTTGCCGGGATCTTCTTGCATCACCAGGACGCGTGGCTTTCCTCGAACAGCGACAAAGCCCATCCCTACGTTGTTGCGAGTATCTCGATCCCCGGCCATCTTGAGAGTTGCACGATAGCGACTGAACCCAGCTTGGTCCAGTTTGTCACTCACCACAATGGCATTTCGCCCCTCTGTCAGCGTTACGGGGACCGTCTTAACCAGTTTGCCGTCTCGGTCAATCTCTAATGTGCCACGACCCGTCGTAGTGGAGTCGATAATGACCCGCATGTCGAAGGGTTGATTCACTCGGGCTTCATCGGGGGTTCGAAGGTCAACAATACTAGCTTCTTGTTGACGATCTTCAATGCCTAATGCAACGTAATCAATACCGATTTGGTCAGTGGAAGCGACTTCGGCAACCTCTCCGGCATCGCCAGAGGTTTCGTTGCCATCACTGAGAACGACAATCCGTTTTGATTTTCCTTCTGGAAAGGCGGCGCTCGCTAAACGAATAGCTCCTGCTAGATCGGAAGCACTGCCATCGACCTTTGTGAGAATTTGTCCAAGGCTGCGGCGACCTCCCGGAGCGGTATCGATAATCGCTTCTCGCCCAAAGGCGATAACCCCAGCCACATCGTCTGGGCCCAGCTTTTGCATGGCAGCGTTAATGAACTCTTCAGCTCGTTTGGCTTCATCCCCTTTGACCGAATCGCTACGGTCCAGAAGGAACATCGTCGCCACTCCTCGATTCTGACGATGAGACTCGGGTCCAGCAAGAGCAATGATGAGGAGGGAAACCAAAGCGAACCGAATTGCGAACGCAAGCCGTTTTCGCCCTTTCGCCATTCCGTGCACATGTCGAAACGTAAGCCAGAGGCCTATCGCCGCGGGAAGCAAGAGAATCAGCCAGAGTGGCTCAGTAAATCTCATGAAGCCTCCCATCGCGGAAACTCGGAATTGTTAAGCGGATGAACTGCGCGACAGCTAGACTTCAAGTAGCGTTGCTTCCAAAAATCTAGCATCCCGCAATCCGAAAATCCCATCAGCTTTTCCTCGCAAACATCCACCATTCCGCGGTGAGGACAAGAAGACAAAGGACGAGGAGGGGACGCCAAAAATCGGCAAAGCGCATCGGCGAATCCACCGCTTTTACGGAGCCGCCACCGAGTTCTAGATCGACTTCAGGCGCGATACTTGATTCTCTATCACTGCGCAAAGTGGCGTACACGGGACGCTGCTTGCCATCAATATTCAAGTTGTACTTGCCCACTTGGCGAGCGGAACGAACCGCTGCGGTCGCCCCATTTGAGGCGACTTCTGAGCTCACTCCACTTGGGGCCTTTAGCGTTCCAGATTTACTGGCTGCCACATTAAAGGTCTGCCCAGCACGAATGGCCAATAGACCGGTTCCAGATTCCCCACCCAGATAGTCCAGGGCATTGGCAATAAAAATCGGAAAGCTAACGTTGAGAGGGAAGTCGGACTGAAGGGGCGAGAAGGCGAGATAGACGCGTCTTTGATCTCCTCGCGAAACCACCACTAGAGGTCCGGCTGACCCGTTTGCCAAGACTTGGCCATTCGCTTTCGGCTTGACACGTTGAGCATTGTCGATGAAGACACCTTCAAGGTCCACGCCTTCCATCAGCTTGCTTTGTTCGGCAGAAACAAAGTTGGGAGAACGCACACTACCGTTCGCAATTACCGGTGATTCTGGACCGATGGCCCCCAACTCTAAAACGCCACGAGCTTTCACTGGAATTGAAGGGACACCGTCGAAAACAACAACATCATAAGTTCCTCCCGCGCCACTACCACGTTCCTCAACGGGGACTTCATCAGCTCGATCTAGCGTGACTCGTGGGTCCAGCGAGAGAGCTTTTTCCAGGAAGAAGTCACCTTTTCCTATCAGGAGCACTCTAAGGGCGGCACCAGGGTTTGCCAAGGCAACGGCATAGTTATCGGCGGCCAGCAGATCTTTCGCATCTAATTTGGCCTCAATCACGTTTGCACCCGCAGGAGCAGAAAGGGTCTTCCCCCATGTTTTGCCACTGGCAACAGTGATCTTTTCTGAGTCGATTACTTTGCCATCGGCAAAGAGATTCAAGGTGCCGGACAGTAGCGCTCCACTGGGATTGCGAACAGAGACGTAAACTTGTCTTCCCTGCCCCGTCTCCGCAACACCCAACGCGGAGATAGCGAGATTGTGGTCGTTGTTGCCGATGGCTTTGTAGACCAATGAAGCTTTGCCGCGTGAGAAATCCTTTACGGGTTCGAATACACCATCGGACAGCAAAACAATACGAGCCGACTCTTCCGTTCCGACCAAGGCTGCAGCAAGTCGTAAAGCCTCGCCGATATCGACCTCGGCATCGGAACGCTCCATGCCCTCAATCTTTCCGATCTGGCTTCTGGGGTCATTGCTCAAGGAGAAGACGACTCTCGGATTTGGACCTGCCTCGATCAAAGCAACTCGGTCACCGGGTTTAGCGGACATAGCCGCCTCTTTGGCAAGTCTTTTGGCTTCTTCAAACCGGGATGGCTCGATATCGGTTGCCCCCATGCTAGCAGAGGCATCTACCACCAAAACCGTCACTTCGCCTGTCAACCCACGTTGTTGGGTTTGAGGTTTGGCAAGCGCGAAGACAACCAGGCCCAGCGCGAGGAGCTGTAGAACCATCAGCCAAGAAAAACGAAGCTTTTGGAATAACGAATTCGCACGAATTTCCTCTGTTCTTTCGGGCCATAGGAAGGTAGCCGGAACCTTCACATCACGTCGCCGCATCCTGAGTAGATACAGCGCGACGATGATGCCCGCTAGTGGAAGTAGCCAAGTCAAGGCCCCCAGGTTCTGAAGACTCACTTTCGCCTCCTTTTATGAGACTTGAGGAGCATTGGAATATCGATGGGGATTGCCCACTGGGAGACCAAATGCAACCATTGGTATCTCACCGAACCCACCCCTCTCGCTTCAAAACCTCTTTGATCGTTTTCTCAACGGAGTCTGCAGAGTTGGTGAAGGCATACCGTCCTCCAACTCTCAAGGTCGCGTCTCGAACCGCATCGTTGTGTTTCTTTAGGTTTTCTCGGTATGCCTTCAGGGCAAAGCTATTTGCGGTTATCTCAACCTTTGAACTTGACTCTGCATCCAATAGACGCAGGTCACCTTCAAGGTCGGGATCAATCTCCACATCGCTAAGGATCTGAACCAAAAAGAGCTCGTGACCGCGCCCACCAATAGCTCGGATTGCGGTCAGAATCTCGGGGTCCATGGCATCCGAAAGCAAGACAACCAATCCCGTTCGAGCCGATGAGTTAGCGAAACCGCGCAAAGCTCCAGACAGGGATGCCCCCTCGGCCGGATCGCCCGTCGGAGAATTCAGGAGCGCATTTAGCCGCACAAAAGATGACCTGCCTCGAAGTGCAGGAAGAGGTGACTCCTTGATGCCAATTCTGCGAGGATAAAGAGCATCGCCACCGGAAAGAGCCATGTAGCCAAGAGCGGTCGCCAGCTTACTTGCCGTTTCTGATTTTGGCGGATCTCCAAAAGTCATGCTCGGACTTGAGTCTAGTAATAGGTGGATCGCCAAGTCTTCTTCATCCCGATAAGTCTTCATGATCGGGGTTTCCAGGCGAGCTAACACGTTCCAATCCAGGTGGCGCAAGTCATCACCTTCGGTGTAGTCGCGATAGTCGCTGAACTCAATGGAGATGCCCTTTTTCTGAGTCAATCGTTCACCACGGATTTTCCCCGAGAAGCTCTTCCGAGGCGCAAATCGAAGTCCCTCCAAGACACGAAACTCTCGGGGGTCTAAGAGCGTAGTCACCTAAGTAGCCTCCCCCTGCGACGTAGGAGTAGGGGGAGGGCAGGGTGGGGTCCGCCCGCCGAGTGTTTGGACACAAATGTCTCTCCCTCGATGTACTTCAAGCGTGGCTCGTATTCAAAACGCCCAAGACGCTCATAACACGCTATCTGAATCCGCTCAAGCACTTCTCCAAAAGTCCAGTCTAGCTCTCCCACCATAAAACGAATGGTTTGGATCCCTGACTCCGACAACCATTTGTCTCGGATACCATCGCGCGTTTCCCGTCCATCGTGAGAACTGCCATCGAGTTCCACGCAGATTTTGGGACCAGCCGCATAAAAATCAAGGAAGTAAGGACCGATGGGATGCTCACGCCGGAAGTGGAAACCGATTCGGTGGCGATTTAACCCCTCGTACCAGAGTTTCTTCTCTGTACGTGTCATCGAGCTACGCAGATTGCGAGCCTGAGTGATGACACCCGGCTTTAGATTGCGAGTCAACTTTGCCAATTGCTCACTCCCAAGTAACTGGTGAGTTCAAGCCAGCTTGACCCCCACCCTACCCTCCCCCTACGACTTCGTCGCAGGGGGAGGTGCATTTCCTTACACTTTGATCGGATCTCGGTCTCCTGCTTCGACGGACGAAATGACTTGCTCGATGACTCGATCGGCAGTCATCGCGTCGGCTTCAGCTTCAAAGTTCAAGAGAATTCGATGGCGGAGAGAAGGCTTGGCAGCTTTCTTTAGGTCTTCCTTAGACACGTTAAATCTTCCAGCCAACAAGGCATAGACCTTTCCTGCTGTAATCAGGGACTGAGCACCTCGGGGAGAAGATCCATAACGGCAATATCGGGTGGCGATTTGGGTTGCACCTTCGCCTTCCGGATGCGTACCGACAATCAGTGAAAGCCCATAATCCAAGACATTCTGGGCAATGGGTACCTCCCGAACGATAGACCTCATTCGAATTACGTACTCGCCACTTGCTACTGGGCTCGGTTGCTGCATATCGCCCGCAGTCGTGCGATTTACCACCTCGGCAAGATCTGCTTTGGTCGGGTACGGAACGAGAATCTTAAAGAAAAATCGATCAAGTTGAGCCTCAGGAAGAGGATAAGTTCCTTCTTGCTCGACTGGGTTTTGAGTAGCCATGACCAAAAAGGGCTCACTTAGTTCATGTCGTTTCCCACCGACGGTTACCGACCGTTCCTGCATTGCCTCCAACATCGCGGATTGCGTCTTAGGGGTTGCCCGGTTCACTTCGTCAGCGAGGACAATGTTGGCAAAAACGGGGCCACGACGAAATTCAAATCCTCTTGCCCCCGTCTCGCCCTGAGCCAAAATATTCGTGCCCGTGACGTCCGCAGGCATCATATCTGGCGTGAACTGAATACGTGAAAAGTCTAGAGATAGAGCTTGAGACAGACTCTTAACCAATAAGGTCTTGCCAAGGCCCGGCATTCCCTCCAATAAGACGTGACCATTAGCGGCAAGCCCAACCAGCACGCCTTCCACAACGTCATCTTGCCCCACGATAACCTTTTTAACTTCTGAGCGCACTCGCTCAAAAGTCGATCGAAACCATTCTGCGTTTGCCTCTGTAGCCATATATTCCTTATGAAACGGGTGAACTGGGTGATGGAGATGATTTGGGTGAACTATCACGAAGCACCCATTTATCCGCATGACCGATGACGCCTACGATTGATCCGATGAGAGTCTCATATTTTGAAAAAAGTTCGTCAAACTTGGCTTCAGATATATAACCTTCAGCAAGAGCGAACTCAAGCCAGCATTGTGTTTCAGCAGCCTCAGTTTCAGAATCGGATAACTTTGCGATAAAGGAGGCTCTATATCTACGTTTCCTCCAGGCCTCTGCAATGTTTGCACTTACCGACCTGGCCGACCTTCTGATTTGACTACACATCTCAAACTGTTCGTCTCTCGGAAACTCCCTGGATACAGTTGAGATCAGCATCGCAAGCTCAAAGGACTGGCGATAAATTTTCAGGTCGCGATGGGTCTTTGGCGCAGAGTTGTAACCAGCCTTCACCTCCATCACTTCCATCACCATCTCGCCTCCATCACTTACTCCCACCCGAAAGACTTTCGAAATACTCTTTAACTCGCTTCTCGTGCTGCTTGGGAATGTTGTTTTTCTTCATTGCTTCTTCCGCCTTCTTCTTATAGCTAGGAAGCACCTTGGTGTATTTCACGCCAGAGCGATTACCAACGGTGGTTGGGCCTTTGATCTCAATGTATGACTCTTCGCCATTCTTTTGGCGTTGCCCTTTGATCTGGGTCAATGTGGTCTTCCCTTGGCCCTCCTTACCGTTCTCATCCTTGTTGATCTTGCCTGTGTCGTGAGTCATAAAATCGATCGGATTGCCCGCGCTTGGCATGCCTAATCCTGGGATCGGGAGGTTAAAGAGACTGAGGCAGGAAAGGCACATGCTGGCATTCAGTTCCAACTGATCCATATTCTCCAACGCCTCTTGAAGTTGCTGCATGAAGTCTTCCAAGGCTTGAGGGTCTTGAAGCTCCTTGGCAAGATCTTTCATTGCCTGTTCCGCTTCCTTGAGCTTCTCTTTCATCGCCTCAATGTCTTCTTTGCTTAGCTCCGGCATCTCTCCGTTTTCACCCATCTTGGCGTTTTCGGCGAGCTTAGCGGCCATCTCTTGAAGTTCCTTCATCTTCGGATGCTCATTGATTTTTCTCATGAGCTCCTGGATCTCTTTGTTCTTCATGATCTGATCGATGGCTTTTTGAATCTCAGCGATCTCTTTCTCAAGCTTCTTCATCATCTCTGAGATTTTCTTCTGCATCTCTTCAAGAGCCTTCTTTTGCTCGGAAGTGAGATTAGGGTTCTTCATCTCAGAATTAATCTTGTCGAGCTTGCTCTGAAGTTCTGACTTCTGCTGATCCAGATTTTTCTGCTTCTGCTCCAAGGCTTTCTGCTCTTGGTTTAGCTCCTGCATTTTCTTTTCAAACTTCTGCTGGTCGCTCTTGCCCTTTTCACTAGGGTCACCCTGCTTCCCTTGAGCCTTGTTCATCTCTCGAAGAGCTTGAAGCGTTTCGGGATCCATCTTCATCCCAGCCTTCTCCAACTCAGCCTTTTGTAGTTTTTCAAGCGCTGACTCCGCCTTCTCCATGTTCTGAGAGGTTAGTTCAGCTCGTTCTTTAACGATCTCTTGGGTCTGCTTTGCAAGCTCGTTAACCTTTTGTAAGGCCTCTTCTTTGTCCACCTTTGAGCGTTGCAAATCTCGCTGAAGCTTTCGAAGTTCTTCTGCCATTTTCCGCTCAGCATCCGTAAGGTCGCCCGGCTTGTCATGCTCAGTCAGAGGCTTGGTCACTCTTTCCACCGATTGTCCAAGCTTCTTTAGTTCCTCGCGCTCTTTACGTGCCTCTGGTGCAAGCAAGATTGGCGAGTTACCCAAGAGGAATATGGTGGATGCAAGAACAGCCATCGCCAATGCTCCGGCCTGCACTTTGCCAACTTTCACCGGATAAAGCTCATTGGGCTTTAGGCGATTGAATTGCTCATTTGCATCGACCAAAAGTGCCTTTTCAAAGTCACTGCCACCATTCACTTCAATAGAAGTCGTTAACCGATCCTGTAGTCCTCCACGTCGGTCAATACTATTGGAAAGAGCTTTCAACGGAACTTTAGCCGCATATCCAAGGATCGCCCCAAGAATTCCGCCTCCCACCAGTACGGCTCCGAGCCATGACCACTCGGCATAAGCCACCCTCATCCAATCAAGGCCGGCCCAAACGGCGCACACAACTCCGCCAGATACCAAACCAAGCGCTAAACCTCGCCAAGATCGGACGAGCCTTACTCTGCGCTCAAACTTTTTCAAATTGCCTTGATCTAATTTCATGTTGCGTACCTTTGTAAAACGCCTTTGCGGCTTGCATTCGTTTCCGCAATATAGGTCACGATCAGAGTTGCGGCTAGCATTAGCACGCCATACACCCATGCCGTTTGTCGATTGTCTTCGGCTCCAATAAGGGGTCTTAGAATATAGATATCCCAAATTCCAGCATTTGAAGAACTGAAAGCTCCCATTGCACTAAAGAAAGGAACCGGCAAAGCAATAAAAGTCATCATGAGCGTAAAGTGGAGCGAACGGGCTGCCCTAAGGCCCATATTAAAGCTACTACTCAAACGTCCCAGAGACCACATAAAGGCCCAAAAGGTGAGTGCCCAAAAGAGAATTGCAGAGGATGGCCAACTAGCGTTAAGTTGGGAATAAGTAAAGACGATGCCGCAGTAGATAGCTGCCACCAGCGTTAAGGTGTAGGGTAAGCCTCCCGAAGGCGTTCCGATAAGCATATTTCTTATCCGCAGGGACCCGTCCGCCCAAAATCTTCGTTCTGCGTCTGCTCCGTAGCAAGTAAAGAAAGGAATGAATACCACTAACGGAACCAGCATCCAGCCAAATGCCAGGTCCATGGCATAAGTCCAAGCTTGTCTTCCCGCAGGCGTGGACACGGTTGCAGAGCGGACAATGGACATAGTCGGTAAAGAACCGTAGGCAATCAATGCCGATCCTAAGGCAGCATAGATAATTCCATGAATCCTTAGACTGATGGTTTCTTTCGCCCCAAACCCACTCATCGCTGATCCAGCCGCTAACAGCATGATCTTGCTGAAGAGAATGGCCGTAATGCCGCCCAGTATCCAATTCGGCACCTCATAGCCATAGATTCGAGTAAAGGTGGGAGCAGCCTGAACCACGAAGTAGGGACTCAGAGTGACTAAGAATGGGGCCTCTAAGGATCTAGACATGCCACTCATGCTCATCGCCACAGAGGCAGTCGACATCATCGAAGTAAAAATGGAGTAGATGATCGAAGCAAAGTAGCTCCAAACCACTGCCGAAACGGGCTGACGAGATAGGGTTGATAACAGTAAAGCAATCGACGTGTATATCAAAGCATTGAAAGAAAGGATGATGTAGGCACCCAACACGTCTGTCCAGGTAGCTCCTCCCAAAACAACACAAGCCGAAGTGATGGGCAAGGATAGAACTAACAGCATCCAAACATAGCGATAGCTGCTCACCATCTTTCCAACCAGGTAGTACTTGACTGTAACCGGTGCCGAAAAGACCAAGTCTAGTGAACGTCGCTGCCGCTCCATCACAATGGAGCCAGCCGTGAGCGCTGGCGCGATCAAGTTGATCATGACCGCTAGCAGGATCATGATGGACTGGTAGAAATTTCGAAGATCCGATTGAGCATTAACAATCGACGTATGATTCCCGCTGGATCGTCCGGAGTAGACCAGCATCGTAAAGCCGATCAAAACAAGTAAGTAGAAGGTCCAAAGGATGACCGCTCGGTTACCTCGGAGCTGCACTCTGAAATCTCGGACGGCAGCCGCGTTCCCAAAGTAGCACCCTATGGCGTTGGACAGCCAACCACCCATCTATTGAACCGCTCCCGTTGTAAGGCGAAGGAAGACATCTTCCAGGTCCGCTTCTTCCTCACGAAATCCTATGATTTTGAAGCCAGCGTCAATGATAGATTTCAGCAAACCGGCTTGGTCTTCATCCGTTCCGGAAAAGTCCACCCTCAACTCGCCATCACCCGCAAGCTCTACAGACTGAGCATGAGGGCGAGTCTCTACAAAGTGTTTTAGCTCGCCGTTTGTCCCGATGAACCGAATGCGCAAAACCTTCGTGTTCTGGATACCTTGAACTATCTGCGCGACGGGGCCAAAGGCAAGAAGCTCACCCTTCTCAATAATCCCTACGGTGTTGCAGAAGTCCGCCAACTCCGGAAGGATATGAGAAGAGACGATGACAATTTTGCCCATTCGCCCCAACTCTGCAATCAGTTCTTTTAACTCCGCACGAGCCCTGGGGTCTAGTCCCGAGGCGGGTTCGTCTAAGAGGAGTAGTTGCGGGTCGTGCACCAGACATCGCGCCAAGCAGAGCCTCTGCTGCATACCTCGTGAAAGTGACTGAACAAACGCTCCCTTCTTAACAGTGAGGTCGGTTAACTCTAGAACGTTATCGATGACCTTGCTTCTTTCTCGCGCGGGAACTTGATAGATCGCCGCGAAGAAGTCCAGATATTCCCAAACCTTGACGTCATCATATAGGCCAAAAAAGTCGGGCATGTATCCCAACATCCGGCGAACGTCCATCGGCTGTGTGCGGACATCTGCGCCATTCAATATCGCCGTTCCGCTGGTAGGCTCCAGCAAGGTGGAAATCATGCGAATGGTTGTTGTCTTCCCTGCTCCATTAGAGCCTATGAAGCCAAAAATATCGCCCGGTTGAAGAGCAAAGCTAATCCCTTTGACGGCCGTAAGACCGCCATATTCTTTACGAAGATTCTTTACTTCAAGCATAGTTTTATCGAGGGAGGAACTTGACCTCCGTGTCAGCGAATCGAAGGGTTCGCTCCGTCCAAATCAAGAAGACAGCCGTCATTCCCAGGTAGACAAGTATCTGAGGGATTCCTACTAGAGATGGCGCACTTTCTTCACCCGGCCGAACCACCGAAGTGAACTCAACTTGAGTCAATATCCAGAAGGGATGGAAGTAGTTCAGGAGATTGTTCTGTGGACCACCTAACCCTGCACTCGCGGTTAAGATTGGCCAGACGATAAGGGCCGAAACCAGAAGGGCCAAAGTAGTACCCAGGGCTATAAAGCCTCGCTTGCACCTTGCCGAAAAGAAAATCGTTAGGGCGCAGACAAGAAGTCCCCAAGCGACGGACAAAATTTCAGCCAAGATCAAATTCAGGAAGCTAACCTGCGAATCCATTGAGCCCCCAAAGGTGTGACGTTGGTAAAACGCAACGCCAATCGCAATGGGCAACAAGAGCGCGACCGCGCAAGCGATTATGGCGGCAGCAGCCCCGGCAAACTTCCCACATACAATTTGCGCCTGGGTCACGGGGGCTACCAAGAGAAAGTCCCAGCTCCGCCTTTCACGCTCCCCGGCAATCGCTCCGTGGAGCAAAGCAGGAGCTAGAAGTGTGAACAAAAGCGTTTGAAGAAAGACGAGAATGATAGGGTTTGCCGAATCTCGGTAATTCCAAACCAATGCCAAGATACCGATGTAAATGGCTCCACACATCGCGATCACAACTGAGTTGAGTGAGTTGCCTCCACCCAAGAATTTCCTGCGGAACCGAGTGATCTCAATCATCATCGGATTTTCGGTAAAGAGAGTCTTCAATAAACTCATGCCTTCACCCCCGCTATGGGTAATGGAGCGACATAGATCATTCGAACCCCTGACTGTGCAGAAACCGCACTTCCGATCTGGGGCCCAGCTTTAAGCCCGGTAATATCCGACACAACCACCGCAATTGAATTTCGAACCGTGAGAGCATCCAGAAAGTCCCCTTGTGCCGCTTGAGGATTTGCCTCTGTGTTCACTTCCATCACTTTGTCTTGACCAGCTTCTAGTAGATCAATCCCATATCTACGCCCTGCAACTATCAAGGCTCCATTCCGAATCTGGTCGGACGAGCGATTGGAAATCTTGACCTGGATCTTAGAATTTCCTAAAAGCTTGCTCTGAACATGCAGTGGAGTCAGTCCACTAAATCGTTGACGATAACCTATCTGCTCAAAAGCTAGGTTTGCAGCTCTTAAGTCAGGGACACGAATAGATCCAATATCCACCGGTGTAACCTGGGATCTAGATTGCCCACCTCCATAGTAGTCGTACTGCCTGCCCGATCCGAGTTGGTCTACATTTTGCAAGTTCAGATCATAGGATCCACCGTTCGGAAAGAACATTTGGGTGGAGCCCACAAAGATAGCCTCCGCCCCATCCTGCTGTACTACCAAAGCTCCTTTGGTTGCCGTGGAGAGACCGGCAGCGTAAAGATCACTAGCTTGGTTTAAGAAAATCCCCGCAAAGATGATACTGATAACCGGTGCCGTTGCCCAAGCCCATTCCCCTTTGCCTAGTTTCTTCAAAACGATGAAATTGATCGGAACGACGGTGACAAAGAATGCCGCCAATATCCAGAAGACTTTCGAGGCTGCTGGCAGTTCAACACTAAAGGGGTCATTTCCTGTATTGCTGGAAGGATAGGACGCCGAGTAGGGTGAACTCCCGTAGCCATACTCCATACCTTGCGATTGAGTGGAGTCGAACTGAGTTAAAAAAGTTGTTGCGCGTTGATTGTCAAGTGCCCTGCCGTAAAGAGCAAAGAGGCGCCTTCTCCCCTCCCATCTCAGCAAAGGATCTTCAAATGGGTTGAAGGCAAAGACGACGACTTTTCCAATTCCGTACCCACTCTCTATGATCATGGGTACGGAGCCATCTCGCTGAACTTTCGCCGACGAAACAGGAACTCCAGCGGAGACCGTGAGGGATTCGGTGACAGGCCTTTCCCCAATCTTGGTGAGAACTCTTGAGCCCGTCACGTTAATCGTACGGAACTCAGTTGCCGGTATGAACGATTTCCAGCGACCATCGTTTAGAACCTGCGCAGATGCCCCACCCACAAAAACTACGGTTCCACCCGTCAGTGTAAAAGTCTGGATTGCCTTAATGGAAGCATCGGACAAGCGATCTGCGCCTTCGCCCAGCACAATGGTTGATAAACCTTGGTAGCCAACGGGACGCTCCGGCGCATCCTCTGGAGGACAGTATGCATCGGCATACATTCCGGTTTGATTATTCTTTCCCCTTTCAACTTGCTTCAGGAAACCCAGTTCACCGGAGTTATCAGAGATCAATGCGACTACGGAGACTTCTCCATAAGCATAGGTTCCTTTCGATGCATAGGGAATCGGAAAACGGGCTTGGTCGGTATCCAACAAAAGCTCAGGCACGGTGCCATATGCAGATCCGACGGGATAGGCAATAATCCGCTTTTTTGCCCCGGTCGGTAACTCAATGGGATATCGGACTGATTGATAATTATCCGTAAGCAGCAACTGCCCAGCCGCATCCGGTCCTTTGTTTTCTATTTCAACAGAGATAGGAGAGGTGGGCCAGTAAGAGGAACTCTCGAAGACCGGCTTTGCGCTCACCACGAAGTCACGTGGATTAGCTACGGAAGTAGCAATCAGTCCACCCAGCAAGAGGCCAGCAAATAAGAGTCTCATTCTCCCTCGATGCGGAGACGTAGGCCAAGCCCCGTTGCGTTCACCAGTTTCCGCTGTTCTGTTGAAACAGTCTAACCATGGATTTCGTTTCTCACAATAGGGTTAGGACCAGAATCTTAAGACTAGTGCCCAGAATGTAAGAATAAGTTCATGGATTTAGTGGCGAAGTCGCTTTGGGTCGGTAGTGGAGCTTTCTTGGGCGGAGTCTGTCGATTCTTGATTGGAGAGCTATTCCGTCACACTAGCCATTCTTTTCCTTGGTCCACTTTTGGTATTAACATCGTAGGGTCCCTACTGATCGGCGCCTTTTTCGCCTGGGAAGCAAGCACGAGCCCCACCTCCGCTTATCGACTTTTCTTTGCAACTGGAGTCTGTGGCGGTTTCACTACGTTTTCCACGTTTTCTTGGGAAACGTTGCAATTGATTGAGAAGGGCCAGTGGAATCTGGCATTGCTCTACGCTGTGGCAAGCGTAATTCTCACCGTTAGTGCATGTGCGGGAGCGTTCTATCTGATAAAGATCACCCTAAGTGGGTAGTTTGAGCCGATGATTGAATACACAGACTTTGAAAAGGTGGATATACGAGTTGGCACCATCGTAAGGGCGGAACCATTTCCTGAGGCCAGAAAGCCCGCTTACAAGCTATTCATCGATTTTGGGGCAGATTTGGGAATCAAGCATTCATCGGCTCAGATAACGCAAGCCTATTCAGTTGAAGAACTCCCCGGCAAACAAGTGATTGCAGTCGTGAATTTCGCGCCTAAACGCATTGCCGGATTTATGTCGGAAGTGTTGGTGTGCGGGTTTGACCGAGCCCCGGGGGAAGTTATTCTTGCCCAGCCGACCTTTCAGGTTCCTAATGGCGCAAAGCTCTATTAACTTGCCTTAGGCATGAAGCTCGTTCCACAACCGCAAGATCGACCAGCGTTCGGGTTTTGGAACTGAAATCCACCACCAATGAGGTTACCGGTATAGTCCAACACAGCACCTTCAAGGAATCTTGCGGACTTCCCATCACAAACGATTTCCATGCCATCGATCGTAGTTGACCGATCGATATCTTTTCGAGCGTCGTCCAGCTTCATGACGTACTCAAGTCCAGAGCAACCGCCGCCCTTCACTCCGACTCGAAGAAAAACTCCTTCACGACCGTCCTTCGCGAACAATTTTTTGAGCTGAGCCAGAGCCTTATCGCTAATCGTCACTGGAAAAGTCATCGTTTCCATCTTTAACCGATTCCTACGCCAGTTTTCTGCCGAGGTGGCGCACTCATGAATGTGACGTTAGAAATCGCGTCGCCTTTGCTAATCATGTCGGACAAGGTCAGATCTTTCAGAACGTGATCAACTGATCCCTGAATCATCTGCCAAAGAGACTTTACGGAACAGTCAACGGCATGTTGGCATATCGAAAGTTGCCCCGCATGTTTACTACAGAACTCCTCGTCATACAGCCTGCCTCCTAAACATGCCAAGACCTGCCCAACATTGATTTCGTCCGCAGACCTAGCCAGGGTGTATCCACCAGCTTGCCCTCGAGTGCTGGTGATAAAGCCATCCTTTCGCAAAATCATCAATAACTTAGCGACATGCGTTTGACTTAAACCTTCAACCTTGGAAATCTCAGGAATGGTCATGCTGCCACCACCGCCAGATCGGGCGATCTGGAGTAGGCATCGGAGGCCATATTCTTCTTGAGCGGAGAATTTCATAACGGAAGTGCAAGGCGCTCGACACTAGGATCTTGTAACCAGGAGCAATCAACTCCTAATGCGCAATACCTTGAGCCAATACTTATACTTTACTCTCTCGGCACATGCCCCGTCACATTAACCCTAACATTAGTCTCACTTCTTCCGACATCATCTCTACGGTAAAGGGCGGGTCCCATGTCAATTCTACGGTCACTTCGCCGATGCCAGGAACACTTCTCGTAGCCGATTGCACTTCACCAGGCAAGGTCCCAGCTACTGGGCATGCCGGACTGGTCAAGGTCATCATGATGTGAACATTCTTTGAGTCATCAATCTGAATATCGTAGATCAATCCCAGATCGTAAATATTAACCGGAAGCTCGGGATCATAGACCGTACGCAAAACTTCTATGATTTCACCTTCAAGCAGTGACCGCTCAATGGTCGTCAGTCCGCCTTTGTCAGGCATTGGGGATTCTAGGCGTTCAGGCAATCGTTCTTCTCCACTGATATCTTCACTCTGTACTGGCTTTCCCTTCCCCAGCCAAGGCGGCATGCAATGTATGCCAGGGCAAAGTAGCGCACTTTATCCGCACCGGATAATCTCGGACCCCCGCCAAGGCAATCATCTCACCTAGTTCTTCATGAACGTCTTCAGAATCAGGAGAGGTCACCATCGCTTGAAATTCACGAAAGATCGCTTCTGCCTCTTCTAGAGACTTCCCTTTTACTGCTTCCGTCATCAAGGAAGCACTGGCGGTTGAAATGGCACAACCATGACCTTCAAAAGCAATCTGATCAATCAGACCGTTTGAGGTGTGCAGAGTGATGTGAACCTGATCCCCGCAAAGTGGGTTATGCCCCTCAGCTTCATTGGTCGCGTCGTTCAGGCGACCTTTATTTCGAGGCCGTTTGTTGTGATCTAGAATCACTTCTTGGTAAAGCTCGCGAAGGTCTAGGCTCATCGTGATCGGCCTCCCCCAACATAAAAGCCCACCCCCACTCTTTGACAGTAAATCTGATTGAGGGATAACTTCTTCACCTAAACATCTCCTGTACTTTGCTCACGCCCGCAGCCAAATGATCAACCTCTTCTCTAGTATTGTATAGGGCAAAACTTGCTCGCGCCGTCGCAGGAACATCAAATCTTCGCATAAGAGGCATACAACAATGGTGCCCGGCCCGAACGGCAATTCCTTCGGAATCCAAAATCGTCCCGATATCGTGCGGATGCGCATCTTGCAAGGTAAAGCTTACGATTCCGGCCTTTTCGCTTGATTCCCCGTAGATGCGAACTCCCGGAATCTCGTTCAACTTTGCTTCGGCCAGTTTGGAAAGTTGAGTTTCATGAGCGTGAATTGCGGCAAAAACCTCATCCAGCGGATTCTCATCGCCTCCCAAACTTTCAAGCCATTCAATCGCTTTGCCTAGACCAATAACCCCCGCAATATTGGGGGTCCCTGCCTCAAACTTGGCCGGAATGGGCGCGTAAGTTGACCCTTCAAAAGAAACAGTTCGAATCATATCTCCCCCGCCTTGATAGGGAGGCAAGGCTTCTAGTAAGGCGCGCTTTCCATACAAAACTCCAACCCCAGTTGGCGCATAAATCTTGTGACAAGACAATGTATAGAAGTCAGCATCCAAGTCTTGGACATTTATACGGATATGGGGTCCGGCCTGAGCACCATCTACTAATGCCAAAGCTCCATAGGCGTGAGCTTGCTGAACCATCCATTGGATTGGATTGATGGTCCCCAATGCATTGCAGACATGCTTGATCGCGACTAACTTTGGCCGAGTTCCCTTGAGGAGATTCAAGTAAGAATCAAGTTCTATTTCTCCCTTATCCGTGACCGGGATAGGGATCACTCTCGCTCCAACCCGTTCCGCCGCAAGCTGCCATGGAACGATGTTGCTGTGGTGCTCTAAAGTGGAAACCAAGATGGTATCCCCTTCTTTAAGTTTCAGGAGGTCATCCTTGGCAAACACCATTCCGCTGGCCACAAGATTGATGGCCTCTGTGCATCCTTTGGTAAAGATGATTTCGCTAGGTTCCCCGGAACCTAAAAGTCTTTGAACTGCAGACCGGGCACGATCGTATTCTTGGGTTGCAATTTGACTAAGGTGATGAACTCCCCGGTGAATATTCGCGTTCTGCTCACGATAATAGTGGGCAACGGATTCCAATACAGCAAGCGGTTTCTGTGAAGTCGCCGCATTATCCAGATACGTTAACGGCTTGCCCCTTACCAACTGAGACAGTATCGGGAATTCGGAACGAATGGCCTCTCCTACAAAATCGACTGGAGACGGATTAATCACTGCTTGAACTTCCTGAGTCGCTGCTCCCAGAGTCAAAGGAACCTGAATCACTTGAACTGAAATCGGTTGCACCGCTACCAACATCAGAGCCTGCACTTTCACCAGACGAATAGCCTAACTGAGACGTGGAAGAATCATCACTGGACGAGTGACGGTTACTCTCATCAGACAGAGTCGTTCCGGTCGTCGTAATGTAGTCGTTGTGGCTTTGACCTCCGGATGCTCCCACACCATTACGTAGGTCTTTCCCCATTTTAGTTATCTTCCATGCCGCATAGAACGCGATTGCGACAATAATTCCAACACACGCGATACCTCCAAAAATGAGGAACTTAATCAAGACTTGCCTCCCTTAGACACCAATTGAAGAGTGTCACCCACTCGTTGCGTTGAGTAGCTAGCAACTCAGGAGCATTTCGGCCTCCGTCTGCTTCGCATGCATCTACAAACTGAAATGGATCATATCCAAGCTCGCCAATCACCGGATGATGACCTACTTTGCGAAACCAATATTTTGAGTTCCAGAAATCGCCCTCTCTGCGGTGCATGATGGCGTGCCAATAACTTCCGGATGGTGTATGAATGTCTTGGCTCAATGAGTGAGATCGTTCTAAGTCATCAAAGTAGAGCCACAGAGCCGATTTCACAATGGGCGGAGCCGTCACTTTCTGCACGAAGTCTATTGCCTCAACCGTTGGTTCTGAACCTACACCAACTAACGTTGCCATCGCACGTTCAAGCGGAAGAACTCTTTGGAGTTCATGCAAGATTGCATCTCTGTCGGCGTGCTTCTCCATGAGTCTTCAGCCCGGCAAATCCGGGCCTCTACTAGGCTTTCAACTTGTCGAACAGAACGCTCTCAAGGGCTTCTCGAACTTCATCGATCGTCACTTTTTCGATAACCTCAGCTGCGAAAGCGTAGACGAGCAAAGCCTCAGCTTCTTTTTCCGGAATACCGCGGGATCGGAGATAAAACTTGGGCTCTTCCTTGATTTGCCCAACGGTCGCACCGTGCGTACACTTCACGTCGTCAGCAAAGATTTCAAGTTGAGGTTTCGTCTCAATCGAAGCCGTTGGCGATAGCAGAATGGCCTGGTTCGTCTGCTTAGCATCGGTCTTTTGAGCATCCTCATAAACAAAGATTTTGCCGTTAAAGACTCCTTGCCCACGATCAGCCATAACGCCCTTGTAAACTTCAAAAGAGTTACAGTTTGGCTTAGCGTGATCAATGCGAGTATGGTTGTCTGCCAACTGGTTTCCGGTTGCGACATAGGTTCCGTTCAGCCAAGTTTCGCAGTGCTCGCCATTCACCCAAACATTAATGTCATTGCGGGCGATGGCTCCTCCGAATCCAATATTGTTGGATGTATATGTGGATGGGCCTTCCTGGTGTATCGCAATGTTGGCGATATGCACAGCAGATGTGGATTCCAATTGAAACTTGTTGTGTTCCAGAATCGCGTTCTTAGCGAGGGTGACCTCTGTTACTGAACAATTGAAGTAGTCACCTTCCAGTCCCTGGTAGCTCTCCAAGACTTTGGCCTGACTGTTCTCTTCCATCACGATGAGAACACGCGGGAATGCGGCCAATGGTCCGTGATCCGCCTTGCTGAGAAAAGAGAAGTGGATGGGATCTTCCACGACCACATTCTTTGGAACATAGAGAACGACGCCCTCACCCAGATAAGCGGTATTGAGGTCGACAAATCGCTCATCGTTTGTTGAGCCCAGCTTGCCCTCTAAGGTTGCAATATTGCCCAGCCATTGGCTGACAACCTCAGGAATTTCATCCCAAGCTTGCTGGAGAGTGCCCAGGAAAACTCCCGCAGGTAAGTTCCTCGGAACAGCTAGTTCAGGAGCTTCCTCACCATTTACAAACGCGACAGTAGCCGCATCAACATTCCCTACGGGTGTGACTTCTAGCTGCGATCGCTCAACGGTGGCACCATATGCAGGTTTGTATTCCGTTTCCTTCAAAAGATTAAGCGGAGTGTATTTCCACTCTTCATCTTTATGATTCGGGATCCCAGCGGCCTCAAACCGGGCCAAAGCCGCAGTGCGCTTCTCCGACCACTCTGCAGGACCTAGTGAAGCCAAAAGGCCCGTCACTTGGTGGTGGTTCTCGATAAGGCTATGCATTCGCTCGTTCAAATCAATCATTCGCATTTGCGCCTTAAACGGTGGCAGCGAGCTGCTCCTCAATCCAGCCATAACCTTTCTCTTCAAGCTCCAGCGCCAGCTCTTTGCCGCCACTCTTGACGATGCGACCATCTACCAACACGTGAACAAAGTCAGGGACGATGTAGTTGAGCAATCGTTGATAGTGAGTGATCACCAAGAAACCGCGCTCTGGTGATCGAAGCGCGTTTACTCCGTCGGAAACCACCTTCAATGCATCAATATCTAGGCCGGAGTCTGTTTCATCCAAAACCGACATGATAGGCTCCAGAACGGCCATCTGGAAGATTTCATTTCGCTTCTTCTCTCCACCAGAAAAACCCTCATTGACGCTTCGACTCAACATCTTCTGATCCAAATCAAGAGCTTTCATCTTGCCCTTGATATGGCTTAAGAAAGACATAGCATCTAGCTCTTCCTCGCCACGAGCTTTTCGAACTGCGTTGAGAGCGGATCGGAGGAAATAGGTATTGCTCACTCCAGGAATCTCAACGGGATATTGGAAAGCCAAGAACAGACCGGCGGCGGCGCGTTCTTCTGGATCCAACTCCACCAAGTCTTCACCCGCTAAAACAATCTCCCCTTCCGTCACCTCGTAATCGCCCTTGCCCGCAATGACATTAGCGAGGGTGCTCTTGCCGGAGCCATTGGGTCCCATAATGGCGTGGACTTCGCCCTTATTGACGGTGAGGTTGATACCTTTGAGAATCTCTCGTTCTTCGATTCGGGCGTGGAGGTTCTTGATTTCTAACATGGGTGGGAAGGTGCGCAGAGGGGAAATATCTAATTCTTTCCCGGCTTGCGTAGTTTATTCGACCCGCGTCTCTTATTTCCCGTAATCCTGGGACTTCACATGCCCGTTCAACGAACCGAACCTTGGTAAAGTTGATGCGTCATGGGGCAGATGGACACTATCCACGTAACCGCAGCGAGTGATGATCGAATGGCGGCAGGTTTAGGCATTGGGCTTTTTTCAATGTTTCGGCGCACTAAAACTCCGATTCATGCCCATCTGGTCCTCGACAACATATCTCCCATCAATCTGGAAAGATTCGCCCTGTTAGACAAGCAGTTTGATCACCAGATTACGATCATAAAGCCGGATTTCAAGGACGACTACGCAAGCGCCAAAACTGGAACCCACGTCAATAAAGTCGCCTACTATCGCCTAAACATGGGCGAGTATATGCAAGATGTAGAAAGAGTTATTTGGTTTGATTCCGACATGCTCTGCCTCGGTGATATCCAGCCTCTTTGGACTGAGGATTTAGAAGGATTACCGATCGGCGCAGTGAACGATCCGGCCTCAATAGAAGTTACTGCCGAGGGTATTGAATATGAAAAGATTGGGCTACAGAAAACGGACCCATACTTTAACTCCGGTCTTTTATTAGTCGACCTCAATCAGTGGAGAAGTTTGGGCACAAAGGAGCGTGTGCTACGGCATATGTCTGAAGACCCCAATTTCGGGCGATTCCGTGATCAGAGCCGACTCAATTACTTCTTTGCCAAGCAATGGAAAGAGCTACCTGAAAAATACAATGTACAAGCCAGAGTAGTTGGACTACAGTCGCCCCTCCCTCCGTCAGACCCAGATGCATTCCATGAGGCGCTCGTTGATCCGGTCATCGTTCATTTCAATGGTCCATGCAAGCCGTGGCAAATAAAGATGCTCAGTCCGTACAAGAAGGCGTATCGGCGTGAGTGGATGCGAAGTCCTTGGCGAGACTGGAGCGAGAAGTCATCCGATCCCATCCGGGAGTGGCGATGGTTCCTAGGAGATCTTCGACGCCACTGGCGCAGATGGCTATGGATCAGAGGCGAGATTAACAAGCGGCACAGTAGTGCGCTTTTCGAATAGTAGGGCCAGTAATCGAACGGGCTTGTACCTATGCGGATTCCTATTTTTGTTACAGATGCCTTACAATGATGGCATGCGCCATGCCTTCATATTCGTTCTCGCACTACTCGCGACGGTGGGTTTCTCTCAAACCACACCCAAGCAAGGGTCAGCAGATAGGAAGGCGATTATGGATGGCTTGCGAATTCCAATCGAAAAGGATTTGAAGCAAAAGGTTATCTTTCAGGTCAATCACCTCAAGATGCAAGGCAACTGGGCTTTCTTTTCGGGAAAGAACCTTACTACTACGGGCAAGGCCATTAACTACCGCAAGACAAAGTACAAGGAAGCCATCGAATCCGACGCTTTTGATGACTGGACTTGTGCTCTCTTGAAGAAGGAAGGCAAGAAGTGGAAGGTTGTCAACTTTGCGATTGGTGCAACCGATGTGGTTTGGGACGGCTGGTATGAGCAGTACAAGGCTCCCAAATCTATCTTTCCTTATCCAAAAGACCACCTATTGCTCCGCTTCCAAGAAGGTGCCCGGAAGGTTAGCTGGGTGCAGTTGCCCGCTTAGCCTACAGGCCCCGAGATGGCAGCCCGAGCATCGAAAGCCCTGAAGCTATGGCGGGGTTTATCACTTCTCTGGCTCGTCAACCTTACTCTTGCTTATAGCTTCCCTAGCGATACACTCTATGCCATCACTATCTGGCCGCCTTTTGTCTGGGCTGGGTTTGCGTTTGTTCTCAGCCTCGCCGGCATTCGCAAGCATCGCACTCGCGGCCAACTGTTGATCCTGTTTGCTTGGCTGGCTTTCTGGATAGTCATGGGAGAGGAGCGGAAGTGGCTACCTGCCCGCGCCTCTGAGTTTTACTCTTCCGAAGCGTTCCGGGTGGTCACCCTAAACTGCGCCGGAGGCTCCATCGAGGCGGCTCAAGAGGCCTTCCGCCGCGAGCCCTGGGTGCTCCTTCTTCAAGAGTCACCCAGCCGCAAGGAGCTTGAAAGGATCAAGCCCGCGGGGTGGTCGCTCTTATCTGGCCCCGATACCTCCATCTTGGTAGAAGGCACGTTGCAACCCATTCCCCTCCCCAAGGGCACCCATAACTTTGTGGCAGGCATAGCTCAGCTACCCGGGCAGGAACCTCTGCTTTTGGTCTCGCTAAGGCTCCAGCCACCCATCTTCCGTTTGGATTATTGGAGTCCCGGCTGTTGGCGGGCGTACGCCGAAAATCGACGGAGTCGTCGCGCCGAGTTGCAGGAGATCGCCCGTTTCCTGCAACCCTACACCAAGCAGACGAAATGGGTGATGGTCGGGGGAGACTATAACACTCCGCCCGACACCGGTATCTTCGCCCCCTACCAAGGTTGGCTGCACGAAGATACAGACTCATCTGGATATACCGCCACCAACGAGTTCCCAATGGCCCGTATTGACCAGGTCTGGTCTTCCACAGGTGCGATCCATGCCAGGGCCTTTCGCACCCAGAACTCCGATCATCGCCTCGTCGAGGTTTGGTATTACCCAAACCCTAAGCAGGGCTCAGTACAAACTTCCGGCGATTCCGCTGCACCATAAGCCATCCCCCAACCAGCACCAACGCAATTCCGCCGAACATGAAGGGGCCGGCGCTGCTTGTCGCCATGAAGACCAAATCTTCATCGTAGTCGTCCTCTTTTCCCGGGTTATCAAAGATCGTGACCTGTGCGTTTGCAGGAATATCGGTCTCGCTCAGTCCCAGTTCCTTGGCCAAAAGAGGGCGCTGCGCTTCGGGTAGAGGGCCCGACCATTCACGCCTCGCTCCCCAAACTTCACTTGACTTATCGTACTTAGCCTCTACCCCCGTCGCTGCCACAAAATAGAGCTTAAGCGAATGCTTGTTTCCTGCCTTATCTTTTTCGGCTGGCATCTTGTACGGATAGTAGGGTTTGTCGGTCTTAAAGGAGATGCGAATCGCCTTGGTCTCCGTGCGCGCGTTCGAGTCTGCTTTGTACTTCAGAGCCGTAAACACCCATTGTTTCTTCGCGTAGTTGTCCAGCCATGCCGTCAGGCTGGGGCGCGAGACAAACTCATTTTTCTTCAGCCAATCATTCAGGGCCTTTCCGTCCGTGGCTTTCACCACCGTCGCTTGATAGTCTCCCACCTGTTCTGTCTTCAAGACCTGTACCCCACCTCGGCGGCTGCTCACGGTCCCCGGAATATGTGTAGAAGATTTGGTACCTCTAAGGCGTGGCATCAGCCTATACAATCTGCTAAACGCCGCAGTATCAGCCACCGAGAATGTGGGCTCAGTTGGGGTTGGTACGATGAACCCGAAGTTCTTCTCTCCGCTCTTGAAGTTGGCCTGGCGAATGAAGTGCTGCATCCCGTTTGCCTTGTCCCAGACCATGATCACGTTTTCGTGGGACAACAAGACGGCCCGCCCTCCACTCACCGTGGCACACGCCATCACGTGGTTCGCTAAAAGCAGTGAACTCGCAATAATCGATAGTAGTCGTGCCATACATATATAGTGCAATGCTATTTCGAAATCGTTCAATGATTTCGGCTGGTAACTTGGCTTTCATGCAAATCCTGCACTTTAAAGCCACGTGGGGCGTTCCTGGCACCCTAGATCAGCAGATCGAGAAGATTAAGGCCGCTGGCTATGATGGGTTTGAGGAGTGGGTAAAGCCCCATTATGAGATTCGCCCCCTCATTGTGAAGCACGACGTGCGCTTTATCGGCATCGTTTCTGGGGACAATCCTGAGCAGTTTAAGCGCGATCTTGGAGAGTTAGTAGACAGCGGCGCCATGCAAGCCACCGTCCATTGTGGGTCATCCGCCATGGGTTTCCAGCAGGGGATGGACCACTTGGGCAAGCTGGTGGAGGTCACCAAGCAAGTTTCGATTCCCGTCAACTTCGAGACGCATCGAGGAAGGTTGCTCTATGAACCGAACTCGACATACGAATACCTGAAGGCCCTGCCCGACCTTTATCTTTGTGCCGACTTCAGCCACTGGTGCTGCGTGACTGAATCCATGCTTGGGGGATTCAAAGATCAACTTGAATTGGCTATTCAACGCACGCGGCACATTCATACGCGGGTGGGCTTTGAAGAAGGCCCGCAAGTGCCGGACCCCCGCGTGAAGCAGTGGGAGGGTTATGTGACGACCTTTGAAGCAATATGGGACCGCATCAAGGCCGTTCACGAGAAACGGAATGCGCGCTATATGACCGTTGACCCTGAGTTCGGCCCGCCAAATTATCAGTGGACCGACCCTAAAACGGGTCAGCCTCTGGCGGACATTTGGGAGGTCTCCCAGTGGCTGACCGACCGCCTCCGTGCCCGGTGGAAGGCGTCTTAAGAGGTAGTCGTCAGGATTCAGAAACGCACTTAAGCGCTCCTTCAGTATCCTAGTGGTTAGGGTCTGGGTGCCTACAGACGGCCTTGGTTTGAACCTATACTCTGGGTCATAAGCCTAGTTTCGGGAACGAACTGCGATGCGGCACCGCCTAACTGCACGTCTAGGTTATAAATTGGGAGGCATAGATCAATGAACAAACAACGAGGCTTCGTTCTAGTGAGCTTATTCGCCCTGGTCGCAGGTTCTGCATTTGCAGTGCAAGATCGACAGGTGACGATTGAAAGCAAAGACGGTAAGCGAGTTTACAAGCGCGTAGATCATGAGGGACGGATTCGATTGGTGCGCCAACTGTCTGACAAACCCTGTCGTGAAGGCCGCACTTGGGGCTCTGACCGCAACGGGATTTGGGTAGATGAGGGATGCCGAGCCATATTCTCTTACAACACAAAGGGCGGCAATGACTCCGGCTGGAATCGTCCAGGCACAGGCTTTGATACTCGCAAGGTGAAGGTTGAGAGTAATGGCAAGCGAGAGACCCGTCGCATTGATACATCGGGTGGCGTAAAGCTGATCAAGCGACTCTCCGACAAGCCTTGTATCCAAGGAAGAACTTGGGGCTACGACCGCAACTCCATTTGGGTTGATAATGGTTGCCGTGCTGAGTTTGAGGTCCGCTCTCGCAACGGAAATGGCGGCGGCGACTGGTGGGATGGCATCGGCGGCAATGTTCCCAGATGGGCTGTTGGTAACTGGACCGGTGGAAACCGCGTTCGCGATTATCGATTGAACGTCCGATCTGATGGGTCCTTTACGCTTCAACGCGGTCGAAGTGCAGAACAACGCGGAACGATTCGTGGTGAGCGAGTGCGCATCGACAAGGACGAGTATCGACTTGAGCGGCGCGGCGATAACGGGATTACTTTTATTCCCATCCGCAGCGCTTCTGGTCGATGGGATTTCACAAAGAGCTAAACACTAACTAGGTAGGTCCTTAGTCAGGGCGTTTCGGGATTC